>DATJGU010000001.1:0-49111 GCA_035494615.1 Gemmatimonadaceae bacterium
GAATAGTCTGAGGACATGGGTAACACTCCTCAGAGGTGGGGAGCGGAGCGACGCCGCGTGCGGGCCAGGTCGCCGTACTGATCCTCGATGCGCAGCAGTGCCTCGTGAAACCGCCCGAGCGCGATGGGCCCGAAGCAGACCTGCCAGAGCGCGTCGTCGATCTCCTCGAAGGCGATGTACTCCTCGCCGAGGACGTGGCTTACGTTCACCCAGTGGTTGTGCCAGCGGATGCCGCCGTTGAGGCTGACGCGCCGCACCTCGCAGTGCGCCGCGTACTCGAGCGGCGCCAGGTGCGTGGGGGATGCGCGAAGACGCGGTGTAGCGCGCTGCCGGGGGATCCCCCGCGAGGTCGGCTAGGGTCGGCCGAGCGCCAGACAGCCGAGTGTGAACGCGAATGGAAAGCCGCCCGCCTCCGCCGTCCGGTACGAACCATCCGCGAGGCGTCTCGACGACGGAGAAGCCGAACACCTTCTCCTCGGGCTCGAAGAAGATCCGGTGCGCGCTCCAGCCGGTACGCGCCGTCCTCGTGCGCGCGATGGCCGAAGGCACGTCGTCGAATCTCGCGAACTGGCGCGAAGTTCGAATCGGTCTCACCTTCACTCGCCACATCGATGGGCCGCCCGGTGCGGACGCTCGATCACGGAGGACGGAGACATGCCACACGGACAGATCTGTTATCTCGAGATACCGGCGAACAAGGCAGAGGACGCGGCGGGGTTCTATTCCAGCATCTTCGGTTGGACCGTCCGGCCGCGTGGCGACGGCAACCTGGCGTTCGACGACGCCGGCTCGGTGAGCGGAACGTGGGTCGTGGAAGAGGACCGCACGCCGGACGAGCGCACGCGCGTGTACGTCATGGTCGACAGCATCGCGACGTCGCTGGCTCGGATCGAGGCCGAAGGCGGGAGGGTACTGACGCCCCGCCAGGAGATCGGCGGGAACATGGGCGCGTTCGCCATCTTCGCCGATCCGATCGGCAACGAGTTCGGCCTGTACGAGGAACCCCGAGGACCGCGCGGCTAGCTGGGCCCTTCCACGGACCGATGACGATGCGCTCCACCCTGGCCACTCGCGCTGCGACGCTCCTCTGCCCCCTCCTCCTCCCGCTGAGGCCTTGTCTTTCGCAGAAGCTCCGCCCGGTGACCGTTCGGCTCGTCACCGCGCGTCTCATCTTGCGTGGCTTCGAGCCGTGCGACGTCGCACCGTCTGCCGCCATGATGGCCGACCGTTGCTACGTGCCCTTCACCTTGGCCCACGTGTCGCGCAGCGTCACCGTGCGGTTGAACACGGGGCGCACGTCGCTCCACTCCGCGACGTCCTTGACGAAGTAGCCGGTCCGCTCGAACTGGTAGCGTGTGTCGGGCGCATCGCCGAGCACGCTCGGCTCGACCTTCGCGTTCGGCATGATGCGCAGCGAGTCGGGATTCACGAACGTGGTGAAGTCCACGTCGTCGCCTCCTGCCTCGGGGTCCGGCACGGTGAAGAGCTTGTCGTAGAGCCGCACCTCGCACGGTATGCCGCGCGCGGCGGACACCCAGTGAATCGTGCCCTGGACCTTCCGGCCGTCGGGCGAGTCGCCGCCGCGCGTCGCCGGATCGTAGGTGCAGCGCAGCTCGACGATCTCGCCGGCGTCGTTCTTCACGACCTCCTGGCAGGTGATGAAGTACCCGTAGCGGAGGCGCACCTCTCGGCCCGGCGCGAGGCGGAAGAACTTCTTCGGGGGATCCTCCATGAAGTCTTCGCGCTCGATCCAGAGCTCGCGCGAGAAGGGGAGCTTCCGCGAGCCGGTGAGGGGAACGTCGTGCGGATAGTACGACGCGTCGAGCTCCTCGACCTGACCCTCCGGATAGTTCGTGAGCACGACCTTGATCGGGTCGACGACGCACAGGACGCGCGGCACGCGCATGTTGAGGTCGTTCCGCACCGCGTGCTCGAAGGTGGCGAGCTCGGTGCGCGCGGGCTTCCGGGCGACGCCGATGGTGTCGCAGAAGGCGCGGATCGCCTCGGGCGTCACCCCGCGCCGGCGCAGGCCGGCGATGGTCGGCATGCGCGGGTCGTCCCACCCGCTCACGAACCCCTCCTTCACGAGGCGCAGCAGCTTGCGCTTGCTCACCACGGTGTAGTCCAGCTCGAGGCGCGCGAACTCGATCTGCGTCGGCGGCGGGTTCACGAGGCCCGCCTCGCGGACGAGCCAATCGTAGACGTCGCGGTTGTCCTTGAACTCGAGCGTGCAGAGCGATCGCGTGATCCCTTCGATGGCGTCGCTCAACCCGTGCGCGAAGTCGTACAACGGGTAGATGCACCACGCGTCGCCGAGCCGGTAATGCGATGCATGGCGAATCCGGAGCAGGAGGGGATCGCGCATGATCATGTTCGGGTGCGCGAGGTCGATCTTCGCGCGAAGCACGTGCGAGCCGTCGGGGAACTCGCCCGCCTTCATCCGGCGGAGGAGGTCGAGGTTCTCCTCGACGGTGCGGTCGCGATAGGGGCCCGGCGTCCCGGGCTCGCTGATCGTTCCGCGGTGCTCCCGGATCTCCTCCTCGGTCTGTGAATCGACGTACGCCTTCCCCTTCCTGACGAGCGACTCGGCGATCTCGTAGAGCCGGCCGAAGTAGTCGCTCGCGTAGCGCTCCTCGGCCCACGTGAAACCGAGCCACTCGACGTCCTTCCGGATGGCGTCGACGTACTGCATGTCCTCCGTGAACGGATTGGTGTCGTCGAAGCGAAGGTTGCAGCGACCGTCGAAGTCGTCCGCCAGCCCGAAGTTCAGGCAGATGGACTTCGCGTGCCCGATGTGGAGGAAGCCGTTCGGCTCGGGAGGAAAGCGCGTCGTGACCGGACGCCCGAAGCGGCCGCTGGCGACGTCCTCCTCGACGAGCTCGCGGATGAAGTTGTTGCGGGGGGTGGTATCGGTCGACACGGATGCGGGCTCGGGGGCTGGCCGGAATATAGTCCGTGGATCGGACGCTCCCGTTTCACGCGCGAGCCGGGGGAAGCGCGACGGCTCGATCTCGTTCCTCACCGCGGCTCGGTCCGCTCTCTGGTGATCCCGTCGGCGGCGCTCTATGTTAGCGGCCCAACCCGAATCGAAGGCGAGGGCGACATGGCCAAGAACGCGGCAGCCAGACCACAGGCTGAAAACGGCGCGTCGGAGGACGCCGCGGCGGTGCAGCCCGAGAGCCTGGATCAGGTCCGAGACATCCTGTTCGGCGGCCAGATGCGCATGGTGGACGCTCGGCTGCGCGGCCTCGAGGAGCGGGTCGCGCAGGAGCACGCCGAGTTGCGCAACGACCTGACGCGCCGCATCGCCGAGTTGGACGAGGCGTCGCGGCGCGAGTTCGCGGCGCACGCCGAGCGCCTCGCGGCCGAGCGGACCAAGCGCGCCGACGAGCTGAAGGCGTTGTCCGCGGAGTTCAAGGATTCGCTCAAGAGCCTCGAGCGGCGGCACGTCCAGTTCGAGGAGGCCACCTCGCAGGCGGACGCGGACGTGCGCGACCAGCTCATGAAGCAGAGCGTGGCCTTCTCGGCCGAGCTGTCGCGCACGGCGCAGCGGCTGACGAGCGAGCTCGATCGCGCCGAATCGGCGCTGCGGGCCGACAAGGTGGACATCACGTCGCTCGCCGGCACGCTGACCGAGCTGGCGGCGCGCCTCACCGGCGGCGCACACGCGGCGGGCAAGGGCAGCACGAAGGATTGATCATGTTCGAGGAGCGGCCGAATGGCGCGACGGAGTTCGCGGCGTTGCGCGAGCTCCTCGTCGGGCCGGAGCGGCAGCAGCTCGACGAGCTGGCGGATCGCGTGGACGCGGTGGCGGTCACCCCGCACCTGCTCGCCGACCAGCTGCCCGAGGCGATCGCGCTGCGCGCCAGCCGCGACGGCCAGCTCGGACGCGCGCTCGCCCCCACGATCGAGACGGCGCTGCGGGAGTCGATCCGCCGCAATCCGCGCGAGGTGGCGACGGCGATCTTCCCGGTGCTCGGCCCGGCGATTCGCAAGGCGATCGCCGAGACGATGGCCGGTCTCGTGCGCTCGATCAACAGCGCCGTGGAGCACAGCTTCACGATCCAGGGGATCCGGTGGCGCATCGAGGCCTGGCGCACCGGCGCGCGATACGCCGACGTCGTGATCAAGCACTCGCTCGTCTACCGCGTCGAGCAGGTGTTCCTCGTGCACGCGGAGACGGGACTGCTGCTGGCGCACGTGACGGCACCCGACCTCGACGTGCCGGACGCCGACCTGATCTCCGGCATGCTCGCGGCGATCCAGGACTTCGTGCGCGACTCGTTCCGGCCTGCCGAGGGCGGCACGCTCAGCACGTTCACCGTCGGCGAGCACACGGTGCACGTCGAGGCCGGACCGGGCGCGCTGCTCGCCGCCGTCGTGCGCGGCCAGTGTCCCGAGGTGGTGCCGCAGCGGCTGCAGCGCACGCTCGAGCAGATCCACCTCGAGTACGGGTCGTCGCTCGGCGACTTCGAGGGGGACGCGGCGCCGTTCGCGTCGGCCACGACGCTGCTCGAGGAGAATCTGGAGACGGTGCTCTCCACCGATCGCACCGCCGAGCGCGGAGCGAGGGCCTGGCTGCGGTGGGCGCTCCCGCTCGCCGCGATCGTGCTGCTCGCCGGCGGGCTGGCCACCGCGTCCTGGTTGCGCTGGCGGCGCGCCGTGCGACTCATCGAGGCGGAGCCTGGCTACGTCGTGATCGACGCGTCGCGCTCGTGGCGGCGCTGGCGGTTCCGCGGGTTGAAGGATCCGGCGGCGCGCGATCCGCGCGCCGTGCTCGCCGCGCTCGGCTCGGCGCCGCCGGCGGTGGCGGGCGACTGGAAGCCGTACCTCTCGCTCGATTCGGCGATGGTGGTGGCGCGTGCGCGGCGCGCGCTGGCCGCGCCGCCCTCGGCGACGACCGCGCTGGCGGGGGATACGCTGCGCGTCGGCGGCAGCGCGAGCCTGGACTGGATGCGCACGCTGCGCACCGCGCCGGCGATCGGCGGCGTGGCGCACATCGACGCCTCGGCCGTGCAGGCGACGCTGCCGGCGCGGATCGGCGAGCTTCGCCGCGCGATCGAGGGGACGCGCATCCTGTTCGAGCCCGGCTCGGCGCGGGTGACCGAGGCCGAGGCCGCGAAGCTGCGCGGCCTGGCGGCGTCGATGCGCCGGCTGGCCGACAGCGTCGCGGCGATCGGCGCGTCGGTGCGGGTGGAGCTCGTCGGCCGCACGGACCCCACGGGGACCGACGCGACCAATCAGTCGCTGGCGAACCTCCGCGTCGACGCGGTGATCCGGCAGCTCGTGGCGTCCGCGGTGCCGGTGGCGGCGCTCGAGGGACGGCCCGTGGCGACGGCGCGGCCGCTCGCCGCCGCCGACGTCGCGGAGCGGGCGCGCATCAATCGAAGCGTCTCGTTCGAGCCGGTGGTGAGCATCGGAACAGCACCCAGGGGGCCGTGATGCTGCAGAAGAAGATCTGCATGGTCGGCATGTTCGGGACGGGCAAGACCTGTCTCGTGCAGCGCTACGTGCACTCGCTGTTCTCGGTGAAGTACCTCACGACGGTCGGCGTGAAGATCGATCGTCGCGAGGTGCAGTCGGGTGGGCAGCCGGTGATGCTGATGCTCTGGGACCTCGAGGGGCGCGACGAGGTGCGCAACATCAATCCCAGCTACCTCAAGGGCGCGCACGGCGTGCTGTACGTCGTGGACGGCACGCGACGCGACACGTTCGAGAAGCTGTTCGAGATCCGCGATCTCGTGAAGCACACGATCGGGGACGTGCCGAGCGTGGTGGCGCTGAACAAGTCGGACCTCACGGATCAATGGACGCTCGCCGCCGCGGACGAGCGGCGGCTGGGGAGCGAGGGACTGTCCGCGCTCCAAACGAGCGCCAAGAGCGGAACGGGGGTCGAGGCGGCGTTCCAGCGTCTCGCCGACGCCACCGTCGCGCCGACCGGAGCGCCCCGATGATCGACACCGATGCCGCCGTCACGCTCGACGTCTTCGGTCTCACCGACCGCGGGCTCGTCCGCGACGGGAACGAGGACCACTTCCTGATCGCGCGGGTGAACAAGTCGGTGGAGGTGCGGCAGACGAGCCTTCCCTCGGCCGCGGTGGCGCAGGAGTTCGGCGGGGGCGGGATGGGCGGCTACCTGCTCGCCGTCGCCGACGGCGTCGGCGGCCGTCCCGAGGGGGAGCAGGCGAGCGAGCGCGCGCTCGCGGCGATGCTGTCGTACATGGGGCGCGCGGCGACGTGCTTCCAGTCGCTGGAGACGAGCGAGGAGCACGCGCTGCTGGAGAAGCTCGAGGAGGTGGTGCGCGGGGTGCACGCCGATCTGCTGGCCGAGTATGGCGGGGCCACGGCGAGGCTGCCGGCAACGACGCTGACGCTGGTGCTGCTCGCGTGGCCGCGCGCGTATCACGTGCAGGTGGGCGACAGCCGCGCCTACGTGCGGCGCGGGGGCCGCGTGCAGCGGCTGACGCGCGACCAGAACCTCGGCGAGTACATGGTCTCACTGGGTGCATGGACCGACGAGCAGGCGCGGATGGCGTCCACGGCGGAGACGCTGTCGAGCGCGATCGGCGGGAGCGAGCTGGAGCCCGTCGTCGGCTTGATCGACCTCGCGCCGGGCGACAGCCTGCTGCTCTGCACCGACGGACTCACCAAGCACGTGCCGGACGACGAGATCGCGCACGCGCTGGCGGAGCCGGCATCCGCGGAGGCGACGACGCGGAAGCTGTTGAGCGACGCCCTCGCGGGAGGCGGCACGGACAACGTCACGGTGCTGGCGGTGCGCACGGCTGCCAGCGAGTGACGCGCGAGACGGCGCGCCACGCGGCGACGCGAGTGATGGCGGGCGGCTCGCACGGCTGACGAGCGCGGCGCACATGCAGCCCTATCGTCTCACCGTCGACAAGTTCCTCGATCACGCCGCCAGGTGGTTCGGGGAGGTGGAGGTCGTCGAAGCCGTCGCCGGTTGCGTCGCCGGACGGACGACGTACGCCGAGCTGCGCGACCGGAGCAATCGGCTCTCCGGTGCGCTCGCCGCGCTGGGCGTCACGCTCGGGGAGCGCGTGGCCACGCTCGCCTGGAACACGCGGCATCACCTCGAGGTGTACTACGCGACCACGGGCATCGGCGCGGTGTGCCACACGCTCAATCCGCGGCAGACGGCCGAGCACCTCGCGGCGATCGTGGAGGAGGCGGAGGACGGTGTGCTGGCGGTCGCCGCGTCGCTCCTGCCACTCGCGCGGGAGCTGCTCTCGCGGTGTCCGACGATCCGCCGCGTCCTGGTGCTCGACGCGCCGCACTCCGCCGGGACGGCCGGCCTCCCCGTCCCCGTGCATGCGCTCGACGAGCTGCTCGCCGCGACGGGCGCGCCGGTCGCGTGGGGCGAGTTCGACGAGGAAACGGCGGCGGGACTCTGCTACACCTCGGGGACGACGGGGACGCCGAAAGGCGTGCTGTACACGCATCGCTCCGACTACCTGCACACCCTCCGCGCGCTGCAGGCGGACGCGATGGCGCTCACGGCACGCGACACGCTGCTGCTCGCGGTGCCGATGTTCCACGCCAACGGCTGGGGGCTGCCCTTCGCCGCGCCCGCGGTGGGCGCGAAGCTGGTGCTTCCCGGGCGCGCGACCGATGGCGCGAGCCTCACCCGGCTGATGCGCGACGAGGCGGTGACCATCGCGGTGGGCGTGTACACGGTGTGGATCGGCGTGCTCGACCAGCTCGACCGCGAGGGCGGCGAGCTTCCGGCGCTCCGGCGCGTACTGATCGGCGGCTCGACCTGTCCCGATGCGATGCTCCGCCGGATCGAGGAGCGGCTCGGCGTGGAGGTGCAGACGAGCTGGGGGATGACCGAGCTCTCGCCGCTCGGCACGATCGCGCCACCCGGTGCGCCGCGCGCCGACTCGGGTTCGGGGCGCCCCGTCATGGGTCTCGACCTCAAGCTCACCGATGCGGCCGGCGTGACGCTGCCCCAGCAGCGCGGCGTCGTCGGCCACCTCCGCGTGAAGGGCGCCGCGGTGGTCGACCGCTACTTCAAGGCCGAGCGGGACGCGCTCGACGACGAGGGCTACTTCGAGACGGGCGACCTCGCGATGATCGATGCGACCGGCACCCTGCGGATCTGCGGCCGCTCGAAGGACCTGATCAAGTCCGGCGGTGAGTGGATCAATCCCACCGAGATCGAGGCGATCGTCGGCGGCGATCCGGCGGTCGCCTGCGCGGCGGTGATCGGCCGCCCCGACGAGAGATGGGGCGAGCGACCGGTGCTGATCGTCGAGCCGCGGCTGGGGCACACGCTGGATGCGCGGGCGCTCGTGCACATGCTGCGCGGCCGGATCGCCGACTGGTGGATCCCCGACGAGATCGCGCGGGTGCCGTCGATGCCGCTCGCCGCGACGGGGAAGATCGACAAGACGCGACTGCGCGCGGATTACGCGAGTGGCCGGATCGCGAGCGAGCGCGTCGGGCCCTAGCAGCCCTCGGCGGGGGGCGTCTTCGGCGCCCAGAGGCCGACGTTCCAGCCCCACGGCAGCGTGCCCGCCGCCCGGCGCCGGCACATCACTCGCTCGTTCAGCTCGAACATCCCCGGCATGAGATCGCGCGCGGGGGTCGGCGTCGCGGCGAAGCGCATGTAGCGCGCGCCGGGAGCGTACGCCGGCCAGTCCGGCGCGTTCCTCGCCTGCGGCCGACCCGTGCGGGCGAAGCTCGTCCAGTAGTCGCCCATCGCGTCGGCGAGCGCGTCTTCCGCGGCGGTGTGCGCGTTCTTCGGCCAGAGCGGGGGCGTGCCGTCGAAGGTGCCGAACACGTACGGGAGCTCGCTGGCGTGGAACGCGTGCAACCCCGCCGCGTCGGCGGCGGGATAGCCGTGGTCCCAGAGGTAGAGATACGACGGCACGCCGAGCGCGGCCTGCTGGCGCACGAGCCGCTCGGCGGTCCAGCCGTAGAGCGCGTCGCGCGTCGTCGCGAAGATGCTCTCCTGCAGGTCGTGGGAGGGGTAGAGCCTCAGGAACGCGTCGGCGAGATCGCCGTACCGGTCGCGGATCGTGCTCTCGTATGCCGACGCGCTCGGTGGCACGGGCGGCGCGAGCGGCGTGAGCGAGCGGATCTCGCCGCTGTTGAAGCCGGCCAGCAACGGCACGCGTGCCTGCTTGCCCTGGTCGAACACGTTCACGAGCTGGTCGGGAAGGACGTGGCCGTCGACCGCGCCCCAGGGACCGTAGCCGAATCCGGCCGCGGCGGCGGTGATCTGGTCGCCGGCGATCGCGCGCATCGCGGCGAGGTCGTTCGCCCCGAGCTGATGCATCAGCGTCACGCCCGCCTGCTCGGCCGACGGTGCGCCGTGCGCCGCGGACTGGAGCGCCGGCGTGGAGATCATGTACGCGCTCTCGGCGATCCCCTTCGCGAACAGTCCGCGCGCGAGTGGGGAGGCCATGAGATACATGACGCTGAGGGCACCGGCGGACTCACCGGCGATGGTGACGTCGGCGGGATCGCCGCCGAACGCGGCGATGTTCTGCTTCACCCACGCCAGCGCGCGGATCTGGTCGAGCAGGCCGTAGTTCCCGGAGATGTGCTGCGGGGACTCGGCGCTCAGCTCGGGGTGCGCGAGCCACCCGAGCACGCCGAGCCGGTAGTTGATCGAGACGACCACGACACCGCGCTCGGCGAGCCGCCGGCCGTCGTACATCGGATCGCGGCTCGCACCCGACTGCAGTGCGCCGCCGTAGATCCAGAAGAACACCGGCGCGCTCGTCGCACTCGCCGGCGACCAGACGTTGAGCGTGAGGCAGTCCTCGCTCATCGGCATCGGTCCGCCGGCGTAGATGGTCGACAGCCGCGGTGGCGGTTGGTGGCAGGCCGGCCCGAACGCGGTGGCGTCGCGCACGCCGTTCCAGGGTGGGAGCGGGACGGGCGGCTTCCAGCGGAGCTCTCCGACCGGTGGCCGTGCGTAGGGAATTCCGCGGAACACGCGGATGGGGCCGTCGGTGGTGCCTCGTACGGCGCCGGCGGGCGCGTGCACGATCGGACCCGGAGCGATCGACGCGTCGGGCATGGGAGCGGTGGGCGTGGCGTCCACGAACGTCGCGAGGGCGGCGACGGCGGCGATGGCCGCGGCGAGCGGGAGGCGGGTGGTCACGCGGTTCTCTCCTCGCGGCGCAGCGTCCGCGCGAGCCAGAGGAAGAGCAGGATCGCGATGCCGTAGAAGGGGGTGAGGGTGTACAGCGCGGCCTGGAGCGCGTGGGGTACGCCGCGCGCCGCGAACCAGTCGCTCGCCGCGCCGACCCATGTCGGCCCGAAGCCGAGTCCCACGAAGTTCATCACGAGGAGGAGCAGGGCGCCGGCCATCACGCGTTGATCGGGACGCACTTCCTCCTGCACCAGCGCGACCGACGAGGAGAGATAGAAGTAGTTGAGCATCATCGCGCCGGTGAGGAAGACGAGGGAGAGCCGCCAGGTCGGCGTCGCCACGAAGGCGAGGTAGCAGGGAAGCGCGCACGCGAGCGACAGCGCCGGCACCGTGGCGTACGCGGCACGGGAGCGCCGCGTCGTCCGGTCGATCACCCGCCCCGAGACGATCATCCCCGCGCCCATCCCGATCGCGGCGACGAGGGCGTACCAGACCGCGACCTCCCGCAGCGTCATTCCCTTCTCGCGCATGAGGAACAGCGTCGTGAAGTTGCCGAGGCCGTACGTGATCATCTGCGTGGCGCCGCTGCCGAGCGCCGCGAGCACGAGCGTCTTGCGCGAGAAGAAGGCGCGCAGCGTCTCGCTGAAGGCCGACTTCCCGACGCGGGCCGCGCCCGCATCGAAGCGGCCGCGCACCGGCTCGCGCACGAGCACGCGCACCGCCGCCGCCGTGAGCAGCCCGACCAGGCCGATCGTGATGAACGCGTAGCGCCAGTCGAACACGGCCGCAATCGACGCGCCGAACGCGATGCCCAGCGCCGCGCCGATCGGGGGTCCGAGGTTGTAGATCCCGAACGCCGTGCCACGCCGACCGGGGGGAAACAGGTCCGTGATCAGCGCATACGACGGCGGCACGCCCCCCGCCTCGCCGAATCCGACCGTCATACGCGCGACGACGAGCTGCGGATACGTCGCCGCGAATCCGCAGCCGATCGTCGCCGCACTCCAGACCGCGCACGCGAGCGACAGCACGTGCACCCGGTTGGTGCGATCCGCGAACCACCCCACCGGGACGGCGATGAAGCAGTAGAAGAAGGCGAAGTAGAGCCCGCCGATCAGGCCGAGCTGCCCGTCGGTGACGTGCAGCGAATCCTGGATCGGCTTGGCGAGGATCGACAGCAGCTGCCGATCGAGGAAGTTGAGCACGTACACGAAGCAGAGCACCGCGAGCACGCTCCAGCTGCGCGCGTCCGCTGCGGGCTCGGCGAGCGGGTCGGAGACGGTGGTCGTCGTGGTCGCCACGGGCCCAGCATGCCGTCGCGTCCCTTCCGGTGTCAATGCGCGTTATCATGTGGGTGCGCCGTGGGCCGCAAGGCGGACCGCGCGTGGCTCGGCGCCACCATCAACTCGATCCCGCTGCCCGCGCACCGCGCGGTCCGAGAGGAATGCCATGGCTCTGGAGGGGCGTGTCGCCATCGTGACGGGATCCGGGGGCGGCCTGGGGCGCTCGCACGTGCTCTACCTCGCGCGCAAGGGAGCGCGCGTCGTCGTCAACGACCTGGCGCAGGACGCCGCCGACGGGGTCGCGGCCGAGATCCACGCCGCTGGTGGCTCGGCGCTGGCGATCGCCGGCTCGGTGACCGACGAGCGCGCCGTGGCCAACATGGTTGCGCGCGCGGTCGACAGGTGGGGCCGCGTGGACATCCTGGTGAACAATGCCGGCATCCTGCGTGACCGGAGCTTCGCCAAGATGAGCCTCGACGACTTCCGCGCGGTCATCGAGGTACACCTCATGGGCGCGGTGCACTGCACGAGGGCGGTGTGGGAGCCGATGCGCCAGCAGCGCTATGGCCGCATCGTCATGACCACGTCGTCGTCGGGGCTGTACGGCAACTTCGGGCAGGCCAACTACGCCGCGGCGAAGATGGGGCTCGTGGGGCTGATGCAGACGCTGGCGATCGAAGGGGAGCGCTACGGCATCCGCGTCAACTGCCTCGCGCCGACCGCGGCGACGCAGATGACCGAAGGGGTGCTGTCGCCGGAGAGCCTGCGCCTGCTCGACCCGGCGCGCGTCAGCCCCGGCCTGCTCGCGCTCGTCGGCGAGGACGCACCGACGCGGACGATCCTCTGCGCGGGCGCGGGCAACTTCGCCGCGGCGAACGTCACGCTCACGCACGGCTACCACGCGGGAGCGGGGCCGGATGCGGGCGAGCAGGTGATCGCGCACTGGCGCGACGTCACCGACCGCACCGGCGAGATCGTGCCGGCCTACGGCTTCACCCAGGCCGAGCGCGAGGTGGCGAGCGCCGGGTTCAGCGCGCCGGTGCTCGAAGTGAAGCGCTAGCGCCGACGGTTCCAGCGCGCCGCGTCACGGCTCTCCGCTCGCCGTTTTCCACTCGCCGTCCGTTGCTCTGACGACTCGCGGCTGACCGCCATCGTCCGGAACTCGTACATTGCCGTCCATGCCACACCCCGCGATCTGTTTCCGTTCACGGACGACGACGCGTCGCCCGCGTCTCTTCCTGTCGCTCCTCGTCGCGCTCGCGTGTAGTTCCGGCGCGCAACAGCTCCCGGAGACCGCCACGCCGGCTCCCGCGACGGACATCGCGCAGCAATCCATGCTGGCATGCGTGGACAGCGCGTTCGCGAGCACCGCCATCGTCGACCACGCCAGGACGCAACGCCGCGTCGGGAATCCGGCCTCGCGCTATCTGAAGCTGCGCAACTCACCGAGTCCACGCG
Organism: Gemmatimonadaceae bacterium; assembly: GCA_035494615.1. Lineage (GTDB taxonomy): Bacteria > Gemmatimonadota > Gemmatimonadetes > Gemmatimonadales > Gemmatimonadaceae > AG11. Next base: position 12,868 of record DATJGU010000001.1, read on the forward strand.
TGCCGGGCGTGCTGTTCTCCCTCGCACCGTCGCGCGGTGCGCCACGGCAGCTCGTGATCGAGTACACGTGGCCGGCGTCGTCGGGCACGAGCGGCATGCAGCCGCCTCCGGATCCGAAGGCCTCCGAGTTCGAAGGCCAGCTGTTGACGGACGTCGTGGTCCAGCTCCTTCAGCTGGTGCGAAGCAGCTGTGCCCCCGATGCGCTCGGCGAGCCGGCCTGCTCGAGGGTGGCGGAGGGCCGACGGGGACGCTGCGTCCTCGGCACGTGATGCGCGCGCGAGCGAATGAGCCTTCACTGCTGGTAGATGCGACCGGCGGGTGCCCACATCACGTCGAGGAGACACGTACGTGACGCAACCCCTTCGTTATTCGATCAACGTCACCCTCGACGGCTGCTGCGATCATCGGGCGATCATCCCCGACGAGGAGATTCATCGCCACGCGCTCGAGAACATCGAGCGAGCCGACGCGCTCCTGTTCGGTCGAGTGATCTACGAGATGATGGAAGCGGCCTGGCGGTCTCCCGCCGTGTCGGGAGCGGCGCCCGACTGGATGGAGCCCTGGATGATGCCCTTCGCCCGTACGATCCACTCGGCGAAGAAGTACGTCGTCTCGAGCACACTGCCACGCGTCGACTGGAACGCGGAGCTCGTGCGCGGCGATCTCGGGAGCGCGGTTCGAGCGCTCAAGGCGCAACCGGGGAAGGGCATGCTCACCGGAGGGCTGCAACTCCCGCTCGCGTTGGCCGAGCTCGGATTGATCGACGAATACGAGTTCATCCTGCATCCGAGACTCGCGGGACACGGCCCGACACTCTTCGCCGGACTCTCGAAACCCGTCGACCTGAAGCTCGTTCGCCAATCGCAACTCGGCTCGGGCGCGGTGGCGATGACGTACGAGCCGCGGCGATAGTCGCGCGGCCCTCGGCTTGCGTCCCGTCCGCGCCGGCGTGAGAGTTGGTGCGTCATCCTTCGAGGACCTCCCATGACGCGTTCTGCACTGGCCGTCACCGCAGCGGCCATCCTCTTGGCCGGCACCGCCGGCTGCGGGATCGTGAGCTCCTGGCAACCGCACGTGCGCACGAGCAGCAGCGAGCCGTCGCTGCCCAGGACGGGGCCAAGCGCGAGGCCGTCGCCTGGCGCGCCCGGTGTGCGCGAACGGCCGGGCACATCGCGCGCGCCGCACAACGTCGACGACCGACGCATCTGTCGCTCGAGCTCCACGCCGCGCGGGTGGATCGCCGTGGCATACGTCAGCGCGCCCGAGCAGTGTCCCGCGCGTCCGGGCGCCGACAGCACGGCGAACGCAGCCTCGGTGGCCGTCCTCGCGCGCTACCTCGGGTTGCCGCTCGGCGCCGTCCTCGACGTGTGCGCGGATCAGCCGACGCCCAACGGCTGGGGGATGGTGACGGACGAGCCGGTCGATGACGCCACCAGCTGCCCCGGCGCAGTGCGCGGCGGCGGGTCGACGACGAAGCGAATCCGCCGGAACCGCTAGGGCCGCACGAGCGCCTGGTTCGGCGATCCCGACGGGAACCCGTCGTCGGTGGCGGACACGCCGGCCTCCTGATTCCACGTCGCCTGTTCGGCGCCGCCTACGCCGACGCCGCGTGCGCCCCCTTCCAGATCACCGCCGCGTCATAGCCGTGAATCGTCCTGACGACGTCGGCATTCCAGCTCTCGAGGCCGCGCATCGCCAGCGACCGGACGGCCCGGAGATCGATGACTTCGTGACCGGCGGCGTCGGCGTTGGACAGCACGCGCGTGAGCCGCTCGTCGCCTGCCTTGAATTCGTCGAACTCGTCGGTCGAGACGGAGCCGAAGGTGCGGCCCGGGCCGAGCACGGCCTGCCGGGATCCCCTCCCGGGCAGGACGATCACGTGGAACGCGCGCACGCCATCGACGGCGGCGACTTCGTCCGGCATCGAACCGACGTCGAAGATGTTCACGTAGTTCGCGCCGCGGATCATGTGGTTGTAACCGGCCTTCAGCACGACCTTCGGCGACGACCCGCGCCCGCGCGCGTCCCGAAGCCGCGCCGCGAGGGTACTGCGCATCCATTGTGCTCGGCGGTCCGCCGCATCCCACGCGGTACCGGTGCGCGCGACGGCGTTGATGGCGAGCGAATCCTCCAGCGTGCGGAGGATCGTGTCGCTCTCGGGGTCGGGGTTCGGCCAGGCGGCGCGGACCGCCGACACGATCGCCGGCTCCTGCGCGAAGAGGAACGGCGGCTCCGCTCCCGGATTCTTCTCACGCCGCATCGCGGAGCCGACGGATGCTTCCTTCAAGCGCGTGAACGCCGCGCGCGCGCTGCTCGGCACCTTCGGCTCGAGCCGCGAGATCAGGTAACGGTCGCTGAAGATCTCGCGATCGAAGCCCCAGAGCACGCGCTCGTTCTTCGGCGCGGCGCGCACGACGTCCGCGAGGAACTGCGCCTCCTCACGCAAATACATCGGGCTCCACGTCTCGGGATTGGCGAAGAGCTTCAGAATCCCTCGAAGCCCGTCGCGTCGCGCCGCCGCCTCGAGGTCCTGCGCGATGATCGGCGAGAGCTCGATCGCCATGCGGGTGTAGCCCGCCGGCCGCAGTGCCTCGAACAGCGCTGCCGAGAACCGCGCGGTCTCGGCGACTCCGTGTTCCTCGCCGACGAGGGTGAACTGCGCCGATTGCGCGCGCTTCACGAGCCAGTCCCATCCGGCGCCCGAGGGCGCGTCTCTCATCGTGAGGGGCAGCCTGTTCTTTCGAAGCGCGTCGAGCAGGCGCGCCTCCGGCCCCTGCGCCTGGGTCTGCGCCGGGGCCGGCGACACGCCCTGCGCGAGCACCGGGGGGCCGGCGAGCAGGAACGTCCCACTCGCGACGAGGAGATCACGCCTGTTCATCATGGGGCTGCCCGGGTGGACGGGGTGTGATGTGTTGAAAAATCAGCGTAGGTGATTTTTCAACATCAGGCGCCCGATGTCAAGTCCGTCTGTCTTTCCGAGCGAGAGAGGTCACGCCGCACCCGCCCTCGCCAACGCGTCGCGTCGCGAGCACGTTGAACGGTCAGCGCGTCTGTCAGAGGGCGCGCGCCACCTCCACGGAGCCCGCGTGATGCCTCGCTCGCTCGCCGTCATGCTCCTCGCGGCCGTCCTCCCCGGCTGCGCCTCGTCGCACGCGCGGGTAGTTGCGACCCCGCCCGTTGCCGCCGCCGCGCATCCGAACGTGTCCGGCAACTGGCTCGCCGCCGTGCCGATGAACGACGGCACCTTCCGCCGATCGTACTTCGACCTCGTGCAGACGGGCGACGGCATCCGTGGCACGATCAACACGACGCAGTTCCACTACCGCATCGTCGAGAGCGAGTGGACGAACGCCGGGTTCACCATCACCGGTACCATGCGCGACGGCGCGAACGATCGCCGAGCGACGTATGCCGGGCGGCTCGTCGGCGATTCGCTGCATCTGGTTCAGGTGCGGCGGCCGGCCGTGCCCGGTCGCCCGGTCCAGGAGCTCGTCGCGTACCGTGTGCCAGCCGGCGAGGGCGCGATGCCGGCGAGGCGTCCGCCGCCGGCACGCCACACGGTTCCCGACAACGGCATCGCGCGCACGCCCGCCATGGGCTGGAACAGCTGGAATCGGTTCGCCGGCCGGGTCACCGACGCCGACGTCCGTGCGATGGCCGACGCGATGGCGACGAACGGCATGCGCGAGGCGGGGTACGTCTACGTCAACATCGACGACACGTGGGAGGGCGATCGCCGCGACGCGCAGGGGAACATCACGACGAACGCCAAGTTCCCCGACATGAAGGCGCTCGCCGATTACGTCCACTCGAAGGGGCTCAAGCTCGGCATCTACTCCTCGCCCGGGCCGACGACCTGTGCCGGCTACGAGGGGAGCTACGGCCACGAGGCGCAGGACGCGCGCACGTGGGCCGCGTGGGGGATCGACTACCTCAAGTACGACTGGTGCGGCGCGCGCACGCTCTACGCCGACGAGGACATGCCCGCGATCTACCAGATCATGGGTGACGCGCTGCTCGCCACCGGGCGGCCGATCCTGTACAGCCTGTGCCAGTACGGCCGGCTCGACGTCTGGCGGTGGGGCGCCGACGTCGGCGGCAACTCCTGGCGCACCACGGGCGACATCCGCGACACGTGGGAGTCGATGTCGGGGATCGGCTTCCGCCAGGACTCGCTCGCGCCGTTCGCGAAGCCGGGCCACTTCAACGATCCCGACATGCTCGAGATCGGGAACGGCGGCATGACCGACACGGAATACCGCACGCACATGAGCCTCTGGTCCATGCTCGCCGCGCCGCTCCTCGCCGGCAACGACCTGCGCACGATGACGCCGGAGATCCTCGCGATCCTCACGAACCGCGAGGTGATCGCGATCGATCAGGATTCGCTCGGCCGCCAGGCGACGCGCGCGTGGGCGTCGTCTGATTCGGCGACGATGCGCACCGAGATCTGGACGCGGCCGCTCGCACACGGCGCGTACGCCGTCGCCGCGTTCAACCGCGGTGCGAGCGACGCGGCGGTCGACATCGACTTCGCCACGCTCGGCATCGACGTGCGCGGCGCGCGCGTGCGCGACCTGTGGGCGCACCGCGACGTGACGGTCGACGGCACCCGCTACGCCGCGACCGTGCCGTCGCACGGCGTCGTGATGCTGCGAATCGGGAAGTAGCGGCGCTCGGGACGCCGCGCGCTCAGCGCGCGGCGCTCACGTTCGCGCGCGTCCACGTCCCGTCGATCGAGCGCCACGCGCGCGCGCCGGGATTCTCGTTGCGCAGGATCGGCGGCAGCCGTCCTTCGCGCACGTTGTCGTACGCCTGCAGGGCGGCGAACCGCCGCAGCGACGCCGGGATCCCGACGGCGGTGAACCCCGGATGTCCCGTCGACGGGTACGGCCCGCCGTGGTTCATCGCCGGGCTCACCGCGACGCCGGTCGGCATCTTGTCGTTGAGCAGGCGGCCGACCATCGGGCGGAGCAGGGGCTCGAGCCGCGCGTACAGCGCGTCGTCCGAGCCCCCCGTGTCCGAGTAGATCGAGCCGGTGAGATTCCCCTCGAGCTGTGCGAGCACCTCGGCCGCCTCCGCCTCGTCCCGCACGACGACCGCGAGCGACACGTTGCCGAACGCCTCGGTCTGCAGCGCCCGCGGCTCGCGGAGAAAGTGCGCACCGTCGACGCGGAGCAGCGTGTTCGCGTGGCGATAGCCCGGCCCCTCGACCGCCGCGCCGCCGGTGACGACCTCCGCCCCCGCGCCGCGGAGCTTGGCCACGCTCTTCGCGAGCGACTTCGCGACCGCGCGGGACAGCAGCGGCGTCGGCGCCGTCGCGTCGAGCCGCTCGCGCACCGCGCCGAGGAACCGCTCGGTGGCGTCGCCGGCGAAGAGGATGACGAGGCTCGGGCTCGTGCAGAACTGTCCCGTGCCCATGAGGCAGCTCCCGACGAGCTCTCCGGCCAGCGTGTCGCCACGCTCGGCCAGCGCGCCGGGCAGGATCAGCAGCGGGTTCACGCTCGAGAGCTCGAGGTAGATCGGCTTCCCCGCGGCGTCGGCGGCCTCCTTGAGCGTGAGGCCGGCGTTGCGGCTCCCGGTGTAGCCCGTCGCGCCGGTGCGCGGATCGGAGACGGCGCGCGCTCCGTCGGCGTGCGACGTCCGATACAGGAGCTGCACGGTGCTCGCCGGCAGGTCCGTCTCGCGCAGCGCGGCGAACGCCTCCTCGGCGAGCAGGCGCGTCGTGTCGGGATGCGAGCTGTTGGCCTTCGCGATCACCGGATTGCCCGCCGCGATCGCGGCGACGAAGTCGCCGCCGGCGACGCTGTTGAACGCGAAGGGAAAGTTGTTCGGTCCGAAGACCCACACCGGCCCGATCGGCGCGAGCACCGAGCGGATGCCGAGCTTGGTGTCGATCGTGGGGAGAGACCACGAACCCTCGATCGCCGCGTCGGCGCCCTGGCGGAGCTGCGCCGTGGTGCGCGGCAGCTCGACGTCGGCGAGCCGTGGTGCGCGGGCGAGCGCCGTCTCGCGGTGCGCGGTCTCCACGAGCTCGCCGGCGCGCGCTTCGATGCGGTCGGCGAAGCGGCGCAGGAAGGCCCCGATCGACGCGGGCGGTGCGGTGCGCAGCGCACGCGCCGCGTCGGTGGCGGCGTGCAGGGCGGCGTCGCAGTCGTTCCACGAGCTGATCGGGAACTCGCCCGGAAGCGCCTCGCCGGTGGCCGGGTTCTCCGAGCCGAAGGTGCCGGTCGCGTCGGACGCGCGCCAACCGCCTGCCACGAGTACGGGGTGCGTGCTCATCGCGCCGGCTCGGTTTCGCGGAACTGCTCGACCACGGCCGCCATGTCGCGATCGCCGTCGCCGTGCGCGATGGCGCGCTGGAGCACCTCGAGCGCCGCGGCGCCCGTCGTCATCGGGACGCCGGCGCGCTCCCCTTCGCCGATCGCGTAGCGCACGTCCTTGGCGAGCAGGTGCAGATAGAAGTTCGGGGTGAAGTCGCCGGCGCGGATGCGGCTCACGAGCGTCTTCACGATCGGGCTGCCCGGCGCCCCGTTCACGAGCACGTCGAGCGTGCGGTCGCGGTCGAGCGGCGATCGCTCGATGATCGCGAGCGCCTCGGCGAGCGACGCGGCCTGCACGCCGCCGAGGAAGTTGTTGACGAGCTTCACGAGCGCGCCGCTGCCGACCGGGCCGAGGTGGACGATGGCTCGGCTCATCGCCTCGAGCGCCGGGCGGATGCGCGCGAGATCCGCGTCGGCCGCGCCGACGAGGAAGACGAGCTCACCCCCCGCCGCCTGCGCGCGGCTCCCCGTCACCGGCGCGTCGACGAACGAGCATCGCGCGCGTTCGGCCCCCGCGGCGAGCTCGCGCGCCCGCTCGACGCTGACCGTGCTGCACTCCACGAGCACCGATCCCGGCCGCGCGCCGCCGAGCGCCCCATGGTCGCCCTCCCACATCGCGCGCGAGGCGGCGTCGTCCGACACCATGCTGAAGACGAGATCCGCGCGATGGGCGGCGGCGCGTGGCGAGTCGGCGATCTCGGCGCCGTCGGCGGCGACGGCCCGCGCCCGCTCGGCGCTGCGGTTGTAGACGGTGAGCGGGAATCCCGCGGCGAGGAGTCGGCGTGCCATTCCCGTGCCCATGATGCCGAGGCCGAGGAAGGCGACGCGTGGCGTGCGCTGGTCGGATGTCATGCTCGTAACTTGCGTCAGGGGCGAAGCCGAATCCAGCGCGCGAGCGCGCCACCCGAACCGACGTCACGCATGCCCTTGCTTCAGGTCGTCACCGTCGCCACGCGCGAGCACCGGATGGGCCGGCGCGTCGCGGAGTGGTTTCTCTCGCGTGCGCGCGCGCACGGCGGATTCGAGATCGAGGACGTCGATCTCGCCGAGGTGGCGCTCCCGATGTTCGACGAGCCGAAGCACCCGAGATTCGGGCAGTACGAGCACGCGCACACGAAGGCATGGAGCGAGCGTGTGGCGCGCGCCGACGCGTTCGTCTTCGTGACGCCCGAATACAACTTCGGCGCGCCGCCGTCGCTCGTGAACGCGATCGACTACCTGAACAAGGAGTGGGCCTACAAGCCGCTCGGCTTCGTGAGCTACGGCGGCGTGAGCGGCGGCACGCGCGCGGTCCAGATGCTGAAGCAGATCGTCAGCGCGGTGCGCCTGGTGCCGATGGTGGAGGCCGTGCACCTGCCGTTCTTCACCCAGTACGTCGACCAACCCACCGGCGACTTCCGCCCGCCCGAGGTCCAGGCCGACGCGGCGAAGGCGATGCTGGATGAGATGGTGAGGTGGGAGGGGGCACTTCGTGCACTCAGAAAGGACGGGTGATCGTCGAACGGCAACGGCGAGTAGGAAGTAGGGAGTAGCGTGTAGATGGTAGCGGGAAACGACACGGCCTCGGGACGCAGGAGCTTCCTGAGGCCGTTCTCGTTTTCGCGCTACTGAGTACTCGCTACTCCCTACCCGTTACTTGCCGTTGCCGTTGACACGGGACCCCGCCCGTTCACCGCCTTTCGAATACCTGCGTGTACCCGTTCGTGATCACCGTCAGCACGTCGTTGCTCAGCGAGCCCTGGTAGGTGACGTTGTTGCGCGTGGACTGGAAGGTGACCGAGCCGTTGTAGCTCGTGTAGTAGCCTTCGTCGGAGACGCTCGTGCCGGTGTCGTAGCGAGACTCGTCGACGTAGCTGCCGTCGCGGTAGAGCGTGAGCTGATCGTCGAGCAGCGTCGTGCCGCCGGGGAAGGTGTACGGGAGGACCGCGCCGTTGATCCGGCGCAGGTCGTACGTGCCGGACACCGTGCCGTTCGGCGACGTCGAATCCATCGAGCACCCGGCCATGGTCGTGGCGAGCGCCAACATCGCGAGCCGTCGCATGCGTCCTCCGTGAGCGCGTGGCGGTGAAATGGGCGAAGCGTGCTCTCGTCCATTCGTACTCCACAGCCGGCGCGCTGATCCATCCGGCGCGCGTTCCGCGGCCGGATGTGCGCTGGATCACGCGCGCAGGCGCACCCGCACCCAGCCCTCGGGCACGTCCCCATCGGTGAGAGCGCCCGACGCGTAGACGCCGAGTCGCGCCAGGTCGCGCGGGTCCGGGCGCCCGCCGCGCTCCACCCAGCCGAGCAGCGCATCGATCGTCTCGCTCGACGCGCGCAGCTCGCGCGCCGGCGCGAGCGGCGCGTCGTCGCGCCACGGCCGCGTGAGCGCGACGATCGTCCGCTCGAGCGCGTCCAGCCGCTCGCTCATCGCGTCGCCGGCGGGCTCGCACCGCTCGAGCACGAAGCGCAGCAGATAGTCGACGTACGGCGTGGGCGGCCAGCCGCCGGCGGGTGTCGGCGGGAGGTACGCGCGGCGTCCGCGCTCGTCACGAGGCACAGCGCATCCCGTTCGTGACCGCGGCGGCGGCGCTCCCCTCGGACTCGAGCCGGACGTCGCGCGCGGCCTTGTCGTCGCGCAGGCCGAGGAAGCTCGGCTGGCGCAGGATGCCCGCGTCGGTCAGCTCGTTGTAGCGCACCTGCGCCACGAGCTCGGGCCGCACCCACGTCGTCGCCGTGCGCATGGCGCGCGGCGCGTCGACGAAGGGCGACGTCGTGCGACGCAGTGGCGCGAGCCGGCGCGCGAGCATCGCCAGCGTTGCCCCGGTGTAGCCCGTGCCGACCTTGCCCGCGTAGTGCAGCCGTCCGCGATCGTCGTAGTAGCCGACGAGCAGCGCGCCGAAGTGATCGCGCGCCGCGCCCTCGGTGGGCGCCGTGTAGCCGCCGATCACGAACTCCTGCTCGCGCTCGAGCTTCACCTTGCGCCAGTCGGGGGTGCGCCGGCCCGCGGCGTACGGCGCGTCGACGCGCTTGAGGAGCACGCCCTCCCAGCCCTCGGCGCGGGCGCGCTCGAACAGCCGGCGCGCCGCGGCGCTTCCGCAGCGCACCGACTCGCCGCGGCGCACGATGCCGGTGCCGCCGGCCGGCACGCGCGCCTCGAGCGCGCGCCGGCGCTCGCTCCAGGGGAGCGCGACGAGCGAGCGGTCGCCGTCCGCGAGGAGGTCGAACGCGACGAAGGCGGTGCGCGTCGCGCGCGAGTGGCGCGCCACGGTGGGCTCGAGCTCCGCGTGCATCCGCCCCTGGAGCGCCTGGAAGCGGAGCACCTTTCCCTTCGCGTCGAGCGCGACGATCTCGCCGTCGAGCACGAGCGGCCCGTCGCGGCGCGCGAGCGCGGTCAGCGCATCGGCGATCTCGGGAAACTGCGGGGCCTTGTCGTTCCCGTTCCGCGTCCAGAGCCGTGCGTCGCGCGCCGAGACCTCGGCGATGACGCGGATCCCGTCCCACTTCGGCTCGATCGCCCAGCCGCCGAGCCGGTCGGGCAGCTCTCCCGCTGGCGCGGCGAGCATCGGAGCGTATCGGCGAGGCATCGACGGCATGCCTCGCCGGAACGCAGTCCGTGTGCTTTCCAGCGGTTATCCACGGAACGACGGTGCGTCGGTGCGTCGGTGCGTCGGTGCGTCGGTGTGTCGGTGTGTTGGTGCGTTGGCAACCAGCACACTGACACACACCAACACACCAACACACCGCAACCTACAGGGTCCTATCCGGCTCCTCCGTCTGTCCCCTCGGCCGCGACACCGTGCTCTTCTGGCCCTCGCGGTTCACCGGCGGGATGCCGTCGTGCGGTGGAGTGTCGGTGCGCTTCTCGTGCCTCGTCGGCTCGTCGGAGGACGGCGTCCGGTCGGTGCGCTCGTCGCGGTCGGTCATGTCGGACTCCCGAAAGAGAGATGTCCCTCGATCCGGTCAAGACGCGTACCGCCCGCACCGCCGCGGCCGCCACGGCTGCGCACCGCGCGCCGGCGCGACATATTCCGCGCGCCGCCCACCACGCCTACCCCCGCCACTCGTGTCGTCAACGGGACCGCGCAGCGCCTTCCGCAGCACCACGGGAGAGATCCGCCACGATCTCTCGCTCGATGCCATGCGCGATGCCTTCCAGCATCCCGAGGGAGGAACGCTCTGGGTCGACCTCGACGTGTCGAACGCCGCGCAGGCGGCGCTGCTCACCGAGCTCTTCCACTTCCATCCCCTCGCGGTGGAGGACGCGTGCAACCCGAGCAGCCGCGTGAAGGCGGAGGAGTATCCCGAGTTCCTGCTCGTCGTCGCGCGCGTCGTCACCTTCTGCGAGAGCACGCCGGATCCGTACGACCTCGAGACGGCGAACCTCACGATCTTTCTCACCGAGCACGCGATCGTCACGACGCACATGGAGTCGCTCCCTGCCGTGCAGGCGCTCGTGCAGCGGCTCGAGGCGAACGCCGACCTCCTCGAGCGTGGCGCGGCCCGCGTCGCCCACCAGGTGCTCGACATCGCGGTGGACGCCTACTTCCCGGTGCTCGACCAGCTCGACGAGTTCGTCGACGACATGGAGCAGCGCGTCTTCGGTCACTTCGACGAGAAGCTCCTCCAGGAGATCTTCCAGGTGAAGCGGCTGGTGATCTCGCTCCGGCGCTACCTCGCGCCGCAGCGCGAGGTGCTGAGCCAGCTCACGATGCGCCCGTCGCGCTTTCTCCCGCCGTCGGCGCAGCTCTACTTCCGCGACGTGTACGACCACATGCTGCGCATCACGGACTCGCTCGACAGCTATCGCGATCTCCTGAGCAGCACGCTCGACAGCTATCTGACCCAGGTCTCGAACCGGCTGGGCAGCGTGTCGAAGGGGCTGGCGGTGGTCGGCGCGTTGAGCGTGCCGTACGTCGTGATCGCCGGGGTCTACGGGATGAACTTCGAGCACATCCCCTTCGCGCATCACCAGTACGGCTTCGAGATCGCCGTCGCGGTGCAGGTCGCCCTCTCGCTCGTGCTCCTCCTGATCCTCCGCCGGCGGGGGATGCTCTAGGGGACGCGGGGCGTCCGGCCGCCGCGATTGGCCGCCGCGCCGGCGGGCGGTAATATCCGGCATGGCCCACGCGCACGAGCACGAGCACGCGCACGAGCACCAGCACGCCTCCGACGGTCACGCGCACGGCCATCTCCACGCCGCGCCACCCTCGAACTTCGATCGCGCGTTCGCCGTCGGCGTCGGGCTCAACGTCGTGTTCGTCGTCGCCGAGCTGATCGCGGGGCTGCGCTTCGGCTCCCTCGCCCTCACCGCCGACGCCGGCCACAACCTGGGCGACGTCCTCTCGCTCGTGCTCGCGTGGGCCGGCATCGCGCTGGCGCGGCGGCAGCCGACGCCGAGGCGCACCTACGGGATGCGCCGCTTCTCGATCCTCGCCGCGATCGCCAACGCGGGGATTCTCCTCATCGCCGTCGGTGCGATCGCCGTCGAGGCGATCGACCGGCTGCGCAACCCGGCGCCGGTCGAGGGGTGGGTGGTCTCGGTCGTCGCCGCCATCGGGATCGTGATCAACCTCGGCACCGCGCTCGCCTTCCGGAGGGGCCACGCCGACCTCAACGTGCGCGGCGCCTTCCTGCACATGCTGAGCGACGCGGCGGCGTCGGCGGGCGTGGTCGTGGCCGGCCTGCTCATCCGCGCGACCGGGCTGCTCTGGATCGATCCGGTCACCTCGCTGCTCCTCGCCGCATTGATCACGTGGGGGACGTGGGGCCTCGCGCGCGATTCGGTGAACCTCGCGCTCGACGCGGTGCCGGCCGGGATCGATCCGCACGAGGTCGGCGCGCTGCTTCGCGGGCTCGAGGGGGTCGTCGAGGTGCACGACCTCCACATCTGGGGGATGAGCACGACCGACGTCGCGCTGACCGCGCACCTGATCCGCCCCTGTCACGGCGGGGAAGACGCGCTCCTCGCCACGGCGACGCGGCTCCTTCGCGAGCGGTTCGGCATCGCGCACGCCACGCTTCAGGTGGAGCAGGGGCTCGCGATCCATCCGTGCGTCCAGGCGACGCCGGGCAGCCTCTGAGATCCGTGCGCGGTCCGGCGGCGTAGCATGCCGGTGACGCGCCGTTCCCTTCCCGGGAACGACGCGGCAGACTTCGGCATAGGATGTTCGCCGCCGGTGCGCGGGCAGCGTCACGCCCCGCGCCACGCTCGACTCACCACGCTCCACGCCCCCACGTTCTCTCGTGGCTCCTCTCGTCAAGCGCAATCACTGGGTCGTCCGTCTCACCCACTGGGTGAACGTGATCGCCGTCGTGCTGATGGCGGGGAGCGGGATGCGCATCTTCAACGCGCATCCGGCGTTCGCGCGTCCCGGCGAGCGCTTCGCGCTCAATCCGTGGGAGGGGACGCCGATCCCGAACTGGCTCACCTTCGGCGGGTGGCTGGCCGGCGCGCGCCACTGGCACTTCGCGGTGATGTGGCTGCTCGTCCTGAACGGGCTGGTCTACCTCGGCTTCCTCTTCCTCCACGGCGAATGGCGCGACCTCGCGCCGCGGCGCGGCGACGCGCGTGACGCGTGGCAGATGATCCGCTTCTATCTCTTCGCGCGGCGCGACCATCCGAGGCAGGGGAAGCACAACGCGCTGCAGAAGACGGCGTATTTCGCCATGCCGGTGCTCGGCGTCGTCCTGGTGCTGAGCGGGATCGCCATCTGGAAGCCGGTGTCGCTCTCGTTCGTCACGGCGCTGTTCGTGAACTACAAGTGGGCGCGCTTCGTGCACTTCCTCGCCATGGCGCTCCTGCTCCTGCTGGCGCTCGTGCACGTGTTCATGGTCGTCTCGGTCGACCCGTACTCGCTGCGCGCGATCGTCACCGGGTGGTACGACCGCGCGCGGTCGCCGGAAGCGCGCAACGCGCGCCCCTTCTATCACCTGTTCGCTCGCCCGCGCGACGACGCGCCTGCCGCGCGCGAGGAGCACGCCGCATGACGATCGATCGCCGCCGCTTCATCACGCTCTCCGCCGCGTCGATCGCGAGCGGGCTCGTCGCGGCCTGCGGCAAGAACCCGGAATCGGCGAAGCCCGTCCTCGCGCTGGCCGAGCGCTTCAACGAGACGATCGAGCGCGGGCTCGTTCGTCATTCCGCGATGAACGTCGTGCCGGCGAGCGCCCCGCTCACCGGGCGCGCCTACCCGAAGTACTTCGTGTCCGCCCGGGTGCCGGTGTGGGATCCGGCGGTGCGCGGCGCATGGACCCTCGAAGTCGGAGGCGCCGTGCGGCGTCCGCTCACGCTCTCGCTCGAGGATCTCACCAAGCTGCCGCGCGTGACGCAGAAGGTGGATCACTTCTGCGTCGAGGGGTGGAACGCGCGCGCGACCTGGTCGGGGGTCCGGGTGAGCGAGCTGGCGCGCCTCGCCGGTGCGACCGCCGACGCCCAGTACGTCGACTTCGCCGGCTTCGACAAGGAGTACCACGAGAGCTGGGACATGGAGAGCGCGATGCACCCGCAGACGCTCGTCGCGTACGGCATGGACGGCTACCTGCTCACGCCGGCCCACGGCGCGCCCGCGCGCGTGCACTCGCCGATCAAGCTGGGCTACAAGAACACGAAGTACCTCACGCGCGTGATCTTCATGCCGGCGCGGAACGGCGGCTACTGGAGCGATCAGGGCTACGAGTGGATGGGCGCGACGTGAGCGATGGCGAGTACCACGTCACGCACAACCCGGCCGCCGGCCGGTTCGAGATTCGCACGGAAGCGGGCACCGCGCAGCTGAGCTACGCACACGTGGGCGAGCATCTCGATCTCGTCCACACCGAGGTGCCCGAGGCGCTGGAGGGGCAGGGCTACGGCAGCGCGCTCGCCCGCGCCGCGCTCGGCTACGCGCGCCGCGAGCGGATCCGCGTGATCCCGTCGTGCCCGTTCGTCGCCGACTACATCGGCCGCCATCCCGAGGACGCGGAGCTCGTCGCGCACGACTGAACGTCGATCCGGCGACCGGTGCACCTCACGCCGTGGAACGCTCCGGGTGGACCCCTGGGGCGAGCACGGCCAGACCGAACGTCAGTCCTCGGCGCGGCGCGCCGGCGCGGGCGGGACGCGCGTCGCGCGCATGCACCACCGCTCGAGCTCGAAGATCGAGACGGTGCGCCAGTCCGGAGGGTAGGGCGAGAGCCGCCGCTTGTCTCCCTCCACCGACTCGAAGAGGAGCCATCCTCCTCGCCGGCGGTCGTGCTCGAGCAGCTTGGCCAGCGTGTGCGACAGCGTCGGGGAGCTGATCTCGCGGACGGTCCACTCGACACCCACGGTGTCGGTGAACGACCGCGACGTGATGAGCTGGTGCATGACCGCGCGCGTGCGGGATGGCACCGCGGCACTCGCCGCGGTGGCTACTGGTACTGAATGTACAACGGCCTGGGGGTGAGGCGTAACACCTCGTCCGGCGTCAGGAGCGGGTCGCCGGTCTTCGTGTCGTTGTGGAAGAACAGCTTGAATCCCGTGAACTGCACCGGCTCGGCCTTCACGTAATCGTGATAGGAATCGAACTTGAGCCAGGGCGGTCCCCAGCCGTCCATGTCCATCACGACCTGGACGTGCGGGGTGAACCGGATCGTCGGCGCGTTCGTCACCATGTTCCGGGTGAACCGGTGCACGATGAGGATCTTCGGCGGCAGGTTCTTCGACCGGGCGATCTCGTCGAGGAAGTCCACCGCCCAGTTCACGTCCTTCGCGTCGAGGGTGCCGATCTTCGTGCCCGGCACGCGACCCGACGTCGCCATGGCGAACTCCGGATCGATCGCGAGATGCACGTCCGGATGCTCGAGAAACTGGCGCAGCCGCGGCAGCTCGGCGGGGACGTTGCTCTTGCCCACCTGCACGTCGATGAAGAACAGTGCGCGGCGCGCCTTCGCCCACGAGTACACTTCGTTCACGAGCGAGTCGCGCATCCAGAGCCGATACAACCCATTCTTGCCCGGTGCGCCCTGCGCCACCGTCGCGATGAGATGCAGCGCCGGGATCACCGGGTGCGAGGGATCCGCCTTGGCCCAGCGCGCCGCCTCGTAGTCGAGCATCGACAGCATCTGGTCCTTCGGGTACTCGCCGAGCACGCCCATCTTCTTCGAGAGCGGGTTGCCGTAGAAGGCGACGACGCGATGCTCGGGGAAGATCGCGCCGGGCAGCGGCGCCGGCGTCTTCACCGGCCAGAGCCGATCGAGCACGCTGTCCGGCTTCGTCATGCTCGCCAGGGCGACGCTGTCGCGGTGCGTGCGCTTCAGCGCCGCGGCGCGCTTCGCCGTGTCGGCGGCGAGCATCCGCGTCGCCTCCTGCGCCGTGATGACGCGCGGGCCGGCGGGTCTCGCCGCACTGTCGCCGGCGATGTCGCCCTTCGCCTGCTTGTCCGCCGCCGGCGCGGCATTCGGCCGGTCGTAGCACCCCGCGCCGAGCAGCGCCACCAGCGCGATGAGAATGGCGACGCGAGAGGCCGTTCGACGGATCATCTGGCTCGAGAGTGAAAAGTTTCGGGTGTTGCCGTCGGTCGAAGCCGTGCCCTGCACGAGGTGACGCAGTCGAAGGGCCTCATACCGATCCCCCCGCGTGGCGCGGCTCGACGCCGTGAACCGGGAAAGCTCGAACTGCTCGAACTGCGAACTGCCGGAACGTGGATCGAGCGGATCGACTGCGCGGATCACGCGGATCGCTCCGCTCGCATTCGCGCTCCATGCACCGAAGCAGCGCTCCTCTCCGTCCACACGCCGAGATCTTCTTTGGTTGCGGGGTCGAGATCCGTGCGCCGGTGCAGCGCGGCTCTCGTCCACACCCCCAAAAGTCTTTGCTTGTTTGCCGCGGCGCGAAGATCCGTCCGCGAGCGACGGTGCTCTTTCGGGCCGGCGGTAAACCCTTCCAGGCCGGCAGTGGCGATCCGCCTGATCCGTGCAGTCATCCGCCCGATCCGCGTTCCAGCAGTTGCAGTTCCGGCCCCGGCGCCCGGAATCCTCCCACGATCGGCCCCGCTCCCACGACCCGCTACCCGCTACCATCTACCGGCCGTTGCCCTTCAGACCACCTCACCGCGCCCAGCGGCGACATGCTAGCGCAAGCCAGTGCAAGCCCCAAGCCCCGCACCGGAAGTGCGTGCTCGTGGCAGCGCCCCCCGCTCGATCGTCCTTGCACTGAACATCTTCCCCCGAGGCGACCATGCACGAACCGACCCCGAGCGAGAAGCTTCGGCGATCACTGTGGACCGCGATCGCCGAAGACGCATGGGCGGAGTCGGACCTCGACGCCGCCGTCTGCGAGTACGTGCACGACGCGCGCGATCGCCAGCTCCCGCTGCCCGAGATCGTGCGATCCCTCCGGGTCCACCTGCAGCAGGTCGGACTCGGACTCACGGCCGCGCGCTACGAGACGATCGCGCGGCACGTCGCCGCCCTCGCGGAGACCGCCTATCGCGGCGAGTTCCGCGGCCGTCACAGCGCGCACACCGTGCAGGTGCCCGGAGCGGACGAGGAAGGCTGAGGGCGGCACGTCCGAGGGACGTTACGGCGTCCTGTCCGGCGACTCGCCGAGGAATCCCTCGAGGAACGGCTTGGCGATGCACTGGTAGAAGCTGCGGCCGTCGCAGATCGACGTCGCCGACGCTTCGACGTACCGCTTCACCTTGTCCGGATAGCTCTTGCAGTTCGGCGTGTTCGTCCCCCTCACGCAGCCGTTGTAGCGCAGCAGCGCGTCGCGGTAGTCGCGCGTGCGCACGTCGCCCGACCGCGTGCGCGGATGGAAGTACTGGCCGAGGATGAACACGCCGTAGCGCACGTTCGTGGAGTCGCTCGCGAGGTCGGCGCCGAGGCTGTCGATGTACTGCTTCTTGAGCCAGACCTTGGGGTACACCTGCATCAGCCCCACCGCGCCGACGTTCGACATCGCGCCGGAGATGAACTTCGCGTTCTCGGTGAGCATCACCCCGAACACGATCGCGGGAGAGATGTTGCGGATGAACGCCTCGCGCACGGCGAACTGCGCGATCGAGTCGGCGCGCGCCGAATCGAGCTGCCCCGTGCGCATCAGGTCCTCGTAGAAGTTCCGCTTCTCCTCCAGGAACCGGTCGGTCGACATGAACCGGTCGATCGGCGAGCTGTCCGTCGGCGCGAGGATCGCCGCCGCCCTCGGCGCGCGCTTGCGGAACGCGTCGCCGATCGTGCCCTGGGTGGCGAACACCGGGCGCGTGTGCCGCACCGTGAACACGATCACGCCGACGAGCACGCCCACCGTCGCGAGCGTGCGCAGCACGTACGACAGCGCCGACGACGTGTGGCGCCCCCCGCGCCGGCCGTCGCCGCCGTGCGCGCGCCGGTCGCCGCGCGAGCGACGGTCGTCCGCCTCCCGCTCGTCGTCTCGAGTCGGGGGGCCGGGCGCCGCGACGTCGCGCTCGGGCGCGTCCTCGATCGCGACCGCCGCCGCTCCCTCCGGCGCGTGCGCCTCCTCCGTCATCGAACGGCTCAGCGGAACAGCCCGAAGTGACCCAGGAGCCACCAAAGGAGCAGAAAGATCAGCACCGTGCTGAAACAGCCGCCGCCCAGTTTCTTCGCACCGTAACCCGCGGCGAGGCCGCGAAGCAGCTTGCTCATCGTGCGCTCCCTCGGTCGTGGCACCCCGGGAGTTGCAGGAGACGTACCCGCGGCGACGCACGTCGGTCTCGCGCCGCGATCTACGGATGCGCGGCCGAGGCCGAGCTCGCTGAAAGCGGCTGCGTCGCCGCGGGCGCCATGGAAACCGGCGACGGCGCGGCGGGGGCGCTCGCCGCGGGCGTCACCACTGGCTGCGCCGCGGCGCGTGCCGCGCTGTCCGCGGCCGGCTGCGGGAGCTTGAACCGCAGCGGATCCACCTGGCGTCCGCGCACGAGCACCTCGTAGTGCAGATGCGGTCCGGTGGACAGCCCGCTCGTGCCGACCGTCGCGATCGCCACGCCGCGCTCCACGTGCGTGCCCTCGCTCACGAGCGCCGTGCCGCAATGCGCGTAGCGCGTGACGACGCCGCTGCCGTGATCGATCTCCACGACGAGCCCGAAGCCGAACTTCCGGCCCACGAAGCTCACGCGGCCCGGCGCGGGGGCGACGATCTTCGTGCCGCGCGCGGCGGCGACGTCGATGCCGAGATGCGGACGGATGATGTGGAGGATCGGATGCCGCCGTGCGCGCGAGAACCGGCTCGCGATCGCGCCGATCACGGGGAGGTCCTCGATGCCGCGCGTCGTGAGCTCCGAGTCGTCGCCGCCGGCCGCGGAGCGAGTGTTCCGGCGCGCCGCGACGCGCGGTGCCGGCGCGGGCGCGCGTCCGGCGACCTTGGCCGCCGGTGCTGCCGCCGTCGCGAGCGCGCTCGACGCCGCGAGCGAATCGTCGGGCGCCTCGAGCTCCGACCGGGCGAGCGCGAGCGAATCCTCGACGACGGTCAACCGCTCGCGCAGAAGCGCCGCCTCGGCGCTCGTGGCGAAGAGATCCGGTGCGCGGAGCGCGAGCACGAATGCGGTCGTCCCGGCGCCGGCGACGAGCAGCACGAGCGCGGCGAAGCCGAGCACGAGCCGCGCCTGCCACCGGGCAACGTTGAAGGAACGCGTGTGCGCGCCCGGCGTCGGCGGGACGAGCAGGAGCTGCCAGGGGCGCCGAGCGAGCGGCACCGCCTTCCTGCGCGGCCACTGCTCGGTGATCGGCGGCAGCGCCGGTCCGAGCGGCTCGGGTCGGAGACGGATGACGTCGGCCGACGCATTCCGCTCCACGACCTCGAAGGGGATGATGGCGTCGACGTACCTTGGCGTGCGCTTCGCCGAGGTCATGGCGCTACCTGGTGAGGACCGACTCGCTCACGTGCAGGCTGGGAGCAGCGCCGCTCCCTTCGGGCGGGCGCATGAGCACGCGCCCGTTCACCACGCCGCCTTCCTGAACGAGGATCGTCTGCGTCACGATGTCGCCCGTCACGATCGCCGTCGCCTGCAGCTCGACACGCTCCGTCGCGTGGACGTTGCCGGTGATCGTTCCGCCGATCACGACTTCGCGCGCGTGTACGTCGCCGGTCATCGCGGCGCCGACGCCGAGTACGACCATGTCGGCCCGCCGGATCGAGCCCTCGAGCCTGCCGTCGATACGCAACGAGCCCGTGGTCTCGAGATCGCCGCTCATGGCGAGCTGCGCGTCGAGCAGCGAATAGCCGTTGCCGGCCGGGGCGGGGGTGGACGTGGCACCGGAGCGCCGGGCGAGAATGCTCATCTGCGGATGCGGCTTGAGGTGAGACGTTCGAAGCGAGCCCTGCGGGCTCGCGCTGTCACGTGCCATCCCCATGACGCGCCAGCGCCGGCCCACGGCACGGCTCGGCCCGCTTGGTGACCCGAGTC
The DNA here is from genome assembly GCA_035494615.1 of Gemmatimonadaceae bacterium. Lineage (GTDB taxonomy): Bacteria > Gemmatimonadota > Gemmatimonadetes > Gemmatimonadales > Gemmatimonadaceae > AG11. Next base: position 32,552 of record DATJGU010000001.1, read on the forward strand.
ACCCCGGCCGCGTGACGGGCCGATCCGCGAGACGTTGAACAGGGCCGTATCTATCCCGGCGTCCCCGGCGGAGCATGGCACACGCTCTGCCTTCCATCTCCCACGAGTATCGGCGAGAGCCGACAACCTTTGGAGAACCGATGCGTACCTCGCTCAAGACGATCTTTCTCGCTCCCGCGCTGGCGATGGCGGCAGCGTGCAGCAACGACAAGCCGGCAGACCCCGCGCTCAACAACGATCTCTCACTCGCGGCGCAGGCCAACCAGAACGCCCGGTTGGATTCGATCTCCGCGGCGGAGCGCACCAACGCGGCGGCGGCCCCGACGAACGTGATGCGGTCGGGGAACACGGCGAGCAACGCGACGACGCGCCGCAGCACCTCCTCGTCCTCCACCCGGCGGTCGACGTCGAGCGGAAGCGCGAGCGGGACGAGCAGCGGCACCGCGACGGCCTCGGAGCCGCGCGTCGTGACGAAGAAGAACACGAAGCGCGACGCGGCGATCGGCGCCGCGGCGGGCGCGATCATCGGCGCCTCGACGAGCAGGGACAAGGTGAAGGGCGGCCTGATCGGCGCGGCGGCGGGTGGCATTCTGGGTGGCGTGATCGGCAACAACGTCGACATCCAGAAGAAGAAGGCGCCGTAACGCGACCCGACGGAGAGCGCCGCACCACGCCGCCGCATGCGCGTCCCACCACCGCGTGAGCAGAGCGGCGGGGAGGATCGCGTCCCCGCCCGGCGACCCGACGACGTTCGCGCGCCGGAGGGCGCGGCGCTCGTCGAGCATCTCGTGGACCGGCTCGCGCGCACCGAGCGCGAGCTGCGCGAGGCGCGCGGCGAGGTGGCCGAGTCGGAGCACGAGCGCATGCTGCTCCGCGCCGCGACGCGTCTCGTGGCGACGGAGGACCGCGTCGATCCGGCCGAGCTGGTGCGGCCTTTTCTCCCGACGCTCGGCCACTGGTGCCTGCTGGACCAGGTGGCGAACGGCCGCGGCGCGCGCCGGCTGGTCGCCGCGGACGCGGCGCTCGCGAGCGCCGCATCCGCGATCGAGGGCGAGCTTCCGCTCGACGGCGACGCGAGCCTCGGCGTGGTGCGCGCGCTGCGCCGCCGCCGCTCGGAGCGGCTGGAGCACGTGACTCCGGCGCGCCCCGCCACCTTCCGCGCGGGCGAGCCGCCGGGGTCGGCGTGGTCCGCGCTCGAGCGGTTGGTCGCCGGCCCGGTGCTCGTCGTGCCGATCATCGCTCGCGGGCGCATCATCGGCGCGCTGAGCTTCGGGCGCGTGGCCGATCAGCCGCCATTCTCGCAGCGCGAGCAGCGTCTCGCCGAGGAGATCGCGCAGCTCACCGCGGTGGCGATCGAGCACCACCGGATCGCCGCGGCGGCGGAGGCGGCCGCGCGCACGAAGTCGGAGTTCCTGGCGATGATGAGCCACGAGCTGCGCACGCCGCTCAACGCGATCGCCGGCTACGCCCAGCTCCTCGAGATGGGATTTCGCGGCCCGCTCACCGACGGGCAGCGCGACGCGGTGAACCGCATCCTCCGCGGCCAGGAGCACCTCCTCACGCTCGTCGACGCGGTGCTCACCTTCTCGCGTCTGACGAGCGGCCGCGTGGCGATCGACGCGACCGAGCTCGATGCCGCCGACCTGATCGACCTCGCGAGCGAGCCGCTCGTGGTGGAGTTCGCGGCGCACGAGATCGACTTCCGCATCCTCCCGCTTCCGGAGCGCGCGCGAGTGTGCGCCGACCGCGAGCGGGCGGTGGAGATCCTGCGTCACCTCCTGTCGAACGCGATCAAGTTCACGCCGCGCGGCGGCGCGGTGACGGTGGGATGCGAGGAGGCGGCGGGGATGATCCGCTTCACCGTGACCGACACGGGGCGCGGCATCCCGGAAAGCCAGCGCGACGCGATCTTCCAGCCTTTCGTGCAGGCCGAGCGGGGGCTCACCCGTTCCGCCGAAGGGACGGGGCTGGGTCTCGCCATCGGCCGCGAGCTGGCCGAGCGGATGGGGGGCTCGCTCACCGTGTCGAGCGAGGTCGGGAGCGGCTCGAAGTTCACGCTCTCGCTCGCGCGTGCGAACGCGGAGCCGCCGACCCCAGCGATTGACAGCCTTTCCGACGGGGGATAGAATTCGGGGCTGCGTCGCCCGCGCGAGCGGAGCGCTCTCCACGGTGGGAGCCGCCCGAGCGGGGCGCTTCGCGTTTTCGGAGCATCGTCGCGCAGCCGTTCGTCGCGCCAGGGGCGCGGCCGTCACACAGGATGGTCGGTTGATGGTCGAGATTCATCTCGAGGAGAGCGATCGGCTCGATTGGGCGCTCAAGGCGTTCAAGCGGAAGATCGCCAAGGCGGGGATCCTCAAGGATCTCCGGAAGAAGCGCTACTACGTGAAGCCGAGCGCGGCCCGCCAGCTCAAGGCGGCGGCCGCGCGCCGCCGTAGTCGCACCGAGCGGTCGCGCTGAGCCCGCGGGCTCAGCGCAAGTCCGGATGGCGAAAGAAGACGCGATTCAGCTCGAAGGCTCGGTCACCGAGGTGCTCCCGAACGCCACGTTCCGGGTGCAGCTGACCAACGGCCACAACGTGCTCGCGACACTCGGCGGAAACATGCGCCGCTTCCGAATCCGCGTCCTCGCGGGCGACCGGGTCACGATCGAGGTCTCGCCCTACGACCTCACCCGCGGCCGGATCACCTTCCGGCACAAGAGCTAGCCGACGCCTCACGCAACGACCCGCTCCGGCGGGTCGTCGCGTTTCAGGACCGGGGCGCGCTCACCCTTCGGCGAGCCGCCCGAGCGCCGTGGGCTCCAGCCGGCCGCGCATGCGGTGCCGCACGCGCCCCACGAGCAGCGCCGCCACCACGACGAGACCGGCCACCAGTCCCCACCAGAGCCCGACGGCCCCGAGCGCCGTGTGAAAGCCGAGCGCGATGCTCACCGGAAAGCCGATCAGCCAGAAGCCGGCGAGGTTGATCACGAACGGCGCCCGCGTGTCGCCGAGCCCGCGCAGCACGCCCGCGCTCACCGCCTGGAGGCCGTCGAACACCTGGAACACGCCGGCGATCGGGATGAGCGTGGCGGCGAGCATCGCGACCTCGACCTGGTCGGTGTAGAGCGAGGCGATGGCGCGCGGCAGCGCGATCATCACCATGCCCGTGCACAGCATGAATCCCGCACCGACGACGAGCGCCGTGCGTGCGCGCTCCCGCGCCGCCGCGGCGTCGCCCGCGCCCACCGCGTTGCCGACGCGGACCGCCGCCGCCGCGCCGACGCCGAGTGGCACCATGAACGTGAGGCTCGCGAGGTTGAGTGCGATCTGGTGCGCGGCCATCTGGCGCGCACCGAGCACACCCATGAGCAACCCGATCGCGGCGAATACGCCGATCTCCAGCAGCTGCTGCAATCCGATCGGCGCGCCGAGCCGCACCATGTGCACGAGCGCCTCGCGGTCGAGCGCGGCGGCGCGGCGCGGGCGCAGCGCCGGACGGAGCGTACGCCATCCGCCCAGCAGCAGAGCGATCCCCATCGCCCACCGGCTCGCGCACGTCGCCCAGGCGCTCCCCGCCACGCCCATCGGCGGGAAGCCGAGGTGGCCGTAGATGAGCATCCAGTTGAGCCCCGCGTTCACCGCGTTCGCCATCACCGCCACGGCGACGATCGCGCGCGTGTGGTGCATGGCCTGGAGACTCTGCCGCAGCACGCCGAAGGCGAGGAAGGGAAGCAGCGCCGCGACCGAGATGCGCACGTACGACGTCGCGAGCACGACGAGCGGCTCCGGCTGACGGAAGAACGCGAGCACCGCGTGCACGGGCCAGAGGACCACGCTGGTCACGACCGCAAGCGCGACGGCCAGCACGAGCCCGCGCTGCACGGCGAGCGCGACGCGCTCGTCGTCGCGAGCACCGACCGCCTGTGACACGAGTGGGTCGAGCACCATGAGCAGTCCCGCGGACGGGATGCTCAGCGTGACGAAGTAGAGGTTGCCGAGCGCCACCGCGGCGAGCGCCTCCGCCGACACGCGGCCGACCATCACCGTGTCGACGACGCCCATCGACATGATCCCGACCTGCGCGAGCACGATCGGCAGCGCGAGGCGGGACATGGCGCGGAGCTCGGAGCGGCGAACGAACGGCATCTGCGGGTGGGACGGGACGGGAACGCGCGGCGACGTGACAGGACACTAAACTTATGCCCATGCGCTTCGTTCCCTCGGCCATGCTCGCCGCCGGCCTGCTGCTCGCGGCGGCGACGTCGCCCGCGCGCGCGCAGCACGAAGGCCACGCGCCGAGCGATACGGCGATGCGCGAGATGGCGATGGGCGATTCGGCAATGCCCGGGATGCACGGCGCATGGCACCTCATGGCGCAGGCGATCCCGGTCGTGACGCACGTGACGCACGGCGCCGGCTCGACCGATCTCACCGAGGGCTACCTCGCGCAGGCGGCGGCGATGGCGCGCGGTTCGCTAATCGGCGGCCATCTGCAGCTCGCCGGGACCTTCAACGCGGAGGGTCTCACGATGAAGCGCGGCGAGCTCTCGACCGGCGCGTTCGGAGAGGGCTACGTCGACCGGCGCCATCCGCACACCTACCTGCACGAGATCGTCGCGACGGGGCTGGGCCGGCTGCGCGCCCTGTCGTATTCGGCGAGCGTGGGGCGCGGCTTCGTGCCCTTCGGCACCGACGACCCGATGATGCGCCCGTTCGAGAAGTACCCGATCAATCATCACCTCGCGCAGCTCCTCGAGCGTCCGATGGCGATCGGTGCCGTGCGGTGGCGCGGCGCGATCGTCGAGGGAAGCACCTTCGCCGGCGACGAGCCGACGTCGCCGTCGTCGTCGCCGCACCTCCGTCGCTTCGGCGACTCGTGGTCGGTACGCGGCACCGTGCTCCCGCTCCGCGGCGTCGAGCTGCAAGGGAGCTACGCGCGGGTCGCGTCGCCCGAGGAACCGCGCGGCTTCGGGCTCGACCAGCGAAAGCGCAGCGTGTCGGGTCGCTACCTCTCGCCCGACGGCGCGCGTTACCTGCTCGCCGAGTGGGAGCGCACGGTGGAGATCGACCCGGCGCGCGACGCGGAAGCGTTCGCCTACGAGAGCGCGCTCGCCGAGGGCGCGCTGTCGATCGGGCCGGTGTCCGTCGCGCTGAGGGTCGAGCAGACCGACCGGCCGGAAGAGGAGCGACTCGCCGATCCGTTCCGCACGCCGAGGCCCGCCACGGATCTCGCGATCGCCGGGATCACGCAATGGCGCAGCGTGACCGCCGCGGTCACCTTGCCCGGCGCGACCCTCGGGCCGGTTCGCGGGTATCCGTTCGTGGAGGTCGAGCGGCTCACGGCGCGCAAGCGCGTCGCCACGAGCGTGTTCGATCCCCGACAGTTCTACGGGAGCGACGCGCCGTGGATGGCGTCGGTGGGCGTGCGCGTCCGGCTCGGTGCCGCGCATGCCCGCATGGGCCGCTACGGCGTCGCGCTGCCTGACGACGCGCCGATCCGCGCGCTCGGCGCGGATCGCGGCGGCATGGCTGCGATGGACCATCACTGATTCGAGACGCGCTCCACCTCCGAAACTCCGACATGCGCCGCCTCGCACGAACGTCCGCTCTGCTCGCGCTCGCGCTCGCCGTCTCCTGCGGCGGAGACGGCTCGCCGACCGCGCCCCGAAACGGCGACGCGAGCTGTCCCGCCAAGGGATCGCCGGCGAACGCGATGCTCGTGCTGGGCTGTGGCGATTTCGCGCCGAAGCGGATCACGGCGGAGATCGCCGTGCACGGCACCACCGCGTACACCACGACGTGGGGGAACGCGTCGCCGACGAGCGCCCTCTACGTCTGGGACGTGAGCGCCGGTGCGCCCGTGCTCGTGGACTCGGTGCTCGTGACCGGCGCGAGCACGCTCGGCGACGTCGCCGTGACCGACGACGGCCAGCATCTCGTCGTCGCCACGGAATACGCGGGGGGATCGATCGCGATCTACAGTCTCGCCGATCCGCGCAAGCCGACCCTCGTGTCGCGCTTCTCGAACGCCGAGACGAGTCCCGGCGTGCACACGGCGGAGATCGGGCGCGTGAACGGCCGGCTGTACGCGTTCCTGTGCGTCGATCCGTCGAACGCCGTCGCGGCGAAGATCGTGATCGTCGACATCACCGACGCCGCGGCGCCGCGGCAGGTCTATTCGCGGTTCATCGGCAGCCCGTTCGTGCACGACACCTTCCTGCGCGACGGGGTGCTCTTCCTCGGGCTCTGGGACGCCGGCATGGCGATCTGGGATCTCGGCGGGGCGGGGAAGGGGGGGAGCCCGTCGAACCCGGTGGACCTGGGCAGGGTGCAGACGGTGAACGGCCACGTGCACAACATCTGGTGGCTGCACGACGCGGCGACGGGGAGCGCGCAGTACGCGTTCGTCGGCGAAGAGTCGCCGGGCGCGGTGGGGACGTCGTCGTCGGGCGACATCCACGTCGTGGACGTCTCCGACATGACCGCGCCGCGCGAGGTGGCGTTCTACACCGTGCGGCCCACGGCGACGTCGGCGGGGGCGGGGACGCACAACTTCTCCGTGGACGAGGCCAACGGAATCCTCTACGCCGCCTACTACAACGGGGGCGTAAGGGCGATCGACGTCCGGGGCGATCTCGGGAGCTGCGCCGACGCGGAGAAGTCCACGCCGGCGAACTCCGTGGTCGCACTGTGCGACCTCGGAAAGATGGGGCGCGAGCTCGCGGTGGGACTCACCGACCGAAGCAACCCTGTGTACGTCTGGGGCGTCCAGTATCAGAACGGGGTGGTGTACGCCTCCGACATGCGCAACGGCATCTGGGCGCTTCAGGCGCTCTCCCGCTAGCATCGGCGTTCCGTAGATTACCGCAAGACCGGGTACGCGCCCGCGCGCCCGGCGACTCCCTTCCGAGGTCGCTCGCATGTCGTTCCGTCCACGCACCGCAGCCGCCGCGTCGCTGCTCCTGATCCCGGTCGTCGCCGGCGGGTTCCTGCTGCAGAAGCCGGCGGCGCGCGCGACCCCTCGGCTGTTCGACCAGGTGCTGTCGCTCGTGGCGAACCGGTACGTGGACTCGCTGCAGTCGGGCGCGATCTACGAGAAGGCGGCGCACGGACTCGTGCGCGAGCTCAACGATCCGTACAGCGAGCTGCTGGAGCCGAAGGAGAACGACGAATTCAATCGCAGCGTCGGCGGCCGGTATGGCGGGGTCGGGATGCTGCTCGAGGAGCAGAAGACCCCGAGCTCGTCGAGCGTGGTGGTGAGCCGCGTCTTCCCGCACACTCCTGCCGAGGACGGCGGGGTGCGCGAAGGCGACCGGATCGTGCAGGTCGATTCGATCTCCACCGCCGACGGCAAGATCGACAAGGTGTCGGACGCGCTGCGCGGCGTGGCGGGAACGATGGTGAAGGTCGTGTTCGCGCGGCCCGGCGTGGCGGAGCCGGTGCGGCTGTCGTTCAAGCGCGCGATCATCCACGTGCCGGCGGTGCCGTTCGCCACGATGCTCGGCGATCACATCGGCTACATCCCGCTGCAGACGTTCAACGAGAACGCGGCGGAGGAAGTGGAGGAGGCCGCGCAGAAGCTCGTCGCCGACGGCGCGCGGGGGATCGTGCTCGACCTGCGCGACAACGGCGGCGGGATCGTGGAGCAGGCGCTCGCCGTCAGCTCGCTCTTCCTGCAGCAGGGGCAGCCGATCGTGAGCGTGCGCTCGCGGAACGCGGCCGACGAGGTGGCGAAAGCCTCGAGCGAGCAGCTCGCCGCGCAGCCGCCGATGGTCGTGCTGAGCGACGGCGGCACGGCGTCGGCGAGCGAGATCGTCGCCGGCGCGCTGCAGGACCACGACCGCGCGCTCGTGGTCGGCACGACGAGCTTCGGCAAGGGGCTCGTGCAGTCGATCTTCCCGCTCGACGCGGGCTACGCGCTCAAGATCACGACGGGGAAGTGGTACACGCCGAGCGGCCGGAGCATCCATCGCGAGCGCGCGCTGCTCCCCGACGGCCGCTTCGTGGAGACGCACCCCGACTCGCTGGAGACCGAAGCGGACAAGCGCGCGCGGCCGAAGTACAGCTCCGACGCGGGGCGCACGGTGTACGGCGGGGGCGGGATCGCACCGGACATCATCGTCCCGGACGACACGCTCACCACGACGGAGCAACAGCTCCTCAAGTCGCTCGCGCCGAAGGCGCAGGCGTTCGTGACCGTGCTGAATCAGTACGCGTTCGAGCTCAAGTCGAGCGCGACGCCCGACTTCACGGTGACGCCGGCATGGCGCGCCGAGCTCCGGCGCCGGCTGACGGCGGCGGGCGTGACGATCGATCCGAAGTACGAGCCGGCGGCGACGCGGATCCTCGACCGTGAGCTCGACCGGCGCGTCGCGCGCCATCTGCTCGGCGACGGCGGCGCGAAGCGTCGCGCGCTCGCCGACGATCATCAGCTCGCGCGCGCCGTGAGTCTGCTCGAGGCGGCGCACTCGCAGGGCGAGCTGTTCGCCGCGGCGCGAATCGCGTCGTCCTCGCCGGCAGCCGGGAGCGCCGCCAGCAGCCAGCACTGAGCGGCCGCGCCGTGGATCCCGCGATCACGCCGCACCGCATCCGCGTACGGCGCTCCGCGAGGTACTACACGCTCGGTCCCACCCACGGGTTCCCGCGCGAGCTGTGGGTGGTGCTGCACGGCTACGGCCAGCTCGCGGCGCGCTTCCTCGCCTGGTTCGCTCCGCTCGACGACGGGACACGGCTCATCGCGGCGCCGGAAGGGCTGTCGCGGTTCTATCTCGATCCGGTCGCGGAGCGCCGCGGCCAGGCCGCGCCGCGCGTCGGCGCCACGTGGATGACGCGCGAGGATCGCGAGCACGAGATCGAGGACTACGTCGCGTATCTGGAACAGCTCTCGGGCGAAGTGCGCCGCCACCTCGCCGGCGCGGCACCGCGCATCGTCGTGCTCGGCTTCTCGCAGGGAACGGCGACGATGTGCCGCTGGCTCGCCGCGAGCGAGCTGCGCGCCGATCAGGTGGTGCTCTGGGCCGGCGGCATCCCGCCGGAGCTCGACGTCGCCGAATGGTCGGCGAAGCTGCACGGCGCCCCCCTGACGCTCGTGGCGGGCGAGCAGGACGAGATGGTGCCGGCGAGCGCGGTGGTGCAGGAGGGAGAGCGCCTGTCGGCGGCGGGGGTCGCCTTCACGCTGCTGCGGCACCCGGGCGGTCACCGCGTCGACGGCGACGCCCTGCTCTCGCTCGCGGCGGGCTTCGAGGGCCACTAGCCCCGGGCTCTGCTCCGCCCGCCGGGCCGGCCTGCTCGAGTGGGGCGGCCCCCTAGCGGCCGCGCCGATCGTCGCGGAAGCGGTCCAGCTCGCGGCGGTCGCGCTTGGTCGGCCGGCCCTTCTCCTCGTAGACGAACGCCGCGGGTGCCATGCGGTGCTGCTCGGCGAGCCTGGCGCGCGCGGCGACGCTGTCGGCGGTCTCCTCGTAGAGCGTGGCGGCGACGGCGGCGGGTCCGCGACGCTCGGACAGGGCGCGCACGCGAACGACGTGCTCGTAGGCGCCGAGGCGAATGCGGAGCTCGTCGCCGACCTGGAGCAGCTTCGCCGCCTTGGCGCGCTCGCCGCCGACGAGGACCTTGCCCGCGCCGACGGCGTCGGCGGCGAGGGAGCGCGTCTTGAAGAAGCGGGCGGCCCAGAGCCACTTGTCGATCCGGACGCGGCCGTGGCTCTCGGGTTCCTCGTGGCGCGCGTCTGGTCTCGTCATGCGGTGAGTATGGAAGCGGTGAGGGGTTGCGCGGAGTGGAGCTCGGCCTAAGTTACTGACCGGTCATTTATAGAGGCCGGTTTCCGTGGGGGGAACCCTGACGGGCCGGCAGAGGTTCATCGCTGACCAGCCGGTCACTTACCCGATGTCGCAGCCCGTCGCGGAGCCTCGCTGGCGCCGCCTTCCAGAAGAACGTCCGAGGCAGATCCTCGACGCCGCCCTCGCCGAATTCGCCGAGCGGGGGCTCGCCGCCGCGCGCCTGGAAGACATCGCGAAGCGGGCCGGCGTCTCCAAAGGGACCATCTATCTCTACTTCGCCAACAAGGAAGATCTGTTCCGCGGCGTGGTGCGCGACAACATCGTCGCCTTCATCGAGCGCAGCGAGGCGGAGTTCGAGGCGGAGCGCGATCCGATCCGCGCCCTCGACCGGTGGATGGAGGGACACTGGAGGTGGATCTGCTCGCCCGTGTTCCCGGCGATCCACCGGCTGGTGAACTCCGAGCTGCGCGACTTCCCGGATCTCGCGGCGTTCTACGCCACGGAGGTCATCGGCCGCGCGCAGCGCCTCGTGTGCGAGATCCTCGAGCGCGCGATGGACACGGGAGTCTTCCGCCGCGCGGATCCGGTGGTCGCGTCGCGCATGCTGAGCGCACTCTTCGTGACGCACGGCAGCTGGTACCATCAGAAGAATTCGTTCAAGTCGGTCGCGACGATCCCGGATGGCGTGCTCCTCGCGCAGATCCGTGACTTCTTCCTCCACGCCATGCGCCCGGAGCCCGGGCGCGACGCCACGCACGCGAGCTCATGAACCATCGGACCACCCCGCGCCGCCCCATCGCCCGCTCGTCGCTCACGTTGGCCGCGACGCTGCTCGCCGCACTCGCTCCCGTCGCCCTCGCGTCCGCCGCAGCGGCGCAGGGTTCTCCGCGCGACTCGACGGTACGACTCACGCTCGGCGAGGCGGTGCGCATGGCGTCGCAGCAGAACGCGGCGGTGGGGAGCGCGCGCAGCCGGCTCGGCGTGGCCGAAGCGCGCGTGGTGCAGCGCCGCGCGGATCTCCTGCCGACGCTCTCGCTGAACGCGACGGAGCACGGCTCCACGCTCAACAGTGCCGCGCTCTTCCCGATCGACTTCCCGAGCGCGCCGGGCGAGCCGGCGCTGTTCGATCCGCAGGGATCGCTGCTCGGCCCGCTGAACGTGTTCGACGCGCGGGCGCGCGTGACGCAGACCGTGCTCGATCCGGGCGCGCTGGCGCGGCTGCGCGGCGCACGGACGAGCGTGCGCGCCGCGGGCGCCGACCTGGCGAATGCGTCGGACGTGGCGGCGGCCCGGGCGGCGAACGCGTATCTCACCGTGCTCCGCGCCGACGCGGTGTACGTCGCGCGGCTCGCCGACTCGACGCTCGCGGCGGACCTGTTGACGATCGCGCAGGACCAGCTCCGCGCGGGCACGGGCGTCGCGCTCGACGTGACGCGCGCGCGCTCGCAGCTCACCGGTGCGCGCACACAGCTCATCGTGGCCCGCAACGACCGTGACCGCACGCGCGTGGAGCTCGCCCGCGCGGTGGGACTCCCGCTCGTGAACCTCGAGCTCGCCGATTCGCTCACGGAGATGCCGGTGTCGATCAGCGCCGCCGAGTCCGCGGCGCTGGAGACGGCGCTTCGCGGCCGCAAGGATCTCCAATCGCTCGAGCTGCAGGCGCAGGCGGCGCGGCAGCAGGCGTCGGCGATCCGCAACGAACGGCTGCCGACCGTCGGTGTGTTCGCCGACCAGGGGCAGTCCCAGCGGAACGGGCGCAGCTCGCTCCCGACGTACGATTGGGGGGTGGAGCTCTCCCTTCCCGTGTTCGACGGCTTCCGCCGCGAGGGACGCGTGGAGGAGCAGGTCGCCGTCGCGCGCGACTTCGAGATGCGCGAGCGCGATCTTCGCACGCAGGTCGAGGCCGACGTCCGCATCGCGATGCTCGATCTCACGTCGTCCGCCGAAGCCGTGTCGGCGGCGCGCGAGCGCCTGCAGCTCGCCGAGCAGGAAGTGGCGCAGGCGCGCGAGCGGTTCCAGGCCGGCGTGTCGGGGAACGCCGACGTCATCACCGCGTCGCTCACGCTGAACGGCGCGCGCACGCAATACGTGGACGCGCTCGCGTCCTTCCAGGCCGCCCGGGTCGCGCTCGCCCGCGCGACGGGCACGATCACTTCGCTCGACTGATCGAGCGCCGACATCTCCTCACGACCTCACCGACCGCATCACACTCATGGCCACCGCGACCCAGCCGCACAGCAGCGCTCCACGCACGCCGCCAGCCCCCGCGACCTCCCGCGCGCCGGGCGGGCGTCGGCGCATCGTCCTCGGTCTCGTGCTCCTCGCGGCCCTGCTCGGAATCGGGTGGGGGGTGAAGCAGTGGCTGTACGGCCGCTCGCACGAGAGCACCGACAACGCACAGGTGGACGGACATCTCGTCCCCGTGCTCGCGAAGGTGAGCGGCTACGTCACCGCGGTGAACGTCGCGGAGAACGATCGCGTGCGCGCGGACTCGACGCTCGTGACGATCGACGAGCGTGAGTACGCGGTGCGGCTCGCGCAGGCCGACGCCGATCTCGCGGCGGCGCGCGCGCAGGCGGGGGGCGGCGGCGTGGCGGGTCAGGCCGAAGCCGCGGTGGAGAACGCCACCGGCCAGCGTGCGGCGCTCCAGGCGAACATCGCGGCGGCGCGCGCGGCTTCCGTGCAGGCCGACGCGGACCTCGTGCGCGTGCGCGAGCTCGCGGGGAAGCAGGTCGTCTCGCGCCAGCAGCTCGACGCCGCGCAGGCGAAGGCGGACGCGGCGCGCGCGGGGCTCATCGCGGCCGAGCGGCAGGCGAGCGCCGCGGGTGCGGGCGTGACGAACGCGCAGGCGGGGGTGCGGCTCGCGCAGGCGCGGCTCGCGGCGGCGCAGGCGGCGCGCGACAACGCCGCGCTCCAGCTCTCCTACACGAAGGTCACGTCGCCGGTGTCGGGGATCGTGTCGCGCAAGCAGGTCGAGGTCGGCCAGCTCGTGCAGGCGGGGCAGCCGCTCCTCACCGTCGTGTCGGACACCGGCGTGTGGGTGACGGCGAACTTCAAGGAGACGCAGCTCTCCGACATTCGCGTCGGCCAGCCGGTGGAGCTCGAGGTGGACGCGTACGGCGGCTGCACGGCGCACGGGAAAGTGGAGAGCCTGAGCGCGGCGACCGGCGCGAAGTTCGCCCTGCTGCCGCCGGACAACGCGACGGGGAACTTCACGAAGGTCGTGCAGCGCGTGCCGGTGCGCATCGCCATCGGGCGGGGCTGCGGGAAGGAGCAGCCGCTCCGGCCCGGCATGTCGGTCGTGGCGCACGTCGACGTGAAGTAGCGGGGACCGCCCATGGCCACCACCGTCCTGCGGCCCGGCGCGGTCGCGGGGGAGGAGGGCGCGTACGCGCCCGCGCGTCCCCACGCCGCCGACGCCGATCGGTACCGCTACAAATACCTCATCGCGATCGCGGTGACCCTGGCGTCGGTGCTCGAGCTGATCGACACCTCGATCGTCAACGTCGCGATCCCGCACATGATGGGGAACCTCGGCGCGACCCTCGATGAGATCTCGTGGGTCTCGACGGGCTACATCATCGCGAACGTCATCGTCATCCCGCTCTCGAGCTGGCTCTCCGGCTACTTCGGGCGGAAGCGGTACCTGACCGGATCGATCCTGCTGTTCGTGATCTCCTCGTTCCTGTGCGGCTCGGCGGGGTCGCTCGGCGCGCTGGTGTTCTGGCGCGTGGTGCAGGGGCTCGGCGGCGGCGCGCTGCTCTCCACCGCGCAGGCGACGCTGTTCGAGGCGTTCCCGCCGCAGGAGGTCGGCGTCGGGCAGGCGATGTTCGGCGTCGGCGTCATGGTCGGTCCGACGATCGGTCCGACGCTCGGCGGCTACATCGTCGACAACCTGTCGTGGCCGTGGATCTTCTACATCAACGTGCCGCTCGGCATCCTCGCGGCGTACATGGTGTGGACGTACGTACACGACTCGGAGCATCAGGAGCGCGCCGGCTCGATCGACGCCACGGGAATCCTGCTGCTCGCCGTGTGCGTCGGCTCGCTGCAGTGGATGCTCGAGCGCGGCGAGCGGTACGACTGGTTCGACTCACGGTTCGTGACGGCGCTTGGCGTGACGGCGCTGGCGTCGTTCATCCTGCTCGTGTGGCGCGAGCTCACGGTCGACGAGCCGGTGATCAACTTCCGCGTGCTGCTCAACCGGCAGCTCGCCGGCGGTGTGATGATCGCCGCGTTCCTCGGGCTCGCGCTCTACGGCTCGGTGTTCGTGCTGCCCGTGTTCCTGCAGGGGCTGCACGGGATGACGGCGAATCAGACGGGGCTGATCATCCTGCCCGGGGCGATCGCGTCGGCGGTGACGATGGCGGTGGTGGGGCGCAACGCGGCGCGGCTCGATGCGCGCGTCACGGTGCCGATCGGCGCGGGGCTGTTCATGTTCGCGATGTGGAAGCTCTCGCTGCTGACGTTCGACGCGGGCGCACACGACCTCTTCTGGCCGCTGATCGCGCGCGGCGTCGGGCTGGGGCTCATCTTCGTGCCGCTCACGGGGGCGACGATGGCCGAGCTGCCGGCGCAGGAGCTCGCGCAGGGGACGGGGATGTTCAACCTCACCCGTCAGCTCGGCGGCTCGGTGGGCATCGCGCTCAGCGCGACGCTGCTCGGCCGGTTCACCGCGCAATCGCGCACGCTGCTGGCCGAGCACGTGATCGCGGGCGATCCGGCCAGCGTGGCGCGCGTCGACATGCTGACGCTCGGTCTCATGGCGCGCGGGATGAACGCGATCACGGCGAAGCAGCAGGCGCTGGCGGTGCTCGATCGCCAGATGCAAGGCCAGGCGAGCGTGCTGGCCTTCTCGAAGCTCTATCTGCTGAGCGGGATCGCGCTGATGGCGTCGCTGCCGTTGCTTCTGCTGTTCCGCTCGGGCAAGTCGCGCGGGTTGGGGCCGGGGGCGCACTGAGCGCGCGCTTCGCGCGCGCTCGGTGACTTGGTGACTTGGCTCGTTCGTGACTTGGTCGGTGAATTGGCGGCTCGGAACTGCACCGGCCACCGACGCCGAACCAAGTCACGCCGTGGAGACTCCAGGCTGGTTGGGCGCCGGGGTTCAGATCGGGAGCATCGAGGATGAGGCGCAGACCTTTCGCCTGCATGCACACCGGCGCTCGTTCCCGCACTCAACCACGGTGACTTGGTTCAACTGCTCAGTCGAAGTCACCGACCAAGTCACCAACGAACCAAGTCACCAAGTCACCGCTCTACTCGTCTCCCCGAATGATCTCCACTTCCGCGCGCCCGTCCCGCGAGTAGCGGACGTGGACCAGCCAGGCGCGGCAGCAGACCTGGCAGTCTTCGGCGTACTCCTGATCGGCGCCGCTCCCGGGGTCGAGGGCGATCTCGTTGGCCTCGCCGCAATAGGGGCATTCGACGAACGCCTCCGTATCGGCGTCGACTTCGTCGAGCGGGAAGTCGGCGTCGCGCTGATCCTGCGTCCACTGCTCCTCGTCGGCGTCGTCGACCATGCGCGGAAAGTAGTGGGCGGCGTGAGGGGAGGCAGGCTGTCGAAGCCGCTCCCCTGAGGGACGCTCGCGGCCGCCAGCACGAAACGTGGGAGCGCCGTGTGACGGATCGCTCACGACCGCGTCACGAACCGCCGATACTCGACGCAAGCGACCCGGCGGATCGGTCGGGCCGAGCGAACTCACCTCAGTCGCGCCCGCGGGCGCAGAGGGCGGGATGCGGTCACTCTCCATCAGGGGTTGGGCGGCGGCGGCGCTCGCGTGCGCGTCGGTGCGCGCCGACGCACAGGGCGCGGGGATGGGAGCCGGCCATGCCTTCCACACGGTCGCGCTCTCCACGGGGATGAGCACGATGTCCGTGGACGCGCTCAACGCGCGGATGACGCCGACGCAGTTCGCTCCGCTCTCGAACGACGCCGTGAGCTTCGGCGCGAACGGCTACGTGGCGGTGGGACGCGCATTGCTCGGCGCCGAGGTGGCGCGCTCGAGCTTCGGCGAGGAGGGACTCGACAACGGCCGAACCGACGAGCTGTCGTCGCTTCACGGGCTCGTCACGGCGGGGTATGCGCTCGTCGCGACGGAGCATCTCTCCGTCTATCCGCAGCTCGGCGTCGGCCTCGGACGACTCGCGGTGTCGCTGCGAGATCGAACGGCGACGAGCACGGCGCAACCGCAGCCGACGTTCGACGAGGTGGCGCAGGCGCCGGGCGCGGAAAGCCGTCTCACCGGGCGGCATCTCGTCTACAGCCTCGGCGCGGGCGCGGATTACCTCGTGACTCGGGCGGGTGCGTCGCGCGGCGTCGTGCTCGGCGTGCGCGCCGGTCTGCTCTCGTCGCCGAACCGCACGACGTGGACGCGCGACGGCGACACGGTGGTCGCCGGTCCGGACGCCGCGATGGGGGGGCCGTTCCTGCGGGTCGTGGTCGGATACGGCGGGCGCTGACGGACTCGAGCTGCCCTGTCATTCCGAGGGGAGCGAGCACGGAGTGCTCGCGCAGTCGAGGAATCGTGCTCGTCCCGACAGAGAGGCTCTCTCTACCGGGATGATCGCGATTCCTCGACTCGCTTCGCTCGCTCGGAATGACAGGGGTCGCTGCGCTCGCTCGGAATGACAGGGGTCGCTGCGCTCGCTCGGAATGGCCGAGGTGATGTTCGCTCATGCCCGCAGTCCGGGCGCGAGAGCTTTGCTGATCGTTCGTGCAAGCACGAACGCCTGCTCGCAACGGGAATCAAATCGACGCCGAACGAGTACTCCTTAACGTCGGCGAGAACAGGACGTCTTCCCCCG
>DATJGU010000002.1:0-32351 GCA_035494615.1 Gemmatimonadaceae bacterium
GCCGCTGTCGCCCTGAAAGCCGCGCACGCGCGCCGCGGCCAGCATGGCGCCGAGATACGGATCCTCCCCTGCCCCTTCCATGATGCGGCCCCAGCGCGCGTCGCGCGCGATGTCCACCATCGGCGCGAAGGTCCAGTGGAGGCCCATTGCGCTGCCTTCCACGGCGGCGATCCGCGCGGCGCGGCGCGCGGCCTGGGGATCGAACGACGCGGCCTCGCCGAGCGGCACCGGGAAGATGGTGCGCATGCCGTGGATGACGTCGTAGCCGAAGAGAAGCGGGATGTGGAGGCGCGACTGCTCGACGGCCACCTTCTGCATGCGGCGCGTGACGTCCGCGCCGTAGAGGCTGAGGAAGTTGCCGACGCGGCCGGCCCGCACGTCGGCCTCGCCCGCGGCGTCCACCGTCGGGCCGGTTTGCCCGTAGCCGGCGGGGGACTGCGTGAGCTGGCCCAGCTTCTCGTCGAGCGTCATCAGCGCGAGGAGCGAGTCGGCGACGCGAGCATCGCGGGCCGGCGCGGCGGCCGAGTCGGCGGCGCGGCGCGACACCGCCTGGGCGGACACGATCCGTGCGCAGGCGAGCGTGGCGAACGCGACGCCCGCGATCGTCGTCACGGCCCGGCGCGTCACGAGCGACGTCCGGCGAGCCATCCGCCGCTGTAGCCGGCGCGACCGAGGCCGCGCGTGAGGGAGGCGATCGCGCGGCGGAGCCGCCAGACGAATGGGGGGCGAGCGTTCTCGGTCATGAGAAGGATGGGTGTCTGGTCGATGCCAAGATACTCCGTGTCGAACCAGCCTACCTGGGAACGACGTGGCGCTGCGAGACGCGGAGGTCCGCAGCGCGGCCGTTCACCGCCCCACCCAGTACGTCGCCTTGACGAGGAACACGTTGTCCGGCCGGTCGCCGAGCAGCGCCCGCGAATCGCGCCGGAAGTCGAGGTTGCCGAACGCGTCGTTCCCCGAGCGCTGCTGCGTCCAGACGAAGTACATCGTCGAGCCCGGCCGGTACTCCCAGCGCAGCACCGCCGTCCCCCGCAGCGACCGGAAGGTGAAGTTCGGGTCGTCGAAGCTGAACGGCTGCGCCGGTCCGGCCGCGCCGTCGGGGTCCACGGTGTACGTCGACGAGGCGGCGTCGCGCGTGATCGTGCCGACGTCCCTGCCGTACTCGAGCTGCGTCACGACGCGCGGCGCGGCGAACTCGCTGAACGCGCTGTAGTCGCCCGTGGCGAAGAAGGGCTGCGCGTAGAGCTGCAGCGTCACCGTCGGGCGGAGCGTCCAGTCGACCCGCGTCTCGAGCGAGAGCTGGCGCGTCGTGATGGAGCCGAACACGTAGCGCGTGCCGCCGAAGGCGGTCGCCGTCGGATCGTCGAACGCGTCGACGTACTGCTGCCGGTTCTGGGACCAGTTGAAGCCCGGCGAGAGCTGCACGAACACGTTCGACACCGGCTTGATCGCCATGCCGGGGGTGAAGCTCCAGCTCGCGGTGTGGTCGTCGCCACGCGAGCCGTCGAGGGTCACGTCGAACACGGCGCGCTGGCGCGGGTCGGTCGACACCTGGAAGTGCCCGTAGTTCCAGCCCGGCGCCTTGACGGTCGGGCCCCCGCGCGTGAGCCGGTCGTCGTCGGTGGTGTTCTTGTGGATGTAGAAGGTGCGCAGGTTCCAGTAGTTGAGGAACTCCAGCCCGTAGTAGATCTGCTGCTGCGCGTCGGTGCGCTTGCCGTCGTAGTTGAACTGCTGCTGCCCGCCCGTGATGACGCCCTGGCTGCGGTACCAGCGGCCGGGATTGAGCCAGTTGTACGCGACGTTGGCGCTCATCCACTTGTAGTCGGCGCGGTCGAGATAGGAGAGATCGTTCACCTCGAAGCCGGGGCTGCGCCAGTTGGTCTGCGCCTCCCACTGCCAGTTGCCGCTCTCCTTCGCCAGCCGCGAGTACAATCCGTATCCGCGCAGCGACGTCGCCGTCGTGTCGTAGCGCGCGCCGAACAATCCGTCGGTCGTCACCCTACGGTCGGGGCGCTGGAAGTAGTGCGTGCTCGAGCGCTCGGTCAGCGCGATCGCGGCGGGCGCGCCCTGCACGTCCGATCCCACCAGACTGCCGCGCCACCGGTACTCGCGCTTGTGCCACGCGTGGCTCCAGTCGAGCCCCACCGCGGTCGCGTTGTCGCGCAGCTGGCTCGTGAGCACGGAGTCGCCGCCGAGCGAGCGGACGGTGGACGTCGCCACGACGCCGACGGTCGTCGCCCCCTGGCGCAGCTCCTTGCGCACGCGCCCGACGAAATAGTTGGTGAGCGGCTCGACGATCTGCTCCTGCTGCGGCCCGCCGGCCGACGGCAGGAACCGCGCGGTCTCGCGTCCGGCCACGGCGTCGAGCAGGCCGACGCTGTAGCCGCCGCTCGTGCGCCCGGTGATCTTCGCGGCGCCGAGGATGGTCGCGTCGTCCGGCGCGTCGACGAAGCTCGCCCGGTCGGCGACCCATCCGTTGAGCTGCGGCGGCCTGCCGATGCGCCGCGAGTACAGCACGCCGAGCCCGGAGAAGTTGCTGCAGAACATGCAGCTCGCCCCGCCGAACGAGAACGCGCTCCGGTTGGCGACGAAGAACGGCCGCTTCTCGTCGTAGAACGTCTCGTACGCGCTGAGGTTCAACGTCGCCGGATCGACCTCCACCTGGCCGAAGTCGGGGTTGATCGTCGCGTCGAGGGTGAGGTTCGACGTGAGGTTGTACTTCACGTCCGCGCCGGCGTTGAGCCGCGTGTCGCTCGAGCCGTGATACGGGTCCCCGGGCTCGGCGTACTTGAACTGCGAGCGCGTGACGACGTACGGCAGCAGCTCGAGCTGGCGCGGCCGGCTCGTGACGACGAGCCCCGTCAGGTTGCCGTAGTACGCGGGCCCGCCCGCCTCGTCGCGCCGGCGGTACGACCACATGTCCTGCTCGTTGAGCCGGTCCACGTAGCGCCAGACCTGGAGTCCCCACGCCTGGTTCGGGTCGCGCGAGAAGCGGAGCTGCGAGTACGGGATCCGGAGCTCGGCGGTCCACCCGCCGGCGTCGACGTGCGACGCTCCTTCCCACACCGGGTCCCACGACGGATCGCCGTTGAACTGGTCGCCGCGCACGCCGGCCGGGTTGATCTCGAACCACACTTCGTCAAGCCGGTTGTGGTACGGGTCCAACAGGATGGCGATCTTGTCCGTGGTCAACGAGTTGAACGCTCCATTGTTGCCGTTGCTCGGGAGAAGCTGGTCGCGGCGGGCGAGCGGCGCCCGGATGCCGGCGGGCCCCGTCGGTTCGGTCATCCGGGCGCCGACGTAGAGCGCCTCGTCGTCGTAGAGGAACCGCACCTCGGTGGGAAGGGTGGCCGGGGCGCCGTCGGTCGGGCGGCTCTGGCGGAGCTGCGTGACCGGGGTGGCGGCTCGCCAGGCCTCCTCGTCGAGCTTTCCGTCGACCGACACGGGGCCGGACCGGCGCACGGCCCCGGCGACGGGGGCCTGGAAGGAATCGCGCGGTGAGGCCGTCTGCTGGGCGGCGACCGGCGTGGCGAGGAGGGTGCACGCCGAGAGGGCGAGCGTCAGCGTGCGCTGCGGTGGGACGAACGGCATGGGTGCGGCGGGGACGGAGGGGTCGACGGAACCGACTCGACCGGTTTGGATTGTCCTTCCGCGACGATGGTTTGAAACTTGAAGACGAGCCTGCTGACGTCGCCGAAGAGCGCAGTGCCGGTTGTCAGTGCGGCGGGATACCGTACGGAGCGGGTAGGTCGCGGATTCACGGGCTCCGCGACCGTCGCGGGCGCGAGGCCGCCGCGGCCCGCCGCTTGAACGGCCCGGTGGGGCCGGATCTCATCACGTCAGCACATCCGTCATTGCCGCACTCAGCGACACCCGAGACCACGCGCCCCCGTGCAGGCCGCCCCGGCGAGCGCGTCGACGTGTCCGTCGTCATCGCCTCGCGCGGGCGCCCGAAGAGCCTCGTGCGCTGCCTCGACGCGTTGTGCGCGCAGACGCTGCCGCGCGACCGGTTCGAGGTCGTCGTGTGCGACGACGAGAGCCCGGAGCCGATCGAGCCCCTGCTCGCGAGCTTCACCAGTCGGCTCGCGCTGCGCGTCGTGCGGCAGCGGCACGCCGGTCCCGCCGCGGCGCGAAACCAGGGCGCGCGGAACGCCACGGGCCGCCACCTCGCGTTCACCGACGACGATTGCGTCCCCGCGCCCGAGTGGCTCGAGCTGCTGCTCGCGCGCTTCGAGCGGCACCCGGGGCACCTCATCGGCGGTTCGATCGTGAACCTGCTCCCCGGCGATCCGTACGCCACGGCGACGCAGCTCATCATGAGCTGCGTGTACGACTACTACGCGCGGCATCCCGCCGGACAGCGGTTCTACAGCACGACCAACCTCGCCGCGCCGGCGAGCCGGTTCTGGCTGCTGCACGGATTTTCCGAGCGCTTTCCGCGCGCCGCGGGCGAGGACTACGACTTCTGCGCGCGCTGGCACGAGGCCGGTTTTCCGGACGCGTACGCGCCCGAGGTCGAGGTGGGGCATGGCCACGCGCACACGCTCCGCAGCTTCGTTCGCCAGCACTTCAACTACGGCCGCGCGCTGTTCCGCGTGCGCGAGGGGATGGCTCGGCGGCGCGGCCGCGGCGGCATCCAGCTCGAGTCCCCCTCGTTCTACCGCGAGATCCTGCTCTACCCGCTCCGCCAGCGGCTCGGCGCGCGCGCGATCGAGTACACGGCGCTCGTGCTCCTCTCCCAGGTGGCGACCGGCGTGGGTGCGTTCTGGGAATGGGCGATCGCTCCCGATCCGTCGTTCCGGCAGCCCGAGGCGCCGATCGTCGAGAGCGACGCGGCCGCGGCGCCCGCGCGCAGCTCGGGGGAGCAGCGTCGCGGGGGCCGGCGCCCGTCGCCGTCGGCCGGCGTGACGCGCGCGCCGCGCGTGTCCGACGCACCCTCCGCCGGTCCCGGCGCGAGCCCCTGACCCGATGGACGCGCGCGTCGCGACGCAGCGAGGCGCCGCGAGCGTCGCCGTCGCCGTCATCTCGTACAACACGCGCGACATCCTGCGCGACTGCCTGCGCACGGTCGTGGCGAACGCGCCGGCGCGCATCGTCGTCGCCGACAACGGCTCGACCGACGGCAGCATCGACATGGTGCGCGGCGAGTTCCCCGACGCCCTGCTCCTCGTCGACGAGCGCAACCCGGGCTACGGCGCCGCCGCCAACAGCGCCGTCGCGGCGTGCGACACGCCGTACGTGCTCCTCCTCAACAGCGACACGCTGCTGCCGGCCGGCTCGCTCGCGCCGCTCGCCTCGTACATGGACGAGCATCCGCGCGTCGCGATGGCCGGCCCGCGGCTTCGCCACGGCGACGGCTCGCTCCACCGCTCGGCCTACGCCTTTCCCTCGACGACCTTCCTGATCGTCGAGCAGTCGCCGCTCCGCGCCGCGGCGCGCTGGATTCCCGCGATGCGGCACCGTTACTTCATCGACTGGGCGCACGACGAGGCGCGCGCGGTCCCGTGGGTGTACGGCGCCGCGCTGATGCTCCGGCGCACGGCGTTCGAGGAGGTGGGCGGCTACGATCCGTCGTTCTACATGTACTACGAGGAAGTGGACCTCGCGTACCGGCTCGCGCGCGCCGGTTGGGAGACGCACTACGCGCCCGTGGCCGAGGTGACCCACCTCGGCGGCGCGAGCACGTCGCGCGTGTGGGCGACGATGAAGGAGCGGAACTTCCGCAGCCTGATCCGCTTCGCCGCGACGCACATGTCGGCGACGGAAGCGACGCGGCTCGCCGCGACGCTGCGTGCGCTCGTGGCGGCGAAGGCGGCGATCGCGTCGGCGCACCAGCTCCTCGTGCGCGATCCCGCGCGGCGGCGCGCGGCGCGCGAGGACGCCGCATTCTGGCGGCATCTCGCGCGCGTCCCCTTCGTGCGCGAGGCCGCGCTGCTCCGCGCGGGACGCTCGACGGACCTCGGCGCGAGCTCGCGTGCCGCGCGCCTCTAGTCCGGCGGGCGCCCCCGGCGGCGCGCTCGCTCCGGCCGGCGACGCCGCCGCGCGCGAGCGACTGCGCGTCCTCTTCCTCGTTCCCTTCCCTCCGCGGACCGACGCGCGCCACGGCGGCGCGCGCGCGGCGGCGCACATCATCGCCGCGCACGCGGCGCGCCACGACGTGGCGGTGCTGTATCTGAGCGCGCCCCGGGAGGAGGCGATCGATCCGGCCCTCCGCGCCGCCTGCCGGCTCGTGGAGGAGCTGCAGCTTCCGCCGTCGAGCGCGCTCGCTCGCGTCGCGCATCGCGCCGGGATCGCCGCGCGCCAGGCGCGCGGAATGCCGTACTGGCCCGCGTCGGTGGGCAGCGCGCGCGTCGCCACGCACATCCGCCGGCTCGTGCGCGAGTGGCGGCCGGACGTCGTGCGGCTCGAGTGCCTGCCGATGGGCCAGTTCGCCGACACGGCGAGGGAGGGTGGCGCGGCGGTCGTGCTCGCGGCGTACGACTCGTTCGCCGAGGCCGCCTCGGAGGAGCTCGCGAGCACGCACCGGCTGAAGCGCGCCGTCGCCGCGCTCCAGCTCGCGCGGTGGCGGCGCTACGAGCGATCGATCGTCCGGCGCGCCGACGCGGTGGTGACGTTCACCCCGCGCGACCGCGCCGTGTACGAGCGCGCGGCCGACGGCGCGACACCGGTGGCCGAAGTTGCGCTGCGCTCCCCCGTTCCCGAGCGCGCGCTCGACGCCGTCGGCGCGTCGCCGCCCGAGGTGCTGTTCGTCGGCAACTTCGTCCACCCGCCGAACGTCGACGCCGCCTTGCGGCTCGTGCGCGCGATCGCGCCGCTGGTGTGGGCGCAGGTGCCCGGCGCGCGCCTCACGATCGTCGGGCACGAGCCGCCCCACGTGCTGCGCGCGCTCGCGTCCGAGCGCGTGACCGTGACCGGCACGGTGCCCGCCGTCGAGCCCTGGCTCGCGCGCGCCGCCGTCGTCGCCGTCCCGCTCCGGCTCGGCGGCGGGATGCGCGTGAAGGTGCTCGAGGCGCTCGCCGCGGGGAAAGCGGTCGTCGCCTCGCCGCGCGCGCTCGAGGGGCTCGCCGTGCGCGACGGCGTGGAGGCGCGCGTCGCCGACGACGCGGGCGACGTCGCCGAGGCGATCGTCGCGCTGCTGCGCGCACCGGAGGAGCGCGTCGCCATGGGCGCGCGCGCCCGCGAATGGGCGCGCGCCGCGCTCGACCCGGCGCGGTGGACCGACGAGTACGACGCGCTCTATCGCCGGCTGCTCGCCGGCGACGCGCACCGCGCGAGCGCACGCTGATCGATGTTCCGCGCGAGCGTCGTCATCCCCACCTATCGCCGGCGCGCCTCGCTGCTGCGCGCGCTCGGCGCGCTCGCGACCCAGCGCATCCCGCCGAGCGAGTACGAGGTCGTGGTGGTGGTGGACGGCTCGGACGACGGCACGCGCGAGGCGGCGGCCGCGGCGGCGATGCCGTACGCGCTGCGCGTGCTCTGGCAGAAGAACCGTGGGCGCGCCGCGGCGTGCAACGCGGGGATCGCCGTGGCGCGCGGCAACCTGGTCGTCGTGCTCGACGACGACATGACGGCGACGCCCGAGCTGCTCGCGGCGCACCTCGCGGCGCACGAGCGCCCCGAGCCGGTGGCGGTGATCGGCGCGGCGCCGGTCCCGATGACCGCCGACATGCCGGCCCCCGCGCGCTACGTCGGCACGAAGTTCAACCGCCACCTCGAGCGGCTCGCCGAGGCGGGGGGACCGCTCGCCCTGCGCGAGTTCTACGGGGGCAATCTCTCCGTGCGGCGCGGCGTGCTCGAAGAAGTCGGCGCGTTCGACGAGCGGTTCACCGTGTACGGCAACGAGGATCTCGAGCTCTCGATCCGGCTGCAGGAGGTCGGCGTGCGGATCGTCTACGAGCCGGCGGCGGTGGCGTACCAGTCGTACGACAAGGACTTCGCCGCGCTCGCGCGCGATCACGAGTCCAAGGGTCGCACGGCGGTCGTGCTCGCGGAGAAGCACCCGTCGGTGCGCAGCGCGCTCAAGCTCGGCGCGTCGGGAAGCGACCCCCTCGTGCGCCGGCTCGCCCTCGCCGGCCTGCTCCGCGCGTCGCGCGCGGTGCCGTCGTTGCGCGAGCGGCTCGTGCGCTTCGTCGCGCGGCTCGGCGAGCGCCGGCCCGCGCTCGCGCTCCCGTTGTATCCGCTGGTGCTCGACTTCTCGTACTGGTGCGGCGTGCGCGCGGCGACGCGCGAGCGTCGGGAGACGGCGCGATGAGCGCCGGCGCCCCGCGCACCGTGGTGCACTTCTCCGACAGCGACGCCTTCGGCGGGACGGAGCGTGCGCTGCTGCACCTCCTCGCCGGTCTCGATCGCGAGCGGTGGCGGCCGGTGCTCTTCCATCCCGATCTGCCGGGCGCCTCCGACCTGGCGGGCGAAGCGTCGGCGCTCGGCGTGCCGACGCGCGCACTGCCGGCCCCTGCGACGGCCGCGCAGGGAGTGGCGTCGCTCCCCGCGCTCGCGCTGGCGATTCGCCGCGAGCGCGCCGCCGTATTCCATGCGCACCAGACCTGGTCGCTCTCCTGCCGGTACGGCATCGTCGCGGCCGCGCTCGCGCGCGTGAACGCACGCGTCGCATCGGCGCAGCTCTTCGTCGAGATGCCGAAGCTCCGCGGCATCGATCTCCAGCACGCGCTCATCTCGCGCTCGCTCCATCGGCACATCGCGGTGTCGCGCCACGTGGCGTGGCGGCTGCACGACCGGTTCGACGTGCCGGGCGAGCGGATCGTCGTGATCCCGAACGCCGTGACGCTCGCGCCGCGCGCCCCGCGCGACGCCGCGCTGCGCGCGCGCGTGCTGCTCGGCCAGCGCGCGCCGCTCGTGCTCACCGTCGCGCGGCTGGACGCTCAGAAGGGGGTGTCCTATCTTCTCGACGCGGCGGCCGAGGTGCCCGAGGCGATCTTCGTCATCGCGGGTGAAGGTCCCGAGCGCGGCGCGCTCGAGGCGCGCGCCGCGTCGCTCGGCATCGCGCATCGCGTGCGCTTCCTCGGCCATCGGCGCGACGTCCCCGCCCTGCTCGCGATCGCCGATCTCTTCGTGCTCCCGTCGCTGTGGGAAGGACTTCCGCTCTCCATCCTCGAGGCGATGGCCGCCGGCGTGCCCGTCGTGGCGACGCGCATCGGCGGCACCGACGAGCTGGTGCGCGACGGCGAGACCGGCACCCTCGCGCCGCCGGAGAACGGGCCCGCACTCGCCGAGGCGATCCGGGCGACGCTCTACGATCGCGAGCGCGCGCTGCGCATGGCGGCCGCGGCGCGCGATCTGGTCGAACGCGAGCACTCCGCCGCCGCGATGGTGTCCGCCACCTCCGCGCTGTACGAGGAGCTGCTCGCGCGATGATCGAAGCCGAGCGCAATCGCGTGCTGCGCCGCGCCGACTGGCGCTTCCTGCTCCCCGATCCCGCGCCGGCCCACGTGCTCTGCCTCGGAGGTCCGGATCTGCGCGCGGCGTGCGCGGTGATCGCCGCCCGCGTCGACGACGCACCCGCCGCGGGCGTCGCATACGATCTCGTCGTCGCGGAGAACCCCGATGCGGACGCGCTGTTGCGCATCGCCGCGGCGCTCGCGCCGGAGGGCGCGTGCTACACGGAGTGGTCCGGCCTCGCCGGGGCGCGAGCCGGCACTGTGCGCGCGATGCTCGAGCGTGCCGGGCTCCGCGCGCCGCGCACGGTGCAGCCGTGGCCGGATGTCGCGCGGGCGCGCGCCTGGCTCCCCACCGAGGGCGCCGCCGCGCGACGGTACTGGCGCTCCGCGGTGCGCGGCACGCGCGTGCGGCGCGACCAGCTTCGCGCCGCCGCGGATGCGTTGCGCGCGCGCGCCGGACTGCACGGCCGCATCGCCGCGCTGGCGTTCGGCCCCGCCGCCGATCCGCGGCCTGCGCTGCTCCGGCTCGCCGCCGACGCGGGCCACGCCGCGGCCGGCGACGACCTCGTGCTCGTCACGCTCGGCCCGCGCGCCGTCGGGAAGGTCGTCGCGCTCGTGCCGGATGCCGAGGGAGCGCCGGTGGTCGCGATCAAGACGGCGCGCGCGCCGGAGGGGGCGATCGGCGTCGGGCGCGAGGCGGCGGTGCTGGAGGCGGTGGCGCGCGTGCACGACGGCGGGATGGCCGGCGTGCCGCGCGTGCTCTTTCGCGGCGAGCTCGCCGGGACGCCGGTGATCGGCGAGACGGCGCTCGCCGGCATCCCGCTCGCCGCGACGCTCGACGCGCGCCGCTATCCGGCGATGGCCGAGCGAGTGACGGTGTGGCTCGGCGCGCTCACGGCGCCCGCGCGTGAAGCGCGCGTGCCGGCGCTCGAGCGCGTGATCGCGCCCGCGCTCGAGCGATTCGTCGCGGAGTTCGGTGGCGTCGTCGACGCGCGGCGGCTGCGCCGCGCCGAGGATGCGCTGCGTGCCCTGCCGGAGCTCCCCGTGACCTGCGAGCAGCGCGACTTCTCGCCCTGGAACGTGTTCGAGCGTGAGGATGGCCTCGTCGTGCTCGACTGGGAGTCGGGCGAGCCGGACGGCGTCCCTGCGCTCGATCTCGTCTACTTCGCCACGCATGCGGCGTTCTACCTCGAGGGCGCCTGGGTGAGTGGTGCCTATGCGGCGGCGTACCGCGCGGCGTGGTCGCGCGAGACGGCGATCGGGCGCGTGAACCACGCGTGCCTCGCCCGCTATCTCTCCGCGCTCGGGCTCGATCCGGCCGTCGGGCCGGCGCTCCGGTTGCTCGCCTGGGTGATCCACTCGCATTCCGACTACGTCCACCGCCAGCTCGACGTCGGCGGCGGGACACCGAGCGCCGATCAGCTTCGGGGCAGCCGGTTCCTCGCCCTGTTCGGCGCCGAGCTCGCGGAGATCGAGCGATGCTGAGCCGGCTGCGCCGCGCGCTCGCCTCGGCGGTGCCCGCGCCGCTCAGGCGATTCGTGCGCCCGTCGGGGATCGCCGATCTGGCGACGCAGCCCGTGAGCACGCAGTGGGGGTTCGACCGCGGCACACCGGTGGACCGGTGGTACATCGAGCGCTTCCTCGCCGAGCACGCGGGCGACATCCGCGGCCGCGCGCTCGAGATCCGCAACGCGGATTACGTCGAGCGGTTCGGCACGGGCGTCGTGCGCGCCGACGTGCTCGACATCGACGCGAACAATCCGCGCGCGACGATCGTCGCCGACCTCACGGCGGCGGACCACGTGCCGGACGGACTGTTCGACTGCTTCGTGCTGACGCAGACGCTCCAGTTCATCTACGACGTGCCCGCCGCGCTCCGTCACGCGCACCGTCTCCTCGCGCCGGACGGCGTCCTCCTCGCCACGCTGCCCGTGGTGAGCCGCATCGCGCCGCGCTACGGCCTCGACGTCGACTACTGGCGCTTCACCGCCGCCGGCTGCCGCCGCCTCTTCGGCGACGCCTTCGGCGCCGACCAGGTGGACGTGCGCACGAAGGGCAACGTGCTCGCCTGCATGGCCTTCCTCGAGGGCGCGGCGCTCGAGGAGCTGCCTCCGGCGAAGCTGGAGGCGGACGATCCGTATCACCCGCTCATCGTGACGATTCGTGCCGTGAAGCGCTGACGCGAGCGGTTCGGGATCGGTGCGGATCGCGAAGATCGGGCGCACGAATCCGTCCGCGCATCACGCCCGACGCCCGATCGCCCGGAACAGCCTCGGAAACCGCACCCGCATCTTCGCGGTGAACAGCGCTCGTCGCACCGACCGATCGCGCCACGCGTCCGTGCCGCGGAGATGGCCTTCCAGCCACTCGAGGTAGCGCTTCCGCGCCTGCTGGCCTTCGCCGCGGCGCTTCACGCCGGCGTACGTCGACGCCGGGTGTTGCCGGTACCGGTCCCAGCATCGGGCGACGAACAGCACCGAGCCCACGAGCGAGAGCCGCGAGTAGAAGGCGACGTCGTCGTAGATCCCGGGGAACTCGTTGGCGAAGCCGCCCGAACGGCGCACCGCGTCGGCGCGCATGACGATGCTGCACGTGCACGGCACGAGCACCTCCCGCGTCAGCATCCCCTCGAGCAGCGCGCGCCGCGGCAGGAGCGTTCCCGACGCCACCCCCGACGGCGGTACGACGTCGCGCGCCGCGTCGGCGGTCGCGCCGGTCCAGCTGTACCACAGCTCCGTGAGCCCGTACAGCGCGTCCGCGTCCGGATGGTCGCGCAGGATCGCGACCTGCTCTTCCAGCTTCTCGGGACGCCACACGTCGTCACCGTCGAGGAGCGCGATCAGCGAGCCGCGCGCGTGGCGCAGCCCGAGGTTGCGCGCCGCGCTCGCGCCGAGGTGCGCGCCCGCGTCGTGGCGCAGATGGCGGATGCGCGGCGGGTCGAGCGCCGCGTAGCGCGCCGCGATCTCGCTCGCGCCGTCCGTGGCGCCGTCGTCGCACAGGAGCAGCTCCCAGTGCTCGTACGTCTGCGCGCGCACGCTCTCGATCGCCTCGCCGAGGAACGGCGCGACGTTCAGGAAGGGGACGACGACGGAGACGAGCGGCGCGTCGTCGCTCACGGCCGTCTCAGCACGCGCGCGGCCACGCCGATCCCCGCGTCGACCGCCTGCCGGCTGAGGAACGCTTTCGGCGCGAGGGTGGCGACGAGCCAGAGCAGCCGGATCGACGCGCCGCGCCGTCCGCGCCACGTCGCCGTGCGCGACACCCACAGCAGCTGTCGCCCGAGCCGCATGCGCACGTCGTCCCACAACCGCTGCGCCTCCGCGCGCGGCACCTCCTCCTCCCGCAGGAACGCCTCGAAGAGTGCCATCACGTCGGTGCAGTCCTGGCCGAGCTCCTGCTGCGTCCGCCCGAGAGGCGCGCCGATCAGCATGCGATAGAGCCGGCGCAGCCGGTCGACGTTCGCCCACTCGTCGCCCTCCCAGCCGAGCAGCCGCGCGGCGTGAGCCGCCTGCATCCGCAGCCCCTCGTTCGTGCGATCGCCGTACGTCGAGGTCATCGAGGTC
Organism: Gemmatimonadaceae bacterium; assembly: GCA_035494615.1. Classification (GTDB taxonomy): domain Bacteria; phylum Gemmatimonadota; class Gemmatimonadetes; order Gemmatimonadales; family Gemmatimonadaceae; genus AG11. The sequence continues at coordinate 12,959 of DATJGU010000002.1, forward strand.
GCGTGCGTGCGGAGCCGCACGAGATACTCCGGCACGTTCGCCACGAACAGGCGCGTCGAGATGCGCCACCAGAGGTCGTAGTCCATCGAGTACGCGAGCCGCTCGTCGTACGCGCCGATCTCGCGCGCCACGAGCTCGCGCCGCCAGAGCACCGCGGAGTGCGCGAACGGGGAATAGAGGCAGAGGTGCCAGCGCAGCTCCCAGTGCGCGGTTGGCGCGCGCACCTGCGCGCCCGGCACGCCCTCCTCGCTCATCTCCTCGTGCCAGCTCCCCGCCAGTGCGACGTCCGGATGGGCGTCCATGTACGCCACCTGACGCGCGAGCCGCGCGGGGAGCGCGACGTCGTCCGCGTCGAGCCGCGCGATGAACTCGCCGCGCGCGGCCGCGATCCCGCGGTTGAGGCTCGCCGCGAGCCCGAAGTTGCGGTCGTTGGTGAGGAGGCGGATGCGCGGGTCCACGCGCGCGCGGACGATCTCCGCGCTGCGGTCGCGCGAGCCGTCGTCCACCACGATGAGCTCGAGGTCGCGAAAGCTCTGGGCGAGCACGCTGTCCACCGCCTCGCCCACGAAGCGCTCGCCGTCGTGCACGGCCATCACCACGCTGACGCGCGGCGGGCGCGCGTCCTGCATCACGGGGCGATCCCCCGCGGCGGCGGGCGTCGGGAGGACGGTGCGGAAGGAGCGGTGGCGCGCATCGGAAGAGCGTCGGGATCGACCGGCGGTCGGCGACGCCTCCCGCGCCGGTCATTCTACCGTGGGCGCACGGCCCCTCGCCACTCGCACCGCCTTGACAGCATCTCGCGTGCTCCTGCATGGTGGACGCGAGGCTCACGCGTCGGTCCACCGGGGAGAAGAAGCGATGTCCGTCCTGCATCACGCCGCGCGCCGCACGGTCGCGCTCGCGCTGCTCGCCTGCGCGGGCGGGTGCGTCCACCGCGCCGCGTCCGGCGCGACCGCGCCGTCGCTGCTCACCCTCGACGACGGCGTGCGCATCCGCGTGACCGCGCCGTCGTTCGCCGCCGCACCACGCATCGGACACTTCATCGCCGTGCGCGGCGACACGCTCTCCATGTGGCGCGACGTCTCGCTCGACTCCCTCGCCGTCCCGCTCGCGGCGATCCGCGGCGTCGAGATGAGCACCTGGCGCGGCTCGTACATGAAGCAGGGCACGATCGTCGGCCTGCTCGTCGGGGCGCTCGGCGGCGGGCTCCTCAGCCCCTCCTCGCAGGTCGACACCTGCACGGGCTATTGCGGCTCGTACGGCTCGCGCGGCCGCGGCCGCACGCTCGGCTTTTTCGTCGGCGGGCTGGTCGGCGCCGCGGCGGGCGCCGGAGTCGGCTACGTCACGTCGCGCGAGCGCTGGGCGCCGGTCTCCCTTCCCGGCACCGCCGCACGGTAGGCCGGAGCGGCCGAACCCCGTGGCCGAGCGCGAGCGCAGCCACACCGCGCGCGGCGTCGCCGTGCTGCGCGCCGCGCATCAGCTCCTCGACGCCGAGCCCCTGCTCCTCCGCTCGTCTCAGGCCAGCGGCAGCACCAGCCGGAACGTCGTCCCCGCGCCGAGCGCGCTCTCCACCGTGAGGTCGCCCCCCATGCCCCGCGCGAGCTCGCGGCTGATCGGCATGCCGAGCCCCGTGCCGCGCGATTGTCCGCTCAGGCTGCTCTCGAACTGCGTGTACGGCTCGAACACGCGCGCCACCTGCGCCGCCGACATCCCGACTCCCGAGTCGGCCATCTCGAACGCGGCCGCGCCCGAGCCGAGCACCGCCGTCCGCACCGTGATGCTCCCGCCGGCCGGCGTGAACTTCACCGCGTTCCCGATCACGTTGAGCAGGATCTGGGTCAGCTTGTCGCGGTCCGCCTTCACCTCGAGCATCCGGTCGCAGCCCGCGCAGTCGTAGACGAGCTGCTTCGCGGCGCGCTGCGGCGCGGTGAGCGAGTCGATCGCCGTCAGCACCTCGCCCGCGCGCACCGGCTCGATCGTGTACGTCGTCTTCCCCGCCTCGAGCTTCGCGTGCGTGAGCACCGTCTCGATCAGGCCGAGCAGATGCTTCTGGCTCCGCGCGATGCGATCGAGGAAGTCGCGATGCTCCCTCGACGGTGCGGAGGGGATGCCGTCGAGCATGAGCTGCGTGTAGCCGCCGATCGCGTTGAGCGGGGTGCGGAGCTCGTGGCTCATCATCGCGAGGAAGCGCGCCTTTCCCGCGTTCGCCTCGCGCGCGTCCTCGAGCGCGCCGTCGAGCGCGGCCTGGAGGCGCTTGTACTCCTCGATGTCCGTGTTGCACCCGAACCACTTCGCGAGCGAGCCGTCGTCGTCGATCAGCGCCTGCGCGCGCGCGAGGTACCAGCGGTACTCGCCGCCGCGGGTGCGAAGCCGGAACTGCACCTCGTAGGGGTCACCCGTCTCGAGCGATTTCTGCCAGCGCGCCACCGTCGGCGCCACGTCGTCCGGGTGTACCATGGCGAGCCACTTCGCGCCGAGCACGTCGTCCATCGGCAACCCGAAGGTGTCGGCGGTGCGCTGGGTGACGAAGTCGAGCTGCCCGTCGGGACCCGCCGTCCACACCTGCACCGGGATCGTCTCGGCCATCTCCCGGAAGCGCGCCTCGGAGCGGCGCAGCAATTCGGCGGAGCGCTCGGCCGAGGCCGTGCGCGCCCGCAGCGCCGCGGCCGACTTCGCGCGCAGGATGATGTCGCGCGCGAGGAGGATCGCCGCCTCGGTGAGCGCGATGTCGGCGTCCTGCGGCGCGCGCGGCTTCTCGTAGTACATCGCGAAGGTGCCGAGCACGCTCCCCTCGAGATCGACGATCGGGGTCGACCAGCACGCGGCCAGCCCGTAGCGCATCGCGAGCGCGCGGTAGGGCGCCCACAGCGGATCCGTCGCGATGTTCTCGACGATGACGCGCTCGCGCCGGTACGCCGCCGTGCCGCACGATCCCGCCACCGGCCCGATCTGCGCGCCGTCGATCGCGTCGAGGTACGACTTCGGCAGGTTCGGCCCCGCGGCGTGGTACATCGAGGTGCCGTCGTCGCCGAGCATGAGCACCGAGCCGCGCATGTCGGGCGACATCCGCTCGAGGAGCCGCACCAGCTCCTCGAGCGAGCGCGTGAGCGCCGTGTCGATCGGGCCCTCGAGGATGAGCGAGCGCCGCGTGGAGCCGCTGACGCGGGCGGTGCCGATGCTGCTCTCGTGATGGGAGAGGCCCATGCGCCCTCCGGCGCTGGCGTGTCCGGTGCTCGGCGAGGCGGCATCCAATCGACGGACGACGCTCGGCGCCCCGGGATGGGCCGTGATGTATACGCCGCCGGAGGTGCGCCAGCAAGCCGAACGGCATGGCCGGCGGGAGGTCCGCCCGGCGCGGGCGGCCGGCGCTCGCACTGGCGGAATCCGACGGCGCGCGGCACTCTCTGCCGACGAGAGCCGCCGGTCCCCCGCCACGCACCGCCCACGCCAGGGTGAGATGAACCGTCACAGCCATCTCGAGCGGCACTTCACGCAACGCATCGGCTGGCTCCGCGCCGCGGTGCTCGGCGCGAACGACGGCATCGTCTCCACGGCCGCGCTGGTCATCGGCGTCGCCGCGGCGGAGAGCGCGCGGGGGCCGGTGCTGCTCGCCGGCATCGCCGGTCTCGTCGCCGGCGCGATGTCGATGGCTGCCGGCGAGTACGTGTCGGTGAGCTCCCAGTCGGACACGGAGATGGCCGACATCGCCCGCGAGCGGCGCGAGCTCGCCGAGTCGCCCGAGGCCGAGCTGCGCGAGCTGGAGGGGATCTACGTCCAGCGCGGCCTGGAGCCCGAGCTCGCACGGCGCGTCGCGGAACAGTTGACGAAGCACGACGTGCTCGCGGCGCATGCGCGCGACGAGCTGGGGATCACCGAGGCGCAGGCTGCGCGGCCCGTGCAGGCGGCGCTGGCGTCCGCGGCCACCTTCTCGGTGGGCGCGGCGCTTCCACTCGGCGTCGCGGCGCTGTCGCCCGCGCGCCTCATCATCCCGACGGTCTCGGTGAGCTCCCTCGTCTGCCTCGCCGCGTTGGGTGCCCTCGCCGCCCACGCCGGCGGGGCGGGCCGGATCCGCGGCGCCGCGCGCGTCACCTTCTGGAGCGCCCTCGCGATGGCGGCGACCTGGATCGTGGGACGGATCTTCGGGACCACGGTCTGACGCCGAGCGAATCCCATCCGCGGCGATCGCGGCGAGTTACGGCGGTTCGACAACGGCGACGCTCGGCCGGCGTGCGCTCCGGAGCTGCCCATGTGCGCCGTCAACGCTCGCCGATCTGCTGCCGCCACATCGCGTAGTAGAGCCCCGTGAGCGCCAGCAGCGCCTCGTGGTCTCCCTGCTCCACGACCCTACCGCGCTCGAGCACGTAGATCCGGTTCGCGTGCATGATCGTCGAGAGGCGGTGGGCGATGAGGACGGTGATGCGGTCGCCGGAGAGCGACACCTCCTTCACCGTGTCCGTGATCTCGTCCTCGGTCAGCGAGTCGAGGGCCGACGTCGCCTCGTCGAAGATGAGGAGCTCGGGACGGCGCAGCAGCGCGCGGGCGATGGCGATGCGCTGGCGCTCGCCCCCCGAGAGCTTCATCCCGTTCTCGCCGATCGTCACGCCGAGGCCGGCGGGGGTGCGGTCCACGATCCCCATCGCCGACGCCTTCGCCATCGCGTCGAGCATCTCGGCGTCGGTCGCGTCGGCCTTCACGAAGAGCAGGTTCTCTCGCAGCGTGCCGGAGAAGAGCTGCGTCTCCTGGGTCACGAAGCCGAACCGGCGCCGCACCGGATTGAAGCGGATGTCCTTCGTCGAGATGCCGTTGTAGAAGATCTCTCCCTCCACCGGCCGATAGAGCCCGACGAGCAGCTTGACCATCGTCGACTTGCCGGACCCGGACGGCCCGACGAAGGCGATCGTGTCGCCGGCCGACGCCTGGAGCGAGATGTCGTCGATCGCGTTGGTCGCCGAGTCGGGGTGGCGGAATACCACGTGGTCGAACCGCAGATGGGTGATCGGCCCCGTCTCCACCGGCTCCTCGGGATTCGTCTCGACCGGCCGGCGCAGCAGCGCGTCGTACGTCTGGAGCGAGGCGTCCGCCTCGCGATAGAGGATCATCACGTTGCCGAGATCCTGGAGCGGCATGAAGATCTGCGCCGTGATGAACTGCATGGCGATCAGCTCGCCCGGCGCGAGCACCTTCCGGAAGATCAGCCAGAGCAGGATGAACAGGATCGACTGCCGGAGGAGCGTGAGCGCCGAACCCTGGAGGAAGGTGAGCGTGCGGACCTTCCGCACCTTCGCGAGCTCGAGGTCGAAGATCTCCTGGGTGTGCGCGCGCAGCCGGCGGATCTCCTGGAAGGTGAGCCCGAGGCTCTTCACCAGCTCGATGTTCCGCAGCGCCTCCGTGATGACCCCGGACATCCGGTTCGTCTCGCGCTTGATGCTGCGCTGGAGCGTCTTGATCCGGCTGCTCAGCAATCCGGTGAGCCCGCCGAGCCCCGCGATGCCGACGAGGAAGACCGGGACGAGCGTCCAACTCTTCGTGACGGCGTACCAGACGAGGAACCCGACGCCGACGAGCGACGAGAAGAGGATGTTGATGAACGCGTTGATGAACCGCTCGGTGTCGGTGCGGACGCTCTGGAGGACCGAGAGCGTCTCGCCGCTCCGCTGAGTCATGAACTCCGCGTACGACAGGCGGAGCGTCTGCCGGATGCCGTCGTTGAAGATCTGCATCCCGAACTTCTGGACGACGAAGTTCACGACGTAGTCCTGCATCGTGCGCGCGAAGCGCGACAGCAGGGCGACGGCAACGGCGAGTCCGAGCAGGCGCAGGACACCGGAGACGAGCTCGCGCTCGGTGCGCTGCACCTTCGAGAAGGCATAGCCGTCGATGATCTTCCCGAAAATGATCGGGTCGACGAGGCTGAGGAGCTGCGCGGCGCCCGCCAGGACGAGCGAGAGCAGGATCAGCCAGCGGTAGGGGCGGAGGTAGGTCCAGAGGATCCTCATCTGGACCACGCCTCATGCAGGGGCCGGTCCCGCGAGGCGAGCGGCGCGCGCCACGCCCCGAAGCATGCCGGCGAAGATGAGGCTGTGCAGCGGATACAGCGCGTACCAGTAGAGCAGCCCGGCCAGGCCGCGCGGCTCGAAGATGGCCGTCTGCTGGACGACGCTTCCTTCGCTCGTGCGCGCGACCTCGAACTGCAGCCACGCACGACCCGGAACTTTCATCTCGGCACGGAGCCGGAGCAGACGGTCGGGCTCCACCGCCTCGACGCGCCAGAAGTCGAGCGGATCGCCGGGGAAGAGCGCATCGGGATCGCGGCGCCCACGGCGCATCCCCGCTCCGCCGACGAGCAGGTCGAGCGCGCCGCGCAGGCGCCAGAGCCAGTCTCCGTAGTACCAGCCGACGTCGCCGCCGATGCGCGCGATCGCGGTGAAGGCGGCGGCCGCCGGCGCGGCGACCGGCGTGGCGCGCGAGTCGACGAGCCGCGAGCCCGCCGGCTCCCCGCCCCAGCTTCGCGCGGGACCCACCGAGGAGCGCGCGTCGGACCAGCGCGTCTCGGCGAACTCGCGATCCTCGTTCGCGCGCGCGCGGGCGAGCGCGTCGCGCACGCCTCGCGGGCGAATGCCCGGAAAGAGCTCGCCCGCCACGTCCGACGTGACGACCGTCTCGTTGCGCAGGCTGTCGATCAGCTTGCGGCCGACGCGCGCGTACACGGGAGTGACGAGCCCGAGCCAGAGGCTGGAGAGCCGCGGCGTGAGCACGGGCACGCCGATGATGACGCGCCGCAGCCCGCGCTGCGCGGCGTGCTCGCGCATCAGGTCCACGTACGACACGCGATCCGGCCCGCCGATCTCGACGACGACGCTCCCCGTCGCCATCGCGTCCGGCGCGGCGACGAGATAGGCGATCACGTCCTCGATCGCGATCGGCTGCGTGAGCTGCCGCACCCACCGCGGCGTGACCAGCACCGGCAGCCGCTCGACGAGCGCGCGGAGCATCTCGTACGAGAGGCTCCCCGACCCGAGGATGATCGAGGCGCGCAGCTCGATCGTCGGCACGCCGGATTCGCGCAGGATGCGTCCGACCTCGTGACGGCTCGCCAGGTGCGGCGAGAGATCGGTCGCCGTGCCGAGCCCTCCGAGATACACCAGCCGCCGCACGCCGGCGGCGAGCGCGGCACGCGCGAAGTTCGCCGCGCCGCGGCGCTCCTCCTCCTCGAAGTCGTGCGCCGACCCCATCCCGTGCACGAGGTAGAAGGCCGTGTCGACGCCGGCGAGCGCGCGCTCGAGCGACGCCGGGTCGAGCACGTCCCCGGCGACGACCTCGACGCCGCGCGCGACGCGCGACTCGAGCTCCCGCGGGCGGCGCGCCAGGCAGCGCACCCGCTCGCCCCGCTGCGCGAGCGCGGCGACGAGCCGTCCGCCCACGTAGCCGCTCGCGCCGGTGACGAGGAGGAGCCGCGCGCGGGCCGACGCGCTCGGCGCGGTCGTGATCGTGTCGGACGCGGGGTCGGTGCTCATCGCGCGTCGGCGGGCACGGCGCGCAGCGCGTCGTGCAGGTCGGCCAGCGTCGCTCCCGCGAGGATTCCCGACCCCGCCAGCGCGTCCTCCAGCGTGCCGGCACCCGCGCCGCCCACGACGAGGGACACCGTGACGGGGAGCCGGGCGCGCAGCGTCCGCAGCTCGCCGAGCATGCGCTCCCGGTCGTCGACGTAGACCACGCTCACCGCCACCATGCGGGCGCCGGTCGCCACGGCGGCCGCCGCGATCTCCCCGGCCGGCACGTCGGGCCCGAGGTAGACCACGCTCCACCCCTCCGCGGCGGCGACGGCCGCCGCGAGCGCCGCGCCGATCGCGTGCCGGTCTCCCGGCAGCGTCGCCACGACGACGCGCGCATCGCCGTTGTCGCGAGCCAGCGAGCGCATCGTCTCGACGAGGATGTCGTGCACGGTGGACGAGGCGAGATGCTCCTGGGCGATGGTCAGTCGTCCGGCGTGCCATTCGTCGCCGATCCGCCGGAGCAGCGGCGCGGCGACCCGCTCGACGAACGACGTGACGCCGAGGCGCGCCGCGACCCGCCGGAGCGCCGCGTCGAGCGCCGGCGCGTCGAGCGCGAGGGTGAGCGCGAGCGCCTCGTCGATGTGCTCGTGCGCGTCGTCGGGAGCGAGGTCTCCCGCCGCGCCCTCACCGGAGCGCCCCAGCTCGTCGCGAGCGGCCGCGTCCTCCTCGACGATCCGGGCCAGCTCCTCCGTCGCGAGCCGAGCCACGCGGCCGATGCTCCGTCCCCCGAGCGTCGCGGCGTGGAGGAGGCGGAGCCGCGCGATGTCCGCGTCCGAGTAGAGCCGGTGCCCACCCTCGCCACGCGTCGGCTCGACCGCGCCGTAGCGGCGCTCCCAGACCCGCAGCAGGTGCTGCGATAGCCCCGTTCGCTCGACGACGACGGAGATCGGGTGGCGCGCCAGGGCTGGCGCTGAGGGAGCCGACGGCTGTTTCACCCCCCGAAGATGGCTGCTTGTATAACTGATGTCAACTTTTTCTGTGGACGAAGCCTTGACAGACGGGCCGGCGCACGCTTGAATTACTAGACAATTGCTAGACAGTACCTCTCGTCGATGACGGGAGGCTTCCAGAAAACACCACCACCAATCGGGAGAGTGCCATGAAGAAGCTCGATGTCGTCGCCGCCGTTCTGCTCGTGATCGGAGGCCTGAACTGGGGTCTCGTCGGTCTGTTCGGGTTCGACCTCGTCGCCGCGCTGTTCGGCGTGATGTCGCCGCTGAGCCGCGCCGTGTACGCGCTCGTCGGCGTCTCCGCCGTCTACCAGGCGCTTCAATGGAAGGCGATCCAGGGGCGGTGGCGGGCCCCGGCGCGCACCGCGCGCGCGACCGCAGCGTAGTCGGCCGCACACACAATCACCGGAGAGGACGATGCGCACCACACGGAAGGGGATGACCCGCATGGTCGCCGCGATGGCGGCCGTGCTCGCGCTGCCGGCGATCGCGCCGGCGCAGACGACGTCACATTCGGAGAAGACATCCATGAAGAACATCGTGCAGGTCGCCGTCGAGGCGGGCAGCTTCAACACCCTCGTCGCGGCGGTGAAGGCGGCCGGTCTCGCCGAGACGCTCCAGGGCCCCGGCCCGTTCACCGTCTTCGCGCCGACCGACGCGGCGTTCGCCAAGCTGCCGGCGGGCACGGTCGAGTCGCTGCTCGCCGACAGGGAGAGGCTCGCGTCGATCCTCACCTACCACGTCGTGAGCGGCAAGGTGACGGCGTCGGACCTGGTGAAGAGCAACGGCGGCACGCCGGCGACGGTGAACGGCCAGCCGCTCGACATCGTCCTGCGCGACGGGAAGGTGTACGTGAACGGGGCGAGCGTCGTCACGGCCGACGTGCAGGCGTCGAACGGCGTCATCCACGTCATCGACGCGGTGCTGCTGCCGACGGCCGCGCCGGCCGCGGTGGGTCGCTGACCTCGCGCGCGATCCGGCTCGGACGGCGGGTCGCGGAGCGGTCAGGCTCGAACAGCGAACGGGCCCGGGCGAGATTTCGCGTCGGGCCTGTTCGATGTTTCGTCGTTGCACCGCCGTGTCTGGTCGACGCACTGCCATCAAAGGGTCCCGCCGGCCCGGCGGGGTCGGTGCGAGTTGACGCGCGCGAGCCCGGTTTCTATACATACGTATGTATACATGAACTGGACCCATCACGGTTCACCGGACACTACATCACCGACGGGATCGCATGGGACACCGGCACGGCGCTGATGGAGGCGATCGACGAGTGGGACGACCGTCTCGGACGCGCTGGCGCAAGGCGCTCCCGTCCGACCACCCTCTGGCGCGGTTCGAGGCGGCGTGGAGCGGCATCCTCGACAGCTTCGACGAGTACCGGCCGCTCTGGACCGCGATGTTCGAGGCACTGGCGCAAGTGGCTCACTCGCCCGACCTGCAGCGCTTCCTTGCCGACGCGGCGCAGCACGGGCGTCAGCGAATGGCGGCGGGTCGGCATGGCGAGGGCGTTCCCGCTGACGCCGAGCGTACCCGCGCGAGGGGTGCGTTTCACCAGGCGCTGCTGATCGGCGTGATGGCCCAGCGGCTCATGGACCCGGCGCGATCGCCGACGGGACACGACCTCGGCGATGCCCTGCGTGCCATCGTCGCCGAGGTGCACGCTGCGAAGTGACGGCGAGAGGACACCTGACACCTGCAAACGACGCTGAGGAGGACCAGCAATGGCCGGACTGACGAGCTTCGATCCCGACGTGCTCCGCCACTTCGTGCGTGACTGGGAACGTTGGTTCGACGAGGGGTGCCACGGCGCGATGTCCGAGTACTTCGCGGACGACGCGCGCCTCGTGGCGACGGGAACGCCGACGATCAACGGGCGAGCGGGCGTCGATCGATTCATCCGGGCATCCTCCCAGTGGGCCCGCGAGTCCGGCACCCGGCACAGGGTGCTGCTGGAAGAGGCAGAGAGCGCGGGCGACCTCGGATACATGCGTGGTACGGTGGCCCTCTCCGCGTCCGATGCCGCCGAGCAGACCACCGTTCGCTGTACCACGCTCTGGAAGCGGCAGCCGGATGGCTACTGGCGGCTGATCGAGGACATCTCATGCGCCGCCCCGCCAGGAGGACTCACCGCGTGACGGCAGGCAGGAAGACGGTGCGACGGGCCGTCCCCGGCGACGAGCCCGTGCTGCGAGCGCTGAGGCTGGAGGCGATGACGGAGGCACCGGAGGCGTTCGCGTCCACCTACGAACGCGAGCTGGCGCGGACGGCGGACGACTGGCGGCGCTGGCTCTCCCCAGGGGTCACGCTGCTGCTGGAGGAGGCCGGCCAGCCACTCGGCCTCGTTGCCGGGATGCACGACGATGCGGACCCCGGCGTCGCGTATCTCATGGCGATGTGGGTGCATCCCGCGCTCCGCGGTTGCGGCGCGGCCGACGCCCTCGTTGCCGCACACCTCGGCTGGGCCACCGAGACGGGCGCGCAACTCGTCCGCCTCGACGTTATGGCGGCGAACGTCCGGGCTCGTCGTCTCTACGAGCGCCACGGCTTCCATCTCACGGGCCACGAGACCGTGCTGGAGACCGACGGCCGAGTCGAACTGCGAATGGAGCGTCCGGTGGGCCCGGGTGCATCGCGTCGCCCGAGCGGTGCGCGAGAATCACCGTCGCCGGAGGCACGGACATGACGCACGCCGACTCGAACCGGCCTGACGTCCGCGGCAATGCGACCGCCGGCGTGATCGCTCCCCCTCCGGTGCTCTTCGGCGCAGCCCTCCTGATCGCGCTGCTGCTGCACGAGCTGCATCCCCTCCCGATCGCGCCGCCGTCCGGGTGGCCGCGTCTGTTGGGGATTCCGGCGATCGTGCTCGGTCTGCTGCTCAGTGGGTGGGTGATACGCGCCTTCGGCAGGGCGGCGACGCCGGTACCGCCCTACCGTCCGACCAGGCGCCTCGTGGTGGACGGACCGTACCGCTACACACGCAATCCGGATTACGTCGGCCAGACGCTCACGTATCTCGGGATCGCCCTCGTCGCGCGCAGCGGCTGGGCGCTGCTGATCCTGCCGCTCGTCCTGTTCGCCGTGCAGCACGGTGTGGTCCGGCGCGAGGAGCGCTACCTGGAGACGAGATTCGGGCAGCCATACCGCGACTACATGGCGCGCGTACGGCGCTGGCTGTGACCTCGAACGTTGTGGGGAGGAGATCGGAATGGCACATCGCAGGCTGCGATTCGTAATGCTGATCCTCGCGGCGCTGACGCTCACCATGGAGTCCGCGCACGTTCTGGAGCTCCCGCAGAAGATGGCCTGGTCGCCCGAGCTCTACACCGCGGTCAACTCGACGCTCTACCGCTACTTCGCCCTCGTCGGCGGTCCGCTGACGGTGCTCACGCTGCTGGCCGGCGCCGCGCTGGTGGTCGCGCTGCGCCGGCGCCCCGATTTCCGATGGACGCTCGCTGGCGTGATGGCCTACTATCTCGCCTTCGGCGTCTGGCTGCTCGTCGTCGAGCCGGTCAATCGCGCCGTCGCGGCAGCCGCCGCGACCGATCCCGCCGCGCTGCCGCGGCTCTGGGTGGCGCTGCGCACGCGCTGGGAGGGCGGCCACGCAGTGGGATTCGTCCTCGAGCTCGCGGGGCTGGCGTGTCTGCTCTGGTCGGTGCTCACGCCGCGGCCCGACAGCTAGCGCGTGGTTCAGTGGTCGGCGATTCGCCGGGTTGAAGCGGCGCGGGGGCGCGCGCTGTCAGGCGATCATGGCGCGTCGAATCATCGCAGCGCGAGCCGGGCGAGCGCCAGCGAGACGAGCCACACGCCTATCCCACCGCCTGCGCAGCCGAGACACGCTCCGACGGTGAGCCGCTGGCGTAGACACTCGGCACGCGGCAGGTCGGCGAGCAGGCCTCGAACTGCCCGCGCCGCCGCCGCGGAGAGCGTGGACAGCGCCACGACGGCCGACGCGAGCAGCAGCCCACGCTCAGGCGCGAGCAACGAGGGCGACGGCCGGGCGACCATCGCACGCGCGGCCGCCAAGAGCATCGTGGCGACCCCGACCCAGAGGCCGAGCACCCAGACGGAGGCGATCGTCGCGGCCGGGTGGCGCGCCAGCACGAGCGCGGCACGTCGCGCATCGCGGGCCCATTCGTCGGGCGCGCCGAGCCGCAGCAGGAGCGCGTCGTACGCGGCTCCCCGGAGCAGGTTGCCCGCGTCGGGCCAGGCCGCGCGGTCCGTCCCGTGCAGCTCGGCCAACCACTCCTCGCGCCAGTCGGCGCGCGCGCCGCGAGGCACGAGCCATCCGATGCGCCACACGCAGCGCGCGATCCATTCGTCCCGGCGCATCATCATGGATTCGCGAGCGCGTCGCGAAGATACGCGAATCGCTGGAGCGCGCTGGCGAGCAGCTCACGGCCGCGTGGCGTGATGCGGTACGTCCGGCGACGCGGACGGCCCGCGCTGAACGCTGCGTCCTCGGACTCCCACCTGCCGACGACGCAGCCTTCGCGCTCGAGCCGGCGGAGCAGCGGGTACACCGTGCCGCTCGGCAGGCCCGTCGCGGTCATGATGTCGAAGCCGTAGCGGTACCCGCGCGCCACGGCCTGGAGCGCGAGCGCGGTGGGTTGGGTGAGGTTCACGTGGTCTCTGGCGCGGGACGAGGGCAATGTATAATTCTACATAGCCGCCCGTCAACCGGGTGCGCGTCGTCGCCGTTCCCACTCGCACCCCGGAGCTCTCGTGCGCCCTTCCAGCTCACGCAGCACTCGCCCGCGATTCGTCGCGCTCACCCTCGCCGCCCTGCTCCGCGCGCCGCTGCTCGCCGCGTCTGCCCTCGCCGCCGCCTGCGCGCACCCGCGGTCCGTCACGATGCGAGCCGTCGATCCGCTCGGCCGCTTCGACTACACGTCGGCGGCCGACGGACAGGAGGTGCGCGGAACGATCGTCATCGCGCGGAGCGACAGCGCGTACACCGTCGTCATGAACACCGGCGGGATGACGCGCGACATTCTCTTCCAGCGCGCGAGCCTGGAGGGAGACCGCCTCACCGCCAGCACCACGACTCCCGCCGGCGCCCTCGTGGCGCTGCACGTTCGGTTCGAAGGGGACTCGATCACGGGCGACTGGGCGATGGGACCGCGGACGGGGACGCTCCGCGGTGTGCGGAGCGCCACGACTCAGTGAGGGTGCGGCTTGCTCTCTGCTCGCTCGCGCTGGTGCTGCTCGCCCGCGCGAGCGCCTCGCAGAGCGCCCGGCCACCTCGCGACAGCGCGCGCGTCGCGGCCGTCATTGCCGCCGCGCGCGCCGAGTCGCACGCGACAGGGCTCGTCGCCGCCGTGCTTCGTACCGGCCGCGAGCCGGTCATCGTCGCCGACGGCGTCGCGAACGCGGCTAGAGGCACGCCCCTGAGAGGTGACGCGCTGCTCGCCATCGGATCGATCACGAAGGAGCTGACCGCGGCCGCCGTGATGCAGCTCGCCGAGTCCGGACGCCTCTCGCTCGAAGACAGCGTGCAGCGGTGGCTGCCTGCGTTCGGTGGTGCCGGGCGGACCGTCACCATCGGTCAACTTCTCGCCCACACGTCGGGACTCCATGGCAGTCTGCGCCCCGACAGCGCCGGCGCCATTCCAGACGCCACGTTCGACTTTCCGCCGGGCACCAGCTGGGGTTACAGCAACGCAGGGTATCTCCTGTTGGGACGGATCGTCGAGCGAGCGACCGGCATGCCGTGGCGCGAGATAGTTCGCACGCGGCTGGCGCCCGTGGCCGGGTTGCGACGCACGATGCCCGGACCGTACGCCGTCGCCGGGTTCGGCAACGAGGTCGCGTCCGGGCATCGCCAGACGCCCGACACGCTCGAGCCGATCCAGTCCGGCGATCTCGACGCGCCGTTCACCGCCGGGGGCCTCTATGCCACGGCGGAGGACGTCGCCCGGTGGGGTGATGCGCTCGCCCATGGTCGAGTCGTCTCGCCCGCTTCGTACGCGCTGATGACGGCGCCGACGCGGCTGCCGAGCGGCGAGATCGTGCCGTACGGCTTGGGCATCATGCTCTCCGCCCTCGGCCGTCACCTCGAGCACATGCACGAGGGTGACGTCGAGGGCTACTCCGCCGGCCTCGCGTCCTATCCCGACGCGTCGCTCACCGTCGCCGTGCTGTCGAACACGGAAGGCGTGCCGGCGTTGCGCATCGCGCGCCGCGTGGCGGCGGGGATCCTCGGCGTCGCGCCGGATTCGGCGGCCGAGGTACCACTGGCGCCGACGGATCGCGCGAAGCTGCTGGGCCTGTACGCCGCCGGCGAGAGCGTCGCCTGCCGAGTCGTCGCCGTGGGTGACGGGGTCGGGTACACGTGCGGCCCGGACACTTCTCGTCGCATGCGCTATCGTGGCGGCGGGGTCTTCGAGGAGCCGGGTGCGCCCGAGTGGCGACTGGAGTTCACCGCGTGGACGTCGGGGAGGTCGACGCACGCCACCGGGTGGAGAGAGCTGTACTACGGGCTGCCGCTGACGAGAGCCCGGTGGATCGGCGCGGTCGGAGAGACGGAGTGAGGGCGATCGCCGTTCGGGTCGCGAACGAGACGCGGCAGCCTTCCCGCGCACGCTCACCCGGCGCGATGCGCCCGCAGTGAGTGGGAACGGACTGCCAGACGCACCAAGGGCCCCGGTTGGCGAACCGAGGCCCCAGTGTGAGGCGTTACAGCCGGCACAGTCTTCAGCCAGCGAATCTACTGCACCGCGTTGATCATGTCGAAGATCGGCAGGTACATCGCCACCACCATGCCGCCGACCACCACGCCGAGGAACACGATCATGATCGGTTCCATCAGCGAGAGCAGTCCCGACACCGCCGCGTCCACCTCTTCGTCGTAGAAGTCGGCGATCTTCGACAGCATCTCGTCGAGCCCTCCGGTCTGCTCGCCGACGGCGATCATCGAGATCACCATCGGCGGGAACACCTGCGACTTCTGGAGCGGCGCGGAGATCGTCTCACCGCCCGCGATGCTCGCGCGCGATTCCATGATCGCGTCCTGGATCACGCGGTTGCCCGCGGTCTTCGCCGTGATCTCGAGGCCGTCGAGGATCGACACGCCCGAGCCGATCAGCGTGCCGAGGGTGCGCGTGAACCGCGACACGGCCGACTTGCGTAGCACGTCGCCGAGCACGGGCATCTTCAGCAGCGTGCGGTCGATCGCGAGCTTTCCGTCCGGCGTCGCGTAGTACTTCTTGAGCGACCAACCCGAGCCGAACAGCACGACGAGCACGGCCCACCAGTAGCCCGTGAGGAACCGCGAGGCGCCGATCACGACGCGGGTCGGCAGCGGCAGCGCCATGCCGACGCTCCCGAACATCTTCTCGAACACCGGGATCACGAACACGAGCAGCACGACGATGGCGATCGCCGCGACGCTCATGATCACGCCCGGGTAGATCATCGCGCCTTTCACCTTCCGCACGAGGGCGTCGTTCTTCTCCATGAACGTCGCCAGGCGCATGAGGATGGTGTCGAGGATACCACCCGCCTCACCGGCGGCGACCATGTTCACGTACAGATCGGTGAACGCCTTGGGGTGCTTCCGCAGCGCGTCCGCCACGGTGTGGCCCGACTCGACGTCGAACACGACGGCGCGCGTCACGTCCTTGAGCGCCTTGTTCTCGCTCTGCTTCGCGAGGATGTCCAGCGCCTGCACGAGCGGCAGACCGGCGTTGATCATCGTCGAGAACTGGCGGGTGAAGATCACGATGTCGCGCATCGAGATCTTGCCGGCGGACTTCTTCTTGTTCGCCGCCTGCGCCGCCTCGTCGATCTTGACGACGTTCAGCCGCTGGCGCCGGAGCTGCGCGACGACCTCGTCCCGGCTCGGCGCGTCGATCGTCGCCGTGCGGAGGTCGCCGTTCAGGGCGCGCGCCGTATAGGTGAATGCTGGCATCGGTTCGCTCCTTCATGAGCGGGCGGCGATCCTGCGCCGCCCGTCCCGCGTGAGTGGTCCTTCGGTCCCGCGTCCTACCGGCGCGCCGTCGCGCTTCCCGCCATCCCCGGCTTCTTCCCCTCCTCCTCGGGCGTCTGCCCGATCATCCGGAGGAACTCGTTCTGGTCGTGCGACGCGCGCAGGCAGTCGTCGAGCGACACCTCGCGGCTCATGTACAGGCCGTACAGCGCGTCGTTCATCGTCTGCATGCCGAACTTCTTGCCCGACTGCATCGTGCTGTAGATCTGATGGATCTTGTCGTCGCGGATGAGCGCACGGACGGCCGGCGTCACGACGAGGATCTCCGCCGCCATCGCCCGGCCGCGCCCCTTCGCCTTCGGCAACAGCGTCTGCGTGACGACTCCCTCGAGCACGAACGCGAGCTGCGCCCGCACCTGGCTCTGCTGGTGGCTCGGGAAGACGTCGATGATGCGGTTGATCGCCTCGGCCGCGCTGTTGGTATGGAGCGTGGCGAACGCGAGGTGACCGGTCTCGGAGATCGTCAGCGCGGCCTGGATCGTGTCCAGGTCGCGCATCTCGCCGATGAGGATGACGTCGGGGTCCTGTCGCAGCGCATACTTCAGCGACGCCTGGAAGGTCTTCGTGTCGGTGCCGACCTCGCGCTGGTTGACGATGCACCCCTGATGACGGTGGATGAACTCGATCGGATCCTCCACCGTGATGATGTGCCCGCGCCGCTCCTTGTTGATCTTGTCGATCATCGCCGCGAGCGTCGTCGACTTCCCGGAGCCGGTGGGGCCGGTCACGAGTACCAATCCCCGGGGGCGTTCGGCCATCTTGCGGATGACCTCCGGCAGCCCGAGGTCCTCGAACGTCTTGATCGAGAAGGGGATCTGCCGGATGACCATCGAGACGCAGCCGCGCTGCTTGAAGCAGTTGCCGCGGAAGCGGGCGAGGTTCTGAATGCCGAAGGAGAAGTCCAGCTCGTCCTCCATCTCGAACCGCTTCTTCTGGTTCTCGGTGAGGACGGAATAGGCGAGCTGCATCGTGTCCTTCGGCGAGAGCACCGCCTCGAGGTTCGAGTTGGTGATCTCGCCGTCGATGCGCAGCTTGGGGCGCTCGCCCGCCGTGACGTGCAGATCCGACGCGTCCCGCTCGATCATCTCCTCGAGCAGGACGCGCAGGTTGACGGTGGCGGGGGCCTGGGCGGGTGCGGTCATAGACTGGGCTGCGGTGGGCCGGCCGCTCGGAGCGCGGCGGCGGCACGCCGGAACGACGCGACCCCGCGGCCGCGCACCCGGCGAGTGATGACGAGCGAGCCCGGCTGGAGGAACACCCGAGCGCCCGGTGTGCGGTGGATCACGCCGACGTCTCGCGGATGACCTGCTCGAGCGTCGTGATCCCCTTCATGACCTTCATCCAGCCGTCCATGCGGAGGGTGAGCATCCCCTCCTCGACGGCGGCGTCGCGGATCTCCACCGCGCCGACGTTCATCAGGATCAGCTTGCGCAGGTTGGGCGACATCGGCATCACCTCGTAGACGCCCTGCCGCCCCTTGAGCCCCGTCCCCGCGCACGCGTCGCAGCCGCGGCCGCGGAAGTACGGCAGCTCCGAGACGGTGGTGTCGAGCGTGATGTTCTTGAGCAGCGGCGCGGCTTCCTTCGTCGCCTTCGCCTTGGCGTTCTCGATCGTATCGGGGGTGAAGCGCAGATCGCGCAGCGTCGTCGTGGGCTTCACCTTCGCCGCGCCGAGCTCGAGGTCGTTCGGCGTGTAGCGCTCCTTGCAGCTCGGGCAGATGCGCCGCACGAGGCGCTGCGCGAGCACGAGGTTGAGCGCGGAAGCGACGTTGAACGGCTCGAGCCCCATGTCCATGAGACGCGTCACCGTTTCCGGCGCGGAGTTCGTGTGCAGGGTGCTGAGCACCATGTGGCCGGTGAGCGCGGCCTTGATCGCGATGCCGCCCGTCTCGAGATCGCGGATCTCGCCGACCATGATGATGTTCGGGTCCTGCCGCAGGAACGCCTTCAGCGCCGCGGCGAAGGTCATCCCGATCTCCGTGCGCACCAGGACCTGGTTCACCCCGTACAGGTTGTACTCGACGGGGTCCTCCGCGGTCATGATGTTGACGTCCATGTTGTTGACCTTGGAGAGCGCCGAGTACAGCGTCGTCGTCTTGCCCGAGCCCGTGGGACCGGTGACGAGCACCATGCCGTACGGGTTCTGCACGGCCTCCATGAGGTCCTTCTCCGCTTTCGGCTCGATCCCGAACTTCTCGAGGTCGAGCGTGAGGTTCCCCTTGTCGAGGATGCGGAGCACGATCTTCTCGCCGAACAGCGTGGGGAGGGTCGACACACGGTAGTCGATCACCTTCTTCCCCATCTTCAGCTTGATGCGGCCGTCCTGCGGCACGCGACGCTCGGCGATGTTGAGCTGCGCCATGATCTTGAAGCGCGAGATCAGCGCGGCCTTGAGCTTCATCGGCGGCTTCATGACTTCCATCAGCGCGCCGTCGATGCGGTAGCGCACGCGGATGTCGTGCTCGAAGCACTCGAAGTGGATGTCCGACGCGCCGCGCTTCACCGCATCCGTGAGGATGGCGTTGATCAGCTTGACGACCGGCGCATCCTCCATCTGCGCCTGGAGCGCGGCGGCGGAGACGTCCTCTTCCTGATCCTCGAGGACCTCGACGTCGCCGTCGGTCGCCATGTCGTCGATCACGCTCATCAGGTCGGCGACCTGATTCTCCATCGCCGCCTCGTAGATCTTGTCGACGGCGCTCTTGATGGAGAACTCTCCCCCGATGACGGGGAAGATGTCGTACCGCGTGATGAACTTGAGGTCCTCGAGCACGCCGAGGTTCGTCGGATCGGCCATCGCGACGGTGAGCGTGCGTCCATCCCGCTTGAGCGGGAGGACGAGGTGCTTCATCGCGAGATCCGCCGGGACGAGCTTGGCGATGCGCGGATCGACCTCGAACCGCG
>DATJGU010000003.1:0-6995 GCA_035494615.1 Gemmatimonadaceae bacterium
CGATCCGCCCGATCCGTGCAGTCATCCGCCCGATCCGCCTTCCAGCCGTCGAGCCCCGCCACGAGTGGCGTGGAGCGTGACGCGTGCTCGCAGGAGGAGACGGCCTCGGGGATGAAGGAGCATCCGAGGCGTGACCAACACACCAACACACCGACACACCGACACACCAACACACACACCCACCCACCCACGCCTCACGGCATCGCATCCCCAGCCGGATTTCCCGGCGCAACGAGGCCGGTCAGCGGGATCTGCACCGGCGCGGCCGGCGCCTCGGTCTCCGTCCACCAGAGTGACGTCGCCGAGCCGTCGAATCGGGTGAAGACGAGGCGTCCGTCGGAAAGCCAGGCCGGTTGGCCGGCGGCGGCCGGACCGCTCGTGAGCTGCGAGATGCTGCCCGTGCGCAGATCGAGCAGGAAGATCTGCGTCGTGCCCGCGCGGGTCGACGCGAAGGCGATCCGGCTTCCGTCGGGGCTCCATGCGGGCTCGACGTCCGTCGCGCTCGCACCCGAGCCGGCAACCGCCGACGGCAGCGAGCCGGCAGCGGACGCCGCCAGAAACAGGTTGGCCGCCCCGTTCGCCGTCGCGACGAGCACGAGCCGATCTCCCGTGGGCGACCAGCTCGGGTGCGACTCGAGGCTGCCGCCGAAGCCGAACGCCGCCGTCGAGAGCCGGGCCGGTCCGGCCAGCGTGCCTGGCGCGACGAACACCCTCGGCGCACCCCCCGCGTCGCTCACGAACGCCACCGTCGCGCCGTCCTGGGAGAGCGCCGGTTCGGTCTCGTTCGCTGCCGTCGACGTGAGCCGAGTCTCCGCGCCACCCGCGGCGCCGACGGCATAGAGCTCGGCGTTGCCGTCGCGGCGGCTCGTGAACACCACGGCGCCACCGGCCACCGTCGGATGCGCGTCGTCCCCCGAGGCAGTGGTCAACCGCCCGACGTCGCCTCCGTCGAGCGCCATCCGATAGATGTCCCGATTGCCCGCCGCCGCCGCGTCGAACCAGACGGTGGGCGGGAGGGCGACGTCGAGCGCGGTGGAGATGACCCGTCCGTCCGAGGCTCGCGCGGACAGGGTCACGTTCCCGACGACGAGAAGCCGTACGCTCGACCCGGTCACCTCGGCCGCGCTCGCGGGGGAGGCGACGACCTCCGTCACCAACGAATCGGCCGGGGAGACGCCCTCTCTGGCCACGAGACGGACGGTCGCCCCCCGCTCCAACCGGCCGACGGCGGAGAGCCGCGCCGCGGGCCCGGTGGTGCCGAGGTCCCCCCCGCACGCGAGCAGTGCGGCCGACGCGAGAAGGACGCCCGGGAGAATGTTCAGCGGTCGCATCGGCTGACGGACGATCGGGCGAGCGAGTCGCATCGCCTGCCGTTGTGCCGAACTCGACATTCGGGTCGTCCTTCGGGAAGCACCCCTCGAACTCGACCCTGGAGACCCCGTGTCCGAGCGTGATGAGTCCGCGCCGCCGCCGCCGAAGGCGCCGCGAAAGAGCTGGACCCCGCCGCGGATCGACGACCTGCCGCGCCTCGAGAACCTGACGCTGCAGACGGGATCGGTAGGCGACCCCGTCGACGGCGGCAGCGGCTCGATCTTCCCCTGAGCGGAGTGTCGGCCCCAACCCCTGGGACCGGCGCGCCCCTCTCTCTCGTGCGTAAGCGAGCTTCCATGCGGAAACGCCTCAGCGCAGCGATCTTCTCGGTGGCCCTCGTCGCCGCCTGCTCGGATACCACCACTGCGCCGTCGAGCGCCACTCAGGCGCCATCGGAGAGCCAGCCAGCACTCCTGGCCGAGCTCACCTGTACGGCCGACGTCGTCGCGCAGCGATTCAGCTGCGGAGCGCCCGCGCCGAGCCTCGCGCGCGGCATCTCGACTGATCTCATCATCGGCGGCCAGAACACCTACGTGCAGCTCGCGAACGCGGCGCCGACGGTCTACGGAACCGATTCGCTCACGGCCGACGTCACGGTGAAGAACCTCACCGTCCAGCCCTGGGCGACGACCGACGGCTCGACGGCCTCGCCCAACGGCGTGCGGGTCTTCTTCCACACCGCGCCGACCAACGGCGTGACGGTGGACAACGCCGACGGGACGCAGGCCTACACGGCCAGCAACCAGCCGTACTTCCAGTATCACGACGACACCCTCGGTGCCGACGGCATCCTGAGCAGCGGCGAGACGTCGGTGGCGAAGCACTGGCGCTTCGCGCTCAACGGGGCGTCGAGCTTCACCTTCCAGGTCTACGTCGTCACCGCGCTCCCCGACGAGTCGGGTCTCCTCCTCTGGACGGAGAGGACGCTTCCGAGATCATCGGCGAGCGAGTTCCGGAACGTCGTCTGGGGCACCTCCTCAACCGATGTGTGGACCGGCGGCACGGCGGGCATCACGACGCTCCACCACTGGGACGGCGCAACCTGGACGTCGATGCAGGGCGCGGAGACGGCGGACGTCACCGCCATCTGGGGAAGTTCCTCGAGCAACGTCTACGCGGTGGGTGGGACGTTCATCCAGAACTGGAATGGCTCGTCCTGGAGCGACGTCACCTCCGGCGCGACGAACGGTCTCCTCGCGGTCTGGGGCAGCTCGGCCACCGACATCTACGCGGGCGGGC
Source organism: Gemmatimonadaceae bacterium (assembly GCA_035494615.1). Taxonomy (GTDB): domain Bacteria; phylum Gemmatimonadota; class Gemmatimonadetes; order Gemmatimonadales; family Gemmatimonadaceae; genus AG11. The sequence goes on from DATJGU010000003.1 coordinate 2,611, forward strand.
TGAACGGAGAGCTCGTGCACTCCACCGGCGGCGATTTCAGTCCGGTGGCGAGCACGGGGCTCGGCACGAACTATACGGCGGCCATCTGGGGCAGCTCGTCGAGCGACGTCTACATCGGCGGCAGCAAGGTGCGCCACTGGGACGGCGCGGCATGGAGCGTGGTGAGCGCGGGCATCACCAACGTGCAGGCGATCTGGGGGACGTCGGCATCGGACGTCTGGATCGGCGGCAGCCTCGGCGCGCTGGTGCACTACGACGGCAGCACGTGGAGCACGGTGAGCGGTCTCGGATCGGGCGACATCAGCGGCATCTGGGGCAGCTCGTCGACGGACGTCTACGTCGTGAACCGCGCCGGCGAGATCTGGCATTACAACGGCAGCAGCTGGGTGAAGTACGCGCTCTCGAGCCGCGTGCTCCTCTCCGTGTGGGGAAGCGGGCGGACCGACGTCTGGACCGCGGGCACCGACAATCTGTTCGGCGACAACATCATCTATCACGGCACGCGCTGATTCCGGCGCGCACGAACGGGGGGACGCTCCGCGTCCCCCCGTTCGTCGTTTCCTCCACTCCCTCGCGTGCGTCCCCGGGTCATGGACATCGGCTTCGCGCTGACGCAGCACTGCAACCTCCGCTGCCCGCACTGCATCCGTGACGACGTCACGACGGTGCAGAGCCTGTCGTTCGAGCTGGTGGATTCGGTGCTCGCGCAGGCGCGGGCATTGTTCGGTGCGCGGCCGGTGAGCTTCACCGGCGGCGAGCCGCTGCTGCATCCGGAGTTCGGACGGCTGGTCGACCTGCTCGCCGCGCACGGGCATCCCTACCGGTTCGTGAGCAACGGCTGGCACCTCACGCGCGCGCTGCGGCATCTCGAGCGCTACGCGCCGACGTCGGTACGGCTCAGCCTTTCCGGCGCGAGCGCGGCGACGCACGACGCCGAGCGTGGCCGCGGAAGCTTCCATCGCGTGCTCCTCGGTGCCGGCGTGCTGGCGAGCCGCGGGATCCCGGCGCATCTCTCGTTCGTGATCGACCGGCGCACGCGCGGCGAACTGCACGAAGCCGCCGAGCTGGCCGAATCGATCGGCGCGCACGAGCTGCACTACATCCTGCCGCAGCCGGTCGCCGCGAGCGTCATGCGCGACAGCGATCTCCCGCTCGACGCGTGGGCCGGCGTGCAGCGCGAGCTCGCGGCGATCGCGCGCGAGCCCCGGGCCCACGTACGCATCGTGCTGGACTACGGCTTTCCCTCCGAGGGCCCCGAGACGTCCTGCAGCACGAAGGCACGCACGCGGTTGTTCGTCGACGCGTGGGGACGCCTGGTGAGCTGCTGCCAGCTCAGCGACTACGGCTTCAATGACGCCGAGGTCGTCGCCGATCTCGCCGCGGTGCCGCTCGCCGAGGCGCTCGCGCTCTTCCATTCGCGCATCGACCGGCTGATGGCGGCGACCTCGCCGCGCTCCGACGCGCTCTCGGAGCGGTTCCCGTGCATGCGCTGCGCGCGGGCGAGCGGGAAGCTCGACTGGCTGCGCGCGCATCCGCGGAGCCCATGGTCGGAGACGGCGGCGTCGGCGCCCGACGCCGGCGCGCGCGATGCGGCGCTCGTGACCTCGAGCGCGGCGCTGGCGTCCGCAGGAACATGAACGTCTCCTCCGACGTGCTGGCGGCGCATCTCGGCGACGACGCCGTGCTGCTCGACCTCGCCGCGAAGCGCTACTACCGGCTCAACGAGACCGCCGCCGTGGTGTTCCGCGCAATCGAGTCGGGCGAGGGGCGCGCCGGCGCGATCAGCGCGCTCGTGGCGGGGTTCGAGGTGAGCGAGCCCGACGCCGCGGCCGCGGTGGACGCGCTGCTCGGCGATCTCGCCGCCCGCGGAATCGTCGCGCCGAACGGCTGAGCGCGCGCCGCGCGCTCAGCGCGCGGACGAACGCTCGAGCGCCGGCGCGAGGCGCTCGGCGAGCAGGTCGCCCCGGGCGTAACAGTCACGGCCGACGGAGAGCGCGAGCGCCGGACGCGACGCGGCGTCACGCAGCAGCGCCAGCACCGCGGGCGCCGCGCCGCGATCGGCCATGAGCCACGGCGACTGGCGGACCAGCGCCGTCAACGCGAGCGCGCCGTCGGCGGACCGCGCGGACGTCGGATCGCCGGCGCGCACGGCCGGGAGAATGATCCCGCCGAGGGGGGCGCGGGCCAGCCAGCGCTCGCCCCAGCGATCGCGAAGGTCCACCGACGCGCGCCGGCCGGTGACGGCGCCGTCGCTCCATCCTTCGTCGAGGTGTGCGGCGCGCGGCCAGCCTTCGACGACGACGCTCGCATCCGCGTCGCCCCGCAGCACCACCTGGTCGTCGGCGAGCCAGCGCCAGCCGCCTCGCGCCACGAGCGACACGCACGTCGTCGTCTTGCCGGCGTGCGTGTCGCCGACGAGGAGCCACGCACGGCCGTCGCGGTCGACCGCGGCGGCCGCGTGCACCAGCGCCGCGCCGAGCCGGCCGGCGAGGAACGCGGCGGAGAGCGTGAGCATCGAGAAGACGTCGCCTTCTTCGCGCGCGTGCACTCCGCTCGGGTTGGGTGGCGCGGGGCGCGCCTCGAGGCGGGCGCGGTGATTGGAGAGGTCGATCTCGCCACGCACGCGAGACGTGCCGGTGAATCGGAGCGTCTCGCTCGCGTGCTCGGCGACGTGCACGCCGCCGAAGCGAAGCAGGGGCTGCTCGACGTGCAACGGTGCGTCGTCCACGGAGAGGTCCGCACGCGCGACGAGCTCGATCGTCGCCGGCGGGGCCGACCCGGCGCGGGGCGCGCGGGCGTGGAGCGGCAGCCACGGCTCGGCGAGCGTCGCGACGGCCTCGTCGACGCGCAGCACGAGCGCATCGTCGTGGAGGAGTGCGTGCTCGGCGCGCACGCTCACGCGCCGCGTGCGGAGAGTGCCTCGAGCTCGGCGTCGCCGCGCGTCGACCGGCAGCGTACGCCGTCGCACTCCACCCAGGCATGGGCGATCGTGGCGGCGGACGTCGCATCGTTGCCGACGCCGATCACGACGCGCGCCGGCAGCCCGAGCGCGCGAAGCGCGAGACACTCGGCGGTGCTGCGATAGAGACAGGTCGCGCGCCAGCGGGCGGGGCGGAGTCGCGCGAGCCGCGCCAGTGCGGCGTGCGCGACGTATGCGGCGCGGCGGGCGTCGCGCTCGACAGGTGACGGTGCCGCGGATTCCACAGGCGCGAGGAGCGGAGCGAGCCCCGACTCGATCGCGCGCGGGGCACGCCACGCCGCAACCACACCGACGCGCACCGCGCGCAGGGAGAACACGCCTCCCGCGCGCACCTTCGTCGGATGGGCCCCGGTCTCGGCGGGCGAGGACGTGTATGGAGAGCCGTTCGGCACGCGCGGAATGGAAGGAGCGGATGACAGTCCCCGATGGAGACGGTCGTATGGTGCCCGAGGGCACCACGGTCCTCAGCCGTTGTAGATCGCTCCGCCCTCGCGGACGTACCGTTCGAGCACCGCCGCCGCCTCCTGCCTGAGCACCCCGCGCACGAACGCGATCCCGTGCCGCTCGAGGTAGGCGTACGACTCCGGAAACACCGGTCCCTCCTCGAATCCGACCCGTGCGGCGTCCTCGCGCGCCGCGCCGCAGACGACGCGCTTCACGCCGCTCCAGAGGATCGCGCCGAGACACATGGCGCACGGCTCGCACGACGTCACCAGCTCGTGCGCCGGAAGATGCGGGGTGTCGAGCGTGAAGGAACCGAGCCGGCGTTGGGCCATCATGAACGCGACCATCTCGCCGTGGAGCGCGCTGTTGTTCAGCCGTGTCACGCCGTTGACGCCGACGGCGACGAGCCGGCCCGTGTCGCGCTCGAACAGCGCGGCGCCGAAGGGGCCGCCGGTCCGACGCTCGACGTTCGCGCGCGCGAGCGCGATCGCGAGCCGCATGCGGTCCTCGGCCGTGGCGTACACGGCGTCCCACGCGACGGCGTCGCGCACCCAGGCAGGGTTGTCGATCTGCACGGTTGGCGGCTGCATGCGGGGAACATCGTCAGGCGCGCGCCGCATCGGCACCGCCCCCGTGTGTCATTCCGAGCGGAGCGCGCACGCAGTGCCCCAGCTTCTCGTCATTCCGAGCGGAGCGAGCACGCAGGCTCCAGCTTCTCGTCATTCCGAGCGGAGCGAGCACGCAGTGCTCGCGGAGTCGAGGAATCTCTCGCGGTATCCGGAACGCCGTTGGCAGGAACCGCAACCGGGCGATTCCTCGACTCGCTGCGCTCGCTCGGAATGACGGAGGGGGGAGCTGCGCTCGCTCGGAATGACGGAGGGGGAGCTGCGCTCGCTCGGAATGACGGAGGGGGAGCTGCGCTCGCTCGGAATGACGGAGGGGGAGCTGCGCTCGCTCGGAA
>DATJGU010000004.1:0-112495 GCA_035494615.1 Gemmatimonadaceae bacterium
GGCGGCCCACCGCGCAGGCGGCGTCGCGATCGACGACGACGAGTCGCTCCCATCGAGCCGCACCGGCGCGCGCCGCTCGTGCGAGCTGCCGCACGTAGTACGAGCCGTAGCATCCGCCCCCGACCACGACGACGACACCGAACCGCTGCTCGGCGCGCGCGCGCGTGGCGGCGTCAGGTGCGGACGTGCCGGCCGCCGTCGACACGAATCACCTCACCGGTGACGTAGTCGGCCTCGAGCAGGAAGATGACGGCCTGCGCGACGTCCTCGGGCGATCCGAGCCGAGCGAGGGGGGTGGTGGAGCGCAGGCGCTCGGCGTCGGCCTCGGTCCACCCTTCCGGAAGCAGCACGACGCCAGGTGCCACCGCGTTGACGCGCACTTCCGGCGACAGGGCTTTCGCGAGCGCCCGCGTCATCTGCACGACTGCCGCCTTCGTCATGCCATGCGGCACGTACGCGGGCCAGCTCTCGAAGGCGGCGAGATCCGCGATGTTGACCACGGTGCCGCGCGCGCGGCGGAGGGCCGGCGCGGCGTGCTGCGTGAGGAAGAACGGTGCCCGGACGTTGAGCGCGAACATCGCGTCCCACTCCTCGAGCCGTACTTCGCCGACCGGCGTGCGGAGCATGACCGCGGCGGAGTTGACGAGCACGTCGAGCGCACCCTGACGCGCGATCACGCGGTCGACGAGCGCTTCGGGGGCGCCCGGCCGCACGAGGTCGGCGGATTCGACGGCCGCGTCACCACCGTCCGCCGCGATCGCGCGCGCCGTCTCGTCGGCACCGGCGCGCGACGCGTTGTAGTGCACGACGACGCGCATGCCGCGACGTCCGAGCGCGAGGGCGATCGCGCGCCCGACGCGCCGGCCGGCGCCGGTGACGAGCGCGACGCGGCCGCGGAGCATCTCGCCGTCAGGCGGCGGGGGCACGGCCGAGCGCCTCCACGCGCTCGTCCTGGGTGGCCAGCCACTCGGCGGGCACGTGCATCATCCCGATGGTACGCGGCCCATCGCTCGCGCCGTGCCAGTCGGATCCGCCGCTCGGCAGCAGGCCGAGCTGCTCCGCGAGCGTGCGGATGCGGGCGGTGTCCTGCGGTGCGTGTCCCGGATGGCGCACCTCGACACCATCGAGGCCGAGTGCGAGCAACGCCTCGAGACGCTCGCGGGTCGCGGCGGGACCGGGATGCGCCAACACGGCAATTCCCCCCGCGGCGTGCACCATCGCGATCGCGTCGCGCATGCCGAGTTGATCCTTCGCGACGAACGCGGGGCGGCCGGCGGCGAGATAGCGGTCGAACGCGTCGCGCACGTCCACCGCCCATCCGTCCGCGACGAGCGCACGCGCCACATGGGGCCGCCCGATCGCTCCGCTTCCGGCCTGCTGCAGCACGTCGTCGAAGGTGACCTGCACTCCCTGCGACTGCAGCAGCTCGACGATGCGCGCGGCGCGGCGGCCGCGCATCTCGCGCAGCTCGGCGAGTCCGCGATCGAGCGCGGCGGTGTCGCTGAGGTGGAGCCCGAGCAGGTGCGATTCGCTCTCCCCTTCGACGGCGCTCAGCTCCACGCCGTTCACGACGCGCACGCCGAGCTCCGCGCCCGTCTGGCGGGCCTCGGCGAGCCCCGCGACGGTGTCGTGGTCGGTCAGCGCGATGGCGGCCAGCGACGCCGCCTTCGCGGCGCGGACGACGTCGGCGGGCGCACGCGCTCCGTCCGATGCCGTCGAATGCATGTGCAGATCGACGAAGCGGCTGGAGGCCACGGGGACCGTCACGAGATGTATCCGGCCTCGGGCGAGGTGTCGCTCGGTTGCGACTGCCGGAAGAGCCGCGCGAGATCGGCGTCGCTCAGCTCCATCAGGGACTGCTCGCGCGAGCGAGTGCCCTGCGGCGAGTAGCGCGTCACGCGAACCTCCCGGTCCGCTCCGGCGCCGGAGACGAAGAGCAGCGCGAACTCGTCGCGGTCGTACTGCGTGACGCGGCCGGAAGGCATCACGCGCCAGGCGCGGCCGTCGAGCGTGATCGAGCGGGTCGGCATATCAGGGAAGCTCCACTTCGTGATAGATGCGCGCGGGATCGAGCATGGGCTCCGGCGCGGAGGCGTGCGCGCGCGCGAGCGTCTGATGATCCGGCGCTTCACAGAACTCGAGAAAGGCGCCCGGCAGTCCCGCTTCCTCGAACACCCAGTAGCGACAGTTCGCCTGCGCATAGTACTCGCGTTTTCGCTTCAGCTTCTCGGCGAACTTCTTCCGTTCGGGGGGCGTCACGAGGGTGCGTTGGACGGTGAGAGCGCGCGGCATCGGTCAGCGTGCGGTATCGGGGTAGCTCTCCAGCCCGCGCTTCACGGCGCCGAGGAAGCGATCCGCGTCGGCACCGTCGACGATGCGGTGGTCGAAGGAGAGCGAGAAGTAGGCGCAGGTGCGGATGGCGATCGTGTCCTCACCGTCCGGACCGGGAAGCACCTTGGCGCGCTTCTCGATCGCGCCGAGGCCGAGGATCGCCGACGTGCCGAGCGGGATGATCGGCGTGCCCATGAGCGAGCCGAAGACGCCCGGATTCGTGATCGTGAACGTCGCGCCCTGCACTTCCTCGGGCTTGAGCCGCTTCGTGCGCGCGCGCTCGGCGAGGTCGTTGAGGGCGCGCGTGAGGCCGGCGAGCGAGAGATCGTCGGCGTTCCGGATGACCGGCACGATGAGGCCCCAGTCCAGCGCGACCGCGATGCCGACGTTGTACTGGCGGCGGTAGATGATCGACGAGCCGGCGACGGCGGCGTTGAGCACGGGGAACTGCTTCAGCTGCTCGACGACGACGCTGATGATGAACGGCAGGTAGGTGAGCTTCTGGCCCGTGTCCGCCTCGAACTGCGCGCGGAGCCGATGGCGGATGCGCCCGACGCGGGTGAGGTCGATCTCGAAGAACGACGTGACGTGCGCAGCGGAGCGGCGCGCGGCGACCATGTGGTCGCTGGTGAGCGCGCGAATCTTGGACATCGGCTCGACGCGATCGCCCGGCCACGGCTCGGGGGCGGGGCCGTGCGGCTCGACGCCGGCGGGGGCGTGCATCGAGGGCGCGGCGGCGGCGGCCCCGGAGGCGATGTACGACTCGATGTCGCGCTTGGTGACGCGGCCGGCGATGCCGGTGCCCTGCATGCTGGCGAGCTCGATGCCGTGCTCCGCGGCGATCTTGCGGACGAGTGGGGAGGACCGCGTGCGAAGCCGCTCCTCGAGGCCGTTGCCGGCGGACGCGATGGCGGGTGCGGTGGAAGGATGCTGGGCGACCGCGGGTGCGGCGGCACCTTGGGACTTGGGGGGGGCCCCCCGCTCCTGCGCCGGCGCGCTTCCTCCGGCAGGGGGGGCGGAGGCCGCCGCCGGTCCCGCCGCCGGCCGCTCCACGCTCGCCATGGCCCCCTTCTCCGTCTCGATCCGCGCCACCACCGTCTGTACCTCGACGGTCTCGCCTTCCGACACCAGGACCTCGGCGAGCACGCCGGCAGCGGGCGACGGGATCTCGGCGTCGACCTTGTCCGTGGAGATCTCGAAGATCGCCTCGTCGCGCTTCACCTCGTCGCCGACGCGCTTCAGCCACTTCGAGAGCGTCCCCTCGGCGATCGACTCCCCCATCTGGGGCATGATGACGTCAACGCGAGCCACGTCGGTGTCCTCTCACTTGGAATGGCGCGACGCGCGAGCCCGCCGCATCCGCCAGATGACCACGGTTGGCACGAGCACCAGCCCGAGGACCGCGCCTCGCACCCAGAACGTCGCCCAGTCGCACGGCGCACCCGTCTCCGCATCGGGAGCGCACTTCGTCGCCCAGCCCACTACCTTCGCGAGCAGCACGGCGATCATGCCGAACGCCACCGCGCCGCTGACGGCGGTCAGGCATCCGACACCAAGATAAGGCCAGATCCCTTCGCTCGTCTCCCCCGACGCCTCAGGGCCGAGGTTGTCGGTATCCCGCACGTCAGTACGCCGCCAGCCGCCGCGCGGCGTGCACGATGTCCGCCGTCTGGGGAAGGACGAAGTCCTCCAGCGACGGCGCGTACGGGAGCGGCACGTCGTGCGCCGTCACCCGCAGCACCGGCGCATCGAGCCACTCGAAGCTTCGCTCCGAGATCCGTGCCGTCAGTTCCCCCGCGATGCCTCCCGTGCGCGTGTCCTCGTGCACGAGGAGCACGCGGTTCGTCTTCCGGACCGTGGCGTCGATCGCGGCGTCGTCGAGCGGCGCGAGCGAGCGGAGATCGAGCACTTCGACGGACAGCCCGTCCTCTCGCTCGAGCTGCTCGGCCGCCTCCAGCGCTCGGTACACCGTCGCCGCGTACGTGATGATCGAGAGATCGCGTCCCTCGCGCGCCACGCGCGCCTTGCCGATCGGGACGACGTGATCGCCGGGCGGCATCTCGCCCTTGATCCGCCGATAGAGATACTTGTGCTCGAAGTACAGCACGCAATCGTCGTCGCGGATCGCCGACTTGAGCAAGCCTTTCGCGTCTTCCGCGGTGCTCGGATAGACGACCTTCAACCCGGGCGTATGGATGAAGCCGGCCTCGGGGTTCTGCGAGTGAAAGGGACCTCCGCGCACGTACCCGCCGCTCGGCCCGCGCACGACCATCGGACAGGGGAGGAACGCGCGGTAGCGGGCGGTGGCGACGTAGTTCGTGAGCATGTCGTACGCGTTGGCGATGAAGTCGATGAACTGCATCTCCACCACGGGGCGCATACCCAGGTGCGCGGCGCCCGCCGCGGCGCCGACGAGCGCGATCTCCGAGATGGGCGAGTCGATGACGCGCTCCTCGCCGTATGTCGCCAGCAGGCCCTCGGTGACCTTGAACGCTCCGCCGTACGCGCCGATGTCCTCGCCGAGACAGAAGACGTTCGGATCGCGCTCCATCTCCTCGAACAGCGCTTCGCGGATCGCCTCGAGATAGGTGATCTCGGGCATCACTCGGCTCCGCGCGCCGGCGCATCGAACGTGCCCCACCCCTCGACGCGCTCGTGCTCGCGTACCACGGCGTCGTTCCCCTCGCGAAACCAGAGCGGACGCTCGGAGGGCGGATCGGCGTACACGCCGACGAGGGCGTCGGCCGCCTCGGGCACGCCCGACCGCTCGGCGGCGTCGGCCGCCTCGTCGATCTCGCGCACGACACGCGCGTCGACCGCGGCGATCGCGTCGTCGTGCACGCCCTCGGCGCGCAGCCGCTCAAGATGGCGCGTGACCGGATCGTTCTCACGTTCCCACCGCTCGATCTCGCCGGCGGGCACGTACGACTGGTTGTCGTGCTCGGCGTGACCCTTTCGCCGGTACGTCATGAGCTCCACGAGGGTCACGCCCTCGCCGCGACGCGCCCGGTCGACGGCGCGCTTCGTCGCCTCGTACGTCGCGATCACGTCGTTGCCGTCGGCCTGCTCCGCGGCGATGCCGTAGCCGGGCGCCTTGTCGACGAACTGCGCCGCGAGCGTCTGCTTGCGCGTCGGCGTCGAATAGGCGTACCCGTTGTTCTCGACCACGACGACGAGCGGGCAGCGCTGCACGGCGGCGAAGTTGATCCCTTCGTGGAACGCCCCCGTCGACGTCGCGCCGTCGCCGACGTAGACGAGCCCCACCCGTGGCTCGCGGCGCATCCTGAAGGTGAGCGTCACGCCGGCCATGACCGGCACCATGTCGCCGAGCGGGGAGATCTGCCCGATGAAGCCGCGATCGAGATCGCCGAAATGGATGTTGAGCTCGCGCCCGCGGGTCGGCGAGTCGCCACGCGCCATGTACTGCTTCAGGATCTCCAGCGGCGTCGCGCCCTTGACGAGCATCGAGCCAAGGTTGCGGATGAGTGGAGAGAGAATGTCGGTGCGCTCGAGCGCATAGGCGCTCCCGACCGCGTCCGCCTCCTGGCCGAGGGAGCGGAAGAGCCCTCCGACCACCTTCGTCTGCCGGTAGAGGTTGACGAGACGCTCCTCGAGCGAGCGCGTGAGCCGCATCCAGTAGTACAGCTCGAGCCGCTGCTCGGCGCTCAGCGTCGAGGTCCGGTCGTGAACCGCGGCGGGGGGCGTCGTCGCGCTCGTCCGCGCGCCGCGCCCCCCGCTCCCCTTCGTGCCCGTGCGGGCCATCAGTACGACGCGTGCAGCGTGTGCGAGGGGTCTTCGGCGCGATGCAGGTGCACGAAGAATCGCTTGATGTTGCGGTCCATGCGGCTCTCGCCCATCTGATCGGACGTCGCCTCGATGAAGGTGTAGTGCCCACCTTCCGCGCGCGCGCTGATGCGGAGCGCGCCGAGCGGCCCGGTGTAGGTCCGCGTCCGCGCGGTGGTCGTGACGAGCGTGAAGCCGAGGTCGGCGAAGAAGCTATCAGCGGCGACGAGGACGTCGGCCGGCGGGGTGTGGCTGCGATAGAAGTGGCGCATGGTCAGGGAGTACCGGGGCGTTCCTGAAGAACGTCCTGCATCCACTCGGTCTTCTCGAGCGGTTTGGTGGAATCGCTGTGGAACTGGATGCCGATCGCCCACTGTCCCGCGACGACGAAGCGCAGCTTGCCGGAGTACGCTCCGACGGCGGGCGCCTTGACGAAGCCGTCGTAGGTCCTCGCCCCGTCGATCGTGTTGGCGAAGATGCGGCCCTCGCCCGTCTCGATCGGCTGGCCGCTCTTCCGGTCGCGGACGGTCACGGTGTAGACGACGTCCTCCCGCGCATGCGGCGGGATCGGATCCGACGTGATGGTGAAGAGGTAGCTCTTGCTCCCCTGCCGGATCTCCGGACGGCGCGGCGGCCCGCACGAGGCCGCCCCGACGACCGCGAGGCCGGCGGCCGCCACGAGCAGGCGCGCACGCGCCGCCGGCATCACGACTGGTAGTACTCCAGGCCGAGATGCGTGATCTGCTCCTCGCCCATGAGGTGACGGAGCGTGTTCTTGAGCTTCGTCTGCTGGATGAACAGGTCGTGCTCCGGCGGCAGCCCGGGCGCGGTCATCGGGCTCTTGTAGTAGAACGACAGCCATTCCTGGATGCCCTTGAGCCCCGCGCGCTGGGCGAAGTCGCTGAAGAGGGCCAGGTCGAGCACGATCGGGGCCGCGAGGATCGAATCGCGACAGAGGAAGTTCACCTTGATCTGCATCGGGTAGCCCATCCACCCGACGATGTCGATGTTGTCCCACCCTTCCTTGTTGTCGCCGCGCGGCGGGTAGTAGTTGATGCGCACGACGTGGGAGAAGCCCTTGTACAGCTCGGGATAGATCTCGGGCTGCAGGATGGTGTGCAGCACGGAGAGCTTCGATTCCTCCTTCGTCTTGAACGACGCGGGGTCGTCGAGCACCTCGCCGTCGCGATTGCCGAGGATGTTCGTGGAGTACCACCCCGCGAGGCCGAGCATGCGCGCCTTGAGGCCGGGCGCGATGACGGTCTTCATCCACGTCTGCCCGGTCTTGAAGTCCTTCCCCGAAATCGGCACGCCGCGATCGTTCGCGAGCTGCACGAGCGCCGGAATGTCGACCGACAGGTTGGGTGCGCCGTTGCAGAACGGCACGCCCTCCATGATGGCGGCGTACGCGTAGAGCATCGACGGCGCGATCTCGTCGTCGTTGTCGTCCATCGCGCGCTCGAACTGCTCCAGCGTGGCGTGCTTCGGTCCCGGCCTGATGAAGATCTCCGTCGACGCGCACCACACGATGACCACGCGGTCGCACTTGTGACGCGCCTTGAAGTCGCGGATGTCCTGCCGGAGCTGCTCGGCGAGGTCGCGCTTCGTCTTCCCCTTCTTGACGTTCGTGCCGTTGATCCGCGTGACGTACCTGTTCTCGAACACGGCGGGCATCGGCTTGATGCCCGAGAGGAACTCCCTGATCGGCTCGAGGTCGCGATCCTCGAGCACTCCCGCCTTGCGCGCGGCGGTGTAGGCGTCGTCGGGGATGGGGTCCCACGCGCCGAAGACGATGTCGTCGAGGGACGCGAGCGGGACGAAGTCCTTGATCAGCGGGGACCGGTTGTCGGTCCGCTTGCCGAGCCGGATCGTCGCCATCTGGGTAAGCGATCCGATCGGCTTCGCGTGACCGCGCCGGACGCTCTCCACGCCGGCCATGAAAGTGGTGGCGACGGCGCCGAGCCCCGGCGTGATGATGCCGAGCTTGCCGGTGGCGGGGCGTGGAGTGGACGGTGCGTCGGAGGTGGAACCTTGCACGAACCTATTCTCCTTTGAGCAGAGGGCGCGGCGCACGGTCGCGTGCCCAGAACCGAGGCCTCGCCTCGGTCGCCGCGCGCGCTTCCGCCTCGTCCGCTCGCGTGGTCGCCCGATAGACGAACGCCACGCGCTGGACCACGGTGATCCAGGCCGTGAGGGTCAGAATGAAGATGATGATGGCGAGCACCCACCCGCCGAAGACGAGGCCGAAGAACGCTTGCGGCGCGGAGAGGAGGACGACCCGCTCCGGACGCTGGAGGAATCCGACCTTCGCGTCGAGGCCGAGCGACTCCGCTCTCGCGCGCGTGTACGAGGTGAGGAACGCACCGACGAGCCCGAGCAGCGCGACGATGAGCATCGGCACGCTGCCATGAAGCCGGCTCGTGGCGTAGAACACCGCGAGCCCGCCGAGCACGAATCCGTCGGCGAGGCGGTCGAGCGTGGAATCGAGGAAGGCGCCGAAGGTGCTGCTCGTGTTCGTCCGCCGCGCCACCGTGCCGTCGAGCACGTCGAAGAGTGCCGTCAGGCCGAGAAACCACCCGCCGGTGCGGATGTGGCCGGTCCCGTAGATCACCCCGCCGACGAGCGTGCAGAGGGTCCCGACGACGGTGATCGTGTTCGGGTGGACCCCACGCTTCACCAGCCAGTTCGCGACCGGATCGATGAGCCGCAGATAACCTGTCGTGATCCAGTCGGGCAGAAGCTTCATGCGGCTCCGAGGCGCACGGAGAGCCCGCAGCCGGATGGGCGCGCGGCGGTATGGTTGGCCGAAAAAACAAACGAGCCGGAGGGTGACCTCCGGCTCGGAAAGCTATCGGTCGTCACGGGGGGCAGCAACCAGCGGAGCCCGCGAGCGCCGAGCGCCGCGACTCAGGGAACACTCCACAAGAACTGCGACGCAAGTGGCGCGCTCCGGCTCTGATAGGTGCGCGATCCGTCGACCGTCACCGCCTTGAACGTGACCGTGGCGCCCGCCGGCACGCCGCTCACGGGCAGCTTCTCCACGGTGTTCGCCGCGACCTGGCGGAGGAACAGCTCGTTCCCGCCGGCGGCGGTGACGTAGACGTTCACCGCCTGGCTGAGGTTGTTCGTGAACTGGACGCTCGGGCCGCTCTGCGCATCGGTGGCTTCGGGCGCGGTCCTGACTTCGACCTGACGCGGCCCGCAGGCGACGAGCGTCGCGAGGCCGAGCGCAAGCAGAGATGCTCTGACGGGGGCGATCATGGGCCGTTCCTCGATCGTGGCGTGGGGTATGTCGGTCGGCGCTGCTCCCGTGCAAGACACATGCGAGGACCAGCTCGGCAGAGCTTATCGATAGATGCGGTAGCGCGCCACCGCACGCCACCAGGCGGCCACGGCGGCGCTGTCGCGAGCGACGACGACGTCGGGATCCTCCCCCGCCATGATCGCCTCACGCATCGCCGGCCGGCCGAAGCGCTCATCGAAGGCGCGCGCTCGCACGACGAGCGAGTCGGGCGCGGCACGATGCACGGCCCAGAGGATCGCGGCCGCGGTGCGCCCCGGGGAGAAGCGGTCGCGATCGGTGACGACGATGCGTACCCCGCCGATCGCGCGCCCGGAATACTTCCCGTCCGTGGCGCCCTGCGGCGCGTAGTCGTTCCGCTCGAAGCGCACACCCGGCAGCCGGCGCGCCTCGAGCATGGCCGCGACGCGCTCGGCCGGCAGCCATGGCGCGCCGAACCGCTGGAACGCGTCTGCCACGCCGCGACCGACGCTGAGGTTCGACCCCTCGAATGCGACGAGCGCCGGATAGACCGTGGCGCTGGCGAGCGTCGGCAGATTGGGCGACGGCTTCACCCAGGGGAGGCCGGTCTCGTCGAACCACATCGCGCGTCGCCACCCGTCCGCGGGGACGACGTGCAGCTGCGCGCCGACGTGGAGCTCGGCGTCGAAGTACCGCGCGAGCTCCCCCATCGTGAGCGCGTGCCGGAGCGGCACGGGGTAGAGGGCATAGGCGAGACCGGGCCGCGCAGCCGTGGGCGCGTCGGGGTTCGCGAGCGACGGGTCGAGGATCGGGCCGTCGGGGGCGAGACCGCCGAGCGGGTCGGGGCGGTCGAGCACGACGATCGGGATGCCGAGTCGCGCCGTCGCGCGCATGGCGTAGAGCATGGCGCCGACGTAGGTCCACGTGCGGGTGCCGATGTCCTGGAGGTCGACGACGAGGACGTCGAGATCGCGGAGCGTGCTGTCGGGAGGCGCGATCGTCCCGTTCGTGTACAGCGAATTGATGAACAAGCCCGTGCGCGCGTCGATGCCGCTCGCGAGCTGCTCGCGATCCTCGGTGCCACGGATTCCGTGCTCGGGCGAGAAGAGGCGCACGAGCTGCACGCCCGCGGCGCGCGCCTCGGGCGACCGCAGTCGCTCGATGTCCGACTCGCCGTGCTCGTCGATCCCGGTCTGATTCGTGAGCAGGCCGACGCGGTGGCCTCGGACCAGGTGGATGCTGTCGCTCAGCAGGACGCTGATGCCGGGACGAACACGCGGCACATCCGTTCGCGCTGCGACATGTGCCGCACATCCGGTCGCGGCGGCGAGCGTGGCCGCGAGCGTGGCCGCGAGCGCGAGCGTGGCGCGGCCCCCCCTGCACCGACGTCGCGACGATGCGACGCCCACGGTCCCCCAAAATGAACTCTCGCGCATCGGCGTTCCTCGTCGCAAAATGATGGGGCTCGGCGCGGTCACGACCGCGCTCGCAGCATTCGCGCCTCGCGCGGCGTGCACCGCGCTCTCTTCCTCCTCCACCGCGTCATGAACCTCTCCGCGATCGACTGGGCAATCGTCTTCGCCTACTTCGCGCTGTCGATGGGCATCGGCATCCTCTTCACGAAGAAGGGTGGCGAGAGCGTCGAGGAATATTTTCTCTCCGGCCGCAACGTGAGCTGGTGGCTCGCCGGCGCGAGCATGGTCGCCACGACGTTCGCGGCCGACACGCCGCTCGTCGTCACCGGGTTCGTCTTCAGCAACGGCGTCGCCGGCAACTGGATCTGGTGGAACATGCTGATGAGCGGAATGCTCACGGTGTTCTTCTTCGCCAGACTGTGGCGCCGCGCCGGCGTGATGACCGACGTGGAGTTCGCCGAACTGCGCTACAGCGGCAAGCCCGCCGCGGCGCTGCGAGGGTTCCGTGCGCTCTACCTCGCGCTGCCGATCAATCTGATCATCCTCGGGTGGGTCACCAAGGCGATGATCAAGATTCTCACCATCTCGCTCGGGCTGCACCCCGTGAACGTGCTCGGCGTGTCGGTCTCGGGCGAGGTCATCGCGGTCGGGATCTGCTTCGTCATCACGGTCGCCTACTCGACCGGCGCGGGGATGTGGGCCGTGCTCTGGACGGACCTCGTGCAGTTCGTGATCAAGATGAGCGCCGTGATCATCCTCGCCGTGTACGCGGTGCGCGCGGTGGGCGGGATGGACCGGCTCAAGGCGGGCGTCGCGGAGCACTTCGGCAGCTCGACGGCGGCGCTGTCCGTGCTTCCCGTGCGGTGGACGGATGCGGGGATCGCCGGGTACGCCTGGATGCCGCTGCTCACCCTGTCGGTGTTCCTCTCGGTGCAATGGTGGGCGGCGTGGTATCCGGGGGCGGAGCCGGGCGGCGGCGGCTACGTCGCGCAGCGGATCTTCTCCTCGAAGACCGAGCGCGACGGCGTTCTCGCCACACTGTTCTTTCAGGTGTCGCACTACGCGCTGCGGCCGTGGCCGTGGATCGTGACGGCGCTCGCCGCGGTGATGCTCTACCCGAACGGCGTCGGGCCGACGCACGATCACGAGGCCGCCTACGTACAGGCGTTCGTCGACCTGCTCCCGACGCCATGGCGCGGGTTCATGATGGCGGGGTTCGCCGCGGCGTACATGTCCACGGTGGGGACGCAGCTGAACTGGGGCGCGTCGTATCTCGTGAACGACTTCTACCGGCGGTTCCTGAACAAGACGGCGCCCGATCACCACTACGTCACCGTGTCGCGCTGGGCGACGGTGATCCTCTTCCTGCTCTCCGTGATCGTGACGTCGAAGATCGACACCGTCGGGTCGATGTGGGAGCTGCTGCTCGCGCTCGGCTCGGGAACGGGGCTCGTGCTCATCCTGCGCTGGTACTGGTGGCGCATCAACGCGTGGAGCGAGATCAGCGCCATGATCGCGTCGTTCGTCGTGTCGGTCGCCGCGATGGCGTTGGTCCGGCCGCGCTTCCCCGCCGGGAGCCCGCTGGTGCAGTCGTGGGTCATGCTGATCACCGTCGGCGTGAGCACCGTGGTCTGGCTCTCGGTGACCTACCTGACGGCCCCCGAGCCGGAAGCCAAGCTCGAGGCGTTCTACGAGAAGGTGCGCCCGGGCGGCCCCGGCTGGCGGCGGATCTCGACGCGGCTCGGCTATCCGGGCGAGTCGATCCCTGGCGGCGCGCTCGCCTGGACGAACTGGATCGCCGGCATCGTCGCCGTGTACGCGAGCCTCTTCGGGATCGGCAAGATCGTTTTCGGCGAGCTCGGCGCGGGAATCGTGCTCCTGCTGATCGCCGTCGTGGCGTTCGCCTGGATCGCCAAGGCGTTCCGGGAGGAGGATGCCGGGGTGCGTGCGCAGCGCGATGTCGTTGCGGCGACGGGGGACTGAGGGGGTATGAAAACCGGTGCCGGCGGGCGGTATTCCTCGATGAGGGGCCCCGGCTCGAGGCACGGCTGCGCTTGAACCTTTACCCGTTTCAGGGTATATACTTAGGGGTGCATCACCGCGCGCCGCGCGCGCGACACACGCTGGAGGAACCGTGAGCACGACCAATCAACCCGACGTCCTCATGACCGTCACGCCGGTTGCCGGGGCCGAGGTCATGAAGTTCATGCAGCAGGAGGGTGTGGATCCCGCGGTCGGCGGACTGCGCGTCAGCGTGCAGCCGGGCGGATGCAGCGGCTTCAAGTACGGGCTGCTCATCGAAGACCAGGCCGCGGAGGACGATCTCGTCGTCGACCAGGGCGAGTTCAAGGTCTTCGTGGACCCTTTCTCAGCCCAGTACGTCGGTGGCGTGACGATCGACTACACGTCGTCGATGCAGGGCTCCGGCTTCACCTTCAAGAACCCGAATGCCACCGGGGGCTGCGGGTGCGGCAGCTCCTTCTCCGCCTGATCCCCAAGGACACATGACTTCTTCGGTCACTGGCGCCCACAAGGACGTCGGCACCGAGCACGAGGCCCGCGATCGCACAGCGATCCGCGGGCCTTTTCGTCTCGGTGAACACGCTACGGCGCGCGAACGCATCCCCACGCTCGTGCTCGACGAGCACGAGGACATCGCCCGGGTCGTCGCGACGCGCATCGCGACGCTCATCCGCGAGCACGACGCCGCGGGCCGCCCCGTGGTCCTCGGCCTCGCGACCGGCTCGACGCCGATCGGCGTCTACCGTGAGCTGATCCGCATGCACCGCGCGGAGGGACTCAGCTTCAGGAACGTCGTGACGTTCAATCTCGACGAGTACTTCCCGATGGGCCCCGAGAACATCCACTCGTACCACCGCTTCATGTGGGAGAACCTGTTCGACCACGTGGACGTGCGGCGCGAGAACGTGCACATCCCGCGCGGCGACATTCCGCGCGAGGAGATCGAGGCGCAGTGCCAGGCGTACGAGCGGGCGATCCGGGATGCCGGCGGCATCGACTTCCAGCTTCTCGGCGTCGGCAAGACGGGACACATCGGCTTCAACGAGCCGGGCTCCGGCGCGGACAGCCGCACGCGACTCGTGCATCTCGACGCGGTGACGCGGCGAGACGCGGCGGCCGACTTCTTCGGCGAGGAGTTCGTCCCCCGTGAGGCGATCACGATGGGCGTCGCGACGATCCTCGAGGCTCGGGAGATCGCGATCCTCGCCACGGGCGAACACAAGGCGTCGATCGTGCGGCGCGCGGTGGAGGGGGAGATCAGCCTCGAAGTCGCGGCGACGTTCCTCCAGCGGCATCCCGACACGACGTTCTACGTCGACCGGGCGGCGGGCGCCGACCTGACGCGCATCGCCACGCCCTGGTTGCTCGACGAGGTGCAGTGGAGTTCCGAGATGATGTTGCGGGCGGTCGTGTGGCTCTCGCAGCAGTCGAAGAAGGCGATCCTGAAGCTCACGCAGTGGGACTACGCCGAGCAGGGGATGTCGTCGCTCGTGGCGCGCTACGGCTCGCCGGGCGCGGTGAACGGCGAGGTGTTCAACGCGCTCGGCGCGAAGATCCGCGGCAAGAGCAAGCTGCCGAAGGGGCGGCGCACGATCTGCTTCTCGCCGCATCCGGACGACGACGTGATCTCGATGGGCGGCATCCTGCGCAAGTTCGTCGAGAACGGCAACGAGATGCTCATCGCGTACATGACGAGCGGCAACATCGCCGTGTTCGATCACGACGTGCGCCGCTACGTGGACTTCCTGCGGCGTCTCGATCACGATCGCGGCATCGGGGGCTCCGAGGTGGAGACGCTGGCGGATCGCGTCTACGACTTCCTCGACTCCAAGAAGCCGGGCGACGTCGACATCCCCGAGGTGCAGGACATCAAGCGCATCATCCGCGAGAGCGAGGCCGTGGCGGGGATCGAGGTCATGGGCCTCGAGCGCGACAACGCGCGGTTCCTCAACCTGCCGTTCTACCAGACGGGCAAGGTGAAGAAGGACCCGATCGGGCCGGCGGACGTGGCGATCGTGCGCGATCTCCTGGAGGAGTTCCGTCCGGAGATCATCTTCGTGGCGGGCGACCTGTCCGATCCGCACGGCACGCACCGGATGTGCAAGGAGGCGATCGATCGCGCGCTGCAGGAGATCACCTTCCCGCGGCCCGAGGTGTGGCTGTACCGCGGCGCGTGGCAGGAGTGGCCGGTGACGGACGCGACGTGGCTCGTGCCGATGTCGCAGGAGGAGCTGCGCACGAAGATCCAGGCGATCTTCAAGCACCAGTCGCAGAAGGATTCGGCGCCCTTCCCCGGCCAGGACGACCGCGAGTTCTGGCAGCGGGTCGACGCGCGCAACCGCGACACGGCCGGCCTGCTCGACCGGCTCGGGCTGGCGGAGTACTTCGCGATGGAAGCGTACGTCGTCGAGTAGAGTTCGCGAATGACGCGCTTCACCGCGCTCGACGCCGTCGTGCTGGTGGTGTACCTGGCCGGCACGACGGCGCTCGGTTTGTACGTCGGGCGGCGCCAACGCGACGCGAAGGACTACTTCGTCGCCGACCGCGCGATCCCGTGGTGGGCGGTGATGTTCTCGATCGTCGCCAGCGAGACGAGCGCGCTGACGTTCATCAGCACGCCCGGGCTCTCGTACGGGAACGCGCCCGGCTTCGGCGACCTCGGCTTCCTGCAGATCGTGGCGGGATACATCATCGGGCGCGTGGTCGTCGCCGCCGTGCTGCTGCCGCGCTACTTCGAGGGAAATCTGGTCACGGCGTACGCGCTGCTCGAGACGCGCTTCGGCATCGCGACGCGCCGCTTCACGTCGATCGTGTTCATGGTAACGCGCGCGCTGGCGGATTCCGTGCGCGTCTTCGCGACCGCGATCCCGGTGGCCCTGATCATCAGTCCGAGCGTGTCGAACAAGGCATACGTGATGCCGATCGCCGTGCTGATGCTCGGCCTGCTCACCGTGCTGTACACGTACAAGGGCGGGATGAAGGCGGTGGTGTGGACGGAGCTCGTACAGGCGGGGATCTACCTCAGCGGCGGCGCAGCGGCCGTCCTGATCCTCGGGCACCTCGTGCCGGGCGGCTGGAGCGAGATCTGGAGCTCGGCCGCCGCCGCGGGAAAGACGCGCGCCGTGGACTTCTATCCGGGGCTCGACCGCCCGCACACGATCTGGGCGGGGCTGGTCGGGGGCGCCTTCCTCGCCATGGCGTCGCACGGCACCGACCAGCTCATCGTGCAGCGCCTGATGTCGTCGCGCTCGCTGCGTGACGCGCAGCGCGCCATCATCGGATCGGGGTTCGTCGTGTTCGCACAGTTCTTCCTCTTCCTGCTCATCGGCCTCGGGCTCTGGGCGTTCTATCAGGGGCGGCTCTTCCCCGCGACCGACCAGATCTTCCCGACGTTCATCCTCGAGCACATGCCGACGGGGCTCGTGGGGCTCATCGTCGCGGCGATCGTGGCCGCGACGATGAGCACGCACTCCGGCGCGATCAACTCGCTCGCCGGCGCGACGACGCACGACATCTATCTGCCCCTCACCAAGCGTGCGCCGGACGACGCGCATACGCTCAAGATGGGGCGGCTCTTCGCGCTCGGGTGGGGGATCGTGCTCACGCTCGGCGCCCTGCTCTTCCCGCAGGACACGAAGACCCCGGTGGTGATCGTCGCGCTCGGAATCGCCTCGTTCACGTACGGCGGCCTGCTCGGCGGCTTCTTCCTGGGTATTTTCTGGCGGCGGGCGATCGAGCGCGATGCGATCCTCGGCATGTCCGTGGCGATCGCCGTGATGGCGTTCATCGTGTTCGCGAAGCCGCTCGTGGCCGCCTATCCGTCGCTCGCGCCGGCGCTCGGACCGTTCGGTTCGATCGCGTGGCCCTGGTACGTCCTCATCGGCACCGCCATCACTCTCCTCGTGGGCATTCTTTCCTCGTTGACCCATCCCTCGCCGGCGCGTCCGGCCGCATCGTGACCTACATCGTCGTCGGGGTCGACGGGGGCGGGTCGAAGACGCACGCCATCGTCGCGGACGAGGGAGCCTCGCACCTCGGTGAAGTGGTGGGCCCGGGAAGCGCCGTGCGACCGGGCGAGGTCGAGCGCTCGGCGGACGTGATCGCGCACACCGTCCAGGACGCCCTCGCGTCGTGCGAGATGACGCACGTGACGCCGAAGGTGCTCTGCGTCGGCGTCGCGGGAGCGGGGCGCGAGCCGGAGCGGCAGGCGCTCTGGCAGGCGCTCGCGAGCCGCGAGCTGGCGGACGAGGTGGTGATCCACGCCGATTTCGCGATCGCGCTCGACGACGCGTTCGGCGAGGGGCCGGGCGTGCTCCTCGTGAGCGGCACCGGGTCGGTGGCATTCGGGCGCGGCCCCTCGGGACAGTCCGCGCGCTGCGGCGGCTGGGGCCCCGTGTGCGGAGACGAAGGGAGCGGCCAGTGGATCGGACGCCGCGCGTTGAGCGTCGTGACGGGGTCCGCCGACGGCCGCGAGCCGGAAACGGCGCTCGTGGGCGCCGTCCTGACCGCGGCGCAGTTGAACGAGCCACAGGAGCTGATCGCGTGGGCGGCGCAGGCGACGCCGGCGCAGCTCGCGTCGCTCGCGCCGGTCGTCTCGAGCGTCGCGGAGGCGGGCGACCTCCGCGCGAACTCGATCATCAGCCTCGCCGTCGAGGAGCTCGTGCTGCACATCCGCACGCTCTCGCGGCAGCTCTTCGGCGACGAGCGTGCCGCGACTCCCGTCGCCCTGACGGGCGGCATGTTGACGAAGGGGACGACGCTCCGGAAGCGTCTCGAGCATCGGCTGAAGAGCGCCGTGCCGGGCGCGCAGCTCCGCGTGGGCGAGGTCAATCCGGCGCGCGGCGCAGTCCGCAGTGCGCTGCGCTACGTGTCCGAGTCGGCCTGAGCCCCGGATCCATTCGCTCCCCGGGCCAGAACGGCGGAACGCCGATCGACGGCGCGGACGCGATGAACGACGTCGCCTACGACTCCCGCACTTCCGGCACGACGAGCGGCTGGCCTTGCAGCGCGTCGGCCACGGGCGTGTCTTCGGAGGCGAGCGCGAAGACACCCTCCCAGCGCGCCATCACCACGGTCGCGAGGCAGTTGCCGACGAGGTTGATGGACGTGCGCGCCATGTCCATCAGCGCGTCGACGCCGAGGATCACGGCCACACCCTGCAGCGGCAGGCCGAATTGCGCGAGGGCGCCGGACAGGATCACGAGCGAGGCGCGCGGCACGGCCGCCACGCCTTTGCTCGTGAGCATGAGCGTCAGCATCATCAGCACCTGCGCTTCGATCGGCATGTCGATTCCCGCCGCCTGGGCGACGAACACCGACGCCAGCGCCAGGTACAGCGTGCTCCCGTCGAGGTTGAACGAGTAGCCCGTCGGCAGCACGAATGCCACGATGCGGCGCGGCACGCCGAGCCGTTCCATCTGCTGCAGGGCGAGCGGCAGCGCCGCCTCCGACGACGCCGTGGTGAACGCGATCAGCCAGGGCTCCTTCACGGCCTGCCAGAAGCGGCGCAGTGGGACCTTGAAGAGCAGCGCCACGGGGATGAGCACGAACAACACGAACGCGATCAGCGCGCCGTACAACGTGAGCACGAGAACGCCCAGGTTGCGCAGGACGCCGAGGCCGCTCTTCCCCACCGTCACCGCGATCGCCGCGCCGATGCCGAACGGCGCGAAGTTCATCACGATCGCCGTGAACTTGAACATTACCTCGCTGAGACTCTCGCATGCCGAGAGCATGAAGGTCTTCGCCGGACCCTGGACTTTCGAAAGCGCCACGGCGAACACGATCGAGAAGAACACCACCTGCAGCACTTCGTTCGTGGCCGCCGCCTCGAAGAAGCTCTGCGGGACGGTGTGCTCGATCACCCCTCGAAGCGTCGTGTGCGTCCGCGCGAGCTGGGTCCCGGCCTCCGCGCTCGCGGCGCCGAGATCCACGCCGCGGCCGGGCTGGACGAGGTTCACCGCGAGCAGGCCCACGACGAGTGCCAGCGTCGTGACGAGCTCGAAGTACAGAATGGACCGGATCGCGAGCTTGCCGACGCGCTTCATGTCGTCGCCGTGCCCGGCGATCCCGACGACGAGCGTCGAGAAAAGCAGCGGCACGATCAGCGACTTGATCATCCGGAGGAAGATCGTCGACAGGACGCCGAGATCGGACGCCTGGAAGCCGCCCTCGCCGGCCGCGTGATCGGGATAGAGCCAGCCCAGGGCAACGCCGAGGACCATCGAGACGACGATCCACTGGGTCTGGCTGATGCGCCGCCACCAGGGAAGCGATGGCCCGCCGGCCGCTCGCGCCTTCGGCGCGGAGGTCGACGGTTCGCTCACGCGCGGTCGGTCGTCGTGCCGGAGCGCCGCAGCACCGAATGCCCGTAGCCGTAGGCGAAGTACAGCCCGAGCCCGATGGCGAGCCAGATCCCGAACCGCTCCCACGCCTGGCGCGGCAGGCCCTTCATCACGAAGAGACACGCCGCGGCGCCGCCGATGCACACGGGCCAGACGAAGGGCACCCGGAAGGGGCGTGGCCGCTCGGGCTGGGTGTAGCGGAGCACGAGCACGCCGATACACACCAGCGCGAACGCGAACAGCGTCCCGATGTTGGTGAGGTCGTACGTCTCTCCCGCGTCGCCGATCAGCGCCCAGAGCGCGACGAAGACCCCGGTCACGAGCGTCGTCACGTACGGCACCCGGGTGCGCTCGTGCACGCGCGACGCCCATCGCGGCAGCAGGCCGTCGCGCCCCATCGCGTAGAAGATGCGCGGCTGGCCGTACTGGAACACGAGCAGCACCGCGGTCATCGAGAACACCGCGCCGAGCGCGACGAGCCACCCGGCACTCTGCATCCCCGTGCGCTGGAGCGCGTACGCCAGCGGGTCGGCGTGAAGGCTCGGATCCAGCTCCTTGTAGTTCACCATCCCCGTGAGCACGGCGCCGACGATGACGTAGATGACCGTGCAGATCGCGAGGCCGCCGAGGATCCCGATCGGCAGGTTGCGTTGTGGATCCTTCGTTTCCTCGGCAGCCGTGGAGATCGCGTCGAAGCCGATGTAGGCGAAGAAGACGATCGCCGCGCCGTGGTGGATGCCGGCGAACCCGTTCGGGGCGAAGGGCGTGTAGTTCGCCGGGTCGATCTTCGTGAGCCCCGCCGCGATGAACAGTCCGAGGGCGAGGAGCTTCACCACGACCATGATGTTGTTCGCCCGCGCACTCTCACGCACGCCGCGCAGCAGGAGCCACGTGATGAACGCGACGATCG
This sequence comes from Gemmatimonadaceae bacterium, assembly GCA_035494615.1. Lineage (GTDB taxonomy): Bacteria > Gemmatimonadota > Gemmatimonadetes > Gemmatimonadales > Gemmatimonadaceae > AG11. The sequence continues at coordinate 20,068 of DATJGU010000004.1, forward strand.
CGAACGCCGGCAGATTGACGAGGATCGGGATGCCGGCGACGCGCGGCGCCGTCGACAGCAACCCGTGCACGCCGGCATCGGAGCTGAGGAGCGCGGTGCGATAGCCCGTCGTCAACCAGACGGGGAGATGCAGCAGCCCCCCGGTGAGCGTCTTGAAGTAGTCGCCCCACGAGATGGCCACCGCGACGTTGCCGACGGCGTACTCGAGGATCAGATCCCAGCCGATGATCCACGCGACCAGCTCGCCGAGCGTCGCGTACGTGTAGGCGTACGCGCTCCCCGCCTGGGGGATCATCGACGCCAGCTCGGCGTAGCAGAGCGCCGCGAGGGCGCACGCGCCTCCGAGGAGGAGGAAGGAGAAGACGAGCGCGGGCCCGGCTCCGCTCCGGATCACGTTTCCCGCGGCGTCGGTCTGTCCCGCCGCCGCGGTGCCGATGGCTCCGAAGATGCCCGCGCCGATCACGGCGCCGATGGCGAGCATGATCAGATCGCCCGCCCCGAGCTCCCGCTTCAACGCGTTCGGATGCCCCTCTTCGGCGATCAGCTCGGCGATCGGCTTCCGGGCGAACAGGGAGATCATCGATCCTCGCGCGCGAGAGCCGTCAGAGGAACAGCGGGGCGAGCACGAGCGTGATCGTGCTCAGCAGCTTCACGAGCACGTGCAACGATGGACCGGCGGTGTCCTTGAACGGGTCGCCCACGGTATCCCCGACCACGGCAGCCTTGTGGGCCTCGGACCGCTTCCCGCCGTAGGCGCCCGTCTCGATGTACTTCTTGGCGTTGTCCCAGGCGCCGCCGCCGTTGTTCAGGAAGCCGGCCATCAGGATGCCGGCGATCGTGCCGACCATCAGCAGCGCGGCGACCGACTCGGCGCCCATGTAGTCGCTCCGCTGCCCGAAGTGCTTGAACACGAGGCCGACGACGATGGGAAACAGCACGACGAGGGCGCCCGGCAGCACCATCGCCTTGAGCGCGCCGACGGTGACGATGTCGACGCACGAGGCATAGTCGGGGTCTTCGGTCCCCTGCATGATCCCCGGCCGCTCGCGGAACTGCCGCCGCACTTCCGTGATGACCGACGATGCGGCCTTCCGCACCGCCGTCATGGCGAGCGACGAGAACCAGTAGACGAGCATCGCCCCGAGCAGGCCCGCCACGAACACGACGGGCTTCGAGAGGTCGACGTGCTGCACGCGCCCCGTGTAGTGGCGCACCTCGTCGAGATAGGCCGAGAAGAGCAGGAACGCCGCGAGGGCCGCCGAGCCGATCGCGTAGCCCTTGGTGAGCGCCTTCGTCGTGTTACCGACCGAGTCGAGCCGGTCGGTCTTGTCGCGCACCGACTCCGGCTGGCGCGACATCTCGACGATGCCGCCCGCGTTGTCCGTGATCGGACCGAACACGTCCATCGCGAGGATGTATCCGGCCGTCCCGAGCATGCCCATCGTCGCGACGGCGGTGCCGAACAGGCCCCCGATCGGCTCGCCGGCCTCGTTCACCAGTCCGCTGGCGTTGCCGAGCGCATAGCTGGCGATGATCGCGATGCCGATGGTGATGACCGGCATGACCGTCGATTCCATCCCGACGGCGATGCCGGCGATGATGTTCGTCGCGGGACCGGTCTGGCTCGCCTCGGCGATGCCGAGCACCGGGCGATAGCGGTATTCGGTGTAGTACTGCGTGATGAACACGAACGCGATCGAGGTGGCGATCCCGATCAACCCGCAGAGGAAGAAGTGCCACCAGACATCGGGGAGGCCGGCGGGATTGAGGAGGATGCGCGTCGCGAAGAAGAACGCGATCGTCACGAGGCCCGACGTGACGTAGTAGCCGAGGTTGAGCGCCTTCATCGGGTCGGCGTCCTCGCGCGTGCGCACGAGCATCACGCCGACGATCGAGCAGATCAGCCCGAGCGCCATGATCACCAGCGGGAAGAGCACGCCGTTGATACCGAACGCGCGATGCAGCAGCACGCCGAGGATCATCGCCCCGATGTTCTCGGCGGCGGTGGACTCGAAGAGGTCGGCACCGCGGCCGGCGCAGTCACCGACGTTGTCGCCCACGAGATCGGCGATCACCGCGGGGTTGCGTGGGTCGTCCTCGGGAATTCCCGCTTCGACCTTGCCGACGAGGTCCGCGCCGACGTCGGCCGCCTTGGTGTAGATGCCGCCGCCGAGCTGGGCGAACAGAGCGACGAACGACGCGCCGAAGCCGTAGCCGACGATCAGGAAGGGAATCTTCTGCGCCCACTCGTCGGCGGAGACGCCGGCCGGCGCGAGCAGCGAGAGCACGGCGAAGAGGCCCCCGACGCCGAGCAGGCTCATGGCGACGGTGAACAGCCCCGACACGGCGCCGCCACGCAGCGCGGTCTGCAGCGCGTCGTTGAGCGACGACATCGCCGCGGAGGCGACGCGGATGTTCGCGCGGATGGACACCCACATGCCGACGTAGCCCGCCACGCCGGAGCTCAGCGCGCCGAGCAGGAAGGAGGCGGTGACGTAGAGGGCGAACGTCCGGGGATTCTGGACCGGGTCGTACGGCGTGGTCGGACGGAAGAACCCGTACCCGACGCCGAGGAGGATGGCCACGACGATGGAGAGCAGCGCGATGGTCTTGTACTGACGCGCGAGATAGGCCTCGGCGCCTTGCTGGATCGCGTTGGAGATCTTCTGCATCTCGGGCGTCCCGCGCGAGCGGGAGAGCACCCAACGGGCGAGGAAGACCGCGAAGACGAGCGCGAAGGCGCTGGCGGCGATGACGAGCGTCAACAGAGAGGACTGCGTCTGCGTCATGTGGCGAAGTTGCGGGTTGCGGGCGTGAGGGCCGAGCCGGTCAGGCGTCGGCGGCGGCCGGCCCTTCGAGGCGGCGCCAGAGGTAGAACACCGGAACGCCGATCATCACGAGGACCAGCCCGGAGATGGACTCGGTCCGCGTCGTCGGCGACAGGAGGAGAAGCAGCATCACCGCGCAGCAGAGCACGATGTACAGCGCGGGCAGCACCGGGTAGCCGAAGGCACGGTACGGTCGTGCGGCATCGGGGCGCGTGCGGCGGAGAATGAACAGACCCGCCGTGGTGAAGGCGTAGAACAGCAGCGCCGCGAAGATCACGTAGTTCAGCAGCTGGCCGTAGGTGCCGGTGAGACAGAGGATCGCGGTCCAGATCGACTGCACCACCAACGCGAAGGCGGGGACGTTGTTCCGGTTCAACGTCCCCGCCTTGCGGAAGAAGAGGCCGTCCCGGGCCATCGCGTAGAGCAGTCGGGCGCCCGAGAGAATCAGCCCGTTGTTACAACCGAACGTCGAGATGAGGATCGCCGACGCCATGAGCACGGCGCCGCTCGGCCCGAAGATCGTCTCGGTCACGGCGGTGGCGACGCGGTCCTGCGTCGCGTGCGCGATCCCGCGCGCGACGACGGTGGCGCCCTCCGCGGTGCCGTGGTACGGCAGGACGCTCAGGTACGAGATGTTGGCGAGGATGTAGAGCAGCGACACGAGCCCCGTGCCCAGCACGAGGGCGAGGGGCAGGTTGCGCTGCGGCTCCTTCACCTCCGCCGCGGCGAAGGTGACGCTGTTCCAGGCATCGCTGGAGAAGAGCGACCCGACCATCGCGGCACCGAACGCGATGATGAGCGTGGAGGTCAGCGACCACGTGCCGCCGAAGCTGCCGCCGATGAAATTGCTCGAGACGGCGAGCGCGTTGCGCCCCACGGTGAGACCGAGGAGCACGAGGAGGGCGAGCGCTCCCGTCTTCACCACCGTGAGCGACGTCTGCACGAACTTGCCCTCGCGCACGCCGCGGAGGTTGACCCACGTGAGGACCGCGATGCTCAACAGTCCGATGAGCCGCTGCGGCGTGAGGCCGAGCTGGATCGCGTTCGCCGGATCGGTGCAGCCGAGCGAGGCGACGCAGATGTCCGCCTGCGGAAACCAGGCGAAGCGCTCGGGGCTGATGGCCGGCACGAGCACGCCGAGGAACCGGCCGAACGCCACCGCGACGGCAGCGATGGTCCCGGTCTCGATGACGATGAAGAACGTCCAGCCGTAGAGGAACCCCATGAGGGGTCCCATGGACTCGCGCAGGAAGATGTACTGGCCGCCCGCACGCGGGTACATGGCCGCGAGCTCGCCGTAGGCGAGGGCGCCGAGGAGGGTCATGATCCCCGAGAGCACCCACGCGAGCATGAGCCAGAGCGGCGAGGGCAGGTCGCGCGCCATGCTCGCCGACACGATGAAGATGCCCGACCCGATCATCGACCCGGCGACGAGCATCGTCGCGTCGGTGAGCGTCATCGCTTTGACGAATCCCGTACCGGAATGGGGCGTGGCGTCGGTCGTGACGGCCGAGCTGCTCATGCGGGGGGCGGGCGGAAAGCAGGAAGGAGCCGACGGCGGCTGCCGTCGGCATTTTCGTGACAATCCCGCAAAATGTAGAGAGGGGGGTGGGGGATCGCCAGCCGGACGCGCCCCTACGCCGGCGCGATCGCGCGATCAGAACTCGTAGCCGACCTGCGCCTTCATGCGCAGTGGCGAGCCGTCGGGGCGGGTGCCGGGCCGGAATCGCATCTCCCGCAGCACCTCGGCGAGCCGCTTGTTGTAGTCGCCGTCGCGCGTGCGCGTGAAGTCGAACGCGAGCACTCGGCCAGTGGAGTCGACGTCGAACTCCGCGATGAAATGGAGGCCGCGCACGCTCGAGGGCGCGGGCAGCGGAGGAAGGAAGAACTCGATCGGCGTCGGGGGATAGTTCGCCTGCGTGCCGCCCCCGGTGCCCGCGCCCGTCGCGCTTCCCCTGCCCGTCCCCACACCGCTCCCGACACCGCCCCCGCTTCCCGGGCCGGCTCCGGCGCTGCCATCGGCGCCGCTCCCTCCCCCGGTGCCCGGTACCGCCGCGACGGACACCGGAGTCGTCGGTGCGACCGACTGGGGTTGGGACACGGGCGCCGGCGTCACGGGTTGCGGCTTTGGCGGCTCGGGCTTCGGCACCGGCTTCTCCACCTTGGGGGGAGGCGTGATCGGTGGCAGCGTCGATGGCGTCGGCACCGGCGTCGGCATCACCTTGACGAACTGCAGATGCTCGACCGTCTGGCCGCCGGTGCCCTCGTTGCCGCCCCCGCCGCCCCCAGCGGGGCCCTCTCCGCCGGCGCCCTGCTGCATCCGCCTGATCACCGAGTGCGGCATGAAGAACGGGATGATCAGGAGGAAGATGATGATCGCGTGCACGACGACGGACACGACCGCGCCGGCGCGGCGGCCCTCGTCGCGCATCGGCATGCCCATCGGCTGCCGGTAGCGGGGGCGGCGCGGAGGTGATTCGGAGACGTCGAGCTCGTCCGGATCGGCCATTGCGGAGAAGCGAAGAAGGGCTCGCCGCGAGAAAGGGCGCGGGCGCGGGGGATAGAAAATTATACGGCGGACGAGCCACGAAGGTTCGTCCGCCGTATCGTTCGCCAGCCCGCCGGAGCGCCTACTTGGTCGCGCCGGGCGTGTCCTTCGGCGGGACGCCGATCACCTTCACGCCGGAGCCCCGGGAGACGTCCATGGCGTGTACGACCTGGCCATACTTCACCTTCGGGTCACCCTTGACGAAGATGATCTTCTCGGGGCGCCCGTCGTAGATCTCCTTGATGCGCGCCGCGAGCCGGTCCTCGGTGACCTTCTCGGTGTTGATGCTGTACGAGCCGTCGGGAAGGACCTCGAGGACGATCTGATTCGAGGTCGCGTTCGCCGGAGCGACGGCCGGGTTCGGATCGGGGAGCTGCACGTCGATCGACTTCCGCATGGTCGGGATCGCCGCCATGAAGATGATCAGGAGCACGAGCAGCACGTCGATCATCGGGGTGACGTTCGGTTCGTTCGTCAGCCCCCGCTCGGTACCAGCGGACATCGCCATTAGGGAGCGCCTCCCGCGGGTGCCGCTGGTGCGGCCGGGGCCGCCTTCGTGTCGCCGGCGACGGTGGAGACGGTTCCCGGCTTCTGATCGCTGATCATCGCGACGACCGACACGCCGTTGTGGGCCGCCATGTCCGTCGCGTCGATCACCTTCTCGTACGGGATGTCCTTGTCGGCCTTCAGGTACATCACGTGGTCGTCGCGATTGGAATAGATGGCCTTCAGCCGCGCCTCGATCTGGTTCTTCGCGATCGGCTTCTTGTTCAGGTAGTAGTTCCCATCCCTGTCGATGCCGAGAACCTGATCGTTCTCCTCATCCTCGGGATGGTCCTTGAGGTTCTGCCCCTGGGGAGGCTCGGCGTTGAAGCCGGCGAGGAGTGCGGGCGTCACCACCATGAAGATGATGAGCAGCACGAGCATGACGTCGATCATCGGCGTCACGTTCGGCTCCGCCTTGACCCCTCCACCCCCGGTGGTACTCATTGCCATCGGTCGATCTCCTCAGCGTGGAAAGATGTCGCTCAGGTCGAGATGGGCGCGTTGCTACCCGAGGAGGCGTTGAACTCACGGGTGAAGCGCGACCGGCCGAACTCCCCGGAGACACCCTTGATGAGGTAGTCGATCATCTCCTTCGAGACGTACGTCATCTCGGCCGTGAGATTGTCGATCTTGGTCTGGAAGTAGTTGTAGGCCCACACCGCGGGGATGGCGACGAGGAGACCGAGCGCCGTCGTGGCGAGGGCCTCGGAGATACCGCCGCCGATCGAGGCGAGACCACCACCGCCCGACGCGGCCATGCCCTGGAACGAGTTGATGATGCCGATCGTGGTGCCGAGGAGGCCGACGAAGGGCGCCGTGGCGCCGACGGTGGCGAGCACCGCGAGGCCTCGCTTCAGCTGCGTGATCTCGAGGAGCATGTTGCGCTCGACCGCGCGCTCGGCCGAGTTGATGTCGGACACGGTCACCGAGCCATCCTGGATGAGCGGCTTGACCTCACCCAGCGCCCCGCCGAGCACGAGGGCGACGTGGGACTTCTTGTAGCTCTCCGCCAGATTGATCGCCTCGGTGAGGTTGTCCTCCTCGAGGAACTGCGAGAACTCGGGGGCGAACTTGCGGGTCTCGGCCTGCGCGCTACGCAGGCTCCACCACTTCGACACCATCACCGTGAGCGAGTAGATCGACATGATCGCCAGGACGATCACGATTCCTTTGGCGACGCTGCCCATCGCGGCCCACAGGCCGGCAAGCGAGAGATCCATGGTCTTCCAGTCTCCGGAGGGTGATTAGCTCTTTTGGAGCGAGAACGTGAACGGCTGTTGCACGAGCTGCTTCACCTTGCGCCCGCCGACCTCGGCCGGGTAGAACTTGATGCGAGGGAGCGCGTTCTTGACCGCGTTGGTGAACTGCTCATTGGTCGACTTGAGCACCTTGAAGGTGCCGGGCTCGTATCGTCCGGTCGTGTCGACGACGAACTGCGCGAGGACTTCCCCCTCGACTGCCGCGGAGCGCAGCTGCTCGGGATAGGTCATCGGCTGCTGGCCGGGGACCATCGCGACCTGCTTCTCGACCTGGAACTCGAAGTACGGCTGGTCGGTGTTGACCGGTCCGGTCCCCCCGACGACGCCCTTTCCGAGGCCGCCCGCGACGCCCTTTCCGGAGAAGTCGGCCTCGTCGGTCACCTTCTTCGAGAGGTCGATGTCGGGAAGCACGTCGGGGACCTTCACCGGCGCGGTGAGCACCTGGAAGCCCTTCGGCGGCGGCGGCGCCATCACCACGTCCTTCGGCGGAGGAGGCACCTCCTTCGGCGGAGGCGGCTCTTCCTTCTTCTTCATCTCCACGAACTCGACCTTCTCGGCCTTGGGCTTCTCGAGCTGCTCCTTGGCCTGCAACGTCCCATACACGGCGGCCGTCCCCAGCACGGCGTGGATGATGCCGCTGAAGATGAGACCGCCCGTGGTTCGCTGCCGTTTCGGCTTCGACTCGATCAGGTTGTTGAACATGTCCGCGCAAACCTACGTGGTGAAAAGGACGGGACACTTCGTAACGTGCACCAACCTACCCCGCATCACGAATGGTGGAACTGTTTACGCATTAAGATTTCGTGAAGTCCGAATTAGTCTCCGATGTCGCGAAGTCCGCTCGCACGGCGCGGCTCGGAGTGTCTCGCCGGCGCGCCGGACGGGGGCATGGGCGGGTTGACTGGCACATCCCGGGCCTCCGCGACGCCCGTCGCCGAAGAATCGCCGGCGCTGGACGTCGCCGCACTCGATGGAAGCAGCGGTAGCGTGACGGTGAAGACGGAGCCGCGCCCCAGACGCGACTGCACGGTGATGCGGCCGCCGTGCGCCTGGGCGATCCATTGACTGATCGCGAGGCCGAGACCGAAGCCGCCGCGCTCGCTCAAGCGTGAGCGCGCCCGATCGGCACGCCAGAAGCGCTCGAACGCGTGCGCGATGTCGGCCGCCGACATGCCGATCCCCGAATCGCGGACGGTGAAGGCGATCTCTCCCTCGAGCCGATGGCTCAGCGACAGCTCGACGCGCCCGCCGCTCGGCGTGTACTTGATCGCGTTCGTCACGAGGTTGAGGAAGAGCTGCCGGAGCCGGCGCGCATCGCCGTCCACCGTACCCTCCTCGAGCACGGTCATGGAGACGGCGATGCCGGAGTCCTCGCCGAGGATCATCGCGGTCTCGTAGACGTCGCGGACGAGAGGGCCGAGGGCGATCGGCTCACGGTGGAGGTCGAACCGCCCCTCGTCGGCGCGGGCGAGGGTGAGCAGGCTGTCGACGAGGTCCGACATCCGCGCCGTCTCCTGCAGCGCCTCCTCGAGGGCCTGCATCGCTTCGGCCGGCGTCGTCCCGGGGTGCATCGCGCGCTCGACGTCGGCGCGGAGCACGGTGAGAGGGGTCTTGAGCTCGTGGGAGGCATCCGCGGTGAAACGGCGCAGCGCGCCGAACGAGGTCTCGAGGCGCGAGATCATCGCGTTCAACGTATTGCCGAGCCGGGAGAGCTCGTCGCTGCCGAGCGCCGCGGGCAATCGCCGGTGGAGCGAACGGCCGTCGGTGATCGCCTCGACCTCGTTCATCATCTGGTCGATCGGCTCGAGGGCGCTCCCGGTGATGAAGTACGATGTCGCCATGAAAGCGAGCACCACGAGCGGGAGCACGACGAGCATCGTGCCGACCAGCACGTCTCCGCCGAGTTCGGCGACGGTGGTGGGGACGCCCGCCACGACCCGCGTCACCTCGGGGAAGAGGGTCGAGTCGCGCCGTGCGACGAGAAGCATCTTGCCGTCGAAGAGCGGATCCGAGACGGAGACGAGCGCGCCCGGCCCGTCCGGCTTGAGGTGGACCGCGGTCTGGATGATCGCCGAGCGATCCTCGAGGGTGAGCAGGCGGAGTCCGATGGACGTGTAGAGCTCCTTGCCGTCGCGGTCGTAGATGATGTAGTAGCCGGGAATGCGCCCGACGATCGACAGCACGCTGCCGGTGAGCGAGCGGCGCAGCACGGTGCTGGAGTCGCTCTCCATCTGCTCGACGGTCAACGGGTGCCCGTTGAGCGCCCACGCGCGGAGCGGCTGGAGCACGCGGTCGCCCTGCACGATGGCCGTGGGGCCGAGCGAATCGACGCCGCTCGCGACGCGCACGAAGTACAGCGCGATGGCGAACGTGAGGAGGCCCGCGATGAGCGCACCCCCGTAGCTGACCGTCAGTCGTGTGCGGAGAGTCGCCACGTCACTCCTTCAGCACGTACCCCACGCCGCGCACGGTGGTGATGAGCTTCCGGGCGTGGCCGGCGTCGACCTTCTTGCGGAGGTGGTTGATGACCACGTCCACGATGTTCGTGCCGGGGTCGAAGTGATACCCCCAGGCGTACTCGGTGATCAACGTGCGGCTCATGACGCGGCCGGCGTGGCGCGCGAGGTACTCGAGCACCGTGTACTCCTTGGGCGTCATCTCGATGGGAACGCCCGCACGGCGGACGGTGCGCGTCGCCTGATCGATCTCGAGATCGCCGACCCGCAGCACGGGCGAGGCGAGCGCGCGCGGGCGGCGCGACAGCGCCTCGACGCGGGCGAGCAACTCCTCGAAGGCAAAGGGCTTCGTGACGTAGTCGTCGGCGCCGGCGCGCAGCGTCGCGACCTTGGCGTCGACGGCATCCTGCGCCGTGAGCACGAGCACGGGACGCTCGAACCCCTTGGCGCGCAGCGACTGCAGCACGTCCATCCCGCTCTTTCCGGGGAGCCGCATGTCGAGGATGATGAGGTCGTACGCCTCGGAGCTGGCGCGCCGCTCGCCTTCCTCGCCGTCGGCGACGAGGTCCACCGCCCACCGATGCTCCTCGAGGCCGCGCTTCACGTACTGGCCGACCGTCGGGTCGTCCTCGATCACCAGGATGCGCATGCCGCGCTACTCCGCCGCGCCCGGACGTCGGAAGCCGTACTCGCGGATCTTCCGGTAGAGCGTCTTCGAGCTGATGCCGAGGGCGGTGGCGGCCTTGCCCTGATGCCAGCTCGTCTCGTGCAGGACGGCCTCGATGTGGCGGCGCTCGAGCTCCGCGAGCGAGATGGCGGGCGCCGCCGACTGCGGCTCGCGCGCGCCCGCCGCGGGAAATTGGAGCGGGAGATCCGACGCCTGGATCTGCGGCCCGCGCGCGAGCAGCACGGCGCGCTCGATCACGTTGCGCAGCTCGCGCACGTTGCCGGGCCACGGATATCGTGACAGCAGGTCGACGACATCGGGCGCGAGCGAGGGCGGATGCGCGCCGCCGAACTGCGCGAGGAAGCGGCGCGCGAGGAGGGGAATGTCGACGGCGCGATCGCGCAGGGGGGGCAGCTCGACGGCGATCGTGTTGACGCGGTAGAAGAGGTCGTCGCGGAAGGTCCCCTCGGCGACGCACGCGGCGAGGTCGCGATTGGTGGCGGCGACGACGCGGACGTCGACTTCCACCTTCTGCGTGCCGCCGACGCGATAGAAGCTGAGCTGATCCAGGGCGCGCAGCAGCTTGCCCTGGAGCTTCGGCGAGAGCTCGGCGATCTCGTCGAGGAAGAGAGTGCCGCCGGCGGCGAGCTCCATGAGGCCGAGCTTGCGGTCGTCGGCGCCGGGGAAGGCGCCGCGCTCGTGGCCGAACAGCTCGCTCTCGAGCAGTCCCTCCGACAGGGCCGCGCAGCTCACGTCGACGAATGGACCGCTGCGGCCCGACCGCCGGTGCACCATCTGCGCGACGAGCTCCTTTCCCGTTCCCGACTCGCCGACGACGAGCACGGGGGAGTCGCTCGGCGCGACGCGCCCCACCACCTCGAGCACGGCCTGCAGCGGTGCGTACTGGGTCTCGATCTCGCCGGCGTTCGACGTGCGCTCGAGCCGCGACTGGAGCAGCACGTTCTCACGTGCGAGGCGGCGCTTCTCCCACGCGCGGCGCACGAGCACGTCGATCTCCGCCATCCGGTACGGCTTGGCGAGATAGTCGTAGGCGCCGAGCTTCATGGCGCTGATGGCCGTTTCGATCGTTCCGTTGCCGGTGATGATGATGACCTCCGGCGGGTCCGCGTCGGTGCGCACCTGCTTGAGCACCTCGAGGCCGTCGAGCTCCGGCATCACGATGTCGAGCAGGGCGACGTCGTACGCTTCGGCGCGGAGCGCGTCGAGCGCGGCGCGGCCATCGGTGACGGCGCGGACGGCGTAGCCTCGGCCGGCGAGGAAGTTCGAAAGGATCTGGCCGAGCTGCACCTCGTCCTCGGCGAGGAGCACCTTGATTCGCGACTCGCTCACGGGGAGGCTCCGGATTGTTCGGTGCGCGGGAGCACGATGCGGAACACGCTTCCCTCGCCGGGCGTGCTGTCCACCTCGATGCGTCCCCCGTGCTCCGCCACGATGGCGTAGCAGATCGAGAGGCCGAGCCCCGTGCCGCGGCCCGGCGCCTTGGTGGTGTAGAAGGGCTCGAAGATCTTCGGGAGGTCGGCGCTGCGGATCCCCTCTCCCTCGTCGACGACCTCGGCGAGCACGTGCCGTCGGTCGTCGCTCCAGCGCGTGCGCAGCACGACGGTGCCCCGCTCACGCATGGCGTCCATCGCGTTGAGAAGCAGCGCCATGAAGACCTGGACGATCTGCTCCTCGTTGCCGTACACCACGGGGCCGAGCGAGCCATCGAGCTCGGTGCGGACGGTGAGCCGCTTGAAGCGCGGATGATGCTTCAAGAGAAAGAGGGTGCGCTCGATGGTGGCGTCGACGTCGACGAGGGTCTTCTCCGCCGCCTTCGGCCGGCTGAAGTCGAGCAGCGAATCCGTGATCCCCTTGCACCGCTGCACCTCCGCCTGGATGAGCCGCAGGGCGTCGCGCAGCGGCGGCGACGGATCCTCGGTCGACAGCTCGAGGCTCTCGGCGCATGCGTGGATCGTCGCGAGCGGATTGTTGATCTCGTGCATGACGCCCGCGGCGAGCGTGCCGATGGCGGCGAGCTTCTCCGCCTGGCTGAACCGCTCCTGCGCGTCCCGCCACTCGGTGACGTCCTCTCCGACGGTGATCACGTGCGTGACGGGCCCGTCGTCGAGGCGCATGGGGATCTTCGAGATGCGGAACGTGCGCAGCTCGCCGCTCGCGCGCGATTCCATGTGAAAGATCTGGAGGCGTCCGGTCGCGAACACGTCGTCGAATTCGCGGCGCAGCACGGCCGCCGGCTGGCGATGCAGGATCTCGAAGATCGTGCGCCCGAGTGCATCCTCGCGCGAGACACCTTGCAGCCCGGTCTCGCGTTTCCGATTCCATACGGAGATCCGATAGTCGCGGTCGATGACGTAGAGGCCGACGGGAAGCGAGTCGATGATGCGCTCCGTGATGCGTCGCTCGCGGTCGATCTGGCGGGTGCGCTCGATGACCTCCGACTCGAGCCGCTGGGCATACGCGCTGTGGCGCAGCACTGGAGCCAGCACGTCGGCGACGGTCGCGAGGAAGGTGCGCTCCTCACCCGAGAGCTCGGGGGGCGGCGCGAGGACGAGCGCCCCGAGCGACTGGCGCGCCGCGTCGAGCCGCACCACCAGCATGTCGTCGCCGGGGGCGCCATGCCGCGCGATGCGCGTACGCACGTCGGCCGCGGCGGGGGGCGGCGCACCGACGCGGGCACGACAGCGGAGCGTGGCGCCGTCGCTCAACCAGAGCGACACGCCTTCCGCCCGCACCGTCTCGGCGACACGGCCGAGCACATGGTCGAGTACCTCGTCGGGATCGTCGCCGGAGGCGAGCGACGCCGCGATCTGGCCGAGCGCGCGCAGCAGAAGCGAGCGCGAATCGGTGCTGTCGGACTCGGCGGCGGACGAGGAACCCCGCGTGTCGGCGGCGCTGCGACGAGGAACCAGAGAACGTCTCGGCTGGGAGGAGCGGCGAATCTAGGTTGGCGTGCGGAAGCGGACAAGATGACCGACGCCGCATCGCGGATTCCCCTCCACGCGGCCGCGCGCGCTCACGCGCGCTCGAGTCCTTCCCAGAGTCCCTGCAGATAGGTGGCGCCGAGCGCACGATCGTGCAGCCCGTAGCCGGGACGGCCGGTCTCGCCCCAGATCATGCGGCCGTGATCGGGACGTACCGGTCCGGCGAAGCCGACCTCTCGCAGCGCGGCGAGCACGTCGCGCATCGGTACGTCGCCGAAACGGGACGGATGCGGCGCTTCGTGGAATCGCTTCACGCCGGTGATGGCGACGTTGCGGCAATGCACGAAGTGGATGCGTCCGCGCCGTCCGATCCGGTGTGCGATCGCCGGCAAGTCGTTCGCCGGGTCCGCGCCGAGCGAACCGGTACAGAGAGTGACGCCGTTGGCCGGGCTGTCGACGAGATCGATCAACCGCTCGAACGCATTGCCGCTCGTGACGATGCGCGGCAGCCCGAAGATCGACCAGGGTGGATCGTCGGGGTGGATCGCCATGCGCACGCCGGCGCGCTCGGCCTCCGGGGCGACGCGCTCGAGGAAGTACCCGAGATGATCCCAGAGCCGCTCGGCGTCCACGTCGCGGTACGCCGCGAGGAGCGCCCGAAGTGCATCGGCATCGTACGCCGTCGCCCACCCGGGAAGGTCTCCGGTGCCGCGCGAGAGGTCGATGCGCGCGAGCGCTCCGTCGTCGTACGACAGCGCGGTGGACCCGTCGGGCTGCGGCTCGGCGAGATCGGTGCGCGTCCAGTCGAAGATCGGCATGAAGTTGTAGCAGAGCACCGGGACGCCGAGCTCGCCCATCGCGTGCACGCTCGCGCAATAGTCGTCGATCAGACGATCGCGTGTCGGACGACCGAGCTTGATGTCCTCGTGGACGGGAATGCTCTCGACGACGGCGAACTCGAGGCCGGCGCGGTCGATCGACTCGCCGATTCGCTCCAGCGCGCTCTTCGGCCATGCGCCGCCGACGGGAACGTCGTAGAGCGCGGTGACGACGCCGGTGACACCGGGGATCTGTCGAATGTACGCGAGCGGGATCGGGTCGTCGGGCCCGAACCATCGAAAGGTCATCTGCATGCGTCGGTGGTGCGAAGGATGGAAGCGGGCGCGGATCAGAGCGGGCGCACCTCGAACTGATAGACCGTGCGAGTGCGAAACGTCTCGCCCGGCCGCAGAATCGTGGAGGGAAAGGCGGGATGATTCGGGGAGTCGGGGAAGTGCTGCGTCTCGAGCGCGAGCCCCGACCGATAGCGGTGCGGCACGCCGCCCTTTCCCGGCACGGAGCCGTCGAGAAAGTTGCCCGAGTAGAACTGGATTCCCGGCTGCGTGGTGTGGACGTCGACGCCGCGCCCGCTCTCGCGATGCGTGAGCCGAGCGGCGAGCACGAGCGCCGACGCGGCGTCGCGGTCGATGACGAAGTTGTGATCGTAGCCGCCGGCGAGGCGGAGCTGCTCGTCGGGCAGATCGATGCGCGCGCCGATGCGTTCGGGAGTCGAGAAGTCGAACGGCGTACCAGCGACGGGACGCAGCTCGCCGGTGGGAATGAGCGCGGCGTCGACCGGCGTGAAGCGCGACGCCGCGAGCTCGAGCTCGTGCCCGAGGATGTCGCCGACGCCGGCGCCGGCAAGGTCGAAGTAGCTGTGCTGCGTCAGGTTGATCGGGGTGGGCGCGTCCGTCGTGGCGGCGTAGGCGACGTCGAGTGCACCGTCGCGCGTGAGCGTGTACGTGACTTCCACGCGAACGGTGCCGGGATAGCCCTCGTCGCCGTCGGGGCTCACGTGCTCGAGGCGCAGCGCGGGGTCGCCGTCCACCTCCGTCGGCTCGACCGCCCACACGGCCTTGTCGAAGCCGCGGGCGCCGCCGTGGAGCTGATTGCCGTCGGCGTTCGCGACGAGCCGGTACTCGCGCCCGTCGAGCGGGAAGCGCGCGCCGCGGATGCGGTTGGCGTAGCGGCCGACGAGCGCGCCGAAGTAGCTGCGGTCGGCGCGATATTCGTCGAGCGTGTCGTAGCCGAGCGCGACGTCGGCCACTTCGCCGCGCCGGTCGGGGAGCAGGATCGACTGAATCACCCCGCCGTACGACAGGACGGCGATCGACACCCCGCTCGGCGACGTCATCGTGAACCGCTCGACGGCGCGTCCGTCGGGCATCGTGCCGAACGGCTCGCGGCGCATGCCGGAGGGAAGCGCACCCGCGCGCGTGTCGGAATGGCGATCGCTCATGTGAGAAGGCGGTGCGCGGGTCAGCTCACCGGCTCGCCGATCGCGGTGGCGAGCACGGTTTCGGGGGTCCATTCGCCGATCGGACGAGCGGGGGAAAGGGTCCCTCGGCACATGACGGCGAGGCGATCACAGAGGCCGAACAGCTCCGGCAGGTACGAGCTCACGATGAGGATGGCGCGGCCGGCCGCCGCCTGGCGCGCGATCGTGTCGTAGACGTCGGCCTTGCTGCCGATGTCGATCCCGCGCGTCGGCTCGTCGAGGAGCAGTATCTCGGCGTCCTGCTGCAGGAGGCGTCCGAGCGCGACCTTCTGCTGGTTGCCGCCGGAGAGCGCTCGCACCGGCTGCAATTCGGAGCGCGCGCGCACGCGCAGCTCGCGGATCCAGTGCCGCGTGCGCTCCGCCTGGCGGCCGAGGTCGAGCACGCCCGCGGCGAGGCGCGGCATGCGGGTCGCACACAGATTGTCGGCGATCGACATCGGGAGCGCGAGCCCCTCGCCCTTGCGGTCCTCGCTCACGTAGCCGACGCCCTCGCGCACCCGGCGCTCGGCGGTCGCGCGATGCGCCGGCCGCGCACCGCCATGCACCTCGACGACACCGGCCGTCGATTCCTCGAGACCGTACAACGCGCGCACCATCTCCGTGCGCCCGGAGCCGATCAGGCCGGCGATGCCGAGGATCTCGCCGCGGCGAAGCGCGAAGCTCGCGTCGCGCAGCCGCGGCGGCGCGGCGAGTCCGCGCACGGCGAGCACGACCTCGCCGTCTCGTCGGTGCTCACGCGAGGGAAACAAACCCGCGGAGGACCGTCCGACCATGAGCGTGATGAGGTGCTCGTTGGTCACGCCGGCGATCGCGCCGCTGCCGACGCTGCGGCCGTCGCGCAGGACGGTGTAGCGGTCCGCGATCTGCCGCACCTCCTCGAGGAAGTGGCTGATGTAGATGATCGCGATCCCACGCCCGGCGAGGCGCCGGATCAGATCGAACAACCGGTCGACGTCGGCGCCCTGGAGGCTGCTCGTCGGCTCGTCCATGAGCAGCACGCGTGCGTCGCCCGCGAGAGCACGGCAGATCTCGACGATCTGTCGCGCCGAGAGCGGAAGGTCGGCGAGGCGCTTGTCGGGACGGATGTCGGGATGTGGAAGCTCGTCGAGGAGCGCGCGGGCCCGCGCTCGCGCGGCGCGCCGGTCGATCCATCCTCGGCGCGCGACCTCGTTGCCGAGCAGCACGTTGTCGGTGACCGACAGATGTGGGCAGAGCGAGAGCTCCTGGTGGATCAGGGCGACGCCGCGGCGCCGTGCGTCGAGGGGCGCACCGGGTGCGTACGGCGCGTCGTCGAGCCACATCGCGCCCTCGTCTGGCTGCACCTCTCCCGAGAGGACGTTCATGAGCGTACTCTTCCCCGCCCCATTCTCGCCGAGCAGCGCCAGCACCTCGCCGGGGCGCACGGCGAGATCGACGCCGTCGAGCGCCAGCGTCGCGCCGTAGCGCTTCGCGATCCCGGTGACGCGCAGCCCTTCGGTCACTCGCCCTTCAGATACTTGTCGATCGGCGGATTGGTCAGCTCCTTCATCGCCGGCTGCTCCATCGTCTCCGGCGTCACGAGCGCGACGCCCGTGTCGATCCGCTTCTCGACGGGCTGCCCGTGCAGATGCGCCACCATGGTCTTCACGCCGAGGTAGCCCATCTTGACGGGATCCTGCACGGCGACGCCGTCGAGCTGATGGGCGCGCATTGCGTCGAGCAGCGTCTGGCTCGCGTCGAATCCGACGAAGCGGACCTTGCCCGCCTTGTCGATGTCCTGCAGGGCGAGAAGCATCCCGACGGTCGACGACTCGTTCGGCGTGAAGATGCCGGCGAGATCGTTGCCGAAGCGGTTGAGCAGGTTCTCCGACGTGCGCTTCGCCGTCTCGCGCGTCGCGCCGGCATACTGGTCGGAGGAGACGATCGTGATGTTCGGGTAGGCCGACTTCATCTTGTCGATGAACCCCTTCTCGCGCTCGGTGGTGCTCGCCGATCCCTCCTGATAGCGCAGCACGAGCACCTTCCCCTTGCCACCGAGCAGGGAGCCGAGCCGCTCGGCGCACAGCTCGCCGCCCTTGTAGTTGTCGGTGGCGACGAAGCTCACGATCTGGTCGCTCTCGAGCCCCGAGTCGATGATCACCGTGGGAACGCCCGCACTCTTCGCTTCCTCGACCGGGCGCACGAGGGCGCGGTTGTCGAGTGGAGCGAGCACGATGCCCGAGACGCCCTGGCTGGTGAAGCCCTCCACCACCTGGACCTGCTGCTCGCGGTCGTCCTCGCGCAGCGGTCCCTTCCAGATGATGTGGATGCTGTCGCCGGACGCGGCGAGCTCCTGCGCCGCCTTCTCCGCGCCGGCGTGGATGCTCCGCCAGAACTCGTGCGTCGTCCCCTTCGGGATGACGGCGATCGTGAGGGCCTTCCCCGATCCACCCGCGGCCCCCTTCGAGCCGCTGTCACGGCAGGCGGCGAGAGGGAGCGCGAGGGTCAGGGCGGCGACGGCGAGTCGAGACGTGTTCAACGGAAGTCTCCAGCGTCACAGAGTCGACGAGCGTGGATCGGCGGAATGTACGGCTCGGCGCAGCCGGCCAGCAGAGCTAGAGGAGCACGACCCCCTTCACGTAGTCGGGCTTGCGGTGATCGCCGCCGAACGCCGAGGGAACGGCGTCGAGCGAGTCGTAGCGATGCGTCACGAGCGAGGCGACGTCCACGGCGCGCCGCTCCACGAGCTGAAGTGCGCGAACGTAGGTGACCGGCCGGCGGTCGTCGCGACGCGCCCCCGACGCGCCCGCCGGCGAGACGAACGTCGGTTCCATGAACTGGAGCGGGTTGAGCACGCCGAGCCCGACCCCGCTGTGGCCGTGGCCGTACAGCACCACCGTGGCCTGCTTGCGCACGAGGGACGGGATCGTCGCGACGAGCGCTCCCGAGCCGGTCGCTTCGATGAGCAGTTCGGCTCTGCGGCCGCTGGTGCGCTCGGCCACCGCGTCGATGAGATCCTCGCTCGACGGATCGATGGGGTCGGCGCCGAAGTTGCGGGCGAGCTCGCGGCGCCGGGCGTTCGGCTCGGCGAGGAGCAGCGTGCCCTCGAAGCCGAGCACGCCGCGCAGGTACTGCGTGAACAGCAGACCGGCGGGGCCGCCGCCGCAGATCAGGATGGAACGCACGCCGTGGCGCTCGCCCGGCCGGCCGAGCGGATAGCGCGCCGTGGCACGCGCGATCAGATCGCTCGAGTGCACGATGCAGCCGAGCGGCTCGGCGAGCGCGGCGTCGAGCGACGGCAGGTCGGACTCGATGCGCACCGTGTTCGCGGCGGGAACGGTGACGAACTCGGCGAAGCCGCCCGGCGGGCCGGTGATTCCATGCTCCGCGTAGTACTCGCACTGATGCGAATCGCCCGAGCGGCAGTACTCGCAGATCGGCTCCCGGTGCTCGCTGACGCAGGTGCGCCCCTGGTCGACGATCACTCGGTCGCCCGGCGCGACGTCGTCCACATCGCGGCCGACTTCCTCGACGACGCCGGCGATCTCGTGCCCGAGGATCTGCGGGTGCGTGCGCAGGGGGTACGGGCGGCCGTGGCCGTCGGTGTGGTAGTTGGCGTGGCCGGCGACGATGTGCAGGTCCGTGCCGCACAGCCCCACTGCGCGCACGCGGTCGACCACTTCGTGCGGCTTCGGCGGCTGCACGGGCACCTCGCGCACCTCGATGCGGTCGACGTCGACGAGGACGGCGGCGCGCATGGTGCGCGAGGGGACGTGCGACGCTGGGGTCATGCGCGCGCCGTCCTCGAGGCGGGTGACGCCGCGCCGCGCCACACCGGGCCGTCCGGATAGGCGTACTCGCGAAGACTCTCGGCGCGCATCGTGATGCTGTAGCCCGGCGCGGTGGGGGGCACGTACCGCCCGTCGCGGATGACCACCGGATCCACAAAGTGCTCGTGCAGGTGGTCCACGTATTCCACGATGCGATTCTCGAGCGACGCGCTGACGCACACGTAGTCCACGATCGCGAGGTGTTGCACGTACTCGCACAGGCCGACGCCGCCCGCGTGCGGGCAGACGGGGATGCCGAAGCGCGCGGCGAGCAGCAGCACGGCGAGCACCTCGTTCACGCCGCCGAGCCGGCAGGAGTCGATCTGACAGAAGCGGATCGCGTCGAGCTGCATGAGCTGCTTGAAGATGATCCGGTTCTGGCAGTGCTCGCCCGTGGCGACGCCGATCGGCGCGACGGCGCGCGCGATCGTCGCGTGCCCGACGACGTCGTCGGGGCTCGTCGGCTCCTCGATCCACCACGGGTCGAAGCGGGCGAGCTCGCGCATGTTGGCGATCGCCTCGTCGACGTCCCACACCTGGTTCGCGTCGACCATGAGCTTGCGGTCCGGGCCGATCTCCTCGCGAACGAGCGCGGCGCGCCGAACGTCGTCGGCGAGATCGCGCCCGACCTTGATCTTGAAGTGCGACCAGCCCGCCGCCATGCCCTCCCGGCAGAGCCGGCGGATCTTCTCGTCGGAGTAGCCGAGCCACCCGGCGGAGGTGGTGTAGGCCGGATACCCCGTGCGGAGCAGCTCGCGTTCGCGCTCCGCGCGCGTCGGCGCGTTGCGGCGAAGGATCTCGAGCGCCTGCTCGGGGGTCAGCGCGTCGGAGAGATAACGGAAGTCGATGCAGCGGACGAGCTCCTCGGGGCTCATGTCGCAGAGGAGCTTCCAGAGCGGCTTCCCTTCCACCTTTGCCCAGAGATCCCACACGGCATTCACGACCGCGGCCGTCGCGAGATGCAGCACGCCCTTTTCCGGGCCGACCCAGCGAAGCTGCGAATCGCCGACGAGCCGGCGCCAGAAGGCACCCATGTCCGCCGCGATGTCCTCCAGGCGCAGGCCGAGCACGAGCGGCGCGAGCGCTTCGATCCCGGCGACGCACAGCTCCGTTCCCCGTCCGGCCGTGAAGGTGAGACCGTGGCCCTCGATCCCGTCCGCGGCGTCCGTGTGCAGGACGACGTACGCCGCGGAGTAGTCCGGGTCGGCGCTCATCGCGTCGGATCCGTCGAGCGCGCGCGACGTCGGGAAGCGGACGTCGTGCGTCTCGACGCGCGTGATCGTCCGCGCGAGGCGGGTGTCCGTCACGACCAGGCCCGCAGCCGCTGGCGCGAGCTGCCCAGCTTGTCGATTCCGAGCTCGACGACGTCGCCGGCCTGCAGGAAGCGCACGGGTTTGTGGCCCATCGCGACGCCGGCGGGCGTGCCCGTGGACACGATGTCGCCCGGCAGCAGCGTCATGAACTGGCTGATGTAGCTCACGAGCGTGGGAATGCCGAAGACGAGGTCGCGCGTCGTGCCGTTCTGCTTGCGTTCTCCGTTCACGGTGAGCCAGAGTGCCAGGTCGTGCGGATCGCCGATCTCGTCGGGAGTGGCCACGAAGGGCCCGAGCGGCGCGAAGGTGTCGCAGCTCTTCCCCTTCACCCACTGGCCGCCGCGCTCGAGCTGGAAGACGCGCTCCGAGTAATCGTTGTGGAGCAGGTAGCCGGCGACGTGCGCGAGCGCGTCGCGCTCGTCCACATACGACGCGCGCCGTCCGATCACGACCGCGAGCTCCACCTCCCAGTCGGTCTTCGTGCTGCCTTTCGGGATGATCACGTCGTCGTTCGGGCCGACGATGGCGGTGGTGGACTTGAAGAAGAGCACGGGCTCGGCGGGCACCGCCATGCCGGACTCCTTGGCGTGATCGCGATAGTTGAGCCCGACGCAGATGATCTTGCTCGGGTGCGCGACCGGTGGGCCGAGCCGGACGTCGTCGGCGACGACCGGGGCGCGCGCACCCTCGCTCGCACTCCAGCGCGCGAGACGCGCGAGGCCGTCACCGCCGAAGAAGCGCTCGTCCCAATCCTCGCCGAAGCCGGAGGCGTCGATGCGGCGGCCGTCGGCGAGCAGCACGCCGGGCCGCTCCTGCCCCGCGCGCCCGAAGCGAATCAGTTTCATCTCGTCACATCTTGAGGGTGAGGAAGCCGCCGTCGATCGGGTAGTCGGTGCCCGTGATGAACGACGCGGCGTCGGAACAGAGGTAGAGCGCGAGCTCGGCGATCTCCGCGGGGCGGCCCATGCGGCCGATCGGCTGCGTACGCTCGAGCTTCGCGAACATCTCGGCTTCGCGACCGGGATAGTTCTTCGCGAGAAAGCCGTCGACGAAGGGCGTGTGCACGCGCGCCGGGGAGATCGAGTTGCACCGGATGCCCTGCTCCACGTAGTCGCGCGCGACGGAGAGCGTCATCGACAGGACCGCGCCCTTGGTCATCGAGTAGGCGAAGCGATCGGGAATGCCGATCGAGGCAGCCACGGAGGCGACGTTGAGGATGACGCCTCCGCGCCCCTTCATCGCGGCGACGGCGAGGCGCAGGCAGTTGTAGACCCCTTTCACGTTGACCGCGTACAGCCGGTCGAGATCCGCTTCGGTGGTCTGCTCCACGGTGCCGACGTGTGCGACTCCCGCACTGGTCACGAGGATGTCGAGCGCGCCGAACCGTTCGGATGCCTCGGCGAATGCGCGCCCGACGTCGTCCTGACGCGTGACGTCGCAGCGGATCGCCGACGCCTCGCCTCCCGCCGCCTGGATCGAGCCGAGCGTCTCTTCCGCAGTCCCGATGTCGAGGATGGCGACTCGCGCGCCGGACCGCGCGAAGTGAAGCGCGATCGCCTGACCGATGCCCGAGCCGCCGCCCGTGACGATCGCCGAACGACCGGCGAGCACCGCATTCGCCGCCTGATCAGCCATGGACCATCGCCCGGTGCGGGTAGACGCGGCCGGCCGTACCCCCGAACATCGCGTGCCGCTCCGACTCGGGCCACGACGCGCTCACCTCGTCGACGATGGCGCGCCACCAACGCTCGCCGCCGCCGAGCGTGCAGACCGGCCAGTCGGAACCGTACATCAGCCGATCGCCGCCGAAGCAAGCACGCGCGTGCTCGAGATACGGACGCAACGCCTCCACGACTCGCTGATCGGGACGCGCCTCGGTGAGCAGGCCGGAGAGCTTGCAGGCGACGCGCTCGTGGCGCGCGAGCCGCTCGATGTCGCGCGCCCAGGACTCGAACGCGTCGGCGCGAATGGCCGGCTTCCCGCAATGGTCGAGCACGAAGCGCGTATCGGGGCAGCGCTCGACGAGGGCGGTCGCCTCGGGAAGCTGGTCCGCGGTGACGCACAGGTCGAACGGCAGGTCGAGCGCGCCGACGTCGCGGACGCCACGCACGAACGCAGCCTGGAGCGCGAAGCCCGCAGGCTGCTCCTGGATGTTGTGGCGCACGCCGACGACGTGCGACGATCGCCGCACACGGTCGAGCGCGGCGTCGCGATGTCCGTCGTCGAGCAGATCGACGAAGGCGACGATCCCCGCGATGCGCGGCTCGCGGTCGATCGACCGTTCGATCCACTCGACTTCTCGCGCGCTCTGGCCGGCTGCACAGTTGGCCTCGACGAAGATGGCGGCGTCGACCGATCCATCGGCGAAGGGCCCGAAGTCGCGCGGAAGAAAGGCGCGGTGCAGCGATGGCAGCTCGCCGAGCCAGGGATAGGCGAGCGTTCCGGGATCCCAGAAATGAACGTGGGCGTCCAGCACGCGCATGGCAGCCTCGCTCACGCCGCCACCGAGAGCGCGGCGGCACGCTCGGCCCAGGTGGCGCGCGCGCGGTCGAGCGCGACGGCCAGTACGATGATCACGCCGATGATGATCTCCTGGATGTAGTTGGGCCAGCCCATCTGCTGGCAACCGTTGCGAAGGAAGGCCATGATCAGCGCGCCGATGATCGAGCCGGCGATGCTCCCTTCGCCCCCGTTGAGGCTCCCGCCGCCGATCACCACGGCGGCGATGATGTCGAGCTCCGCGCCGTTCGCCACGGTCGGATCGCCCTGGCGCAGCCGCGACATCTGCATGACGCCGGTGAGGCCGAAGAGGCAGCCGGCGAGCCCATAGATGGCGATCCGCAGCCGGCCGGTGTCGACACCGCACGCGCGCGCGGCGGCTTCGTTGGAGCCGAGGGCGAACACCCGACGGCCGAAGACGGTGCGCTCGAGCACGAGCGCCGCGATCGCCGCGAGCACGAGCGTCGCCCAGACGCCGATCGGGAGCACGAGCCAGCTCGGCGTCGGGAAGGTGACGAGCAGCTCGTTGAGCCACGTGGCCGGCACGTTGACCGTCTGCTCGTGCGCCAGCCACTTCGCGACGCCGCGGGCGATGCCGAGCATGCCCAACGTGACGATGAACGGCACGACGCGAAGCACGGTGATCATCGCGCCGTTGAGCACGCCGATCACCCCGCCCGCCACGACGGCGGCGAGGAGGGCGAGCGAGGGCGCCCACCCACCCCCGACGCCGAGCGCCGCGATGACGCCCGTGAGGGCGATGATCGCGCCGACGGAGAGATCGATCCCGCCGCTCACGATGATCACCGTCATGCCGATGGCACCGATGGCGGTGATGACCGTCTGGGAGAGCACGATCCGCAGGTTGAACGCGGAGAGATAGCGGCCCGGCTCGTCGGTCAGCACCGAGAAGACGACGACGATCGCGATGAGCCCGAGCGCCGGTCCGATGCGGACGATCCAGCGGCGGAGCATCGCGGACGCGTCCAGCGAGCGCTCGGTCGCGAGGAGGGCCGGAGCCCCCGCCTGATCGGAGCTGGTCGTCGTCACGGAACGGCGGGTGAGTGGAACGGAGATCCGCGGCGAAGCGCCGGCGCCATTCGATCGGGCGCGGCCGCGCGGGCGGGCGGCAGGATAATACTGTCGTCTCCGCGCGCGCGCGACCGGATGGCTCAGTCCGTGTGACGCGCGGTGTCGGCGGGTGGGGCCGGCGGCGGCACCGACGGGTCGTCCTGCGGCGGCCAGGTCATCACGGCGATCACGCCGGCCGAGTGGCCGATCCCCCAGCGCGCCGTCGCGTCGACGCCGTTGAGCTTCTGCACGCGCGAGATGTTGCGGGTACCGAGCTGCGCGAGCGTCTGCACGCCGCCGAACCGCGTGTTGTCCACGTAGACCCAGATGTGGCTCGGCGCGACGAAGCTGTCCGGCCCGCGATCGTTCAGCCAGTTGGCGCGCAGCGTCTGCACCGCCTCGAGGAGATTCTCGAAGTGCCGCTCCTCGAGCTGCTCCTGGGTGAGCACCGACTGGTCCACGTGCGATCGGGCCGCCGTGCGTGAGGCGCCGCACGCTCCGCTGAGGAGGAGCGCCGCGATGGCGACGAAACGGGACGAGGCGGACATGATGGACCTCTCGGCAAGGGCGCGGCGCGGACGGCTACCGCACGGGGTGATCCTCCGGATTCCAGCGCAGGATGGCCTGCTGGACGCCCTCGAGGTGCGCGCGCATGCGATCCACGGCGAGCCGCTCGTCGCGCCGCTCGATGGCGTCGAGGATGGACAGGTGATCGCGGTGGTCGTCCTCGCGCGAGCCGAAGATGCCGAGGATGAGCCGCTGCTCGTCGGCGAACAGCTCGTGCAGGACGCTGAGCAGCTGCGCCGTGACCGAGTTGCCCGACGCGCGCGCGATCTTGCCGTGAAAGTCCATGTTCACGGAGTTGAGCGTCTCGTCGTCGGAGAGGTGCTGGCCCGCTTCCGCGAGCACGGCACGCAGCTCGAGCAGCTGTTCGGGCGTCGCGTGCCGCACGGCGTCGGTCACGGACTGCATCTCGATCGGAATGCGGGCGCGGACCAGATCGAGGAGGAGCTTCTTCGTGACCGTGCCCGTGTAGTCGGGGCTCGCCAGCACGAGCACCTCCTCGCTCCGGCTCACGAACACGCCCGCGCCATGACGGATCTGCACGACGCCCATTGCCTCGAGCTTCTTGAGCGCTTCGCGAATGGCCGGCTGGCCGACACCGAAGCGCTTCGCCATCTCGACGATCGGAGGCAGGCGGTCGCCCCGATCGTAGTTCCCTCGCTGGATCGTACGACGGATCTGCCGTGCCAGCCTGTCCGGCAGACTCTGCTTTGCGACTGGTTCGAAGGAGTGCTTCATGACCCTCGATGGGGAGTACGGCCGGGCGGAGCGTGCCAACTCTCCGGCGGGCCGAGGTAGCTCGGGCGGATGCCGCCGGCGTCGACGACGAGTTTCTGGAGGACGACGCCGGGGTCGACGAGCCAGAACTTCAGCACGTGCTGGCCCGGCGTGGCGACGCGATGCCGCGTCTCCTGGATCGTGATCTCGTCCGCGACGGACTGCTCCCACGCACGGAGGCTGCTGTCGGCGGTGACGTTCACGATCTGCGGGGTTTCGTCGTCGAGAGAAACGGCGTAGCGAAGGCCGTGGCTGGCGCCGGAGAAGTTCTGCGTCGGCGAGAGATACGCGCGGACCGTCACCGCCCCGGTGTCGAACAGGACCATCTGGTACTCGAGGCGCGGTCCGTCGCCGCCGGGCGTCCGAGCATCGATCGTGACCGGCTCGGCGGTCATCCCCGACGACGTGCGGCCGAGATCGGGGATGCGCGTCCAGCGGATCGGCGCGGGCGCGACCGCGCGCGAGAAATGTTCCGCTTCCATCGAGACGTAGCCCTGGCTCTCGGCGAAGCCCTGCACCTCCTCCCGCCGCGGCGACGCCGGGTTGCGTACGATCGCGCGCACGACGAAGGATCGGCTCGAGTCGGCGCTCACGGTGATCGGGACCGTCGTGGTGCCGGCCGGGGCATGCGCCCAATCGACGTCGACCGTGATACGCTGCTGCGTCGCGGTCGTGCCCTGCGTGGGAGCGACGAGCACGTACGGCGCGCCGGAGGTCACGCGGAACGCGACCGGCGCGGCGCCACGGTCGTACGCTTCGATCCACGACGTGCGGCGCGAGTAGGCGTCGAGCTCGGGGAGCGTCGGCTCTCGCGAGCGGAACGCGCCGGGCGGCGGCCGCTGCCCGGGCACGAAAGGCTGCTGGCCGTCCCAGGCCACGCCGAGCTCGGGCCCCGCCGGCACCTGGATGACGTCGACGCGCGGCATCACGTTGCGCGGCGGCTCCTGCCAATAGGTGTAGCCGATGTGGGTCTGGTCCATCATGTGCGCCCACTTGCCGCCCGCGAGCTCGTGATTGTAGTAGCGCGAGATCTCCGCGTCGCGATCGAACAGCAGCCGGACGCTGTCGGCGACCAGGTTGGTCGCGGCGCGACCCTGCTGCGCGTAGAGCCGGTTCCTCGCGGCGAGCACGTACAGCGCATCGAGAGTGCCCGCGGCGAGGATGGGGTGCTCGACCAGCTCGTAGAACGCCGCTCGCGCGTCCGCGGGGAGTGAGGCCTTCACCGCGGCGGCGCGCCGCGCGAGGGAGTCGTAGCCGGCACGGACGCGGTCGGCCTCGCCATAGTCGGTGAGACTGTACGTCTCGGGCGCGAGCAGTTCCGGCTTGCGGCGGCCCGCGTAGACGAGGGTGCGCGTCACGAGGTCCGCGATCTCGTCCGCGTGCTCCGGGCCGAACTGTTGCCGTGACCAGGTGCGCGCGTACTCCGGCAGGCGCTCGGCGGGCCAGCGTTCCGGATCGAAGGCGTAGTCGAGGAAGAACTGGATGGGATACTCCATCGGCTTGAGATCGCCGACGTTCACGATCCAGATGCGGTTCGCGCCCCACGCGTGCGCGAGATGCATCTGCTCCCACACGCGCGCGATGGGGTTGGTGTTGATCCACTTGTAGTTGCGCGGGCCGCCGACGTAGTCGAAGTGGTAGTACACGCCGAAGCCGCCGGCGCGATTCCGCTCGGCCTTCGCCGGCAGCCGCCGGATGTTGCCCCAGTTGTCGTCGGAGAAGAGCAGCGTGACGTCGTCGGGGACGCGCATCCCCTTGTCGTAGTAGTCCTGCACTTCCTTGTAGAGCGCCCAGAGCGTCGGCGTCCGCGAGGGGCCTTTGCCCGTGACCTCGGCGAGAATGCGCCGCTGGTCGGCGACGATGCGCTCGAGGAGCGCGATGTTGCTCCCTTCGGTCATGGGCATGTCGCCGTCGCCGCGCATGCCGAGCGTCACGATGTTCTCGCGCGTGCCCATCCGCTCGATCCCCTTGCGCCAGAAGTCGCGCAGCGTGGAATCGTTCTGCTCGTAGTTCCACGGCCCGTGGCCGTAGCGCCGCCACTCCTGCTGCGCGCGCGTCATCGGCTCGTGATGTGACGTCCCCATCACGATGCCGTACCGATCGGCGAGCACCGGGTTGAGGGAATCGTCGTCGGCGAACGCGTTGCCCCACATCGCCGGCCAGAGATAGTTCCCCTTGAGGCGGAGGATGAGCTCGAAGACGTGCTCGTAGGCGAGGTGATTCACGCCGCCGAACGTCTCGCGCGTCCAGCCGGAGAAGGCCGGCGCCTCGTCGTTGATGAAGATGCCGCGATACTTCACCGCCGGCTCGCCCTGCGTCATCGGCGCGGCGGCGACGGCGGGTTCCGCCTGGCGGCGCACGGGCACGTCGGCCCACCAGTACCAGGGTGAGACGCCGATCGCCGACGAGACGTCGTAGACGCCGTAGATCGTACCGCGCTTGTCGCTGCCGGCGATCACGAGCGCGCTGCGTACTCCCGGAAGCGGCCGCGCGACCACCTGCCGGCGGTAGCTCTCCCACCGGCCGCGCACGTCGCGCACGTCGAGCTTCCCTTCGGCGATCAGCGCGTCGACGAGCGGACTTCGCCCGATCGTGCCGACGATGACGGCCCGATCGCTGCCCGCCGGCGCGCGCGCTCCGACCGACGGACGGGTCCCGCTCACGCGCTCCACGTCGGCGGCGAGATCGCCGACCGCGCGTGCGACGCCAGGCCAATCCGCCTCGCTCACGAGCAATGGCACCGCACGGCCACCGGCGGCGAGCGCGAAGCGATCCTGCGCGACGAGCCGCTCGGGGAAGGACACGGACCCCAGCACGAGGAGCGAGGCGGCGAAGGCGTGCGTCAGGCGCATCTGCACGAGAGTGACGATTGCGGCGGCGGGGTGCCGGTCAGGGAGTGGGGTGCGAGTCGCGGGCCAGTGCCCTCACCTGCTCGTACGCCGGCTTGCGGTGCAGTCGGCGGTCGAAGAGGAGCGGATACGCCGTGCGACCCGGCACGGGCCACCCGTTGAGCCAGGAATCGCCGTCGGCGACGCCCCAGAAGGTCACGCGGTCGATCGCGTCCTTGTTGGCCAGGAAGACCCGGAAGAGATCGACGTACCGCGCGCTGAGCGCCTGCTGAACGGAGTCGGGCAGCCCAGCCGTGTACGGATTCAGCGCGGCGGACCGGGTCCCCCGTGTCGCGACGTCGGCGCCGCCGCCGCGAACCGCGGGCGGAAGGAGATCGATGTCGAGCTCCGACACGTTCATCTTCACGCCGAGCGCGGCGAAGGCGCGGATGGTCGAGTCCACCGCCGCGGGCGTCGGCGACCGGAGCTTGAGGTGCTCCTGGTTGCCGACCGCGTGCACGGGGATCCCCGCGTCGAGCAGCGAGCGGACGAGGCGCACCGCACCGGCGCGCTTCGCCGGATTCTCCAGTGAATAATCGTTGTAGTAGAGCTCCGCCGCCGGGTCCGCCGCGTGCGCGTACTGGAACGCCTTCGCGATGTAATCGGGGCCGATGATGCGCTTCCACGGCGACTCGCGCAGCGTGCCGTCCTCGTTCAGCGCTTCGTTCACCACGTCCCACCCGTTGATGCGGCCGCGGTAGCGTCCGACCACCGTGTCGATGTGCGCCTTCATGCGCGCGAGCAGCTGGTCGCGGCCCAGCGGCTTGCCGTCCGCGTCCTGGAACACCCACCTCGGCACCTGGCTGTGCCAGACGAGCGTGTGGCCGAGCACGAACATCCCGTTGCGCTGCCCGAACGCGACGTACGCATCCGAGGGACCGAAGTCGTACCGGTCGGGCTCAGGGTGCACCCGCTCCCACTTGAGGACGTTCTCGGGCGAGATCGCGTTGAACTCCCGGCGGATGAGCGCGACGCTCGCCGTGTCGCGGCCGGTGAACTGCTGCGGGGCGAGCGCCGCGCCGACGAGGAAGGCGCCGCGGAAGAGGTCCTTCAGCCCGTCGGCCGCGCCCGCGTCCTGTGCGGCGGCGGGCACGGCACGGGAGCCGGCCGCGGCGACGGCGGCCGCGGCGATCACGAGACGGATCCTGACAGGGCTCATGGCGCGGAGGGAAGTGGAGTGCCGAACGCCTCGCGGCGTTCGCCGAGCTCGCGAGACATCGTCGTCTCGACCGAGGCGTCGATGCGGTAGAAGTACAGGCAGACGGCGCAGAGGAAGAACCCGATGGCGGGGTACACGCTCGTCGTGAGCCGAATGCCGAGCAGCGAGTGCGCGCTCTGCACCGCGTTCGGCACGTAGCCGTACGCGTCGAGCAGATAGCCGCCGATCGCGCCGCCGAAGCCCAGCCCCGCCTTGAGCCCGAAGATGATGGCGGAGAAGATCACCGCCGTGGCGCGACGATGGTTCTTCCACTCGGAGAAGTCGGCGACGTCGGCCATCATGGCCCAGAGCAGCGGGATCGTGAAGCCGTAGGCGAACTGCCGGAGCGCCTCCATGGCGAAGATCAGCGGGAGGTTGTCCGCCGGGAGCGCGATGAAGGCGACGGTGAACACCACCGTGCCGAGCAGCCCCCAGATGAACAGCCGGCGCTTGCCGACACGCTCGGCGACCGTCTTGGAGAGCACGACGCTGATGATCGTCGCCCCGGTGCCGACCACGTTGAACCAGCCGAACAGGTCCTCGCGCCGCACGTAGTACTTGAAGAAGTAGAGCACCACGCCGCCGCGGAGGGCGAGCGTGATGAAGAGGATCACCGTGAGGGCGAACATCGCCTTCCACGGGCCGTTGGCCAGCAGGTCGGCGAAGTCCTGCCGGATGGAGCTCTTCTGCCGCGGATCCGGGCGCACGCGCTCGCGCGTCGACAGGAAGGTGATCACGAAGAAGATCACGGCGAGCACGGAGAAGATCCCCATCGTGATCCGGTAGCCGCGCGCGTCGTTCCCCTCGCCGAAGTGCTTCACCATCGGCAGGGCGAGCCCCTGGATCACGAGCTGCGACGCCATCGCGAACACCATGCGATACGACGAGAGCGACGTCCGCTCGATCGGATCGCCCGTCATCACGCCACTGAGCGCGGAGTACGGCAGGTTGTTCGCCGAGTACACCATCATCAGGAGGATGTAGGTGACGTAGGCGTAGGTCAGCTTGCCGGTGGGCCCGAGATCCGGCGTCGTGAAGGCGAGAAAGCCCATGATGCCGAACGGCACCGCGGTCCAGAGGATCCAGGGACGGAACTTCCCCCATCGCGTCTCGGTGCGATCGGCGACGACGCCCATGAGCGGATCGAAGCCCGCGTCGAAGACGCGAACGACGAGGAAGAGCGTGCCCGCCGCCGCCGCCGTGATGCCGAAGGTGTCGGTGTAGAAGGCGAGCTGGAACACCACCATCGTCTGGAAGATGAAGTTCGCCGCGGCGTCACCGAGCCCGTAGCCAACCTTCTCCCTGACCGACAACCGTCCGTGTTCGAGCGCAGCCATGCGGATCCTGGGGTGAGCCGTTGGGGAAGCCGACCGAGCGGTCGAGACGCGGTGCACGAGCGCCGGCGTGGAATGCCGACCGTGGCTCGTCACCGTCCACGCGCGAGGCGGGAGGCGAACGCCGGTCGCGCGACCGGGGAGGATGATCGCCATCCGCCGCCGTCGGCGCCAGCGGGTGCCGGCGCGCGTACGCCTCGGGACAGGGCCCATCGGGACGCGTCGACGCGCGCGCGACCCGACGGACCGCCGGCCACGGAGCGTCGGGAGCGCGCTCCGTGACCGACCCGCCGATCAGTACCCCGGGTTCTGTGGATACGCCGGCCCGCTCACCACGCCGTCGATCTGCGACTGCGGAATCGGTCGCAGCGCGTGCCTCGGCTGCACGTTCGGCTGCGCCTTCGGGTTCCACTTCGCCACGCGCGCGACGAAGTAATCGGGGCCCGGGCGCACCATGTCGTACCAGCGGTTCATCTCGCCGGCGAGCTCGCGCTCGCGCTCGTCCATGATGAAGTCGAGCGTGATGTCGGCCGGGGTGACCTGGAAGGCCGGATCCGTCTTGTGCGCCGGACTCGCCGCCCGCGTGCGAAGCACGTTGATCATCGCGGCCGCCGTCGCCGGATCGTTGAGCTGGAACGCCGCCTCGGCGGCGATCAGGTAGACCTCGCCGAGGCGAAAGACCACCTGGACCTTGCCGCCGTTCTGGTCGTTGAACCCACCGGTGCGGGCGTTGTCCTGGAACTTCTTGAGCACGGGATACCGGTCCCACCCGATGTAGCCGTTGTTCTCGCTGAAGTTGTTCCCGCAGTAGACCGACGGATCCGCCAGTCCGGCGGGGCAGGTCGTGCGAATGGTGTACTTGCTCGACTTCCGGCGCAGCGAATCGACGTCGTAGTTCGCGTACATGATCGTCGTGTCGCCGACGTTCACGACCTGGTTGCTCGTGCACGCCACGAACTGCGGCGTCGTGTTGATCGGGAGGGGGCCGGTCGGACACACGCCGACCGGGTTCTTCTGGCCGCCGACCGTCGCGTACCAGACCGTCTGGAAGCTTCCGTCGAAGCGGGTGTCGAGGATGTCGCTCGCGCCCGGCGTGCCGGCGTAGCGCTGACCCCAGAGCGAGAGCTCGTACTGGGTCGGCTTGAGCCGGCGGAAGGGACGCCCGTTGTTGAGGTCGCGCGGAACACCGACGCCGGTGTTGGCGTTGTCGTACTGGCTGCCGTAGACGAGGTGCAGGTAGTTGTACTGCAGCGAGCCGTCGGCGTCGTTGTCGCGCTGCGTGTAGGAGAACTGCACCGTGAAGATGAATTCCTTGTGGTTCTGCTGGTATCCGGTGTTGTCGCAGTAGCCGCCGCGGCCCGGATCGGCCGCGCGCGCCACGCACCACAGATCGGCGTAGACCGGTTCGAGGGTGTACGTGCCGGAGTTGATCACTGCGTTGGCGTCGTTGAGCGCGGCGGCGAAGTCGGCCTGCCCCTGGCCATACTGCCGGTAGCCACGGGTCAGGTACACCTTCGAGCGGAGCGTGAGCGCCGCGCCGAGCGTCGCGCGGCCGTAATCGGCCTGGGTCGCGGGGAGCTGGGAGATCGCGGTGTCGAGATCGGCGAGGATGGCGTTGTAGACGTCCGCCGCCGGCGAGCGCGTGGCCTCGAGGACGACGCCCTGATTCTCGTGCAGCGAGAGCGTGACGTCGCCGAACTGCTGCACCAGCGTGAAGTAGGCGAGCGCACGGAGGAAGTGCGCTTCGCCGAGGAGCGTGTTCTTCGTCGACGCCGGAATGCCCTGCGTGTTCGGCCCGCGGTCGAGCGCGGCGTTGACGGTGTTGATGAGCTGATACTGCGAGTTCCACAGGCCGGCGAGCTCGCCGGCCTGACTGTTCAGGGTGCCGTCGTACGCATCGAAGTGGATGTTGTTCGAGCCCTGCTGGTCGCCGGCCATCCAGGTGTCGGTGCCCACCTGGGTCAGCGACAGCATGTGCTCCTTCCCGTACCAGTTGCGGAGCTGCGCGTAGGCGGAGACGAGGGCGGAGTTCAGTCCGTCCGGCGTCGCGTAGTACTGGCTGCTCACGCCGGTGACGAGGTGCTCGTCCAGCTTGACGCAGCTGATGGCGATCGCGGCGAGGGTCACCATCACCGCGTAGAGTCGAAAGCGCTTCATCGGAGTCTCGTGGCTGAGAGGGTGACGTCTACCAGACGATGTTCGAGCCGATCAGGAGCGTGCGCACCGTCGGGGCGGCGCCTCCCACCTCCGGATCGTTCCCCGGATAGTCGGAGTGGATGTACGGATCCTGGGCGGTGACGTAGAGCCGCACGCTCTCGGCGCCGACGTGGCCGGCGAGCCGCGAGCCGGCGGTGTAGCCGAGCGTGAGGTTGCGGATCCGCCAGTGCGAGCCGTCGCGGTAGAGCAGCGTGTTCTGGTACTGCCACGAGCCGCCGGAATTCGGCACCTGCGGCGCGGC
Source organism: Gemmatimonadaceae bacterium (assembly GCA_035494615.1). GTDB lineage: Bacteria > Gemmatimonadota > Gemmatimonadetes > Gemmatimonadales > Gemmatimonadaceae > AG11. The sequence goes on from DATJGU010000004.1 coordinate 53,521, forward strand.
GTTCGCGTTGGTCGGATGCTCGGGCATCCAGTAGTCCATCACGATGTTGCCGTTGCGCCCGTTCATGCCGCGCGGGGTCCCGTCGATGAAGGTGTACTTCCACTTCGCCGTGATGAGCGACGAGAAGTCCCATCCCTTGTACGAGAGCCGGTTGCTCAGACTCCCCGTCCACTTCGGGTACGACGTGCCGATGATGGTGCGGTCCTTCACGTCGATCTTGCCGTCGCCATTGAGGTCGGCGACGCGCGGCTGTCCCACCTTGAACGTCGAGCCGTTGGCGTTGAGCTGGTTCATCAGCACCGTGTCGGCGTACTGCCAGACGCCCTCGGACTTGTAGTCGTAGAAGACCTGGTGCTGGGCGTCGCAGGGGCCGTTCGGGATGCAGAGGTTGATCGGCTGCCCGACGAACCAGACGTTGAGCAGGTTCTGGGTCGTGCCGCTCTGCAGCGCCACGATCTCGTTGCGCTGCTTGTTCCACTGGACGTCCGTCTGCCACCGCAGGCCGTGCCAGTCGTCGAGGTTCACGGTGGAGAGCCCGAGCTCGATCCCGGTGTTGCGCGTCGAGCCGACGTTCCGCAGCGTCGACGTGAACCCCGACGTCGCCGGGAGCGCCTGGTTGAGCAGCAGGTCGTGCGTGTTGGCGCGGTAGAGATCGACGGTTCCCGAGATCCGGTTGCCGAGGACCGCGTATTCGAGCCCGAGATCGGTCTGGTCGGTCTTCTCCCACGAGAGATCGGGATTCGGAATCGCGCCCGGACGGTAGCCGCGCACGTTCGTCGGGCCGAAGTTGTAGATCCTCGGCGTCAACAGGCCCTGCGTCGCGTACGGCGCGATCGAGGTGTTGCCCGTGGTCCCGTAGCTGGCGCGGAGCTTCAGCGTGTTGATCGCCGAGAAGCGCTTGAAGAAGGCTTCGTCGCCGAGCTGCCAGGCGAGACCGACCGAGGGGAAGAACGCCCACTTGTGACCCGGCGCGAGCCGGCTCGAGCCGTCGGCGCGCCCGACGACGGAGAGGGTGTACCGGTCGAACAGCGTGTAGTTGATGCGCCCCATGTAGGAGCGGAGCGACCACTCGGAGAAGTTGCTCAGCTGCTGGCCGGCGACGCCGGAGCCGAGGTCGTACCAGAGCTGGGTGTTGTACGGCAGGTTCGACGCGTAGATCGAATCGCGGTTCGCCTGGTCGCGCTGGATGCTGTACAGGGCCGTCGCCTGCACGTGCTGCGACGCGCCGATGTCACGGTCGAGCTGCAGCAGGTTGTCGAGCGTGTACGTGAAGTCGTAGGAGTTGCGCTTGAACGCCTGCGGCGGCGCGCCCTGGTTCTGGCTGTTGGCGCCGGGGTTCGAGCAGGGGCCGTGCGTCCACGGATTGTTGAAGCAGCCTTCGTCGACGTTCGTGAAGTCGGGTCCGAAATTCACGCGCCACCGGAGGCCGTCCATGATCTTGAAGTCGCTGAACGCGGAGCCGAAGATCCGGTTCGTGGTGCGCTGCCGGACGAAGGAGCGATTCTCGAGCAGCGGGTTGATGTTGAGCTGGTCGTCGTCGGGACGAGGATCGTACAGGCCGGCGGAGTCGGGATTCGTGTAGTTGAACGGCACGCCGTAGGGCTGCATCGCCGCGGCGTAGCCGAAGGCACCGCCGCCCTCGCCGATGTCCTGGTAGATGCGCGACAGGCTCGCGCTCACGCCGACGTGGAGACGGCTCGTGGTATGATCGATCGACGCGGAGCCGGCGCCGCGCTTGTAGCCCTGCCCCGGAATGAGGCCGCCCTCGTCGAAGTAGTTGCCCGACGCGGAATAGCGCGTGTCGCCGGTGGACCCGAGCAGCGTCCCCTGCGCCGAGCGCTGGTAGGAGTCCTGGAGCACGGTGTTGAGCCAGTCGGTCTCCAGCCCGTTCTGGAACGCGTAGAGCTTCTTCGGCGTGCCGTCGACGAACGACTGGCCGGCGAGCACCTTCACGAGACTCGTGTCGCCGTTCAACGCGCCGTTGTTGTAGCGCGCGCCGTCCTGCATCATCTGCGTGTACTGCTGCGCGTTCATCATCTGCATGACCTTCACGGCGTCCTGCCGGCCGACGTACGCGTCGAGCGAGTACTGCGAGTGGTTCGCGCCGTCCTGCGGGCCCTTGCGCGTCGTCACGAGGATCACGCCGTTGGCCCCTCGGCTCCCGTAGATCGCCGTCGCCGACGCGTCCTTCAGGACGTCGATCGACTCGATCATCGCCGGGTTGAGATCCTGGATCGCGCCCGAGATCGGGATGCCGTCGACGACGTAGAGCGGCTCGTTGCTCGCGGTGAGCGACCGGACGCCGCGGATGCGCACCTGCATCGGCGCCCCCGGCTCGTTGTTCGACGCCACCACCTCGACGCCCGCGATGCGGCCCTGGATCGCCTTCGCCGGATCGGGCGTCGGGATCTGCTTGATGGCCTCCGACGACACGGTGGAGACGGCGCCGGTCACGGTGCGCGCTTCCTGGACGCCGTAGCCGACGACGCGGAGCGCCTCGAGCTGGATGGGCGAGCTGACGAGGGAGAAGTCGACCGTGACGGCGCGGCCCGCCGCGATGGTGACGGCCTGGTCGGCGGAGACGAAGCCGATGCGCCGGGCCTCGATGCGCCGAGGGCCGGCGGGGAGGCCGCCGAGGGTGAAGCGTCCGGTGCTGTCGGTGATGGTGCCCCGCGTGGAGCCGAGGAGCACGACGGCGACGCCAGGGATCGGTTGTCCGCCCGCGGCGGAGGTGACGCGCCCGGTCACGGTGCCGACCTCCTGCGCGCGGGCGGTAGAGGCGGCGAGGAGGCAGCAGCACAACGCGAGAAGGATCCGGCGTCCCATCGATCGGCCCTCTGTGGGGGTAGCGGTTGAGCTCGGCGATAATGGTGTAGCGACTTCGCCCGGAGCGGCGGGCGTCGTCGTATGACCCTGTCACATGAGGATAAAGTCATCCTATGACTTTACTGCGGGCGCCATTCTACAGCCCGGCTATCCCCTGTCAAGGCGGGGTCAGCTGCTCGCGACCCCCGCCATCAGCCGGAGCACGGAGGCCTCCGTCGCCTCACCGCGCGACAGCTCCCCCGCCACCCGCCCCGATCGCAGCACGACGATCCGCTCCGAGAGACTGATCACCTCGGGCAGCTCGCTCGAGATCACGAGGATCGCCGTCCCCCGCGCCGCCAGCTCGCCGATCAGCGTGTGGATCTCCGCCTTCGCCCCCACGTCCACACCGCGCGTCGGCTCGTCGAGGATCAACAGCCGCGAATTCGCCGCAAGCCATTTCGCCAGCACGATCTTCTGCTGGTTCCCCCCCGACAGCCCCGCCACGATCGCGTCCAGACTCGGCGTCCGCACCCGCAGCCGGTCGAAATACTCGCGCGCCATGCGCCGCTCCACACGGCGCCGCACCCATCCGAAGCGCGACAGCCGGCCGAGGATCGGCAACGACGTGTTGTGCACGCCGCTCGCGCCGAGCACGAGCCCCTGCTTCTTCCGATCCTCGGGCACGTAGCCGATGCCCAACCCGATCGCCTGCGCCGGGTTCCGGACACGCACCTCGCGCCCCTCGAGCACGATGCGCCCGCGCGTCGGCCGTTCGATGCCGAACAACGTCGACGCGACCTCGGACCGCCCCGCGCCCATCAACCCGGCGAGTCCCACCACTTCGCCCGCGCGGACGGTGAACGACACGTCCTCGAACTTTCCGGGTACCGTGAGCCCTTCGACCCGCAACACCTCGTCACCCTCGCCTCCCTCCGCGTGGCGAGGGAAATACTCGCCCAGCGCGCGACCGATCATCATCTGCACGAGATCGGACTCGGTGAGCCCCTCCGTCGGACGCGTGGCGACGTGGCGCCCGTCGCGCAGCACGGTGACGGTGTCGCACAGCCGGAAGATCTCCGGCATGCGGTGCGACACGTAGATGCACGTCACCTCCTGGGCCTTCAGTCGTTCGATGAGCGCGAAGAGACGCTCCGCTTCGGCCTGACTGAGGCTGCTCGTCGGCTCGTCGAACACGATGACGCGTGCGCCGCCGCCGACCGCAGCGGCGATCTGTACCATCTGGCGCTGGCCGATCGGCAGCTTGCCGAACGTGCGCGTGACGTCGAGCGGCGTCCCCGTCTCGGCGAGCATCGACGCTGCGCGGCGCGCCATCTCCTCGCGGTCGACGACGCCGGCGCGCGCCGGCAGCGCGGAGAGACAGAGGTTCTCCGCGACCGACAGGTTGTCGCAGAAGGCGAGCTCCTGGTGCACCATGCCGACGCCGGCGGCGAGCGCGTCGCGCGGACCGTCGAACTGTGCCTCGCGCCCATGCACGAACAGGCGCCCGCCGTCCGGCCGATGGATCCCGGCGATCAGCTTGCCGAGCGTGCTCTTGCCCGCCCCGTTCTCGCCGCAGAGCGCGTGACACGAGCCCGCGGCGATGGCGAACGAGACGTCGGTGAGCGCCTGCGCGCCGGGGAACCGCTTGCTGATCCCGTCGAACCGGACGGCTGGCTCGGTCACTTCTTCGCGGCGGGGAGCGCGAGGTACTTCGGATCGACGTCCGTGAAGCCCCACGCCTTCAGCTGCCGAGCCCAGTCACCGAGGTTGTCCTTCGTGACGCGCACGAGCTCCATCGGGATGATCGGATTGGCCGGCGTCTTGTTGTCGTGCAGCTTCTCCACGATCGTCTGCACGCCGACGTGCCCCCAGTCGTAGACCGACTGGGCGAGCAGCACCGGCACGACGCCCTTCTCGACGTACGCGAGCTGGGGCGGAAGCGCATCCACCGAGACGACCTTGAGGCGGCCGAAGTTCGGGTCGGTGAGCAGCGACTGCGTCCACAGCGGCCAGCCGCCGATGAAGACCCAGCCGGTGATCGAGGGATACGCGTTGTCGACGCGCACCACTTCGGCCGAGGCGTCCTGCGGCGTCTCGATGTGGTTGAACACGCCGACGATCTTGATCCCGGGCGACTTCGCCGCCTCGTTCTTCACGCCCTGCACGCGGCGCTGGAGGTTGGGCGCATTCTGGTTGCCGGCGAGCACGGCGACGTTCCCCTTCCCGCCGAGCACCTTCGCGAGATCGGCCATCGCTTCCTGGCCGGTCTTCTCGTCGTCGACGCCGTAGAAGGCGAAGCGCTTCGACTGCGGCGCGTCGCTGTCGAAAGTCATCACGGTCACGCCGCGATCGACCGCGTCGTTGATCGCGCCGGTGACCTTCCCCGCGTCGGAGCAGGAGATGAGGATCGCGTCGACGCCGTCGTTGACCGCCTGGCGAATGCGCTGCGCCTGCACCTCGCCGTCCTGCTGCGGCGGCGTGAGCCACTCGACCTTCACGTCGATCCCGTATTTCTGCGACAGCTCCTTCGCCGCGGCCTCGGCGCCCGTGCGCGCGGCGAGGAAGACGGGATTCGCCGATTCCTTGGCGATCATCGCGATGACGATCGACGAGTCGGCCTTGCCGCCGGCTGCGCTCTTCGCGCCGCTGTCCGCCGCCGGCGCCTTCTCGCCACCGCTGCACGCCAGCGCGGCGGCGCACAGCGCGGCCATCGTTGCCCTGCCCCACCCATGCCGTCGTACGCTCATGTGCGACTCCCTGTCCGTGGAAGGTTCATGCCGCGGCCCGGGTGGCTTCCGCCGCCCTGGTCAGCCGCTGGGCGGTGACGCGCGAGCTCCATTGATCGATCACGACGGCGATGATGATCGCGCAGCCGATCACGATCCACTCGTAGTTCTGATCGAAGTGCAACGTGCGAATCGACTGCCGGATCAGCACGATGAGCAGCGCGCCGAGCATCGCGCCGACCGCGCTCCCCTTGCCGCCGATGAGGCTCGCGCCGCCGACGACCGCCGACGCGATGACGTACAGCTCGTAGCCCTGGGCATCGCCCGACGAGGCCGAGCCGTAGAAGCTCGCGCCGAGAAAGGCGGCGATCCCCGCGGTGAGCCCCGACAGCGCGTACACGCCGATCTGGATGCGGCCGAGCGCGAGACCGGCGAAGCGGCTCGCTTCGAGGTTCCCGCCGAAGGCGAAGATGTGGCGCCCCATCACGGTCCGCGTGAGGTAGATCGCGCCGAGGATGGTGAGCGCGATCATCGTGAGCATCGGCACGGGATACAGGCCGCCCCGGAAGCCGAGCGACGCCTTGGTCACCTCCGTGAGCGCGCCGGGCACGAGGATGCTCTCGGCGCGGCTGACGACGAAGGCGATGCCTCGCAGCACCCACATCGTGCCGAGCGTGACGATGAACGGGTGCACGCGAAGCCCGACCACGAGGACGCCATTGAGCACGCCGCACAGGAGCCCGACGCCGACGCACACGACGATGCCGGTGAGCGCCGTCGCGGCGTCGCCCATCGTGCCCGCGTCGCGCAGCACGAGCGCCATCGTCACGCCGGAGAGCGCGTAGATCGAGCCGACGGACAGGTCGATCCCGCCGCTGATGATCACCATCGTCGCGCCGATCGCCATGATGGCGAAGAAGCTCGCGTCGGTGAGCGTCTGCACGATCGTGTTCGCGTTCCAGAAGTTGTTGATCTCGAGTCCGGTGCGCCGGTCGAGATGCGAGCCCGCGAGCGCGACGAGCGCCACGGTGAGCAGGGCGACGACGACGACGAGCCCGGTCTCCTGCGAGGCGAGGAGGCGCCGGGCGGCCGAGCCGACCCGCGACACGCGAGGCGCGTTCGAAACGGTGGCGACGTCAGACATGAGGCATCAGATCCGGCCGCGCCGCGGGAAACGCCGCGCGGAAGCGGGCATACGGCGCGGCGTACTGGTCGTGCGCGTTCGGTTCGGGCGCCAGCAACGGCGCACGCGCCAGCGTCGCCCGCACCGCCGCGCGGAGATCCGGGAACGCCTCCGCGCCGACGGCGGCGAGGAGGGCGGCGCCGTACGCCGGTCCCTCCTCCCGATTCACCGTCGTCACGGGCAGCCCGAAGATCTCGCTCTGCAGGGTGCGCAACAGGGGACTCTTCGCGCCGCCGCCGGTGAGGAGCAGATGGTCGGGCGCCAGGCCGAGCTCCTGAAGGATGGTGAGCGAGTCGCGAAGCGCGAAGCAGATTCCCTCGAGGACGGCGCGAGTCAGGTGCGCCCGCGTGTGCGCGAGGCTGAGACCGAGCACTGCACCGCGTGCGGCGGCGTCGCGGTGCGGCGTGCGCTCGCCCTGGAGGTACGGCAGGAAGGTCACGCCGTCCGCTCCGCGCGAGACCGACGCGGCCTCCGCGTCGAGGCGAGCCGCGGCATCGGGCAGACCCGCCAGCTCGCGCGCGAGCTGCTCCTGATACCACGCGAAGGCGCCTCCCGCGGTGAGCACGACCCCCATGAGGTACCACACGTCCGGCAGCACGTGACAGAAGGTGTGCGCGCGGAGCCGCGGATCGACGAGCGGCGACGCCGTCGGCGCGAGCACCGTGCCCGACGTCCCCCAGCTCGTCACCACCTCGCCGGGCGCGACGACCCCGACCCCCGCCGCGCCGCACGCGTTGTCCGCGCCGCCCCCCACGACGGGCGTGCCGGCCTCCAGGCCGGTGCGCGTCGCCGCCTCGGCCGTCACGCGGCCGAGCACTCCGGCCGAGGCGCCGACCTCGGGGAGGATGCTCATCGGCAGACCGACGGCGCGCATGATCTCCTCGCTCCAGCGAAGGTGCGCCGTGTCGAACATCAGCGTCGCCGACGCGTCCGACGGCTCGGTGGCCAGCACGCCGGTGAGCCGGTAGCGGATGTAGTCCTTCGGCAGGAGCACCGTCGCGAGGCGGGCGAACGCGTCCGGCTCGTGCCGGCGCAGCCAGAGCACCTTCGGGAGCGTGAACCCCTCGAGCGCAGGATTGCTCGCGAGGTCGCGGAGCCGCTGCTCGCCTCCCGCGCGCTCCGTGATCTCGGCGCACTCCGCGGTCGTCCTTCCATCGCACCAGAGCAGCGCCGGACGGATGACGCCACCCTCGCGGTCGAGAAAGACGGAGGAGTGCATCTGGCCCGAGATACCGATGCCGGCGACGCGCGCGCCCGCTCGACGCGCTCCCACCTGCGCGATCGCATCGAGCGCGGCGCGCCACCACGCGTCGGGGTCCTGCTCCGCCCAGCCGGGCTGCGGCGTCTGCATCGTGAGCGGCGAGGTCGCCGAAGCGACCACGTCGCCCGACGGCGCGACGAGGATCGCCTTCACGCCGCTCGTGCCGACGTCGAGCCCGAGGAAGAGCGGATCGGCCACGTCAGCGCACTCCGAGGAGGAGCTCCATCGTGAGCTGGTCCAGCTTCTCGTAGCCGAAGCCGCGCGCGCGCATCGCCTCCAGATCGAAACGCTCGTCGCGGATCTGCTGCGCGAGCTCCTTCGAGTAGCGCACGCGGTCGCCGCGCTTCGCCCCGCGCGCCGAGAGCTCGGCGAGCAGCGCCTGGATCTCGGCGTCGGCGTCGAACTGCGCGGCCTTCTCCTTGAGGATGAGATAGGTCCGCATGCTCCCCGCGGCGAAGTCCCAGACGCCCTGCTGGTCCTCGGTGCGGTAGGCGTGGCTGTCGAAGTGCCGCATGCCGGCCCACTTCGCGTCCTCGAGCAGCTTCACGAGGAAGAACGCGGCCTTGGGATCCTCGCTGCCGAAGCGGTGATCCTGGTCGTAGCGGCCGGGCTTCTGCGAGTTGAGGTCGATGTGGAAGAGCTTCCCCGCCTCGAGCGTCTGGGCGACGCCGTGGGTGAACTCGAGGCCGGCCATCGTGTCGTGCGCGACCTCGGGGTTGAGGCCGACCATGTCCGGGTGGTCGAGCGTGTACAGGAAGGCGAGCGCGTGCCCGATCGTGGGAAGGAAGATGTCGCCGCGCGGCTCGTTGGGCTTCGGCTCGAGGGCGAATCGGTAGCCGTAGCCCTGCGCGATCGAGTACTCGCAGAGGAAGTTCAGCGCATCCCGGAACCACTTCATCGCTTCCTGCGGATCCTTCGACGCGTTGGTCTCGACCCCCTCGCGGCCCCCCCAGAACACGTACGTCTCCGCGCCGAACTCCTTGCCGAGATCCATCGCGCGCATCGTCTTCTGGAGCGCGTGGCGGCGCACCTTCGCATCGACGCTCGTGAACGCGCCGTCGCGGAAGACAGGATCGCCGAACAGGTTCGTCGTCGCCATCGGCACCTTCATGCCGGTCGCGTCGAGCGCGGCGCGGAAGTCGCGAACGATCCGGTCGCGCTCCGCGGAGGTGGCATCGCGCGGCACGAGATCGTTGTCGTGGAAGTTCACGCCATACGCGCCGAGCTCGGCGAGCTTGTGCACGATCTCCACCGGACTGATGGCCGGACGCACCGCGTCACCGAACGGGTCGCGGCCGGGATTCCCCACCGTCCAGAGGCCGAAGGTGAAGTGGTGCTCGGGTCGCGGCGTGTAGGCGTCCTGCGTCGTGGAGCGAGTGGGAGTCATCTCGGGTTGGTCCGCGTGCGGAAGGTGAGCGTGAGGGCATCACGCTCCGTGGAGGTGATGCGCGAGTGGCTAGGGCACGTCGTCGCAGCGCGCCTTCGTGCGATCGGCCGGACAGTGGATCCGCTCGTAGTACTCGAGCGGATGCGCCGGCCGGTCGAACCCGGGAGGAATCGGCAGCCGCGAGAAGGTCTGGAAGTACGAGAGCGCCGCGTCGCGCCACCAGCGCGCCTCGCGCTCCTGGATCGACAGAAATCCCGCGACGTCGGCGAAGCGCGCCGAGTCCACCACGGGGCGCACCGAGCTCCAGAGCGTCTGCATGGTTCGCACGGTATCGACGCCGGCGTTGTAGCGGAAGACGAGCTCGTCCCAGAGCGTGCGTCCGCTGTGCATCCGGTAGGTCCACGGGACGTGGTGGAACCAGAGCAGCAGCGAGTCCGGAACGGTCGCGAGACTCGCGTAGCGGTCGCGCACCGGCGGGAAGTATTGCGCCACGGCGTTGCTGCCGCTCGCCGTCCGGTCGAAGCCGAGCCCGAGCGAATCGGCACGATGGTAGTAGGTGGGCGACCAGTCGGGGCGTCGCAGCGTGACCCACGGCGCAGGGCCGTAGTGATGGCCGGTCGCCATGATGTGGGCGAGCCCGAGCGGCGTCATGTAGTTCACCACCGCCTCGCGCGACTGCAGCATCATCGTGCGGATCGCGGCGACGGCCGGCGGCGCGTCGGTGAACGTCATCCGGATCCACTCTTCCGCGATGCCGCTCGACGACGCCTCCGGATTCCAGGCGAGCCGCCCGAACGCGTACCAGTTCGCCTGGTTGAACTGCGAGCCGGTCCAGTTCCGATCGCTGCCGATGTTCGCCACGCCGGCGATGCCGGTGTGCGCGTACGCGAAGATCGAACCGTCAACGACGCGCGCGACCGTGGAGCCAGGACCCGTGGCGTACGTGTCGGCGCGCAGCGCCTCCTCGAAATACCTGCCGAGATACACGAGATGCGTGTCCTGCCCGAGGTATTCCTTCGTGATCTCGAACTCGATCATGAGCGGCGTCTTCGGCATGGCGCCGAAGAGCGGGTGGAACGGCTCGCGCGGCTGGAAGTCGAGCGGACCGTTCTTCACCTGGATCAGGACGTTCGGCCGGAAGGATCCGTCGAGCGGCTTGAACTCGTCGTACGCCTGCTTCACGCGGTCGGTCGGGACGTCGTTGCTGTAGACGAATGCGCGCCACATCACGACCCCGCCGTGCGGCGCCACCGCGTCGGCGAACATGTTCGCGCCGTCGGCGTGCGTGCGCTTGTAGTCCTGCGGACCGGGCTGCCCCTCCGAGTTGGCCTTCACGAGGAAGCCGCCGAAGTCGGGGATGCGCGCGTAGATCGAGTCGGTCCGCTCCTTCCACCATGCCCGGACGGCGGGGTCGAGCGGATCCGCCGTCTTCAATCCGCCGACCTCGATCGGCGCGCTGAACCGCGCGGTGAGATAGACCCGAATGCCGTACGGCCGCAGCACGTTGGCGACGACGGCCGCCTTCTCGATGAACGCCGGCGTGACGATGCGCGCGTCGGAGTTGACGTTCGTGAGCACGGCGCCGTTCACGCCGATCGATGCGTTGGCGCGGGCGTAGTCGCGGTAGCGCGGCGAGATCACCGCGGGAAGGCTGTCCCACTGCCAGATCGAGCGTCCTGCGTAGCCACGCTCCACCGAGCCGTCGAGGTTGTCCCAGTGGTCGAGGATGCGCAGCTCGACCTTCGGCGCGTCGCGCATCGCCACGGCGCGGAGGTGCCGGTGCATCTGCATCTCGCGCAGCAGGGCGAAGGTGCCGTACAGCACGCCGATGTCGCGATTGCCCGCGACGACGATCGCCCGGTGCCCGGCGACCTCGGTCGCCCGCACGACGTACCCGTCGGGGCCGAGCGCACGCAGCTCGGCGGCGAGCGGCAGCGCGGCGATCACCGGCGACGTGGCCGGCGTTCCGAGCACCAGGGTGCCGTCGTGCGTCACCCGCTGCGCCGCGGCGGGCGCGGTGCCGAGCATCCGGGCGAGCGCGGTCTCGAGCTCGGCGCGCGCCGCGGCGATCGTCGGCGACGTTCCGGCGACGACGAGCCGGCCGAGCGACGCACGATATTCGCCGAGGAGCACGGGATCGGTCACGCGCACGTAGCGCAGCCAGAGCTCGTAGCCGTCCTCGGCGCGCGCCCTGCGCGGCGCGGCCGCGAGGAGGAGCGCGACGCACGCGAGCAGACGATGCACGCGCGCGGGCCTGCGCCGTGACGCGAAGCGTCCGATCATACGCCGCTGAAGATGCTGAACCCGCCGTCGACGGGGATGACGGTGCCGGTGACGAACGACGCCGCGTCGCTGCAGAGGAATCGGACGACCCCGATCAGCTCCTCGGGCCGTCCGAACCGCCCCATCGGCGTCTGGGCGATGATGCGCTCCGAGCGGGCCGTGTAGCCTCCGTCTGGCTTCAACAGCACGTCGCGGTTCTGCTTCGTCACGAAGAATCCCGGGGCGACGGCGTTGACGCGCAGCCCGTCGCCGAAGCGGCGCGCGAGATCCACCGCCAGCCAGCGCGTGAAGCTGTCGATCCCCGTCTTCGCCACCGAGTAGCCGAGCACGCCGCTCAACTGCCGCAGCGCGGCCATCGAGGAGATGTTGACGATGCAGCCGGTGCGCGATTCGGCCATGCGCTCGCCGATGACGAACGTGGGGACGACGGTGCCATGCAGGTTGAGTCGCAGCGCTTCGTCGAAGGCGTCGAGCGGTACCTCGAACACGCTCCTGTCGTCGCTGCGCGCGCGGGCGACGTTCCCGCCCGCCGCGTTGACGAGGATGTCGATGCGTCCCCAGGCGTCCAGCACCGAGTCGCGCGCGGCTCGGAGTCGATGCTCGTCGAGGACGTCGGCGATGGCGACCATCGCGTCGCCCCCCGCAGCGCGGATCGCGTCGGCCTGCGCTTCGGCGGCATCGCGACGGCGGCCGAGGACGGCGACCCGCGCGCCCGCGGCGGCGAGACCGGAGGCGAGGCTCGCGCCGAGCACGCCGTAGCCGCCGGTGACGACGGCCGTCTTGCCGGTGAGGTCGTCGGCCGGCGTCATCGGATGATCCGATGCGAAAGCAGGTGGCTGATCACAGACGCCAAATCTGGCCCCGAGCACGGCGATGGGAAGTCCCTCGCCGCAACTGCGCGCCGCTCAACCGACGGCGAGCGCGGCGTAGCCCGGCGCGGTCACGAGGGCCACCGCGCCACGCAGCCTGTACTCGGCGGGCGCGCTGTCCGGAACGACGGGAGTGGCCGCGGCACGCGCGGTGATCGTGCTCGCCTCGAGCGCGTCGACGATCGGCCGCTCCATCAGCTCCCAGGCCGCCGTCACCTCCCCGCCGACGTAGATGCGTCCCGGATTGAACGCGTTCACGACGAGCGCGAGTCCCTTGCCGAGGTGCCGTGCGGTCTCGACGAGCGCGGCGATCGCCGCCGGATCGCCGTCGCGCGCGCAACGGACGACGTCGTCGATGCTCGGGCGTCGCGCCGAGTCGGAGCGCGACGGGAAAGCTCCCGCGAGCGCGAGATAGCGGTCGACCGTCGTGGCGTTGCAGGTGAGCGCTTCCCAGCATCCGCGACGTCCGCAGACGCACGCCGGTCCCGACGCGTCGAGCGGGACGTGGCCGAACTCGCCCGCGGTGTGCCCCTCGCCGCGGAGGATCTCGCCGTTGACGGCGAGTCCCACGCCGAGCCCGTCGGACACGCTCACGTAGGCGAAGCTGTTCACCGTGCGCGTGGTGTCGGGCTCGAGCCAGAGGCGCGCGAGGGCGCAGGCGATCGGCGCGCTCTCGATGAAGCAGCGCATGCCGACGCGCTGCGCCACGACGGTCCGCAGATCGACGTCGCGCCAGCCGAGCCTCGGCGCATAGATGAGGCGCCCCGTCTTGCGGTCGACCATCCCGGGGAGCACGATGCCGATCCCCTGGCAGCTCTCGATGCCCTCGGGCGCGTGCCCGCGCAGGAGCCGACCGACCTCCGCGGCGAGCAGCTCGGGCAGGCGCGAGGGCGAGTCGGGCGTCTCGAACGTACCGCGCGCCACGACGTGGCCGCCGACGTCGGCGAGCGCGATGGCCGAGCGACCGGCGCGAACGTCCACGGCGACGACGAGGCGGCCGCGCGTGCGCACGCAGAGCAAGGTCGGCCGGCGACCGCGCGCGGTGGCGGCCGTTCCCTTCTCGAACACGACGCCGCTCTCCACCAGCTCACGGACGAGGGGCGTCATCGTGCCGCGGTGCACCTGCATGCGTCGCGCGAGCTCGGCGCGCGAGATCGGCTGGTACTCGCGGATCAGGTTGAGGACGATGCGCCGATTGACCTCGCGCGGAGTGGAGCGCGTGGCGAGCCGGACGTTGCGCGTGTTGATCTTCCGCATCGTGGTGGGAGGGCCCGCGCGGGTGAGGTCCGAGTGCGATACTCATCGCGCCGACGATGCATGGTGAGACCGCCCGAACTTCGTCAGATTCGCTCGCCGCCGGCGCTGCGTCAAGCTCGCCGCGCCAGAACTGCAGCGTTGATGCTAATCTTTTAGCATTAGCAGCCGGACCGGCACGCCGGTCGCCGCCTGCCGCGGAGTAGTAGCGCGACCCACGATGCGGCGGATCCCCGCGGTCGACGATGGAGCGTATGATGGAGCGTATCGGGATCGAACCGATGACCTCCTGCTTGCAAAGCAGGCGCTCTCCCAACTGAGCTAACGCCCCGAAACTTGCACGACCGGGGAAAGCTAACGGACCCCGACAGCGCGGAGAAGCGACGATGAGCACCGCTCAGCAGACGACCTCGCAGGCTCGGCACGTGACCCTTCCCTGCCCGTCGTGCGGACGCTGGAACCGCGTCTCGGCGTCGCGGATGGCCGACGGGCCGAAGTGCGGCGTGTGCGGCACGGCGATGCATCTCGATCACCCGGTGCTCCTCACCGACGCGACGTTCGATCGCGTGATCCGCGAGTCGACGCTCCCCGTGCTGGTCGACTTCTACGCCGACTGGTGCGGCCCGTGCAAGATGATGGCGCCGGCGGTCGAGGAGCTCGCGCGCACGTCGGTCGGCACGCTCCTCGTCACGAAGCTCGACACGGACGCCTCGCCGCAGACTGCGGGACGCTTCCAGATCCGCGGCATCCCGACGACGATCGTCTTTCGGGACGGCCGGGAATCGGGGCGCCAGACCGGCGCGGTGCCGTTGGCGGCGCTCAGGCAGCTCGGCGGAGTGTGAGGGGAGCACGAGGGTGCTCGACCGGTGGCTGGACGAGGGAGGACAACTGCCAACAGCGAGTAGCGGGTAGGGGGCATCCGGTGGCGAGCGTGAGACGGCTTCGATGCGCGGGGGCCGACACTGCAACTGCTTGAACGCGGATCGGGTGGATGACTTCACGGATCAGGCGGATCTCCACTACTGGCCGGGAAGCGCCTACCGCCGCCCCGAAAGAGCACCGTCGTTCGCGCACGGATCTCGGCGTCCCGGCAAGAAAAGCAGAGACTCTTGGGGGCGTGGGTGGAGAGCGGTGGTGCGCCGCGCACTGATCTCGACCCCGCCGCCAACAAAGAATTTCAACTGTGGATGGGGAGAAGCTCCCCCCGCCGGGCATGGAACGCCCCCCGAGCGGAACGTTCCGCCCGATCCGTGCAGTCATCCGCCCGATCCGCGTTCCAGCCGTTGAGCCCCGCCACGAAAAAGCCCATGACGCCGAGCACGACGCATCGGCGTGAGACGAAACGGCCTCGGGACGCCGAAGCATCCCGAGGCCGTGTACTCACAACTCACACACTCACACACCCACCCACCTCTCCCCTACTCGTGCGCCGGCAGCGGCTCCATCGTCTCGGGGTTCACCGGCACCTGCACTTCGTCACGATAGGGTGACGTCATCAGGACGGCGCGCACGCGCGGGAAGGCGTTCATGAAGGCGAGGTAGCAGGTCGCCCAGAGGCCGATGAAGCCGAGCGTCACGCCGATCTCCCAGAGCCCGAAGGGCGCGCCCGGGACGACGCCGTAGAGCGAGGGATAGACCTCGAGATAGCGCACCATCCACATCCCGACGAAGCTGACGAGCGTGAACAGCACGAAGGTCGGCTTGAACACCTTGGCCGCGCGCGAGAGCAGGCCGAAGAAGGGGAAGAAGAAGACGAACAGCACGGCCCACACGGTGATCCACGTCCACGGCTGGATGAGCCGGAGCCGGGGCCAGTGCGTCTCCTCCGGCATGTTGCCGTACCAGATCACGAGGTACTGGCCGAAGGTGAGGTAGCCCCAGAACGCGGTGAACGCGAAGACGAGCTTACCCAGATCGTGGAAATGATTCTCGCCGATGACGCCCTCGGCGCCGAGATAGTGCCGCCAGGCGAGGACGAGGAGGCTCCAGAGGGTGAGCGCGGTGAGCCACGCGCCCATGAAGAACCACCAGCCGTAGAGCGTGCTCTGGAAGTGGAGCGACAGCCCCATCGAGAGATCGAACGAGAGGAGCGACCAGCCGTAGCCGTATGCGATGGCGACGGCGACGGCGATCTTTCCCTGAACCGAGTGGGTGCTGTGAATCTCGCGGCGCTCCTCGCCGAAGCCGGCGCGCATGCGCTCGCGGATCCCCGCCGCCCACCGCGCGCCCCACTCGGGGAGCAGTCCGACGTCGAGCCGCACCGACGTGTAGACCAGCCAGAGCGACAACGCGGTGATGACGCCGAAGGCGACGAGCACGCGCAGCGTGAGGAAGGTCGGGTCGTAGTAGAGCACCTTCTCCGGGACGGGCGGATGCTCGTGCGTCCACGGGAAGATGTGCCCGCGCCCGAGCAGCACGCTGACGAGGAGCAGCACGAACGCGACGGGAAGGAACGCCGCGAACCCCTCGAGCAGCCGCACGATCGGACGCGACCAGCGCGCCGTCGTGATGCGCTGCACGGCGACGATCACCGCGCCTCCCGACGACAGCGAGGCGAAGAAGAGCCAGTTGACGTGATAGGCGCGCCAGACGCGGTCGGGCGCGACGAACAGTCCGATCAGGAACGCGAGCGCCCCGATGACGGCGAGCACGGTCGCCACCACACCGACGCCGCGCGGCAGCGGCTTGCTGAAGGTCGCGACGAGCTCCTCGCGCGACGGGACGCGTACGGGGTGAAGGCTCATCGCGCGCCTCCTGGAGCGGCGGTCGTCGGCGTGGATCGGCGAGCGCTGTCGCCGGCGGCAGGCGCGGTGGCGGGCGCCGACGGGGCGGCCGAATCGGCCGCGGCGGCTGCTCCTCCCATCGGCGAGCTGCCCGGCTCACCCGCCGGCACGGCCGGACCGCCGGGCGCGTAGCCCGCCTGCGATCCGGCGTGCAGGTAGTACGGCACCGGCCGCGTCGGTCCCATCTGCGACGGACCGGGCACCTTGTCGCCGGTCTCGCCGGGAAGTCCGACGGCGCCGGTCGGCACGGAATATCGGCCCTGCAGTCCGCGCAGATAGTTCACCACGTCCCAGCGATCGAGCTCGCCGATGCGATCGTACGACGGCATGAGCCCGCGCCCATTGCGGATCATCCCCCAGATGTAGCCGTCGGTCCGGCCGGGGGCCGGCGACGCCGCGCCGACGAGGGGGATCGGGGGAAATCCCTTCGCGACGACAGGTCCATCGCCCTTCCCCTCGTACCCGTGGCAGACGGCGCAGTTGATCGTGAAGTACAGGCGGCCGTTGCGCAGCGAGCGCGCGTCGGCCGGCACCGGGTTCGCGATGCCGGCCATGGAATCGATCGTCGCCGGCAGCGCGGCGCGCGAGACGGCGTAGCCGGGCGCGAAGGTGCCGTACAACGAGACGGAGTTCTGGGGATTCCCCCGCATCGGCACGCTGTCCGCCGACTCCCAGGGATCGATCTTCGGCTGCTCCTTGAAGTCGGTGAACCAGGAGCACGCCGACAGCACGGTGACGAAGGCCAACGCGCCGGCGCGTCGCGCGCGCACGAAACGGTCAGCGCTCATTCCGCACCTCCACCGCGCCGTGGCGACGCAGCACCTCCGCGGCCTCACCGGCGCGATCCGGGCCCGCGGGCACCCAGACGCCGAAGTCGCCCTCGCTGAACCGCGCATCGTAGCCCACCGTGGTCGTGAGCCGCGGGATCCGCGACACGGCGAACATGCCGAACACCGTCGCGAGCGACCCGATGAGCACCGTCAGCTCGAAGCCGATGATCGTGTACGGCACCCAGCTCGCGACGGGCTTCCCCCCGACGACGATCGCCCAGTAGTCGGAGATCCAGATGGCGATCCAGTAGCCGAAGGTGAGGCCGGCGAGGCCGCCGATCAGCGTGAACCGCCGCACGACGCTCGTCGGATGCTGCAGCGCGTCGTCGAGCTCGTGACGCGGCGTCGGCGTGTAGACGGTGATGTCGCTGAAGTTCTGCTTCCGCAGGTCCTCGATGGCGTGCACCGTCGAGTCGAGCTCGGCGAACGCTCCAATGACCCCCTGCATCAGTCGTCTCCCGCGGTGAGGTTCGGATCGAGCGTCAACGCGTCGAGATCGTGCGACCGGTCGACCGGACGACGCATCGGCGGCGGCAGGATCTCCTTGATCTCGGCGAGCGCCATGGAGGGCATCTGCTTGATGAACAGCAGGAACCACATGAAGAACCACCCGAACGAGCCGAGCAGGATGGAGTAGTCGACGAACGTCGGGTGATACCCGCCCCACTGCCACGGCTCGAACTCGTGCGACAGCGACGGCACGACGATCACGAAGCGCTCGAACCACATTCCGAGATTGATCGTGAGCGACAGCATGAACAGCCAGGTCGTGTTGCGGCGCAGCTTCTGCGAGAAGAGCGAGAGCGGGAGGACGCAGTTGCAGATCAGCATGATCCAGGCGGACCACGCCCACTGGCCGAACACGCGGTTCCAGAAGTACTCCTGCTCGAACTGATTGCCCGACATCCAGGCGACCTGGAACTCCGACAGGTACGCGAGGCCGACGACCATCGACGTGAAGAGGCAGAGCTTGGCCGCCGCGTCGAGGTCGTTGATCGTCACGAAGTGCTGGAGCTTGAAGAACTTTCGGAGCGGGATGATGATCGTGAACACCATCCCGATGCCCGAGAAGATCGCGCCGGCGACGAAGTAGGGCGGGAACACGGTGGCGTGCCAGCCGGGCGTGAGCGCCATCGCGAAGTCGAACGACACGACGGAGTGCACGGAGAGCACGAGCGGCGTGGCGAATGCGGCGAGGAAGAGGTAGGCCCTCGCGAAGTGGCGCCACTCACGATCGGAGTTTCTCCATCCGAGCGAGAGCGTCGCGTAGATCCGCTTGCGGATCGGGTTCGTCTCGTGATCGCGCAGCACGGCGATGTCGGGGATCAGCCCGACGTAGAAGAACGTCGCCGACACCGTGAGGTAGGTGAGGATCGCGAACACGTCCCACACGAGCGGGCTCTTCGGGTTCGGCCAGATGAGCCGCCAGTGCGGATACGGGATCAGCCAGAAGAACTTCCACGGCCGCCCGAGGTGGAGGATCGGAAAGAGTCCCGCCGTCATGACGGCGAAGACGGTCATCGCCTCCGAGACGCGGTAGATCGTCGTGCGGAAGCCGGCGCGGAAGAGATAGAGGATCGCCGAGATGAGCGTGCCGGCGTGACCGATACCGACCCAGAACACGAAGGTGACGATGTACACGCCCCACATCACCGGAGGCTGGTACCCCGCGGCACCGAGCCCCTCGTAGATCTGGTACATCCACGCCGCGATGCCGACGATCAGGCAGAGGATCGCGATCCCCAGCGCGGCGAACCATGCGAGCGTCGGCCGCAGGGTCGCCATGATGTCGCGGTCGACCTGCTTGTAGTTCCGGATGCCCGGAAGCCGGTTGCCCGCCGACGCGATGTTCGGACGGCGCGCGGGATCGTCGGGGCGCGGCTGAACGACTGTGGCCATCGTCGCGCTCCCCTTACGCGCCGGCCGGCGCCGCCGGCCCCGGATGGTTGACCTTCTTCAAGTAGACCACCGCGGTGAAGGTGTTGAGCTCCTCGAACACGTGGTACGCACGCCGGTCGCCGACCTGCTTCGCGACCGTCCACTGCGGGTCCGCCGCGTCGCCGAACACGATCGCGCGCGACGGGCAGGCCTGCGAGCACGCGGTCGTGAACTCGTCCGGCGCCACCTCGCGGCCCTCGACCTTGGCGCGCGTCTCCGCCTCGCGGATGCGCTGCACGCAGAAGCTGCACTTCTCCATCACGCCCTTCTGCCGCACCGTGACGTCGGGGTTGAGCTGCCAGTTCAGCGGCTCGGGGAACGCGTACTGCTTGCGATCCGGCTCGCCGTAGCCGAACCAGTTGAAGTAGCGGACCTTGTACGGGCAGTTGTTGCTGCAGTACCGCGTCCCGACGCAGCGGTTGTAGACCTGCACGTTGAGCCCGTCCGGCGCGTGATACGTGGCGTAGACCGGACACACCGGCTCGCAGGGCGCATTGCCGCAATGCTGGCAGAGCATCGGCGTGAACCGCGCCTCGAAGTCCTCGGTGAACTGGCCCTGCTCCGCTCCCTCGAAGTAGCGCTCGATGCGCAGCCAGTTCATCTCGCGGCTGCGCGTGATGTTGAACCCCGCCTTGGCATCGGCCCACACCGTCGCGTTCTGCCAGGGCGCGCCGACGGTCGGGATGTTGTTCTCGGCGTAGCATGCCGTGACGCACGCCGAGCAGCCGGTGCAGCGCGCGAGGTCGATCGTCATCGCCCACCGGCGGTTCGTCATCCCCGACCAGTGGTTCGGCGCGTACATCCCCTTGTTCTTGCCCTGGTCGTCCGCCGTGGGCGATCCGAGCTCGCCCTGTGCATCCGCGGCGACCGGAGAGCGAAGGCCCGGCAGGAAC
The DNA here is from genome assembly GCA_035494615.1 of Gemmatimonadaceae bacterium. Lineage (GTDB taxonomy): Bacteria > Gemmatimonadota > Gemmatimonadetes > Gemmatimonadales > Gemmatimonadaceae > AG11. Next base: position 73,736 of record DATJGU010000004.1, read on the forward strand.
GCGCCGCTCGGCTCGCCCGGAATCTCCTCGTGCCCTTCGGCGTTGGGGTCCTCGCCCGCTGCGGCACCGGCGCCCTGCGCTTCAGGGGCCGGAGCGGCCGCGCCGTCCGTCGCGCCGGCCGGTCGCAGCCCGCCGAGCTGGGTGACGGTGACGGCCTGCGCGATGCCGCGGCCGTGCTGGCGCGCCGAGCCCTCGGTGGAGACGAGGATCTCGCTGTCGCCCGTCTTGCGCACCGACGCCCTGGTCGACACGAGCGCGAGCGCGCCGGCACGATCGGTGACCGGCGCGATGAGGTCGTGCGCGCGCGCACCGAGACCGCGCGCGTAGCGGCCGTAGCCCCACTGGATCACGCCGGCCGCGGTGTGCTTCGGCTCGAACTGGTCGAGCTTCGCGACGGAGCCGTGCCCCTGGCCGATCGCGAGCGCGATCGTATCGTGCCTGATGCCGAGATAGAGATACGCCGGCGCGCGCACCGTGCCGCCGGGTCCCGTGACTTCGACGATGTCGCCGCGATCGACGCCGAGCTTCGCCGCCGTCTCCGGATGGATCTCGACCCACGAGCTCCAGAGCACCTTCGACACCGGGTCGGGGAGCTCCTGCAGCCACGGCTTGTTCGCGCCGCGGCCGTCGCCAAGTGTCGGCGAGAAGTAGGTGACGAGGAAGTAGTCGCCGCGCGTGGAATCGATCGCGGGCGCGATCCGCGCCGGCGCCGCGGGCGCCGCGGCGGGCGCGGTGCGCGCGGCGACGGTCCCCGTGGCGACGCCCTTCTGGAGCGCGGCGGTGAACGCCGATTCACCGCCGGGGAAGCGCGAGATCAGCCAGTCGCGATACTCCTTCTGCGTGTAGCGCGACGCGACGGCGGGATCCTTCTGCGCGAGCTGGATGAGGACGTCGGCCGTTGCGCGGGTACCGGCGAACACCGGGTCCATCGCGGGCTGCTGCATGGAGATCGTGGCGCGCCCGGCGTCCGCGTCGCCCCACGACTCGAGCGCGTGCAGATCGGGGAGCACGAGGTCGCACAGCTCGGTGGTCTCGTCCGGATAGAGCGAGAAGCTCACCTTGAACGGCACCTTGGCGAACGCCTCGGCGAATCGCGCGCCGGCGGGGAGAGCATACGCGGGGTTCACGCCCCGCACGAAGGCGATCGGCACCTGGCTGGCGCGCATGCGCTCGACGAGCGCGAGCACGTCGGCGGTGCGGGCGACGCCCTCGAACGCGGGCATCGCTTCGGCGGGGCGGATCGTCGTGCCGACCGCGCCGGTCGTCGCATTGAGCGCAGCGACCGCCTGCCCGAGCTCGAGCGCATCGGGTCCGCGCGCCCCCGCGAGCACGAGCGCGGGCTTCGCCGCGCCGAGCTCCTGCTGCAATCGCGTGAGGGTCGCCTCCGCGACGCCGCTCGTCCGTGCCGCATCGGCGATCGAGCCCTTGCCGGCGAGCGCGTTGGCGATGGCGAGCTCGGTACCGGGCCGGCAGGCGATCCACTGATCGGCGTTGAGCCCGGTGAGCGAGCGTCGCGGCCCGACGTACACGAACCGCGGCGCGCCCTCGAGCTTGGCGCGCGCGTCGGCGAAGTCGAGCTGCTGCGGCACCGACGCGCCCCAGCCCTCGAGGAAGTCCGCGCCGAAGGAGACGATGAGCCGCGCGTCCTTGAAGGAGAGGCGCGGCCACGCGGCGCCGTAGGCCGCACGATTCGCCTCCATCGCGGCGCTGTCGGCCTCGAAGTCGACGCTGAGGTGCGGGCCCATGCCGAAGCCGGCGAGCCAGGCGTCGAGGAACGCCGGGAAGCTGCCCGACTCGTGCTGGTTGAGGAACACGCCGTTCGCCGCCGCGCCGCCCGTGCGCGCCTGGCCGAGCCGCTGGCCGACGAGCGTGAGCGCGGCGTTCCAGTCGATCGCCTTCCACGCGCCGTTCTCCTTCACCATCGGCCCGCGGAAGCGATCGGGATTGTAGAGCCCCTGGAGCGCCGACTGTCCGCGCGCGCAGAGCGCGCCGCGATTGATCGGGTGCTCGGGATTGCCCTCGAGCTTGATGACGCGTCCGTCGCGCGTTTCGGCGATGAGGCCGCAGCTCGCGGCGCACTCGCGGCAGGTCGTCGCGTAGTAGTTGGAGACGCCGGCGATCGTGTCGTCCGGATGGACGAGATAGGGAACGAGATTGCCGACCTTCTCGGAGCTGCAGCCCACCGTGGCGACGGCGGCGCTGGACGCGCCGAGGACCTTCAGGAAGTCCCGGCGCTTGACGCCCGCCGGCCTCGCTTCGTTGCTCATGCGCTGGATGTCCTCGGGCGAGCTAGTAGTGACAGACCGCGCAGTCGTAGCGCGCGCGGCGGCGCTGCGCCGACGGCGTGACGGCGAGGCCGCCGGCGCTGCCGGCGGGAGCCGCACTCGGAGCGCTCGTGTCCCGTGGGGGTGTCATGCCGGGCGGCGTCGCGGAGGTCGCGATCCCCGCCGACGAACCGGGCGTGCCGTACGGAACGCCGCCCGAATAGCCGGCCGGCGGCACGTTGTCGTAGCCGGCGGCCTTCTGCCCTTCCTTCGGGTCGTAGCCGTTCACGTGGCAGTTGACGCACCAGCCCATGTTGAGCGACGCGTACTGATAGACCTGCGCCATCTTCTGCACCTGCCCGTGGCAGGTCTGGCAGGTCACGCCGGCGTTGATGTGTCGGACGTGGGGGAAGTGGACGTACTCCGGGACCTTGTGGATGCGCACCCAGGGGACGGGGCGCTTCTCGGCGGAATACTTGGCCAGCTTCTGGATCTCGGGGCGCGCGGCGCCGACGATGGTGTGGCAGCCCATGCATGTCGCCACGGCGGGCATGCCGACGTCGTTCGACTGATTGGCGGTGTTGTGGCAGTAGAGGCAGTTCAACCCGAGACCGCCGTCCTTGACGGCGCCCGCGTGCAGCGGATGCGGGAAGTTGATCGGTTGAGTGGGTTGGTTGCCCTGGGAGGTGGATGCGCCACTGTACGCGGACAGGACGACGGCACCGATCACGAGCAGGAGCACGCCCGGAATGGCCGTCCACTTCCTTCGCTGCGTCATCGCGTTGGGGTGTGTGGTAGTCGAAGCGGGAGCGATTTGTGAACGAATTCACAAGGACCCGGACAGCGTGCAAATCTGTCGGAGGGTGCAGCGTGCCGCAAGCCAAGCGCACGAGCGGCGGTTCGCGTGCATCGACCGGACCGCGGCGTCGGCGCGACGGCGTTTCCCGACGCGGGCGCACGTCGGCCCACGTCAGCGCGGCCCGGCGCGCGAGGACAGGCTCGCCGCATCGGTGATCGCGGGGTCGCGAAGATCCGCCGGCAGGAGGTCGAGATTGGCGCGCGGATTCTGCGTGAGCCGCAGCGGCCAGTGCGTGCCGTACACGAACCGCTCCGGCCCGACGGTGCGGAGCAGATGCGCGAAATGGTCTTCCGGCGGACCCCAGATCCACGCGAAGTCCCAGAACACCCGCCGCTGCTCCTCGGGAGTGAGGCCCCAGTGGGTCTCCTCGAGGAGCTCGCGGCCGGCGCCGGTCACGACGAGGCGTACGCGCGCTCCGGCGCGAGCCAGCGCGCGGATGTGCGGCCCCGACAGGTCACCGGCGACGTCGAGTGGACTGCGCTGACGAAGGTCCTCGAAGCGTACCGTGAGCACGAGCGGCACGCCGAGCTCACCGCACGCGAGCGCGAGGGCGCGCATCGAAGGGTCGTGCGGCCCCATCCCCCACTGCGTCGGATACGCCCGGACGGCGCGAGCACCCTGCTCCACCATGTCGCGCAGGTCGCGCTCCCAGCGCGGCCAGTCCGGGCGGATCACGGGCACCGGGTGCAGGGTGTCGCGGTGCGTGGCGAGGAGCGCGGCGAGCCGCTCGTTGGCGGCGCGTGGATCGCGCTGCCAGGGCGCGGGGAGATATCCCACCCATGCGCCGGCGAGCCCCTCGCGTCGCAACACGCGGACGAGCACGTCGGGATCCGGATGTGGCAGCTCGCGAAACGGATATGGCCCGACGTACGCGGCGCAGTCGATCATGCGACCGCCATGCAGCGCGGGAAGGCGCCGTCGGGGAAGAGCCGCACCGCGTTGCGCCAGCGAATGGCGTCGAGATCCTCGGGCGGCAGTCCGAGCACGTCGAGCGCTCGCAGCTTGGCGAGCCCGGTCTCCATGGTGAGGTCGCACGCCCAGAGAAGCCGTCCCGCGCCGAGGACGTCGAGCGCGGCGTCGATCATGCCGCGGTCGACGCCGCTTCCGGAGAGATCGGGATACACGTTCGGCGTGTCGGCGACCGCCGGCAGCGTGTGCGCCCAGTCGCCGCCGCCGCCGAGGTGGGCGAGGATGAAGGGCACGCGCGGATGTCGCGCGGCGAGGCGGGCGAGGTCGCGTCCGTCGGAGATCTCCTGATTCGGCCACTCGCGCGTGCGGTGCTGCCAGATGTGATGCAGCACGGCGAGCCCGCGCTCCGCTGCGAGCTCGCCGATGGGATCGTTGAGCGCGTCGTCGGCGCGCCGGCTCGCGAGGAGCTTCACGCCGATCGCGCCGGCAGCGACGCCGCGAGCGATCTCGGCGAGCGCGTGCGCCGTGTGGTTCGGGTTGACGGTCACGTACCAGCGCACGCGCTCCGGATCGGCGTCGGCCATGGCGCGCACGACGTCGTTGCCGCGCGAGACGTCGTCGGGCGAGGGGAAGTACGTCGGCGACCGGTGTCCGTACGAGCCGAGAATGCTGACGACGTGATACGTCACGCCCATCGCGTCGCCGGCGCGCAGCCGTGCGTCGTTGACGCGCCGCCAATCGGCGCGCCCGGACTCCTCGTGATAGAAGTGCGCGTGTGCGTCGATCAGCGGCGCGGCCGACGGTGTCATCGGCCCTGCTCCGCCTCGACCATCGCCACGAGCGCGCTGCTGACGCCGGATTCGACGTCGCGGATCGCCTCCTCGTCGTGCGCGACGGCGGCGAAGTCGTATGCGCCGCGCTTGAGGATGAGCCCTGCGCGCGCGCACTCGCGAACGAAGCGCGACTCGCGCGCGGGATCGTCCCACCGGAGGAGGAACATCGGATCGATGCCGTCGGTCGAGACGCCGTCGACGCCGCTCGCCTCGATCGCGCGGTCGATGGCGGCACGAAGCTCGCGCCCGGTCTCGGCGAGCGTGCCACAGATGTCCGCCTCTTCGTGCCAGTCGAGCACGGCGAGCGCCGCGGCGAGCGACGACGCTTCGCCGGCGAGCGTCGAGGAGATCCACGTGCGGCGCGCGGCGTCCATGATCGCGCCGTGACCCGCCACGGCGGCGAGGGGGAACCCGTTCGCGAGCGCCTTGCCGAACGCCGCGAGGTCCGGCGTGACGCCGCACACGTCCTGATACCCTCCGGGCGCGACGCGGAAGCCGGTCTTGATCTCGTCGAACACGAGCGCGGCGCCCGACGTGTCGCACAGCTCGCGCGCGCGACGCAGCCAGGTCTCCGATGGCGCGCGCTCGACCACGGGCTCGAGCACGATGGCGGCGAGATCATCGGCGGCCTCGGCGACGGCGCGCTCCAACGCCGGCACGTCGTCGAACGGCACGCGCGTCGTCGCGGCGCGCACGCTCCGCGGCACTCCCTCCGCGTCGGCGGCGGCCCAGTCGTGCCAGCCGAAGTACCCGCTCGCGACGACGCGCTCGCGCCCCGTGTAGGTCCGCGCGATGCGTACGGCGGCGGACGTCGCCTCGGCGCCGCTCTTGAGGAACTGCACGCGCTCCGCGCACGGGATCAGCGTGTGCAGCCGCTCCGCCAGCTCCACCTCGCGCCAGCTCGAGAGCGCGGACGCGGTGCCTTCGGCGATCGCGTCGGACGCGGCGCGCGAGACGCGCGGCTCGGCGTAGCCGAGCGCCACCGAGCCGAGCGCCATCGTGCAATCGAGGTAGCGATTGCCCTGCACGTCGACGACGCGGCAGCCGCGCGCCGAGACGAAATGCGTCGGGAGCGACTCGTCGGCGTCGTCACCCCAGAGCGCGGCGGCGCGCTTGCTCCCCGTCGAGGCGCCGGTCGGCAGGATCGCCTCGGCGCGCTCGCGCCAACTGCGCTGGCTCGCGTCTTCGGGGGAGAGCTCTCCGTCCTCGGCGGGCTCGTCGCTCGCGCCGGGATCGGCGAGCGGCTCGTCGGGCGCTGACCCGGGTTTCGCGGCGGTGTCGCGCCCGCGACCGAAGAATCGGGAGAAGGCCATGAGGAAAAGAGGAGTGCGTGAAGAGGCGGCGTCAATCCTCGGGCTCGTGCGTGCGCGTGCCGTGGCGGCTCTCTCCACGCGGGACGATGTGGCGCGGCGGCCGCGGCGACACGTCGGGCGGAAGCGTGCGCTCGATGCGGCCGCTGCGCTCGAGGAAGCGCACCACCTCGAGCGCGACGGCGCGGAGCAGCGAGAGCTCGCGCGCGTCGGGGGACGCGCGGAAGGTGAGCGTACGGAGCGAGCGCATGATGTGCTCGGCGTACCGCGTCTTGAAGAACTGGATCGCGTCGAGCGCCTGGTGCGTCTCCGTGAAGAAGCGCTCGTACTCGTCGGCGCGCGGCGGCGGCGACGCCTTGCGCGGGCCGGGAAGCGACCGCGTGGCGTCGCCCGCGGCGAGGTGCAGCTCGTAGGCGCAGAGCAGCACCGCCTGCGCGAGGTTGAGCGACGCGTGCGTCGTGGTCGGGATCGTCACGGCCACGTGCACGCGATCGAGGATCTCGTTCGGCAGGCCGTTGTCCTCGCGCCCGAAGACGACGGCGACGCGTCCGTCCGACGCGTACGCGAGCGCGTCGTCCGCCGCGGCGCGCGGATCGAGGATCTGCCACTTGGCCGACCGCCGGCGCGCGGTGAAGCCGAGCAGGCGCACGCAGTCGGCGACGGCGGCGTCGAAGTCGTCGTGGTGCTCGATCCGCTCGATGAGGTCGCGGGTGTCGTGCGCGATCCCCTCGAGACGCACGGGGTCGTATGCGCACGGCCGCACGAGCCGCAGCGTCGACAGACCCATGTTCTTCATCGCGCGGATGGTGGCGGCGATGTTCACCGGGTCCTGCGGCTCGTAGAGCACGATGGCGATCCGGTCGAGACGAGACGAGGCCATGCGCGAAAGCTAGAGCGGCGGCGCGCCGGCCGAAGGGGGGTGCGCGCCGTTGCCGGGCGCGAGCGATCAGCGGTGCCCGAGCGCGAAGGGAAGCAGACGATCGCGCTCGTGGCGGTCGGCGCGCAGGTAGACGAACTCACCTCGGCCGCCCGAGAGGACGAGCTGGCCGCGCCGGCGCGCGCGCCCGGGGCCGGCGAGGTTGACCACGACGTCGAGCGCCGCCGCTCGCGTACGTTCGGGAAGTGCCACGCGCGCGACGAGCCGGTACCCGGAGCCGGCGCGCTCCCACTGCGCATGGAGCTCGAGCTCGGCGGGCCAGCCGTCGGCGACCCGCACGCCGACGTCGCGCGAGCCCCGAACGGGAGCGAGCAACCAGCCGGCGCGCGCGGCGTCCGTCTCGACGTAGAGCTGCACGCCGTCGCCGTGGATCGCGGCGGGATCGTTGTCGAACGGATTCTCCGCATCGATCGCGACGAAGCGGCGCTCGGCGCGAGGAACCGTGACGACGATCTCGAGCTCGGGACCGCGCGGCGCGATCTCGATCGTGCAGGTGGGTTCGCCTGCGTCGCGCCAGCTCTCTTCCGCGCCGCGATAGTGGGGCGCGCCGAGGTCGAAGTGCGCGGGAAGGAATACGGGTTCGGACGGCTCGCGCAGGCGCGATTCAGCGGAGGTCGCGCCAGATCGGGGAGCGTGCGCCACGAGCCCGCCCAACTCGACCGTCGCGGACGCTGGCGCGCCGGTCTCGATGCGCCAACCGTGCGACGTGGATCGGTGGACGTGCACTCCCTCGTCGGCGAACCGCACGACCACGCGAGCATCGCTCACCGCTGCGCCGGCGACGGCGTCCGACCAGCTCCAGACGCCGGCGAACCGGCCGGCGCGCGTACGTGCCCGTGCGAGCAGGACCGGCTGGTCCGCGCGGCCGGGCGGACCGGGCGCGATCGCACGGCAGACCATCGTGCCGGGCGGCGCGGCGAGCCACCCACGGAGCTCGCGTGCGCCGGCGGCGCCGCTCGCGCGGCCGAGGATCGCGAGCGACGCGCCGGCGGGGAGGCGCGCGACCGCGGTGTCGCGCAGGAAGGCGAAGCCGTCCTCGCGATCGGCGCCGCCTTCGATCGGCGACGGCGTGAATGTCGGCGCCTCGTCTCCGCCAGGCGCGAGCTGCACGCCATGAAATGGCAGCGCGATCTCGTGCTCGGTGTCCCCGTCCCAGGAGACGACGTCGACGAGATACCCGTCGGCGACGACGACGGTGCGGCGCACCGTGCAACCGGGTGCGAGCTCGGCGCGCGCGGCGATCCAACCGAAGCGGCCGCGATCGTCGAACGCCTCGAGATGCCCGTCGACACGCGGCTGCGAGCGACCGTCAATCAGCGGCGCGGTGTGCGCGAGCGTGCTGCGATACCAGTGCAGCGATTCGTCCACGTACGAGCCGGTGCCCGGATCGTCGAACCATCGGACGTCGCCGTCGGAGAGGAGGAGGTTCAGACGATCGGGATGCCCGTGACCGCCCCCGGAGTGTCCGTAGTCGAGCGCGACGTACACGTCGCCCCGTCGACGTCGCAGGATGCCGATGCCCTGGGCCGGCAGCAGGTCCGAGGTGAGCGGCGTGGGGTGCAACGGAGGAAGCGTCGGTCGGGCGAACAGGAGCGTGCGCCAGGAGAGATCGTCGCGGCGAAGTCCCGTCGGCGGGAGGTTGCGCTCCACATCGGCGGTGGATGCGGCGCGACCGGTGTCGCCCACCGGCACGGCGGGATCGTACAACCGGGCGAGCATGCCGGTGAGGCGCTCGTCGTCGCGGCGCGCGAGGCCGAGCTCGCACGCTTCGGCGAAGCGCGGCTGGCGTACGCTCACGGCGTACTGCGAGTCGCGGCGCGACGGATAGGTGAGATCGGGGAGCAGCGTCCGGAAGGGCGCGGCGAACCCATCGTCGAATCGCTCGAGCAGGTCGCGGCGAGGCGCGCGGCCCTGTCGCTCCGCCATCGTCACGGCGTACCAGAGTCCGCGATGGGCGAAGAGATGATAGTTCTCGCCCTCGTACCAGCTCCCGTCGGGAAGGAGCGCGCGCTCGAGCAGTGCCGCGACGCCCGACGGCCCATCGATCGCCCGATCGACCATGGCGTGGTCGCCGAGCAGCATGCCGGCGGCGATCATCGCCGCGTCGTTCCACACCTGGCGATTGGACGTCCCTTCGTCGTAGGATGCGATCAGCGCGGCGCTCGGCGCGACGAGGGCGCCGCGCACACGGGCGCCGAGCGAACCGGCGCCTTCGGCGTTCGAACACTCGAGCAGGTCGAGGGCGATCGCGAGCTGCACCAGCCAGATCGACTCGAGGTACGTGCTGAAGAAGGGCCGCGACGGCCCGAGCACGTTGTCCCGGTTGGGATAGTCGAGATAGCGCGCGGCGTACGCGTCGAGGATCGCCGCCCCGGTCGCGACGCAGCGCGGGTCGTCGAGCAGTACGCCGAGCAGCGCGGCGTGCACCGCGCGTTCGGCGAGCCAGAGGTGATACCAGTACGGCCGGAAGCGATCGTGCAGCTCGCCGGCGAACTCCTCGGCGCAGCGCGGGCAGCGATGGCGCGCGTCGTACGGATCGAAGGCGAGCAGCGTGCCGTCGCGCGGGCAGCGGCCGCCGGTGCGCGAGAGGAGCGCCTTGCCGGCGGGGATCGACCACGCGCCCGCGAGCACGGGCTCGAGCTCGGCGCGCAGCGACCGCGCGAGCCCGCCGAGCGGTCCACGCGCCACGGCGCGGCGTTCGCCGAGCGTTCGCGCGTCGACCAAGAGACTCATCGCGCCGCCACGGTCGGCGCGAGCGTCCAATCGTGCACCGTCACGAGCTCGCCACGGAGGTCCATGCGCGCACCGTGCAGCCGGCGCGTGACCCCCTGCAGGCCGCGCGAGTGGTAGAGCCACGTCGCCGGTGCGAGGGAATCGAGCGTCGATTGCACGCGCGTCCACGCGAGGCGGCGCGACTCGCCCACGGGAGCGTCCATGGCGGCGCGAAGCTCGGCGTCGAGCGCCGGCCGGTGGAAGCCCGTGTAGTCGAGCGACCCGCCGCGCTGGCGCGAGTCGAACAGCGCGCTCACGTACGACAGCGAGAGATCGCCGGGGATGCCCGCGATGAGCACGTCGAAACGCTTCGGCTCCGCGCGCGCCGTGGTGAGGAAGGTGCCCATCTCCGTCTGCCGGATGCGCAGCCTGATGCCGCGCGCGGCGAGATCGGCCTGGAGGAGCTGCTCGGCGACGTTGTCGCCGGTGCCGACGGTGAGCAGCTCGACGGCGAACGGCAGGCCGGCGCGCCGGCGCACGCCGTCGGCTCCGCGACGCCAGCCGGCGGAATCGAGCAGCGCATCGGCGCGGGCGGTGTCGCGCATCGTGCTCGGCGTGACGGCGAGCGGACTGTCCGGGGGGATCGGGCTGGCCGACGGGGTGGCGAATCCGGCGAGCGCCACCTCGACGATGCGCGGCCGGTCGATCGCGAGCGCGACGGCGCGCCGAACGCGCGGATCGTCGAAGGGCGGTCGCGTCGTGTTGAAGAAGAGCGCGGTGCTGAAGAGCACGGGATAGGTGAGCACCTCGAGCGAGCGGTCGCGCCGGGCGAGGGGCACCATGAGCGGCGAGATGCCGGCCATGTCGAGCTCACCGCTCGCGAGGCCGGCGAACTTCGTCGTGGCTTCGTCGACGACGGCGATCGTCAGCCCGCGCAATGCCGGCGGGCCGCCGAGCGACGCCGGAAAGCTGTCGTTCCGCGCGAAGGTCCAGCTCGCGCCGCGGCGACGCGACACGAACGTGAACGGACCGTTCCCCACCGGCGCGTCGTTGAACGGCGCGGAGCGGAGCGCGCGCCTCGGCACGGCGGCGAGGAGATGTTCCGGGAGCAGCGGAAGCTCGGCGAGAAAGGCGGGGAGCTCGGCGCGCGGCGAGGTGAAGACCAGCGTGAGCGTCGTGTCGTCGATCGCCACGGCGGTGTCGAGCGCGGCGAGCTCGGAGGCGCGGACCGATCCGGTAGCGGGATCGCGCGCGGCGAGGAAGGTGAACGCGGCGTCGCGCGCGGTGGTGCGCGCGCCATCGTGCCAGCGCAGGCCGCTCGCGAGCGAGAGCGCGAGTCGGCGCCGGTCCGCGCTCCAGCGCCACGCGTGCGCGAGATAGGGCTGCTGGGCGAGCCGGTCGTCGTACCGCGTGAGCGTGACGAACAGTGCGTACCGCTGGAGCTGGCGCGAGAGCGGATGCGTCGTGACGATCGGATTCGCCGACTCGAGGTCCGCGCCCGACGCGAGCACGACGACGTCGTCCGGCCGCTGCGGCGCGATGCACCCCGCGACGAGACCGAGGAGCGCGACGCTCGTTGACGCGCGCCGAGCGCGATGCGATATCACCGCGTGCGCTCCCCCGCCCTGCTGCGCGCCGCCGCGCGCACGATCGTGCTGTACTGGTGCGTGCTCTCGCTCACCTTCGCGCTCCTCCGGCTCGCGCCCGGCGATCCGGCGACCTTCCTGCTTCCGCCCGGCGCGAGCGCGAGCGACGCGGTGCGGCTCCGCGCGGAGCTCGGGCTGGATCGGCCGGTCGCGGTGCAATATGCACGCTGGCTCGGCGCCACGCTCCGCGGCGACCTCGGGACCAGCTTCACCGAGCGGCGCAGCGTGTCGGCGACGATCGGCGACGCGCTGCCCGTCTCGCTCGGGCTCGGCCTCGCGTCGCTGCTGCTTTCGTTCCTGCTCGGCATCACGGGAGGCCTCGTGCAGGCCGCGCGGCGCGGCACCGCCGGAGATCGCGCGATCACCGGGGCGTCGGTGGTGCTCGCGGCCGCGCCGGCGTACTGGCTCGGCCTCGGTGCGATCGCGTGCTTCACGTATCTCGCGGCGATGCTGAACATGCCGCGCTGGATGCGCCTCCCCGCGGTGGGAATGACGACGCCCGGCATCGTGCTGCACGGCTGGGCGCACGCCGCCGACGTGGCGCGACACTCGATCCTGCCCGTGACGCTGCTCGGCCTGATCGGCGCGGCGGGGGTCGCGCGGTACGTGCGCACGAGCGCGCTCGACGCGATCGGCGCCGACTGGGTCCGCACCGCGCGCGCGAAGGGACTCGCCGAGCGCATCGTCCTGCGCCGCCATCTGCTCGCCAACCTGCGCGCGCCGATCATCACGCTGTTCGCGCTGGCGCTGCCGGGGATCGTCGCCGGCTCGGTGTTCATCGAGACGATCTTCGGCTGGCCCGGCATGGGACGGCTGATGGTCTCCTCGATCGTGGCGCGCGATTATCCCGTCGTGCTCGGGTGTGCCGCGGCGTACGCGGCGCTCGTGATCGTGGCGAATCTCGCGGCGGAGTGGCTGTTGCCATGGGCCGACCCGAGGATCGAGCCGTGAGCGACGGCACCCGGCTCGCCACATCGGGCCGCGCCGCGGCGATCGCGCTCGCGGCGATCGCCGTCGCCGTCGTCGTGGTTCCGCTGCTCGCATCGCGCGATCCGCTCACGATCGACGACGTGCTCGCGCGCCGGCTCGTGCCTCCCTTCTCGCACGACGCGCGCGGCACGTGGCATCTGCTCGGCACCGACCGATTCGGACGCGATCTTCTCGTGCGCATGATGCTGGCGGGGCGACTCTCGCTGCTCGTCGGCGTGGTCGGCGCGGGGCTCTCCGGCATCGCGGGCACGGTGCTCGGCGCGGTCTCCGGCTGGTGGCCGGGCAGCGTGATCGACCGCGCGATCACGGCGGCGGCGGACGTGCTGCTCGCGCTGCCCCGGCTCGTGCTCCTCCTGGTGGGCGTCGCGCTGTGGCCGCCCGGAATCGTGACGATTCTCGCCGTGCTCGCGCTCACCGGATGGATGGGAGTCGCACGGCTCGTGCGCGCCGAGGTGCGCTCGCTGCGCGAGCGCCCGTTCGTGCCGGCGGCGATGGCGCTCGGCGCGTCGCAAGCGCGCGTGCTCGGGCGCCACGTGATCCCGAACGCGCTCGGTCCGGCGCTCGTCGCGACGACGCTCGGCGTCGGCAACGCGATCCTGCTCGAGAGCGGCCTCTCGTTTCTCGGGCTGGGCATCCAGCCCCCGGCGCCGAGCTGGGGAAACATGATCGCCGGGGGACGCGACCTGCTCGTCGCGGCGCCGTGGGTGTCGCTCGCGCCGGGCCTCGCGCTCGTGGTGACCGTGCTCGCGACGACCCTGCTCGGCGACGCGTGGCGCGACCGGCTCGCGGGAGAGCGCGAGCCGGTCGCGCGCTAGACGCCTTCGGCCCAGCGCGCGAGCACGGTCACGATCGCGTGCGGCGGTGCGTCGAACGACAGGGCGTGCGGATCGACGTCGAGCGCGACGAGGGCCGTCTCGTCGAGCCGCGCGAGCCTCGCCTCCCCGATCGCTGACCGCGTCCGCCACGTGCCTCGCACGGCGGCGGCGCGCCGGTTGACGCAGCGCAGCACGATCCACCCTGGCTCGCGCGCGGGCATGGCCGCGCTGAACGCCAGCCCGTCGCCGGTGAGCTCGAGCCCGCCCGCGACGCGCGCCTCGCCGAGGTTGGAGCGCAGCGTCGCGCCGGCGAGCGGGAGGAGGACGTCGTCGGCCACGCGCTCGATCGCATCGCGCTGCCCGGGCGAATCGGGACCGTGGAGCGCGAGCGCGAGCTCGGCCTCGTACGGGCCGAGCGACTGGGCGAGCGGTGTCTCGGCCGGCCACCCCGCGTGGCCGGGCCGCTCGGCAAGATCGACGCGCGAGAGGGCGCCGACCGCGCGGACGAGCGTCACGGCGACGGCGCCGTCGGCGAGCGACTCGTATTCCGCGAGGCCGTCGGAAAAGAGCGTCGCTCCCGCCGAGCTTCCGAACCGGGTGACGTAGCGCTGCAGCGGAGCGGTCGGCACCGCCTGCTCCATCGCCGCGTCCTCCGCGGGAAGCTCGAGCGCGCCGCGCGACACCGGATGAAAGGCGGCGTCGGCGATCGTCGCCGCGTCCGGAAGTCCGGTCGCGACGCGAAGCCGGAGCCGGTGATCCGGCGAGGCATTGTGGCCGCGGAGGCGCACTCGCACGAACGGCGCGCCGGCGTCGAGCACGAGCGAGACGACACAGCGGTCGCGCCGGCGCGGCCAGCGGACGTCGAGCGCGAGCTCACCGCGAATCGGACCGCGGTGCACGACGCGCACGCGCGGCACGCGATGCGGCGAGAGCGGCTCGCGGATCGACGGTGTGTACAGATCGCCGGCGTCGCGCGCATCCTCGAGGGCGAGCGCGCGCACGATACGCCGGCCCGAGCCGGCGTCGATCAGCGTGACCTCGCCCGCCGAGTCCACCTCGACGCGAAGGAGGCCGTTGTCGAGCGACGTGCCCTCGGCGCGCACGGGATGCACGTGCGACGGCAGGGCGGCGCGCGGTCCGCCGTGCAGGCGCGTCTCGACCGCGCAGGCGTCCATGCGATCGATCCAGCCGACGGCATCCGCCTCGGCGACGAGATCGGCGTCCGGATACGCGCGCGGCGACTCGGTGAGCCTCACGCGCTCGCGGCGGCCGAGCCGTTGCAGCGGAATGCCGAGCACGCGCCAGGGCGACACGCGCCGGCGCGCGCCCTGCCGACGCGCGGAACCGGGACCGACGGCGACGTCGGCGATCGTGGCGGCGAGCCGGAGCTCGACGACCCCGCCGCGCGAGCGCGCCGCACGATTCCGGATCGCGACGGCGGGACGCCACGCCTCGGGCTCTTCGCGCGCGTGCTCCACGTCGTGCTCGAGGAGCGAGGCGAGCGCGAGGTCGCGCAGGCCGCGCGCCTGACCGCTCACGTCGGCGTGACGCGCGTCCAGCGCGACGGCCACCGCATCGATCGACGTGCCGCAGAGGGTGTCGTGCGGATGGCCTTCGAGCAGGGTGCGCCACGCGGCGCGGAGGAGCGCGCGACCGGCCGGCCCGCCGCCGGCACCGGCGAGTGCCATCCACGGCTCGACGTCGCGCACGAGCGTGCGCTCGAGCCGCGCGTTGGCGCGCTTCTGGTGGGCGCGCGCGGCGAGCGTGCCCTGGAGCGTCCACGTGTAGCCGTACGAGTCGCGCAGCTCGCCCTCGATCGCCGGCAGCGCGCGATCCTTCGCCGCTTCGGCGATCGCGCGCGCGGCGCCGCCGAGGCTCGACGGTTCCACCTGCGCGCCGGGCGCCGCGGCGGCCGCGAGCGCCCGAACCGCGTCGTGCTGCGCGCGCTGGCGTGCGTGGTGATCGGCGCCGTTCGGGAGGAGGACGAGGTCGAGTGAGGCGCGCGGCGCGAGTGTCGCCTCGAGCGCGCGCCAGCGCGTGGCCGCGGTGGATGGATCCTCCGGGAGCGAGCTGCCGAACTCGTAACCGCCGGGCGCGAGATGGTAGAGCAGCACCTCGGCGCCGCCCGCGCCTCGCCAGCGGACCACGTCGCCCGCAGGCCAGCGGCGGCTGCCGTAGCCGCGCCAGACCACGATCAGCGAGAGTCCGAAGCCCTGCGCGAGATCGGGGAGAATCGCCGGATGGCCGAACGCGTCGGGGCAGTAGAGCACGGGCGGCGACACGGCGCGCAGCGCGCGGAGCGCGTCGCGGCCGGCCAGCAGGTTGCGCACGAGCGCCTCGGCGCTCGGCATGAGCTCGTCCGCGAGCACGTACCACGGTCCCGCCTCGAGACGACCCTCTCGCAGCAGCGCCGCGAGCTCGGCGGCACGCTCGGGGCGGACGGCGAGATAGTCGTCGAGCACGATGCACTGGCCGTCGAGCAGGAAGCTCGAGCCGGCCGGAGGCGGATCGTCGAGCAGCTCGTCGATCAGCGCGACGAGTCGCTGCCGGAAGACGCCGGCGGGCCGGTACCACTCACGGTCCCAGTGCGTGTGCGCGACGACGAGGACGCGGAGGTGAGCAGGCAGCGCCATGGCGGGAGTGTGCTCGGCTCGCCAGTGCGGCACAAGCGCCGGAACGCAGCGCGGGGCGGGCCCGAAGGCCCGCCCCGCGCGACAGCGCCTGCTCGATGGGCCGTCAGACGACCGGGCGGCGTCCCGTGATGAGCCGGTAGACGATCACGATCAGCGCGAGCACGAGCAGGAGATGGATGAGCCCACCGCCCACGTGGAAGGCGAAGAAGCCCAGGGCCCACAGGATGAACAGGACGATCGCGAGAGTGAAGAGCATGGCCTACATCCTCTGGTGAAGGTGAACTGCGGTTCCGGGCTCGACAGAGGCAACGTTCATACCGGACGCAACGCTAGGGCCGGGGTGTCCCGTTGGCCGGCTCGGGCGCGCGGGCGGCCGGCGTGCCGGGCGGAAGCACCGTGTGCGTGTAGCGCGCGAGCAGGATGCGCGCGGCCCGCACGTCGTGGCCGACGTCGATGAGCAGGATGGCGAGGTCCCCCACGCCCCACAGCAAGCCGGCGAGGACGATGAGCCGGCTCGCCTCGCCGAGCAGGGTCGGGATCGCAGCGCTACCCTGCGCCACGACCCCCGTGACGATCTCGGCGATGAGCAGCAGCCCGAGCACGACGCCCATCAGCTTGAACAGCTTCGAGAGATACCGGAGGCCGACGTACGGCTCGAGGTCGCTCAGCCGCACGTCCGGGATGACCGGCACTTCCTTGTCGGGCTGCAGGACGTGGCCCAGCCGGTCGATCGGGCTCGCCGTCTTCGTTGGAGTCGTTGCGTCCACCGCGCGCCGATGTTCAGTCATGATCCTCCTCCGGATCCGATCCAGCGGGCACGGTAGCCCCGCGAGTCGATGTGAATGAAAGGTCCGTGCCCGGACGCCGCCGGATAGACGCCTGCGCCCCCGATCAGCTCGGGATGGGCCGCCTCGACGCGGTCCACCGCCCGGCTGATGACCCGCGCGTCGCCGATGGTGTGACGCCCGTCGTGATCGAGATCGTCCATGACACCGTCGTGGTCGCTGTCGATGAAGACGTCCGCCGCGTCTCCGTACATGTGCCGGCTCAGCTCGGCTCGACCAGTGGTGACGCCGCCGCCCTTGTTGTACTGCGGCGTCCGGAAGCCGCTCATCACGCGCACGCCGCTCACGTCGACGCCGTGCCGTTGCAGGTCGTTGAGCACGAGCTCGAGCTTGTCGACGTTGCGCATCTCGAGCACGAGGTACTTCGGCCAGACGTTCGCCTGATCGTGGGTGAGGAAGTCGCGGAGGGCGAAATGCTCCGACACGTGCGTCCCCGCATTGTCCGGGGTGACCTCGATGAAGCCGCTCGGCGGCCGATATCGCTCGGGGGGCGCCTTCTTCGGCGCCGCGACCTTGCCGTGCTCGCCGGGCCAGTTGCCGAGATAGTAGAGGCCGACCCGTCCGCCGCGCTTCTCGCCGAGCGGATGGAGCGCGATGACGCTGAAGTCGGAGATCGGCCGGATGGCGCTGCCAGCGGCGAGGGCGAGCCGCCACACGCCCGCATCGGGCGTCTCGTCGGTGCGGTGGGTGCGCGCATCCTCGCCGACGAGCGCGACGTCGCCGGTGGACGAATCCACGACGGGCGCGCCGGCCGGACGGATCTCGGCGCGCAGCTTTCCGCTCGAGCCGCGCAGGCCGCCGACGATCGCGCGGAGCGAGGCGTCGGTGAGGTAGGCGACGTTCGGCGCGTCGGTGTTCGCGAGCGCGCTCGCCGCCATCGGCGTCGATCCGCGGCTCGCGCCTTCCGCGTCGCTCACGGCGGCATCGGCGATCGACCACGTCCACCCGATCGTGAGGAGCGCGACGAGCACTCCGCTCGCCAGGTCGAGCAGCCGCTCGCCGCGATGCGTCACTCCCGCGCGATGCCAGCGGCTGGGCGACGGCGCAGGAAGCCGGCGCGCGCGCTGCGCGAGCTCGTCCAGGTCGACGAGCACTCCGGTTGACCCGTCGTGAGCGGCTGTCGAACTTCCGACGCTCCCGACGTCTCCCCTCCGGCTGCGCGCATGCACTCCCTTCTCGATCTCTTCCATCAGCTGACGAACGTTCGCGAGATGGTTCGCGTGGGCGGCTACGTCGGTCTGACGACCATCATCTTCGCCGAAACCGGACTGCTCGTCGGGTTCTTCCTGCCGGGCGATTCGCTCATCGTGACGGCGGGTCTGCTCTCGGCGCAGCCGCAATTCGGCCTCAACGTGTACGTGCTCGGCGTGCTGCTCACCGTGGCGGCGATCCTCGGCAATTCACTCGGCTGGGTGATCGGCCGCGCCACTGGTCCACGGCTCTTCACGCGCGACGACTCGCTGCTGTTCAAGAAGAAGCATCTGTACCGGGCCCATGAGTTTTACGAGCGGCACGGTGGCAAGACGCTCGTCCTTGCGCGTTTCATGCCGATCGTCCGGACGTTCGTCCCGGTGGTGGCGGGGCTCGCGAACATGCCGTTCGGGCGATACACGGCCTACAACGTGCTGGGTGCGATTGCCTGGATCTGGTCCATGCTGTTCATCGGCCATTTCCTCGGCCGCATGGTCCCCGGCATCGACAAGCACATCGAGCCGATGATCCTCGTGATCATCGCGCTCTCGCTCCTGCCGGCGCTGATCTCGTGGCGTCGGGAGCGAGCGCGGAGCGCCGCGGCGCCCCGCGCAGTACCGGATCCCTGAACCAACTGGAGAACGACATGGCCTACACCCTTCCGCCCCTGCCTTATCCCACGAATGCGCTCGAGCCGCACATCGACGCGCAGACGATGGAGATCCATCACGGCAAACACCATCAGGCGTACGTGACGAACCTGAACGCCGCGCTGGAGAAGGCGCCCGAGCTGGCGAACAAGTCGCTCGACGATCTGCTGCGCAACCTGAACAGCGTGCCCGACGCGGTGCGAACGGCGGTTCGCAACAACGGGGGCGGTCACTGGAACCACACGCAGTTCTGGCGCACGATGGCGCCGAACGCCGGTGGCAAGCCGTCGGGCAAGCTCGCGCAGGCGATCGACGCGGCGTTCGGCGACTTCGAGAAGTTCAAGGAGACGTTCAACGCCGCCGGGGGCTCACGCTTCGGCTCGGGCTGGGTGTGGCTGCTCAACGAGGGTGGCAAGCTCTCGATCGTCAGCACGCCGAACCAGGACAATCCGCTCATGGACGGCAAGCCCGCCCCGATCCTCGGCAACGACGTGTGGGAGCACGCGTACTACCTCAAGTACCAGAACCGCCGGCCGGATTATCTGAAGGCGTGGTGGAATACGGTGGATTGGAGTGAGGTGGGGAAGCGATACGAAGGCTAATGGTGTGACGGTGTGTTGGTGTGTTGGTGTGTTGGTGTGTTTGTGACCGGCCTCGGGAAGCTCCTGCCTCCCGAGGCCGTCGTCGTTACCCACGCACTCACACACCCACAGACCCACACACGACGTCCACGGGAGCACGCTTTCCTTCCGCTCGAAACTGACCGCCCGTGGACTCCACCGTCCCCGCGAAGCGGCCGCAGGCGCCGTGCCGGGTGATCCGTGCGTTCGGGATCGCCGCGACGCGGCCGATCACTGCGCCGCCTCGCCCTCGAGGTAGGTGTAGCCCTCCAGCCCCGCGACGTAGTCGGCGATGAACGCGTTCGCCTCGGCCCGGCTGATGTGCTTCACCTGGGTGACCTTGCGCCGGAACGTCTGCAGCAGATCGGACGCGCGGAACTGCACGTAGTTCAGCACTTCCGTCACCGTGTCGCCGTGCACGAGATCGGTGATCTCGTAGCCCGTGGGCGTCAGGCGGATGTGCACTGCGTTCGTGTCGCCGAACAGGTTGTGCAGATCGCCGAGGATCTCCTGATACGCGCCGGTGAGAAAGACGCCGAGCACGTACGGCTCGCCGTCGTGCCACTCGTGCAGCTCGAGCGTCGGGTTCCCCTCCTTCTCCCCGACGAAGCGATCGATCTTGCCGTCGGAGTCGCAGGTGATGTCCTGGAGCGTGCCGCGGCGCGTCGGCTCCTCGTTCAGCCGGTGCACCGGCATGATCGGGAAGAGCTGGTCGATGGCCCAGCTGTCGGGGAGCGACTGGAAGAGCGAGAAGTTGCAGAAATAGCGGTCCACCATCGTCGCGTCGAGATCGGCGAGGATGTCCTCGTACTCCTCGCGGTCGAGCTGCACGATGCGGAAGATCGCGTTCGTCGTGGCGTGATACATCTGTTCGGCCACGGCCCGCCCGCGAAGCGAGAGCACGCCGCTGGCGAAGAGCTGCTGCGCGCGCTCCTTGTCGAAGGTGACGTCGTGGAAGATCTCCTTCACGCGGCGCCGGGTGATCTTGTGGTTGCGCGCCACGTCCTGGTAGTCCGCCCACATCTCGTGGAGCACGGCATGGTCGTCGTCCGAGAGCTCCGGCACGGGCACCTCCACCACGGACTCGACGTCGATCACCTTGAGCAGGAGCAGCGCGTGGTGCGCCGTGAGCGCGCGCCCCGATTCGCTGATGACGTGCGGCATCGGCAGCTCGAGCTCGCGGCACGACTCGGCGAGCGTGTAGATCACGTCGTTGGCGTACTCCTGGAGCGAGTAGTTCACGCTCGCGTTCGACGTCGAGTTCGTGCCGTCGTAGTCCACCCCCAGCCCGCCGCCGACGTCCACGTGGGTGACGTCGACGCCGAGCGCCCGCAGCTCGGCGTAGAACCGCGCGACCTCCGACAGCCCCGACTTGATGTAGCGGATGTCCGTGATCTGCGAGCCGAGATGAAAGTGGATCAGCTTCACGATGTCGAGCCGGCCCACGGCGCGGAGCTTGTCGACGGCCTGGACGAGTTGCGCCGCGTTGAGCCCGAACTTCGACTTCTCGCCTCCGCTCTCCTTCCAGCGCCCGTAGCCGGTCGACGCGAGCTTGATCCGGATGCCCGCCGTCGGGTTCACCCCGAGCTCGTCGGCGACCGAGAGCAGCACGTCGATCTCGCTGAGCTGCTCGATGACGATGAAGACCTGGTGGCCGAGCTTCTGGCCCATCAGGGCGAGGCGCATGAATTCCTCGTCCTTGTAGCCGTTGCAGACGATGATGTGCTCCGTGCTCTCGGAGAGCCCGAGCACCGCCTGCAGCTCCGGCTTGGAGCCGCACTCCAGCCCGACGCCGTGCTTGCCGCCGAACTGCACGATCTCCTCGACGACGTGCCGCTGCTGGTTCACCTTGATCGGGTACACGGTGGTGTAGCCGCCGGTGTACTCGTACTCGCGGATCGCGTTCTGGAAGCGCTCGCTCAGCGCCTCGATGCGCGAGCGCAGGATGTCGGAGAAGCGGAGGAGCACGGGCAGCGCCACGCCCTGCTCCTCGAGGTCGGACGCGAGCTCGTAGAGGCTGAGCTGCCGCTCGGGATGCTCCTTGTCGGGGCGCACCACCACGTGGCCGCGCGCGTCGATGTCGAAGAAGCCGGCGCCCCACCCGTCGACGTTGTAGAGGGCGCGCGACTTGTCCACCGTCCACGCCGTCTCGGAGTCCGGAGAGGCGGACGTCGTGTCGATCGTCTCGGTCGCCATTCGCACAAGATAACGGCGCGGGCGGGCGCGTGGGTCCTGCCGCGCCACGCGGCGCGCGCCGCCTACGGGTAGAGGACCTCGGTGCGCCAGCCGTCGCCGGCACGCAGGTAGACGAGCCGCTCGTGCAGGCGGCTCGGCATGTTGTGCCAGAACTCGATGCGCGCCGGCGCGAGACGGAACCCGGACCAGTGCGGCGGCCGCGGCACGGGCCCGCCGGCGAAGCGCGCGTCCATCTCCTCGACGCGGGCGTCGAGTGCGCCGGGATGCTCCATCGGCGTGCTCTGGCGCGACGCCCACGCGCCGAGCTGGCTGCCCCGCGCGCGCGTCGCGAAGTACGCGTCGGCCTCGGCGTCGCTCACCGGCGCGACGCGCCCCTCGATTCGCACCTGGCGCTCGAGCGGCTGCCAGTGGAAGCACATCGCCGCCTGCGGGTGCGCCAGCAGCTCGCGCCCCTTCCGGCTCTCGTAGTTCGTGTAGAACACGAAGCCGCGCTCGTCGACGGCCTTGAGCAGGAGGATGCGCACCGACGGCTGCCCGGTCGCGCCGACCGTGCCGAGCGCGAACGCGGTGGGCTCGGGGAGCCGGTCCGCCCCCACCGCGCGCGCGTCGCCGAGCAGCGTCGCGAACTTCCGGAACGGCTCGCCGAGCGGCGCCGTCGCCGCCGGCGCACTACTCATCGCCGCCGAGCACCCCGCCGAGCAGCGCGCCGCCGAGTCCACCGAGCACGCTCCCTTCCTGCACGCGCGAGCCCCCCGCGCGCGGCGCGGACGCGATGATCCGGTCGGCGAGCCGCGAGAAGGGCATCGTCTGCAGCAGCACTCGGCCCGGACCGGTGAGGGTGGCGAAGAAGAGTCCCTCGCCGCCGAACAACGCCGTCTTGATTCCCGGCACCATCTGGATGTCGTAGCGCACCTGCGCTTCCATCCCGACGATGCATCCGGTGTCGACGCGCAGCGTCTCGCCCGCGGCGAGCGTCGTCTCCCAGATCGCGCCCGACGCGTGCAGCACCGCCACCCCGTCGCCGCTGATGCGCTGCAGGATGAATCCCTCGCCGCCGAAGAAGCCGGCGCCGATCTTCTTCGTGAAGGCGATGTCGATCTGCGTCCCCTTCGGCGCGCAGAGGAAGGAATCCTTCTGCGCGATGACCGTGCCGCCCCACTGCTGGAGATCGATCGGCTTGATCTTGCCGGGGAAGTGCGACGAGAAGGCGACGCGCTTCCGATCGCGCCCGGTGTTGAGGAAGGTCGTGATGAAGAAGGTGTCGCCGGAGAGCACGCGCTTCGCTCCCTGGAACAGCTTCCCGAGCATGCCGCCCCCCTGCTTGTTCGGATCGAGCGTGGTGTTCATCTCGATCCCCTGCTCCATGAACATCATCGCGCCGGCCTCGGCGATCACCGTCTCGCCGGGATCGAGCGTCACGATCACCGCCTGCAGATCATCTCCGATGAGCTCGTAGTCGATCTCGTCCGAAGTCCTCGCCATCTCGTTCTCCTGGGTCGAGAGGTCTCACTTGCCGATTCCGCACGGCCGCCTTGATTCCCCCCAAATCTCCCCGATCGCTCGACGTCCGTCCACCCTCGCGATGCTCTCGCACACTTCCGCGGCGCGCCTTCGAACATCGATCGCCGCGGCCGCCGCGCTGCTGGCTCCGGCGACCACACGGTTGCGCGCGCAGACCGCCGAGCCGGCGGACAGCGCGGCGACGCTCCTCGTGCCCGACCGCGTCTTCGACGGCACCGACGTGCACGAAGGATGGGCGGTGCTCGTACGCGGCTCGCGGATCGCCGCGGCCGGCCCCGCCGCGGCGCTCGCCGTGCCCGCGGCGGCGGTACGCGTCGCACTGCCCGGCACGACGCTCCTGCCCGGGCTGATCGAAGGACACTCGCACCTGCTGCTGCACCCCTACGACGAGACGTCGTGGAACGACCAGGTGCTGCGCGAGCCGCTGGCGCTCCGCGTCGCCCGCGCGACGGCGCATGCGCGCGCGACGCTCATGGCGGGGTTCACGACCGAGCGCGACCTCGGCACCGAAGGCGCGGGCTATTCGGACGTCGGGCTCGCGCGCGCGATCGCGCAGGGGATCATTCCCGGCCCGCGACTCATCACGGTGACGCGGGCGATCGTTGCGACGGGGAGCTACGGACCGCGGCTCTCGCCGGACGTCACGCTGCCGCAGGGCGCGGAGGAAGCGGACGACGCGACGCTCACGCGGGTGGTGCGCGACCAGATCGGCCACGGCGCCGACTGGGTGAAGGTCTACGCCGACTACGGCTGGGGGCCGGGCGGGGAGGCGCGTCCGACCTTCACGCTCGAGGAGCTGCAGCGCGTCGTGGCCGTCGCCGGCAGCGCGGGGCGCCCCGTCGCCGCGCACGCGACGACCGCCGAGGGGATGCGGCGTGCCGTGCTCGCCGGCGTGCGGAGCATCGAGCACGGCGACGACGGGACGCCGGCCGTCTTCCAGCTCATGCGCGAGCGCGGCACCTACTTCTGCCCGACGATCGCCGCCGACGAGGCGCTCGCGCGGTACCGCGGCTGGAAGCCGGGCACGCCGGAGCCGCCGCGGCTCGTCGCGAAGCGGGCGAGCGTGCGCGACGCGATCGCCGCGGGCGTGACCTTCTGCAACGGCAGCGACGTCGGCGTCTTCACGCACGGGGAGAACTGGCGCGAGCTCGAGCTCATGGTCGCCTTCGGGCTCACGCCGATCGCCGCGCTGCGCGCCGCGACGAGCACCGACGCGCGGATGCTCCGGATGGAGGACCGCATCGGCGCCGTGAAGCCGGGGCTGCTCGCCGACCTCGTCGCCGTGCGCGGCGATCCGACGCGTGACATCGCGGCGATCCGCGACGTGCGCTTCGTGATGAAGGGAGGCGCGACGGTCAGGCGGGATCCGTAGCCGACGCGCGGCGGGCGCGCCGGCTCGCCAGCGCATAGCAGAGCGGTCCGAGCGCGATCGCGATGCCGGCGCCAAGCACGGCGGGCACGCCGGATTCGCCGTCGCGGAAGCTGAGCCCGACCACGACGATCAGCACGCACAGCGGCAGCGAGGCGAGCACGGCGACAGCGGCCGTGCCGACGGGAATCCGGAACGCGCCGCGAAGCGCCGGTTCGCGCGCACGCAGCACGACGAGCGAGGCGAGCTCCATGACCAGCGCGAGCGAGTAGAGCAGGACGTCGGCGACCACGAGCTCGCCGAAGGGAAGCAGCATGAAGACGGAGTACCAGACCGCGGCGAAGAGCACCGCGACACGCGGCGTGCCGCGGACATCGGTGCGCGCGAGCGGCGCGGGGAGGAGTCCGTCCTGCGCCATCACGAACGGGATGCGCGAGTAGGCGAGGAGCAGTGCGTTGAACAGCGCGAGCGCACTCACCATGCCGCCCACGGCGATCCACGCGGCGAGCAGCGGGCCGGCCGACCCGCCCGCGGCGTGCGCGATCGCCGGCCATCCTCCCTCGGTCCAGCGTCGCCAGTCCGTGGCGGCGAGCGCGCCGAGCAGCGGCAGCAGGTAGCCGGCGACGACGATCGGCAGCGCGAACGCCAGCGCGCGCGGATAGCTCCGCGTCGCGTCGCGCACCTCGCCCTGCACCGTCGAGGCGTTGTCCCAGCCGATGTAGTTCCAGAGCGCGATCGAGAGCCCCACCGCCCAGCCGCCGGCGCCGGTGCCGCCCGAAAAGGGCCGCCAGGGCACGTGCGTCGCGTGCGGCACGGAGGCAGCCGAGAGGGCGAGAAAGCCGCCGAGGATGAAGCAGCCGGCGAACACGGAAGTTCTTCCCACCCGTCCCGCGCCCGCCAGATTCACGGCCGTCGCGCCCCAGATCACGCCGAGCCCCACCGCGTGCACGGCAGACGCCGGCAGCGCCGGAGCGAAGTACGCCAGGTACGTGACGAACAACTTCGGATAGATCGCCATGTCGACCAGCGAGTACATCCACGTCAGCCATCCGTTCTGGAACGCCCAGAAGGGCCCGAACGCCCGCTGGACCCACCGGTAGTAGCCGCCCTCCTCCGGCAGCATGCTGGCCAGCTCGCCGACGATGAGGATCTCGGGCAGCGTGTACACGAGCGGAACGAGGACCAGCGTCAGCAGCGCCAGCCCAGGACCCACCGACGCGACGAGCGTCTCGGTGGTGTACGCGCCCCCGGAGGTGCTGAAGTAGAGGATGAAGACGAGCGACAGCGTCGAGATCGATCGGACCAGCGTCATGGCGGCAAAGCTGTCCAGCGCGCACCATTGGGGCAACGCGCGCGACGCGCATTCACCACCCTTCCCGACTTCGCAATGGCCCAGCGACTCGCACCCCTGACTCGGCGCTTCGCGCCGTTCGTCCTGCTCTCCTGTCTCCCCGCACTCGCGTCCGCGCAGGCGGCGCCCGCCGTCTCGGTGATTCCGTATCCGGCGAGCGTGCGCGTCGATTCCTCGGTGAGCTACCGCTTCGGATCGAGCCTCGTCGTCGCCCTCCCCGCCGGTGCGGGCGCGGAGCTGCGCGACCTCGGCGAGATCGCGGTCGCGCTGCTGCACGAGGAGCTCGGCCCCACGGCGAGAATCGTCACCGGGCGGCCCGCCGCCGCAACGGCGAGCGTCGTCGCGCTCGCGCTCGCGCCGGGCGACTCGGCGGCGGGGGCGGAGTCGTACCGCCTCGACGTGACCGCGCGCGGCGTCACGATCTCGGCGCCGAAGGCGGCGGGTGCGTTCTACGGACTCCAGACGCTTCGCCAGCTGCTCGCGAACGGGCGCGGCCCGGCGGATACGGTCCTCGGCGGCGCGCGCATCCGGCGCGTGTCACTCCCCGGCATCCACATCGAGGACGCGCCGCGCTTCGGCTATCGCGGGCTCCATCTCGACGTCGGCCGCCACTTCGCACCCGTTTCGTTCGTGAAGAAGTACATCGACGTGATGGCGCGCTACAAGTTCAACACCTTCCACTGGCACCTCACGGAAGACCAGGGATGGCGCATCGAGATCAAGCGCTACCCCAAGCTCACGGAGGTCGGCGGCTGCCGGAAGGAGACGCAGCTCGATCGCAACCGGCAGCCGTACGTCGGCGACTCGATCCGCTACTGCGGCTTCTACACGCAGGACCAGGTACGCGACGTCGTCGCGTACGCGAAGGCGCGGCACGTCACGATCGTCCCCGAGATCGAGATGCCGGGTCACTCGAAAGCGGCGCTCGCGGCGTATCCGGAGCTCGGGTGCACGCCGGGACCGTTCGAGGTGCGCACGACGTGGGGGATCGACGAGGACATCTTCTGTCCGAAGGAAGAGACGTTCGGCTTCATCGAGAACGTGCTGACGGAAGTGATGGCGCTCTTTCCCGGCCAGTTCCTCCACGTCGGCGGCGACGAAGCGCCGAAGGCGCGCTGGCGTGCGAGCCCCGACGCGCAGGCGGTGATCCGTCGCGAGAACCTGAAGAACGAGGAGGAGCTCCAGAGCTACTTCATCCAGCGCATCGAGAAGTTCCTCAATGCGCACGGCAAGCGGCTCATCGGCTGGGACGAGATTCTCGAGGGCGGGCTCGCGCCGCAGGCGACGGTGATGTCGTGGCGCGGGATCGCCGGCGGGATCGCGGCCGCCCGGCAGAACCACGACGTCGTCATGGCGCCGAACACGTACACGTACTTCGACTACGTGCAGGGCGATCGCCGGTTCGAGCCGACGCCCGTCGGCCGGTATCTGCCGCTCGACACCGTCTACTCCTACGAGCCGATTCCCGACTCGCTCTCCGCCGACGAGGGGCGCCACATCCTCGGCGTGCAGGGGCAGCTCTGGACCGAGTACATGGCGACGACGGACAAGGTCGAGTACATGGCCTACCCGCGCGCGCTCGCGCTGGCCGAAGTCGGGTGGTCGCCGAAGAGCGCGCGGAGCTGGGACAGCTTCCGCAGCCGGCTGCTGCCGCGGCTCTACGCGCTCGACCGGCTCGACGTCGACTATCGCTTCCCGGGGATCTACGACGGGCTGGAGGGGAATCGCACGGTCGCGGGGAGCACGCTCACCCTCGAGCTGCGGCCGACCATCCCGAACGCGCCGATCCGCTACACGCTCGACGGGAGCGTGCCGAATGCGACGTCGGCGCTCTACACCGGCCCGCTGCGCATCCCGCTCGGACCGGACGGGGTGTCGGTAATCGCGCGGGTGATCCTCGACGCGCGGCACGTGAGCCCGCCGCAGGCGGCGACCTTCCGGCCCGCCGCGCCCTGAGTTCAGGTCGGTCATTCCGAGCGAAGCGCGTGCGAAGCAGGCGCGAAGTCGAGGAATCTTCCGCTATATCCTCGACGCGGTTTGAAGAGCAACTGCGATTCCTCGACTTCGGGCCTTCGGCCCTCCGCTCGGAATGACGCGGTGTGGCGGGCCTTCGGCCCTTCGCTCGGAATGACACGGTGTCGTGGGCCTTCGGCCCTTCGCTCGGAATGACACAGTATGGTGGGCCTTCGGCCCTTCGTTCGGGATGACGCAGTGTGGTGGGTCTTCGGCCCTTCGCTCGGAATGACGCAGTGTGGCGGGCCTGCGGCCTGCGCTCGGAACGACAGAGTGGGGATTAGGTTGTCCGCATGACCGCTCCCCCTCCCGTCCCTTCGAGCACCGGCCGGCTCGCGCTCCGCGAGGAGGATCGTCCTCGCGGCCTGCGCGAGCGGCTGGCGGCGCTGCGCTACCTGCCGGCGCTCGTCGGGCTGGTCTGGCAGACGCATCGCGGTCTCACCGCGGCGATGATCGCCCTCAGGCTCGCACGCGCCTTCGTGCCGGTGGCGTCGCTCTGGGCCGGAAAGCTGATCATCGACGAGGTGGTGACGCTCACGCGCGCTCCCGGCTCGCTCGTGCCGCTCTGGCGCGTCGTGGCGCTCGAGCTGGCGATCGTCGTCGTGGGCGAGCTGCTGGCACGCGCGTCGTCGCTCGTGGAATCGCTGCTCGGCGATCTCTTCTCCAACCACATCAGCGTGCGGTTGATGCGGCACGCGGCGACGCTCGACCTCGCGCAGTTCGAGGATCCGGACTTCTACGACCACCTCGAGCGGGCGCGGCGCCAGACGACGGCGCGCATCGGGCTCATCGCCATGCTCCTCGCGATGGGCCAGGACGTGCTGACGCTCGGTACCCTCTCGGCGGCGCTCGTCGTGCACAACCCGTGGCTGCTCGCGCTGCTCGCGCTGGCGATCCTGCCGAGCTTCCTCGGCGAGACGCACTTCGCGGCGCTGTCGTACTCCCTGCTGTTCAGCCGCACGCCCGAGCGGCGCGAGCTCGACTACCTGCGCTACGTGGGCGCGAGCGATCGCACGGCGAAGGAAGTCCAGATGTTCGGGCTCGCCGGCTGGCTGGCCGACCGATACGCCGCGGTGGCGCAGCGCTACTACGAGGAGAATCGCGACCTGAGCATCCGGAAGAGCGTCGTGAGCGCGCTGCTGTCGATCCTCGGGACGTTCGGCTACTACGCGGCGTACGCCACGATCCTCATCCAGGCGGTCGCTGGCGCGATCACGCTCGGCACGCTCACCTTCCTCGCCGCGGCGTTCTCGCGAAGCCGGGATCTGATCCAGCGGCTGCTCCTCTCGGCGAGCGACATCTACGAGCAGAGTCTGTATCTGCGCGACCTGTTCCTGTTCTTCGAGATGCGCCCGACGATCCATTCGCGCCCGGGTGCCGTGCCCGTGCCCAGACCGATCCGCACGGGTTTCGTGTTCGAGGACGTCGGCTTCCAGTATCCGGGAAGCGACCGCTGGGCCATCCGGCACGTGCATCTCTCCATCTCGCCGGGCGAGCGAATCGCGCTCGTCGGGGAGAACGGCGCGGGCAAGACGACGATCACGAAGCTCCTCGCGCGATTGTACGAGCCGAGCGAGGGACGCATCCTGCTCGACGGCGTCGATCTGCGCGACTACGATCTCGCGTCGCTGCGCGAGGCGATCGGCGTGATCTTCCAGGACTTCGTGCGCTACGACATGCGGTTCGACGAGAACGTCGGCGTCGGGGAGATCGGCGGGGTGAGTGGCTATCTGGCCACGGTGCGGGATGCGCCGAGCGCCGACGCGCCGGCACCCCCGACGGCGCTGGTGGACGCCTCGGAGCGCTCGCTCGCGTCGACGCTGCTGCCGCGGTTCGCGCGCGGCTATCGCCAGATGCTCGGCCGGCGGTTCGAGGAGGGGGTGGACCTGTCGGGGGGCGAATGGCAGAAGATCGCGCTCGCCCGGGCGTACATGCGCGAGGCGCAGCTTCTGATCCTCGACGAGCCGACCGCGGCGCTCGACGCGCGGGCGGAGTACGAGGTGTTCGTCCGGTTCAACCAGCTGATGGCGGGGCGGATGGCGGTCGTGATCTCACACCGCTTCTCGACCGTGCGGATGGCGGACCGGATCGTGGTGCTCGGCGAGGGGCGGATCCTCGAGGAGGGCACGCACGACGCACTGGTGGTGCGCGGCGGGCTGTACGCGGAGCTGTTCGAGATGCAGGCGGCGGGATATCGCTAGGAGGCCGCGGCACGGCTGCGCGCGCCGCTGGAAGGACTCTCGCCGCGCTCCCGCCAGGACGCACGAAGCCCCGGATGCACGAGCATCCGGGGCTTCGTGTCGGCGCGCCGAGGAGCACGCGCCGCGATCAGCAGGTGCTTACTTGTCCCACCAGACGTGGCCCGTGATGTCGGTGTCGCCCTGTGACGCCTTGGCCGCGGCGAGGTTGTCCGCGTTGAGCGACTGCTCGATGTCGGGATACGGCAGACGAGTCGGGACGGTCGTGGTGGCCGCATCAGGCCCCGGCACGAGCACCGGGTAGTCGAGGCGCCGATACTCGGCGTAGGCCTCGGTCTCCTGGTTGAACAGCGCGACCCACTTCTCGTAGGCGATCTGCTTCATGCCCTGCGCGCCACCCGCGTAGACGACGTTGGGCTGCGCGAGATAGGCGTCGACGTCGGCGGTGGCGATACCCCACTGCTCCATCGAGGCGCGGATCGCGTCGGTGTAGAACTGCGCCGCGGACCCGCTGATCCACCCGCGCTCCGCCGCCTCCGCCTTGATGAAGAGCAGCTCGGTGTACGTCATGATGTAGCTGGGCGAGCTCTCGCTCCGGATCGTGAGCGTCGGGCGCGAGTAGTCGGAGAAGCTGAACTTCTTCTGGTCCGGATCGCACGGATTCGTGACGTCGGCGGACGCGTGGCCGTTCGGGAAGCCCCGGTACGTGATGTCACACACCGTCGGACTCGGTCCCTGGGAAGCGCCCGTGGGCATTGCGTACGCCTCGAGCCGCGGGTCGTTCGTCACCTTGAGGGTATCGACGAAGCGCTCCGAGACTCGCTGATCGTCACGCGTCCCGCCGCAGCCGGCGTCCGACCAGTTGAGGCAGAGCGGGTTCGCGAGCACCCCGCCCGGCCAAATCAGCATCGCGTTGTCGTCGTTGCTGTCGAACACGGGACCGGACAGCGCCTTGACCAGCTCGGCCTGCGACTTCGCCGGATCGGCCTGGCTGATGCGAAGCGCCGCCCGCGCATGCAGCGAATTGGCGAGCTTGATCCACGCCTCGAAGTCGCCGGCGTAGATCGGATCGGCATCGCCGTAGCCGGGCTTGTCGATGTCGCCGTTCATCATGCCGGCGGCGGCATCCAGGGATGCGAACAGGCTGTCGTAGACCGTCTGCTGCGAGTCGTACGCGGGGGTCAGATCATCCGACCCACGCCCAGCCTCGGTGAAGGGAATGTCGCCCCAGAGGTCGGTCATCGTCTCGACCATGTACGCTCGCATCACGAGCGCCGGTCCGATGATGTTGGGCTCTCCCGCCGACTGGGTGAGAATCTGGTTGAGGTCCTGCACCGAGCCGGTGATCTCGCTCGACGTCGCTGCACCGGCATAGAAGTAGGCCCAGTACGCTTCGATCGTCGAGTTGCGCGGCTGATTGAGGTCGTCCTCGGCGTACTGCAGCTCGGCGTAGTGCTGGTCCCAGACGCCGGACATGCCGTGCTCGAAGTTCACGCCGCGGGTGATCGCCATCGCGCCGACCACCGCGTTGGTGAACAGCGACGACGACTGCACCTGCTCAGGTGAATTCGGGTTGTCGTTCACTCGCGTCAGCTTGTCGCTGTTGCAGGCCGCGAGGCCTGCAACGAGCGACATTGCCGCGAGTGACGCTCTCATCGTGTGTGTTCGCGTCATTATATGTGTCAGTTAGGCGTCGAGGCGCTCACGGGGTGACGCTGATCTGGAAGCCCAGACTGCGCGTCGAGGGAAGCTGGCCCATCTCCAGGCCCTGCTGATTGCCGGCGCTGAAGGCCGTTTCCGGATCGATGTTCGGCGCCTCGGCGTGCATCCACAGGTTGCGGCCGACGAGCGCGACGTTCATGCGGTAGCCGTTGAAGCTCTTGAGGAGCGCCTCGGGCACCGCCCAGCCGAGCCGGAGCTCGCGCAGCTTCACGTAGCCCGCGTTGACGATGCTGGAGCGATCGCCGCCGTTGTAGCCGATGGCGTGGTAGTAGTTCTCGGCGCTCACCTTCTTGGTCACGACCGTGCCGTCGCCACCGTTGATCACACCGGTGACCGAGACGCTGTCCTCGCGTCCGGGCAGCGTGTTCGCCAGGATGCCCGCGTACGTGCCCCACGCGTTCGTCGCGCTGAACAGCTGGCCGCCGACGCGCATGTCGAGCTGGCCCGACAGGTCGAAGCCCTTGTAGCGGAAGGTGTTGATCAAGCCGCCGGTCCACTTCGGCTGGATGTTGCCGAGCACCGAGGTGGACGTGGCCGCCAGCGGAGCGCCCGTGGTCGCCGACAGGATCAGGTTGCCGTTCGCATCCTTCCGGAAGTCACGCCCGACGAGATCGCCGTACGGCTCACCGACGCGCGCCTCGACGCTCACGTTGAAGAACTTGGAGCCGATGAGGTACGTCTTCGAGTCGCCGTAGAGGGACTCGAGACGGTTCTGGTTGTGCGCGTAGTTCGCCGTGACGTCCCAGCTGAAGCCGTCCGCCGTGTTGGCCTTGATCGGCGTGCCGGTCAGCTGAAGCTCGATCCCCTTGTTGGAGAGCTCGCCCGCGTTGACCGCCGCGGCGGTGAAGCCCGTGCTGTACGCCACGGATGCGGTGAGGATCTGGTCCGTCGTGCGCTTCTCGTAGTACGTGAAGTCGAGGCCGGCCCGACCGTCGAAGAAGCTCATTTCCGTTCCCACTTCCCAGGCCTGCGTCTGCTCGGGCTTCAGCTCGGGGTTGGTCACCGTGTTCGGCACGGCGAACCGCGGGCTGTCGTTGAACGGATCGTTCGAGAAGTACGCGAGCTTGAGGAGATACGGGTTCGCGTCGCTCCCGACGCGCGTCCACGCGGCACGCAGCTTTCCGTAGCTCACTCCCCAGTTCTTCACCGCCGGCAGGAGATCGCTGAAGACGAGGGAGCTCGAGACGGAGGGGTAGAAGTAGGAGTTCTTCCCCTTCGGCAGCGTCGACGACCAGTCGTTCCGGCCGGTGACGTCGAGGAAGAGGTAGTCGTTCCAGGCGAACTGCGTCGTGCCGTAGAGCGAGTTGGTCTGGCGGCGCTCGTCGTACTGCTGCGGGGTGTAGATCGTGGCCGCGTTCGACATGTTGTACACGCCGGGGGTCACGAGCTTGTCCGTGCCGATCCAGCGCTGCTGGAGATTCCGGACGCGACGGTTGCCACCGAAGTTGATGGTGAGGCCGAGCCGCTCCATCGGCGTCGTGACGGCGGTGAGCAGGAAGTCCGTGTTGTTCTCGTTCACGAAGTCCTGCGTGTTGTTGAAGCCGCCCTGCGAGTAGTCGCCGTTCGTGTACGGATCACCGAAGTAGCCGCCGATCCAGCCCGGGGCCATGCTGAAGCCCTGGTTCTGGTTGTAGAAGTCGGTTCCGGTCCGGACCATGCCGGTGAGCCAGTTCAGCGGGCGGTACTGGATCTGCGCCGACCCGATCATGCGGTTGCGGTCGTCGAAGTTCGAGTTCTTCTCGAGGTTCCAGTACGGATTGCTGTGGTAGCTGTAGTTCCAGTTGACCATGTCGGTGTAGTCGACTTTGTGCGCCCGGTTGTAGACCTGGATCGCCGAGTCGGTCACCAACTCCTTGAGCTGCGCGGTGCTGACGTTCCGGCCGAACCAGGTGAAGCCCATGAGGGGATTCAGCTCGTCGTAGCCGGTGCCGGGGCGGTTGTGGCCCTGGTTGCGGATGTACTGGACGCTCGCGTTGGCCTGAAGCTTCTCGCTGAGCGACGCCGTTCCGTTGAGGCCAGCCGTGATGCGATCGAGGTGGCTGGTCGGCACGATGCCCTTGATCTGCTCGTTGCCGAACGACAGGCGGAAATTCGCCCGGTCGCCCGAGCCGGTGGCGCTGATGTTGTTCGAGACCGACATGCCGGTCTGGAAGAAGTCGCGCACGTTGTCGGGAGCCGGCACCCAGGGTACCGCTTCGCCCTTGCTGAACCACTGCCGGATCAGACGTCCGTCGAGCTTCGGACCCCAGCTCTCGTCGACGCCGTCGTTGGTCCCCTGGTCGAGCCCATTGATGAAGTCGAACTCTCCCTTCGATCCCTGGCCATACTGGTTCTGATAGTCAGGGAGCTTGGCGATCTGGTCGAAGGTGACGTTCGTGCTCGCCGTTCCCTGGAAGCCGCGCGGTGCGTTGCGGCCGGACTTCGTCGTGATGACGATGGCGCCGGCGGCGGCACGCGAACCGTACAGCGCCGCGGCGGCGGGACCCTTGAGCACCGAGATGCTCTCGATGTCCTCGGTGTTCAGGTCCTGAATCACGTTGCCGCGATCGAGACCGCCGTAGCCGCGGGTCTGCGTGGAGTTGGTGAAGGTGGAGTTGTCCACCGCCACGCCGTCGACGACCCAGATCGGCTGGTTGTTGCCGCTGATCGAGTTCTCGCCGCGGATGACGATGCGCGCCGAGCCACCGAAGTTCGTCGAGCCGGTGACCTTCACGCCGGCAACCTTGCCCGAGAGGGCGTTCACGAGGTTCGGGGTCTGCGTCTTGTTGAGGTCGGCGCCCGCGACGCTCTGCGCCGCGATACCGAGCGACCGCTTCTCACGCTCCAGGCCGAGCGCCGTGACGACGACGCCCTCGAGCTGCGTCGTCGCGGTGGCGAGCCGGAAGTCGTGCGTGACGGCCGTTCCCGACAGCGCCACCGACGCGGTGATCGGCGTGTAGCCGATGCGCCGCGCGACCAGCGACACGTTCTGCCCCGTGACCCGGGCAGCGGGCACGGTGAAGCTGTACCGACCATCGTTGCCCGTGTACGAGCCGACGCCCAGCGCCGGGATCGAGACGCTCGCCCCCGGAACGGGGGCCGCAGCCTCGTTGGTCACGCGCCCGCTGACGGTGGTCGCCTGCTGGGCCGTCGCCATCGCTGGCAACATCCCCAACACGAGACCGGCGCCGGCGAGCATCCGATACAGAGTGCTCGTCATGTACTGTGCGTACCTCGGAGAAGGTTGGCGTGCAAAAACAACGTGCCGTAAAAACCGCGAGCGCCCCGTCAGCGATGACGTGGCGTCGCATCGTCGTCCCTGCACCTCGGACCAATGCGCTGAGGGCAAGACCGATCGGAACACTTCTGCAGGCGGGCCTGCAACCCGATGCCGCCGTCGTGCGGCGACACTCGTACGGTACCCGGGATGCGCTTCGGATCGCGCCAGCGAGCGCGCTCTCCCCCTGCGCCGCCCCCCCAGTCCACCCTCCAGACTGGACCCATGCTCGACTTTCCGGAATCGGAAGTGATACGGGGGTGAACCGTGGCCCGTCAAGCGACTTCCCCGATCTGCCGTAGGCGCATGCTGTGATACGCACGCAGACCCCAGGGGCCCGAACGTCGTCACATGAGGCGGGCTAAATGTTTTCGTGCCAAGTGCATACAAAACCGCGAGATGGACGACTCGCCGACGCGCCCCGGCCGGCCCCGTGCGACGCCGCCCGACGCCCGCCTCTCGCGTGATGTGCCGCCTACGCGGACCGCCTTCCGACCGTTGGATCCGGACGACCGGACGTGGCGTCCTCGCCAAGTCGGGCGTCCTGCACCCGGTGCCGAACGACCGGCTCCGATGCGACCATTCCCACCTCGGCTCTCCCCGCCATCCACCGCTCCGCCGTGCGAACCCTCACCGTCAACGCTCTCAGAATGTGCGGCCGCCGAACGGCCATCGGCCGGCACCTGGAGTATCTCGCGGCGAACTGGAGCCGCCGCGCCACGCCCTTCGATCGCATCGTGTTCATGACGCCGCGTCCGGTCGCGGTCGATGGACTGGGCACCGGCTCGCGCATCGAGTTCCGAGCGATCGGCGGATCCCTTCCCCCGCTCGTCTGGGAGCAGGTGGCGCTTCCGGCCGCCGCGCGGGGCGCCGCCGTGCTCTTCTCGGAGTACACCTGCCCGCTCCTCCGCCGCGACGCCACGGTGGTGGCCAACCACGGGATCTACGAGGCGGTGCCGGAGGCGTTCTCTCGATGGCACCGCTTCCGCGCCACGACGGTGAACCGGCGCAGCGCCCGCCACGCGACGCGCGTCATCGCCAACTCGACGTCGACGAAGTCCGATCTCGTACGGTTCTTCGGCGTCGAGCCCGATCGGATCGACGTCGTCTACCCGGGACCCGCGGATGTCTTCTTTCAAACGCACGACGCCGCCGAGCGATCGGCGGCGGTCATCGCCGCCCTCGGCGCCGAGGTGCCCTTCGTCATCTTCGTGGGGAAGCTCGCGACGCGACGCCACGTCCCGAACCTGATCGAGGCGTTCTCGCTCGTGCGTTTGGCCCACGGGCTGCCGCATCACCTGCTGCTCGTCGGCCCCAACGTGAACCGCCTCCCGCTCGCCGAGCTGGCGGCGCGCTTCGGCGTCGCGGACCGGGTGCGGCACGTCGAGCACATGGAGCAGGAGCAGCTCGCGACGCTCTACGCGGCCGCGGACCTCTACGCCCTTCCCTCCACCTACGAAGGGATCTCGTGGACGATGTTCGAGGCGATGGCGTCCGGGACGGCGGTGCTCACGGTCGAGCATCCGGCGCTGCACGAGGGAGCAGCGGGCTCGGTGTTCGTGCTCCCCGATCCCACGGTGCCCAGCCTGGTGAACGGGCTCTCGACGCTCCTGCTCGATCCGAGCCGGAGAGCGCAGCTCGCGGCGGCCGGTCGCGAGCGGGCCGCGGAGTTCTCACTCGCGCGGAGCGCGGAGGCGACGCTGGAGATCCTCGACCGGGTGGCGCCGGCACGGGATCGCTGAGGCTGGCCCTCCGGGCAGCCGAGCGGACTGCAAGCGCTCACCCCTCCGTCGTTCCGAGCGAGCGCAGCAAATCGAGGAATCGCGATGGTCCCGGCAAAGGGACCCTCTCTCGGGATCCGCACGATTCCTCGACTTCGGGCCTGCGGCCCTTCGCTCGGAATGACGGGATGAAGACGGCCTGCGGCCCTTGGCTCGGAATGACGGGATGAAGAGGGCCTGCGGCCCTTCGCTCGGAATGACTAGGCGCTCAGGCGCGCTTGACGAACGCCACGTGCACGAAGTTCGCCCGCTCGCTGCGGCCGAACCATTGCTCGGCGGTGCGGTGGAAGAGACCCATGCCGACTTCGTAGGCGAGGTTGCCCGGCGCGCCGGCGCGGTTCAGCCGCGCGAGACTTCGCGTCGCCGCGAGACCGGGGAGGGTCTCGAAGCCCGGATGCTCGAGGTACTTGTGGTAGTACATCGCGCTGGGCACGATCGCGTCGACGTGGCGCATGATGCGCAGCTCGAAGCCGTGACGCTCGAAGCGCGCGACGACCTCCGCCGCGGGCTCGAGTCCGATGTGGCCGTCCTGCTCCACGAGCCACCGCTGGTACAGCTCGGGCCGCGCCTTCGCCGCGCGCAGGGTGGGATGCGTGCTGTCGGTCTCGATGATGTGCGCCGTCGTTCCGCCGGCGCGAAGCACCCGCGCGATCTCGGCGACGAGCGTCTCCTTGTCGGCGTGCGCGATGTGGCCGATCACGTGCGACGACGCCACGACGTCGAACGACGCGTCGTGAAAGGGCAGCCGAGGGAGCGACGCGAGCACGGCGGCGTCGTAGTGCTCCGTGCACCCGCGCAGGAACGCGAGCGAGCCGTCGAGCCCGACGGTCTCCCGCGCGCGCTCGATGAAGATCTCCTTGCCCCGCCCCGCGCCGAGATCGAGCAGACGTCCGCCGATCGGAATGGCCTGGCGCCAGAAGCGCCATTCGCGATGCGACCAGAAGGGAAGCACGCGCAGCAGCGCGCCCTTGGCGCCCTTCGGCGTCTCGGCGAATGGGCAATGCACGTCGGCGTATTCGTCGTAGAAGCGGTCCGGCTCGGCGAAGCACGGGATGCCGTCGACGACGGGGACCTCGTGGCCGCACCGGGCGCAGCGCAGCACGGCGCCCTCGATCGAGAGCCCACCGGCGCAGCGCGGGCAGATGAGCAATTCCGAGAGCAGCGTCGCCGGTCGTGGAGTGACGGAAGTCATCGAGGTGTGATCGGAGGCTGTCCCGCCGCCCGATCGGGGGCGGAGGGCGCGTCGCCGGGACGTCGGCCGGCGACGAACACGGCGGAGATGGGAAAGGTCAGGCGTCCACCACGGTCGAGCGTGCGCCGGCTCGCGTCGAGAAAGCGCGTCCGCACGTCGTCGACCATGGCAGCGGGTGCGTCGAGGAGACGCTTCCGCGCATCGCTGCGAATGGTGCGCTGGATGTCCCAGAAGAGCTCGGGGGTCTCGATCTCGTTCTGGTAGTTGCGCCAGTCGCGCCGCACGTCCACGAAGCCCGCTTCTCGAACGAGGCGGCGCAGCAGTGCGGATCGGTCGAGCCGCACGGACAGCTCCGAGCCGCGCGGGAGATCGGCGGGTGCCGCGCCGTAGCGTTCGACGATGAGGCGATCGAGCAGGTCCGCGCCGAGTCGTCGGCCGACGCGGCTTTGCGCGGCGCGCCCGAGCTGGGCGACCGCATGCGCGACGGTGCGAGGGGAGACGAGCGGCGGCCGGCTTCCGACGGCGAGCACGGCGCGTCCGCCGGGCCGCAGGACGCGGAGGATCTCGCGCAGCGCCTGCTCGGGATGCGGCACGTGCGTGAGCGCGAACGCGGAAAGCACGACGTCGAAGCTCGCGTCGGGAAAGTCGAGCGACTCGGCGTCCATTCGCTCGAAGCGAAGCCGCGAAGCGGGGAGGCCGGCCTGGCCGGCCTTCGCGGTCGCCGTGCGAATCATCCCCGCCGAGATGTCGATGCCGACGACCGGGCCGGCGGACGGCAGGGTGCGCAGGAGCTCGAAGGGCAGCAGCCCGGTCCCCGTGCCGACGTCGAGCACCCGCTCACCGGACGCGACGGCGGCGAGGCGGAGCAGGTCCGCCGCCGCGCCCGCCGAGAGCCGGGTGCTGTGCAGGTCGAACTGGTCCGCGACGTCATCGTAGCTCGCAGCGTC
>DATJGU010000005.1:0-15531 GCA_035494615.1 Gemmatimonadaceae bacterium
AGAGCGTCCACCGCGGCTCTCGGTCGCGATCGACGACTGGCGGTCCTTCTTCGACGCGTACCTGGGGCGCGCCACGTCCGATGTCGCCGCGCACGACCGCGATGCGATCGTGCCCTCGCCGCTCATGCCGCATCTCCTGGCGGACTGGCTCCTCGGGCGCGCGCGCGAACGCTGGCCGGCGCGCCGGGTCGAGATCGCGCCGATCACCGAGCCACTCCCCGTCCGCTGGCAGCGCTCGGGCGACGACGGCACCCGGTACGTCAGCTTCGCCGACTGGATCTGCCCGATCAACTGCATCGAGCCGGCACGCTGCCCGGAGACGCGCGGACTCCGCGACTGGTCGCTGCCCCGCACGGTGCGCGCCCACGCGGGCGGTCCGCACGCGGGGTCCGCGATCGTCGACGAGCCGCTGATCTTCCACTGCACGCACCGGGCGTACGGCGTCGGCATGATCGACGTGCGCCCCGTACTCGACGCAGACGCCGCGATCGCCGCGCGCGGCTCCGCGGGCGACGCCTCCTTCCTCGTCGGCACGATGTCCCACTGCCACGGAGCTCTCCGTCGGATCGCCATTCGCGACTGATGGGAACGTCCCGGTTCCATCACGGACATATCCTGGTGAGATTTGGGTCACCGCGCACCTCCGCCGAGGCGCGCCCCACCGTACGAGGAGCTCTTGGGGACTACGCACGAGTACGAGGTCGTCATCGTCGGCGCCGGGCCGGCCGGCATGTGCGCCGCGCTCTACACCGGACGCGCCATGCTTCGCACCGTCGTGCTCGAGCGTGGCATGCCCGGCGGCGAGCTGCTCAACACGGAGAAGGTCGACGACTGGATCGGTGAGAAGTCCATCCTCGGCTGGGAGCTGGCGAAGAAGTTCGAGGAGCACTCGCGCATGTTCGGCGCGGAGTTCGTCACGGCGAACGTCACGACCGTGCGCCGGCTCGACGACGGCACCTTCGAGACGATCACCGACTCGGGCGACGTCTACCGCTCGCCCGCGGTGATCGTCACCGCGGGAGGCACCCCGGTGAAGCTCGGCATCCCCGGCGAGGTCGAGTACGCCGGCAAGGGCGTGTCCTACTGCGCCATCTGCGACGGCGCGTTCTTTCGCGGGCAGCGGATCGCCGTCGTCGGCGGCGGCGACGCCGCCGTGGAGGAGGCGGACTTCCTGACGCGCTACGCCGAGAAGGTGTACGTGATCCACCGGCGCGACTCCTTCCGTGCGTCGCGCATCCTGCAGGAGCGCCTCTTCGAAAACCCGAAGATCGAAGTCCTCTGGAACACCGTCGCCGACGAAGTGCTCGGCGACGAGCACGGGCTGGTGAAGACGCTGCGCCTTCGTCACGTGGAGACGGGCGCCACGAGCACGCTCGACGTGACGGGGCTGTTCGTGTTCATCGGGTTCCGACCGAACACCGGCATCATCGACGAGCATTTCGATCATGATCCGATGGGCTACGTCGTCACCGACTCGCTCATGCAGACGTCGATTCCGGGGCTCTTCGCCGCCGGCGACCTCCGCTCGCAGCTCACGCGCCAGGTCACGACCGCCGTCGGCGACGCGACCACCGCGGCGATCGCGGTCGAGAAGTATCTCAAGGCACGAGGGGTCGAGGCCGCGATCGATCCGCTCGGCAGCGGCGGCTACGCGGTGTGAGGATCGAGCAGCGCACCGTCGGCCTTCTCGAGGAGAACTGCTACCTCATCGCGGACGAGCAGACGGGACGCGGCGTGCTCGTCGACCCCGGGGACGAAGGGCATCGCATTCTCGCCATGGTGCGCGACGCGAACGTCACGCTCGACGCCATCTGGCTGACGCATGCGCACGTCGATCACATCGGCGGCATCGCCACGATCCGTCGGGAGCTCGACGTTCCCGTGCTGCTGCATCCGCTCGATCTGCCCTATTACACCTCGCTCTCGGCGCGCGCGGCAGAGCTGTACGGCTTCGACTTCGAGCAGCCGGACGGCCCGCACGCCGAGCTCGCCGACGAGGAGGAGCTTCGATGCGGCTCGCTGCGGTTCACGGTGATGCACGTGCCCGGACACGCACCCGGGCACGTCGCGTTCTCCGGCCACGGCGTCTCGTTCGGTGGCGATCTCCTCTTCGCGGGCTCCATCGGTCGCACGGATCTGCCGCTCGCCGATCCGCAGGCGATGGAGCGCTCGCTCGCGCGCTACGCGGAGCTGCCGGCCGAGACGATCGTCCATCCGGGCCACGGTCCTCGCACGACCATCGAACGCGAGCGCCGGACGAATCCCTTTCTCACGGGCGCGGCGCGCCTGGTCCGCCGATGAGCGTCGCGCGGACGACGCCGGCGTTGTGGATGATCGTGCTGCTCTCCGCCTGGCTCGGAGCGGTGTTCGTGTTCGGCGCGGTCGTCGCGCCGGCGGCGTTCGACGTACTCCCGAGCCGCACGCTCGCCGGCGCCCTCGTCGGCCGAGTGCTCCCCGCCCTCTTCTGGAGCGGGGCACTCCTCGGCCTGCTCGTCGCCGCGCTCGTTCGTCGCGGCGATCGCGCTCGCGGCATACGGCTCGCCGGCGGCATTCTCATGACGCTGGCGTGCCTCGCGGCGCAGCTCGTCGTCGCGCCGAACATCGAGCAGGCACGCGTCGCCGCCGCCGGCCCGATCGATGCGCTCGCCCCGGGAGATCCACGCCGCGTCTCCTTCGGCCGCCTGCACGGTGCGAGCGTGGGACTGCTCGCCATCGCCGGCATCGCCGCGGCGAGCGCGCTCCTGTCGACCGCCCGAGCCGTCACGGCTCCAACCACGTTCACCGATCGCGAGAGTCTCGATCATGGCTGACGCCTTTCGCACCGAAAAGGACCCCCTCGGACCGAAGCAGGTCCCCGCCGACGCGCTCTACGGCGTGCAGACGATGCGCGCGCGAGAGAACTTTCCGATCAGCGGCCTCGCGCCGCTCTGGCCGTTCGTCGTCGCGCAGGTGTGGATCAAGAAGGCGGCGGCCCTCACGCACAAGGAAACGGGCCGGCTCCAGCCCCGGCTCGCCGACGCGATCGTCCAGGCGGCCGACGAGGTGCTCGCCGGCGAGCACGCCGACCAGTTCGTCGTCGACCCGTATCAGGCGGGCGCCGGCACGTCGCACAACATGAACGTCAACGAGGTGCTCGCGAATCGCGCCAACGAGCTGCTCGGCGGGGAGCGGGGGACGTACTCCCCCGTGCATCCGAACGACCACGTGAACATGGCGCAGAGCACCAACGACACGATCCCGACCAACATCCGGCTCGCGTGCCTGTCACAGCTCGCGCCCCTGACGCAATCGTTCGAGGCGTTGCGCGACGCGCTCGCCGCGAAGGGCCGCGAGTTCGATCACATCGTCAAGGCGGGACGCACGCACCTGCAGGACGCGATGCCGATCCGGCTCGGCCAGGAGTTCGCCGCGTACGCAGGCTCGATCGATCGCGGCATCCGCCGCGTGCGCGACGCGGCGGACTATCTCCGGGACCTCGGCATCGGCGGCAGCGCGGTCGGTACCGGCGTCACCGTCGAGAAGGAATATCCCGCGTTGATGAACCAGCATCTTCGCGCGATCACGGGGCTCGACCTCCGGATCGGCGAGGATCGCATCCAGCTCATGCAGAGCATGGGCGACGCGGCCGGCTTCAGTGCCGCCCTGCGCGTCCTGGCGATCGATCTCAGCAAGATCGCGAGCGATCTGCGCCTGATGGTGATGGGACCGCGCACCGGCATCGACGAGATCAAGCTTCCCGCGGTGCAACCGGGTTCGTCGATCATGCCGGGAAAGATCAACCCCTCGATCGCCGAGATGGTGAACCAGGTCTGCTTCCAGGTGATGGGCCTCGACACCACGGTGGCGATCGCGGCGGAGCACGGCCAGCTCGAGCTCAACGTGATGATGCCCGTCATCGCCTTCAACCTGCTGCTCTCGATGCGCATCCTCGGCAACGCCGCCCGCACCCTCGCCGAGCGGTGCGTCGCCGGCATCGAGGCGAACGAGGAGATGTGCGCGTACTGGGTCGAGCGCTCGGCGGCGCTCGCCACCGCGCTCATGCCGCACATCGGCTATGCGAAGGCCGCCGAATTGAGCAAGCGGTCGGTGAAGGAGGGCGTCCTCATTCGCGACATGGTCCGCCGCGATCACCTGCTGCCGGAGGACCAGATCGACGAGGTGCTCGACCTCCGGAAGATGACGGAGATCGGCGTGCCGGGCGGCGAGCATGGGATGGTCGCCGGGGGCTGAGCCCTATCCCGACCTCCGGGCTCGGCTTAGATTGATCATGTGCGAATTACCACCCAGGCCGAATACGGACTGATCTGTGCGCTGCACCTGGCCCGCCGCATCGACGGCGGGCCGGTGACCGGCCGCGAGATCGCCGCGCTGGAGCGGCTGCCCGGAGATTACGTCGAGCAGATCATGCTCAAGCTGCGGCGAGCGGGCATCGTGCGCAGCACGCGCGGTGCGCACGGCGGCTACGCACTCTCGCGCCAGCCCGACGAGATCAGCGTCCACGACGTGATCTCGGCGGCGGAGCACTCGACGTTCGAGGTGCACTGCAACTCGCATCCGGTCGAGGAGGCGCGCTGCTCGTCGTCGCACGACTGCAGCATCCGGCCGGTGTGGATGCTGCTGCAGCGCCGGATCGACGACGTGCTGCAGAGCGTCCGGCTGAGCGATCTCCTGCTGCAGGAGAGCCAGGTGCGCGAGCGCGTGGGGTTGACGGAGCCTGCGGGCGCGGGCGGCCGGCTCGCGCTTCCGGTTCTCGACCGCTGACCGCGGGGGCGCATGCGCCTCTTCCGCTCCTTCCGCGACGATCGAGCACTCCTGCGGCGGAGCGCGAGCTTCGCGAGCGTGCTGATGGCCGAGCCGTCCTCCGACGACGTCGAGTGGCTCGCGCGCGCCGCCACGCGCGGCGACGTGGACCACGCGCGATGGGAGCTGCGCTATCTCCGGCGCGCCCTCGGCGTCCTGGTGGCGCAGCGCGATGCGCTCGACGATCGAACGCCATCCGAGGTGCTCCGCGCGCTGCTGCATCGCATGCAGAAGGATCCGAACGTCGACGACGCGCTGCGCGAGCTCGCCGAGCGACAGTTCAATGCGAGGCTGAGCGCCTACCGCGACGCGTTCACGTCGCGCGGACACGGCACCCCCGCGCTCCGCGTCGCGCAGAACATGCTCGCCTTCGCCGGCGGACCGATCCGCGGCGACGATCCGGACGTACGGCGTGGTGCCGACCTGGTCGGCGATCTCGTCGCCGCCGCCAACGACGCGCTGCGTGCGACGTTCGGCACGGCCGAGCTCCCCGAGGACGTTTCGCCGTCACGGTTGGCGCGCTGACGCGAGGGCTCGAACGCGAAACGCCCCCCGCGTCGCGAGGGGCGTTCGAGTGCTCGAGGGGGGACTTGAACCCCCACGCCGGTGAAGGCACAGGCTTCTGAGACCTGCGTGTCTACCAGTTCCACCACCCGAGCAGGTGGTGCGCGGCGCGCACCGGGAGAGCGTCGAAGATTACCTCGCATCGCGAAGCAAGTCAACGCGTTGCGTTGCTCGCCCCGCAGTCGCGGTCTATGTTGCGATCGCCCCCGCGCGACCCTCCGTCGCCGCCCCCGCGAGCCGCTCTCCCCGCATGCCGACCCCCGACGAGAATCCGGAGCGCCAGCCGATCGCGAAGAACCGCCGGGCGCGGCACGACTACACGATCCTCGACACCTACGAGGCCGGTCTGGTGCTCACGGGGAGCGAGGTGAAGTCGCTGCGCGACGGGAAGGCGAATCTGTCGGACGCGTACGGCATCGTGCGCGACGGCGAGGTCTATCTCATCAACCTGCACATCTCGCCCTACGAGCGGGCGAGCTACAACAACCACGAGCCCACCAGGACCCGCAAGCTGCTGTTGCACAAGCGGGAGATCCGGCGTCTGATAGGAGCGGTCGAGCGACAGGGGCTCACCCTGGTCCCGCTCGAGCTCTACTTCAAACGCGGCGTCGCGAAGGTGGCGATGGCACTCGGCAAAGGAAAGAAGCTTCACGACAAGCGGGACGCCGAGAAGCAGCGCGATGCCGATCGCGAGATCGCGCGGGCGGTGCGGTCGCGATGATCGGCGTGCTGCTCGCGGCCTTCCAGCTGGCGGCCGCCTCGCCGCGGGTCACGACCGTCGGTCCGCTCGTCGTGAAGGACGCGACGCACAGCGTGACCGTTGCCG
Organism: Gemmatimonadaceae bacterium; assembly: GCA_035494615.1. GTDB lineage: Bacteria > Gemmatimonadota > Gemmatimonadetes > Gemmatimonadales > Gemmatimonadaceae > AG11. The sequence goes on from DATJGU010000005.1 coordinate 6,191, forward strand.
TCCTCACGTCGGCGCACGGACCCCTGGTCCGCGCGGACCAGCTCAGACCCATCGTCCCCGTCACCGTCTCCCACGTCACGGGCGACCGCTGGATGCTCATCGTCGGCGGCTCGGCGATCGAGGTCGAGGCAGGGCTTCGGTTCGCGCGCGTCGGCGATGCACAGTATCAGCTCGCGGCGGCGCCCGAGGTCCGCAAGGGAGCGCTCTACGTTCCACTGCAGCTCGTCGTGGAGCTCGTCCCGCGCATCGCGGGCAACCTCGCATGGGACGCCGACCGGTTCGAGCTTCGCGCCTTCTCCGCCGTCTCGCGGGTCGATGACCGGCAGGCGCGCCAGCAAGGGGAGCCGGTCGTCGGCGGCACGGTCAGGGGCGACGCGGACGATGCCGCCGTCGATGCGCGCCCCGCCCTCGTGAACCCGACCGCGTCGGGGCTGCGAGCGCGGCGCCTCGTCGTCGTCGATGCGGGACATGGCGGTCCCGATCCCGGCATGCGCGGTCCGCTCGTCGGCGGACCGCGCATCGAGGAGAAAACCGTCACGCTCGCCGTCGCGAAGCGCGTCGGCGCGGCGCTCCGCGACCGGGGCATCGACGTGAAGTACACGCGCACTCGCGACACGCTCATCGCGCTCTCCGACCGCGGTCGGATCGCGAACGATGCACACGCCGATCTCTTCGTGAGCATCCACGTCAACGCGGCGAACCCCGGCTGGAGAGATCCCGCGGGTGCGCGTGGCTTCGAGACGTACTTCCTCGCCGAAGCGAAGACCGAGGACGCGCGGCGCGTGGAGCAGATGGAGAACGAGGTCGTGAAGTTCGAGTCGCGGGCCTCGGCGCGCGCGGGCGACCCGCTGAGCTTCATCCTCAACGACATGGCGCAGAACGAGCACCTGCGTGAGTCGAACGAGCTCGCGGAGCTGATTCAGCGCCGCATCGGCCGATTCCATCCGGGGCCGAGCCGAGGGGTGAAGCAGGCAGGATTTCGCGTCCTCGTCACGGCATTCATGCCCGCGGTGCTGGTCGAGATCGGCTTCGGCACCAACCCCGGCGATGCGGCGTACATGACCGACCCGCGCCGCATGGACGAGCTGTCCGGCGCGATCGCCGACGCCGTGCTCGAGTACCTCAGGCGATACGAGCGGCGCGTCGCCTCGGGCGCGGCCGGCCGCGGCGGGAGCGCGATCCGTCAGTGAGCGACGGCCGATCCGCGCTCGCGGTTCGGGTCGCCGGTCTCTCTTTCCAGAACCCCATCGTCCTCGCCGCGGGTACCGCGGCCTACGGACAGGAGCTCGCGGACGTCCTCCGGCTCGACGCGCTCGGCGGTCTCGTGACCAAAGCGGTGAGCCCACTGCCACGCGGTGGCGCGCCCTCGCCGCGTGTCGCCGAGTTCGGCGGCGGGATGATCAACGCCGTCGGTCTCGCCAACCCGGGCGTGGAAGCGGTGCGCTCCGAGCACCTCCCGTGGCTCGCGCACTCGCTGCCCGCCGTTCGCAAGCTGGCGAACGTCGTCGGCTTCGCCGTCGAGGAGTTCGCCTCCGTGATCGAGCGGCTCGACGACGCGCTCGCTGCGGACGCGGCCGGCGCGCTCGACGGCTACGAGATCAACGTGAGCTGCCCCAACGTGAAGGCGGGCGGGATGGAATTCGGTGCGGACCCCGCGGCGCTGGCCCAGGTCGTTCGACTCGCGCGCGCGGCGACCGACCGTCCGCTGTTCGTCAAGCTGTCGCCGGCGCTGCCGGACATCGCGCGCACCGCCGCGATCGCCGTGGACGCCGGCGCGACGGCGCTGACGCTCGTGAACACCATCCCCGGCCTCGTCGTCGACGTCGAGCGCCGGCGACCCGCCCTCGGCTTCGGGACGGGAGGTGTGAGCGGCACCGCGCTGCTCCCGGTCGGCGTCCTGGCGACCTGGAAGGTGCACCGGGCGGTCTCGGTGCCCCTCATGGGGCTCGGCGGCGTGGCGAGCGCCGAGGATGCCCTGCAGTACCTGCTCGCCGGGGCGAGCCTCGTCGGGATCGGCACGGCGATGCTTCGCGATCCGCGCACCCCGGAGCGCGTCGTCCGTGATCTCGGACGCTGGTGCGAGCGCCACGGCGTGCGGCGGATCGAGGAGATCGTGGGCACCCTGGAAGGGCTCGCGTGAGCTCCATGCCCCGCGCGGCGCCCAGCCGCGCGATTCCGATCGTCGCGCTCGACGTCGCCACGACCGACGCCGCGCTCGCGCTGGTGCGCCGGCTCGGCGACCGCTGCCGGTTCTACAAGGTCGGGAGCGAGCTGTTCACGGCGGAAGGCCCGTCCATCGTCCGGGCGATCCGCGAGGAGGGGGCGGACGTCTTCCTGGACCTCAAGTTCCACGACATCCCCAACACCGTGGCCGGCGCGGTGCGGAGCGCCACCGGGCTCGGCGTGCGGTTGCTGACGGTGCATGCATCCGGGGGGAGCGCCATGCTCGCCGCCGCGCAGCGGGCTGCCGAGGAATCGGGCGAAGCCACCGGCGTCCTCGCGGTCACGGTTCTGACGTCGCTCGACGCGGTGAACCTCGCCGAGGCGTGGGGAAGGGACGGCGAGCTCGGCGTGGGGAGTGAGGTCGAGCGACTGGCGGGTCTCGCCGCTGCGGCGGGAGTGCATGGCATCGTGTGCAGCGGGGCCGAGGTGAGCGACGTGCGCTCGCGGTTCGGCGACCGGCTGGCGCCGCTCGTTCCCGGCATCCGGCTCGCCGGGCGAGCGACGCACGATCAACGGCGCGTGATGACGCCGGCGGCCGCGCAGGCGGCGGGTGCGCGGTATCTCGTCCTGGGGCGAGCGGTGACGGCAGAGCCGGATCCCGCCGAAGCGATGTCGCGGGTGCTCGCGGAGCTTCGCGATGCGCCGCGCGACGTCGGTGCGTGAGACGTCGACACGACGTATGTGCCGGGGTTGCGTCGACTTACCGCCCCGGTTATCCTACGAGTCTCCGCCGGAAAATCCACGATTCGCACGATGGTGTTCCCGTGAAAGTCCGCAGCAGCGTGAAGCCGATCTGCGAGCACTGCAAGGTTGTCAAGCGCAACGGCGTGACTCGCATCATCTGCAAGCGCAACCCCAAGCACAAGCAGCGTCAGGGCTGATCAGACATGGCGCGTATTTCTGGTATCGATCTCCCGCGTGAGAAGAAGGTCGAGATCGGTCTGACGTACATCTACGGGATCGGCCGGGCATCGGCGCAGCAGATCATCGAGAAAGCGGGGATCGATCCCGCGCAGCGCATCCGCGACCTCTCCGACGCCGACGTGAACAAGCTCCGTCAGGTGATCGAGAAGGAGTTCCGGGTGGAGGGCGCGCTGCGGACCGAGGTCGCGATGAACATCAAGCGGCTGATGGACATCGGTTCGTACCGCGGGATCCGTCATCGTCGCGGCCTGCCCGTTCGTGGCCAGCGGACACACACCAACGCGCGCACGAAGAAGGGACCGCGCCGCGCGATCGCCGGGAAGAAGAAGGTAACCAAGTAACGTATGGCCACTGGGAAGAAGTCGAAGCGGGTCGTGGAGGCGGAGGGTGTCGCCCACGTCAACGCCACGTTCAACAATACGACGGTCACCATCACGGACCCGCGCGGGAACACGATCGCGTGGGGCTCGAGTGGCAAGGCAGGGTTCAAGGGCTCCAAGAAGAGCACCCCGTTCGCCGCGACCGTCGCCGCGGAACAGTGCGCTCGCGAAGCGCTCACGGCTGGTGTGAAGCGGGTGCACGTGCGTGTGCAGGGGCCAGGCAGCGGACGTGAGTCGGCGATCCAGGCGCTCGCGGCCGCGGGGCTTCAGGTGAAGTCGATCAAGGACGTCACGCCGATCCCGCACAACGGCTGCCGTCCCCCGAAGCGCCGGAGAGTCTGAGCCATGGGCCGCTACACGGGTGCCAGCTGCCGGCAGTGCCGGCGTGAAGGGACGAAGCTGTTTCTCAAGGCGACGAAGTGCTTCACGGAGAAGTGCCCGGTCGAGCGCCGGCCGTACGCGCCGGGCCAGCACGGTCAGGCGACGGCCCGCCGCCGCAAGGCGTCGGAGTACTCGAAGCAGCTCCGCGAGAAGCAGAAGATCAAGCGCATCTACGGGCTGAGCGAGAAGCAGTTCCGCAACACGTTCGAGAAGGTGACGACGCAGCCCGGCATCACGGGCCACAACCTTCTCGCGGCACTGGAGACTCGGCTCGATAACGTGGTGTACCGCATGGGGTTCGCTGGCAGTCGCAAAGCGGCACGTCAGCTCATCCGGCACCGCCACGTCGAGGTGAATCAGAAGACGGTCGACATCCCGAGCTTTCACGTGCAGCCGGGTCAGGAGGTGCGCCTCCGCCCCAAGTCGCGCGAGCAGGTCTCCGTGCTGACTGCCATGGATCAGGCGTCGCGCGGTGCGCCGCTGTCCTGGATCGCCGTGGACAAGGAGACGTTCAGCGGCCGCGTGCTGGAGAAGCCGGCCCGCACGAGCATCCCGATCGCCGCCCAGGAGCAGCTGGTCGTCGAGCTGTATTCGAAGTAGCGCCGTTTCGTCGGTTCACGGTTCATCGGTAGACGGCCGGCCTCGGGCGACCAGGTGCGTCCCGAGGCCGGCCGTGAACCGTCAATCGACAAACCGTTGACCTTGTTGTTCGAAGTGCAGTAGGTCGGGGCCCCAACCCCTATACGAGTCTGCCGCGCGTTGGGGGCGGGGCAGAGCGTTTCCGGTCCGGGCATTCGCGCCCCCCGGAATGACCCTGTGACACACGAGATACTCATGGCTTCGACGATCGATCTTCGCGGGCTCGTCCGTCCGCAGCTGGTGGAAGCGACCAAGCGCGAGGACAACCCGAATGTGGCCGAGTTCCGTCTGCAGCCGCTCGAGCGCGGCTTCGGGCACACGCTGGGCAACGCCATGCGGCGCATGCTGCTCTCGTCGCTCCGCGGCGCGGCGGTCTGGGGCGTCCGCATCGACGGCGTCGTGCACGAACATCAGACGATCCCCGGCGTGGTCGAGGACGTCCACCAGATCATCGGCAACCTCAAGGCGCTGACGCTCACGCTCGCCGAAGACGTCGAGACGGCCGTGCTGCACATCCAGCGCGACTCCGCCGGTGCGGTCACCGCCGGCGACGCGACGCCGGTGTCCGGCGTGCGGATCGTCGATCCGTCGCACCACATCCTCACGCTGCAGGACGACCGCGACCTCAACATCGAGCTCTACGTCAACAAGGGACGCGGCTACATCGAGGCCGACCAGCATCCGCTCGACCGCGGGCTGCCGGTCGATCTCGTGCGCATCGACTCGATCTACAACCCGGTCCGCCGCGCGAACTTCGCCGTGGCCGAGACGCGCGTCGGCCAGCGCACCGACTACGACCGGCTGACGCTCACCGTCGAGACCAACGGCACGATCACCCCGGAAGAGGCGGTGAGCTACGCCGCGGCGCTCGCGCAGACGCACTTCCAGTACTTCGTCGAGTTCGGCTCGCACAGCTCCGCGCCCGTGGGCGGCGCGGGCGGCGACGGCGCCGGCACGGACGGCGCCCGGATGCAGCAGCTGCTGAAGACGCCGATCGACGACCTCGAGCTGTCGGTGCGGTCGGTGAACTCGCTCAAGAACTCCAACATCCGCAGCCTCGGCGATCTGGTCCGCCAGACGGAGAGCCAGATCCTGCAGGTGAAGAATTTCGGGAAGAAGTCGCTCCAGGAGATCGCCGATCTGCTCGAGCGTGAAGGCTTGAACTTCGGGATGCGGTTCGAGGAGAATGGCGACGGGGTGCGTGTGCTCGATTGGGGCACGCCGCCGAGCCAGGCTGCCGCCGCGGCGCCCGACGACGAAGAGGAGTAAGACCGATGCGTCACCGGAAAGCCGGACGGCAGCTGCGCCGCACGAGCGAGCAGAAGCTCGCGCTGCTGCGCAATCTCGCGACCTCGCTCATCGAGGCGGAGTCGATCGAGACGACCGAGGCGAAGGCGAAGGAGCTGCGTCCCTTCGTCGAGAAGCTCGTCACCAAGGCGCGCACCGGCACGCTGCACGCCCGCCGGCTCGCCGGACGTCACATCCAGAAGCGCGAGGCGGCGGACAAGCTCTTCCAGACGATCGGTCCGCGGTTCGCCACGCGGAACGGCGGCTACACGCGCATCCTCAAGACCGGTCACCGCAAGGGTGACGGTGCCGAGATGGCGCGTATCGAGTTCTGTCAGGATTGACCCATGGCCATTCAACGGAATCGCTGCTTCAATTGCGGCAAGGGCGTCGCCTTCGGCAACAACGTCTCGCACGCGAACAACAAGACGCGGCGCACGTGGAAGCCGAACCTGCAAGTCGTCCGCACCCTGGTCGGTGGCAAGGTGACCAAGGTGAAGGTGTGCACGCGGTGCCTGAACGCGGGGAAGGTGCCCCGCGCGCCGCGAGGCGTGCAGGTGGCGTGAGGGGTCCCGCGCGCGACTCGTCCGTCGAGAAGGGGGGCCGCTCAGGGCTCCCCTTTTTTCTGATCGGGCGCGCGATCGGAGTGACCACGCGCGACCTGTCCGGTCCGCGACGTTCGCATCCCACTCCACACCGCCGAATCGCATGCCCACGGCACTGATCACCGGGATCACCGGCCAGGACGGATCCTACCTCGCCGAGCTGCTCCTGGCGAAGGGGTACCGCGTCGTCGGCGTCGTGCGCCGCAGCTCGACGACGCCCTACGAGCGCATCGCGCATCTCGTCGACCGGCTCGAGCTCCTCTCGGCCGATCTCCTCGATCAGACGTCGCTCACGGACGTCGTGCACGACACGCAGCCCGACGAGATCTACAACCTCGCCGCGCAGAGCTTCGTCCAGACGTCGTGGACGCAGCCCGTGCTCACCGGCGAGTTCACCGCGCTCGGCGTCACGAGGATGCTCGAGGCGGTGAAGAAGGCGGCGCCGAACGCGCGCTTCTACCAGGCCAGCTCCAGCGAGATGTTCGGCAAGGTCGTCGAGGTGCCGCAGCGGGAGTCGACGCCGTTCTATCCGCGGAGCCCCTACGGCGTCGCCAAGGTCTACGGACACTGGATCACGCTCAACTACCGCGAGAGCTTCGGGCTCTACGCCGTGTCCGGCATCCTCTTCAATCACGAGAGCCCTCGGCGCGGGCTCGAGTTCGTGACGCGCAAGGTCACCGACGGCGCCGCGCGCTGCAAGCTCGGGATCTCGAAGACGCTCAAGCTCGGCAATCTCGAGGCGCGGCGCGACTGGGGCTACGCCGGCGACTACGTCGATGCCATGTGGCGCATGCTCCAGCAGGATGAGCCCGACGACTACGTGATCGCGACCGGCGAGACGTGGTCGGTGCGGCAGCTCTGCGACGCGGCGTTCCGGTCGGTGGATCTCGACTACCGCGACTACGTGGCGCACGACGCGCGCTTCGATCGGCCGGCCGAGGTGGATCTCCTGGTCGGCGATCCGACGAAGGCGCGCGAGCGGCTCGGCTGGGTGCCGACGGTGCGCTTTCCCGAGTTGATCCAGATGATGGTCGAGGCCGACCTGGCGCGGCACGCTCGCGCGTCGTGACGCGCGCGCTGGTCACGGGCGGCTACGGTTTCGTCGCGCAGTGGGCCATTCGCGCGATGCTCGATCGAGGGTGGTCCGTCACGGCCGCCGGCCTGGGCGAGGCGACGTCGGCGCTCGTGCTCGACGACGCCCGCCGCGCCGCGGTGGCGTGGATCGCCATGGACGTGACGCGCCAGGAGGACGTCGCGCGCGCGGTGGATCGCGCCGCCGCGGACGTCGTGCTGCATCTCGCGGCGATCAGCCACGTGCCCGACGCGCTGCGCAATCCCGGCCTCGCGTACGACGTCAACACCGTCGGCACGGTCCGCCTCCTCACGGAGATCGGCCGGCTGCGCCGCGAGGGAGGGGTCGACCCGGTCGTCCTCGTCGTCGGATCGGCGGAGCAGTACGGCCGGCACGATGCCGCCGAGATGCCGCTCGGCGAGGACGCCGAGCAGCGGCCGCTCACGCTGTACGCGGCGTCGAAGGCGGCGCAGGAAGTCGCCTGCTTCCAGGCGGTTCGCAGCCAGGGGCTTCGCGTCGTGTGCACGCGCAGCTTCAGCCATTCGGGAGTCGGCCACGACGGAAGGTTTCTCCTGCCGGCCCTCGTGACGCGCGCGCTGGCACTCCCGCCGTCGGGGGGCCGGCTCACGATCGGCAACGGCGACACGGTGCGCGACTTCCTGCACGTGGAGGACGTCGTGACGGCGTATCTCGCGCTCCTCGAGGCCGGCGTGGCGGGCGACGCGTACAACGTCTCGAGCGGAGAGGGCATCAGCGTCCGCGCGCTCGCCGAGGCAGTCTTGCAGCGGGTCGGTGTCTCTGCCGACATTTCGAGCGATCCGGCGCTCACGCGGCCCGTGGACGTGCCCGTGCAGGTCGGCGCGAACGCCAAGCTCCGTCGCGCCACCGGTTGGGCCCCTCGTCGCACCCGCGAGGACATCATCGACGATCTGATTCATGCCGCGACGCGCTGACATTCATCGTATCCTCGTGATCGGCTCCGGTCCGATCGTCATCGGGCAGGCCGCCGAGTTCGACTACTCCGGCACGCAGGCGACCAAGGCGCTCCGGGAGGAGGGCTACGAGGTCATCCTGATCAACTCGAACCCGGCGACGATCATGACCGATCCGGAGATCGCCGACCGGACGTACATCGAGCCGGTGACGCCGGAGTTCGTCGAGCTGATCATCGAGCGCGAGAAGCCCGATGCACTGCTGCCGACGATGGGCGGCCAGACGGCGCTCAACGTCGCGATGGCGCTCTCGGAGCGCGGGGTTCTCGACAAGCACGGCGTGGAGCTCATCGGGGCGTCGGCGCGGGCGATCGCGATCGCCGAGGATCGCAAGCAGTTCGGCGAGGCGATGGAGCGGATCGGTCTGGGCGTCGCGCAGGGCGGGATCGCCAACGGCTTCGACGAAGCGATGGCGCTGCTCGAGGTGACCAGCTTTCCCGCGATCGTCCGTCCCTCGTTCACGCTCGGCGGCACCGGCGGCGGGATCGCGTACAACCGCGAGGAGTTCGAGGACATCGTGCGGCGCGGCCTGTCCGAATCGCCGACGAGCCAGATCCTGATCGAGCGCTCCCTCATCGGCTGGAAGGAGTTCGAGCTGGAGGTGATGCGCGACCGGTACGACAACGTCGTGATCGTCTGCTCGATCGAGAATCTCGATCCGATGGGCGTGCACACGGGCGACTCGATCACGGTCGCGCCGGCGATGACGCTCACCGATCGCGAGTACCAGGCGATGCGCGACGCCGCGGTGGCGATCATTCGCGAGGTCGGCGTGGACGCCGGCGGCTGCAACATCCAGTTCGCCATCAATCCGCGCGACGGCGAGATGCTCGTGATC
>DATJGU010000006.1:0-37678 GCA_035494615.1 Gemmatimonadaceae bacterium
GCCGTCGCCGGCGAGCCGGCGCGCGATCGCGACCGCGGCGAGGCCAGCCAACCCGCCCGCGAGCACGGGGAAGAATCGCACGGCGAGCGGCAGGGGACCCGCGCCGAGGGCGGAGCCGAGCGCGGTGCCGGCGCGGATCAGCACCGCGATCATCGGCGGATGGTCGAAGTAGCCGCCGGCGAGCCGGCGCGACCAGTCCCAGTAGTACGTCTCGTCCGGAAACAACGGCAGCCGCGCGGCGAACGCGACGCGCACGAGCCACGCCGCCGCGGTGACCGCGAGCGCGACGTGCCAGTCGCGCGCGCCGGATCCGGCGCGCGTCACCGCGCGGTCACCGCGCGGTCACTCGGCGGGCGGCCGCCGGCGCATGCCGCGCACGCGCCAGAGCAGCGCGATCGCCGCGAGCCAGGCGAGCCACACGACGCGCTCGTCGAGGCTCAGCGTGCGGAACATCCCCCACGTCACCACGGGCACGGTGAACGGGAGCAGTACGGCGCGATCGGTGTCGGCGACGTAGCGCTCGACCACCTTCGTCGCGCCGCGTCCGCCGAGCCGCACGATCTGCGCGATCGCCTGCGAGAGCTGGTCCGGCGACGCGGCGCGCCAGCCCGGGAGGATGAGGAGGGTCCACGCGGGCGCGGTGCGTCCCCAGCCGTGATTGTCGCTTCCGGCGACGAGCGCGATGTTCGCGCTGTCGGCGATGTCGAGGATGCGCGCGCGCTCGAGCCGGCCCTGGCTCAACCCGCGCGGCGAGCCGTCGACGATCTCGATCGCACGCACGCCCGGCGTGCCCGGGCCCTTCGCCGGCCGCACCTTCGCGAGGTTGCCCGGAATCGTCTGGATGAGCACCGGCTCGGTGCGCGGCACGAGGCTCGCCAGCCGCAGCGCGTCGTCGTCGATGTCGCGCAGCGCGGCGTCGAGGATGCCGCGGTACATGCGGTCGGCGTCGAGCACGTTGACGCGCTCGCCCTGCCACACCACCTCGATCGCCGGGAGCAGCACCGTCCCCTGCCCCGCGGGCGACGGGTTGTTCGCCCATCCCTCGCGCGCGCCGTCGAACGTGCGGTGGTCGCTGACGTACGCGACGTCGTACCCCGCGTCGCGATGCCACGCGCGTACGTCCTTCGCCGTCCAGCCGGGACGGCCGTCGTGCGAGTACTTCGTGTGCGCGTGGAAGTCGACGGCGATGATGGCCTGGCCCACGGTCTCGATCCCCGCCATCGGGCGCGGGATCACGAGCGCCGCCGCGTAGAGCCCGACGAGGAGCACGAGCGCGATCCCCAGCCGCGCGGCGATGCGCACCGCGAGCCGGCCCGGCGCCACCGCGGCGTCGGAGGCGCGGCGCGCCCACCACCACCACGCGATCCAGCCGAGCACGAGCGTCACGATGAGCGCGACGTGCTGCCGCACGCTGAGCAGCGTCACGGTATCGAGCACGTTCGAGATCGGCGCGAGGAGGAGATAGCCGGCGGGGCGGTGCAGCGTCGCCTCGGTGATCGGCCCGCCCCCCGCCGCGTCGCGCAGCGGATCGAGCGGGAACGCCGCGCTCAGCGCGAGCAGCGCGACGACGACGAGCGTCGCCCAGGGGAGCGCGCGCAGCCGCGCGAGGATGCGGGCCGAACGGGGGGAATCAGCGCGGGAGGCGTCGTCGCGGGGCACCGGGCTAGTCTTCGTGGAATGAAGTTCGCGGCGCGGAGGGTGGGCGGCCGCGCCGCAGCGCCACAACATAGCCGCTCGCCGGCGCCGCCGCACCGCATCCCGCGTCCCGCCGCGCCGACTCGAATCGCACCGCGCTCATGGCCAACCACCTCGCCGGGGAAACCAGCCCCTACCTGCTCCAGCACGCCCACAATCCGGTCGACTGGTGGCCGTGGGGCGAGCCGGCGCTCGCCCGCGCCCGCACCGAGCAGAAGCCGATCCTGCTGAGCATCGGCTACGCGGCCTGCCACTGGTGCCACGTGATGGAGCGCGAGTCGTTCGAGGACGACGCCACCGCGGCGCAGATGAACGAGCATTTCGTCTGCATCAAGGTCGACCGGGAGGAGCGCCCCGACCTCGACGCGATCTACATGCAGGCGACGCAGGCGATGACGGGGCACGGCGGCTGGCCGATGACGGTGTTCCTCACCCCGGAGGGTGAGCCGTTCTTCGCCGGCACCTACTTTCCGCCGGACGACCGCCAGGGGATGCCGAGCTTCCGGCGCGTGCTCGCCGCGGTGTCGGACGCGTGGGCGAACCGGCGCGACAGCGTGGCGCGCACCACGGCGTCGATCCGCGAGCTCTACTCGGCGAGCACCGAGCGCACGCGCGTCTCCGGCGCGCTCGACGAGGAGCTCCTCGCCCGCGCCGCCGCCGCGCTGCGCCAGCAGTTCGAGCCCCGCTTCGGCGGCTTCGGCGGCGCGCCGAAGTTCCCGCCGTCGATGGTGCTCGACTTCCTGCTGCGGCAGTGGGCGCGCACGGGGGATGCCGAGCTGCTGCACATGGTGACGCACACCTTCCGGCGCATGGCGCGCGGCGGGATCTACGACCAGGTCGGCGGCGGCTTCGCGCGGTACAGCGTGGACGCGTACTGGCTCGTGCCGCACTTCGAGAAGATGCTGTACGACAACGCGCTCCTCGCGCGGCTCGGCGCGGCGCTCTGGCAGGCGACGCGCGACGACGAGGCGCGCCGCGTCACCGAGGAAACGCTCGACTGGGTGGCGCGCGAGATGACGTCGCCCGAGGGCGGCTTCCATTCCTCGCTCGACGCCGACAGCGAGGGGCACGAGGGCCGCTACTACGTGTGGGACGCCGGGGAGCTGGACACGCTCCTCGGCGAGGACGCGTCGCTGCTGAAGAGCTACTGGGGGGTGACGCCCGAGGGGAACTTCGAGGGACGGAACATCCTCTCCGTGCCGCACGACCCCGACGCCGTGGCGCGCGCGCAGAGCGTGACCGTGCCGGAGCTCCGCACGGCGATCCAGCGCGCCCAGCGCATCCTCTCCGGCGCGCGCGAGCGGCGCGTGCGGCCCGGACTCGACGACAAGATCATCGCGTCGTGGAACGGCCTGATGCTCCGCGCGATGGCCGAGTCGGCGCGCGCGTTCCACGACGCCGAGCTGCGGAAGATCGCGCTCCGGAACGGCGAGTTCCTCTTCCGCGAGATGGTGCACGACGGGCGCGTGTTCCGGAGCTTCAAGGCGGGCGCCGCCCGGATCGACGGCTTTCTCGAGGACCACGCCGCGGTCGCGCTCGGTGCGCTCGCGCTGTACGAGCTCACCTTCGATCGCGCGTGGCTCGACCGCGCACGCCGGCTCGCCGACGAGATCCTCGCGCGGTTCTGGGACGACGAGGCGCAGGCGCTGTTCGACACCGCGTCGGACGCCGAGCGGCTCGTCACGCGCCCGCGCGACGTGACGGACAACGCGACGCCGAGCGGAACGTCGCTCGCGATCGAGCTGCTGCTCAAGCTCGGCGACCTGTTCTCGGACGCGAGATACCAGGAGCGCGGCCGCTATCTCCTCGAGACGCTCGCCGAGCCGATGGCGCGCTATCCGGTCGCCTTCGGCCACGCGCTCGGCGCGGCGGACCTCGCCGTACGGGGCGCGATCGAGGTCGCGCTCGCCGGGGACGCGGACGACGCACGCCACGAGGCGCTCGCGCAGGTGGCGGCGGCGCGGTACCTCCCGTCGCTGGTGCTCGCCGGCGGCGCCGACGCGGACGGCGTCGCGCTGCTCGAGGGGCGCGCGGCGGACGAACCGACGGCGTACGTGTGCCGCGCGTACGCCTGCGATGCGCCGACGAGCGACGTCGGGTTGCTCGCCGAGCAGCTCGATGCGCTCGTGCCGAGCGGGCAGCTCGTGGAGTGAGCCACCGGAGAGAGCTCGCCTCGCGCTGAACGCGGAAGCGCGCTCGAAGCGGTCGCGGCGAACTTCCTGCGCGCTTCATCGTTTCTTCATGTGCGGGGACGACATTTCGCGATGGCGGGCTCGCGGCTCGGAACGACTGTTCCGCAGCGGTGCCGCGAGCGGTCCGGTGGAGGTCGTCATGCCGAACGGAGATGTGGATCATCGCGAGCGCTCGTCCCTCGCGCGATGGCTCGAGAGAGAGTGGCCGCGCGTTCACGTCTGCTTCGCGGAAGTCCTCCGGGCGGGCGAGGATGCCATCCAGCGGCGTCCGCGACTGCGCGCGGTGGTGCAGCTCGGCGGCCTCACTCCCGCCGACGTTCGAGTCACGGCGCGGCTCGCCGCGGCCGGTTCGGAAGCGGCGTCGCGCGAACCGCTTCGGCTCTGGAGCGTGCAGTCCCATCACAACGGCGCATTCGTGTTCGAGGCGGCGACGGCCGCGGAGCCACCGTTCCCGACCGATGGAGCGCCGGAGCTGCTCGTGACCGTCGCGCCCGCGCCGGCCGAGCGGGGGGATGTCGTCCTCTCCGACGTCGTGCGGGTCGTCGCCAGCGGGGAGCGGGCGGATTGCGCGTCGCCTGCTTCCTATGCCGGCGCGCTGCGCGACGCGTGCGGCGAATCGCGCCTGGGCGCCAGCAGCGCGGGATGAGCGGTTCCGGACGCGGCAGGCCGGCGGGAACCGGCGCGGCCGACACGACCGCGGAGCACGTGCGCCTTGCCGAGGAGTCACGCGGCGAACGTCCGTGGAAGCGGTGGGGTCCGTACCTGAGCGAGCGCCAGTGGGGCACGGTGCGCGAGGACTACAGTCCGTACGGCACGGCGTGGGAGTATCTCTCGCACGACGACGCGCGGCGCCGCGCCTATCGATGGGGAGAGGACGGCATCGCCGGCGTGAGCGACGACCGCCAGCTGCTCTGCCTCGCGCTCGCCCTCTGGAACGGGCGCGATCCCATCCTGAAGGAGCGCCTCTTCGGCCTCACGAACCACGAAGGCAATCACGGCGAGGACGTGAAGGAGCTGTACTACTACCTCGACGCCACGCCGACGCATTCGTACCTGAAGATGCTGTACAAGTATCCGCAGAGCGCCTTTCCGTACGATCGACTCGTGCGGGAGAATCGTGATCGCGGGATGGAGCGACCCGAGTTCGAGCTGATCGACACGGGCATCTTCGACGAGAGCCGCTACTTCGACGTGTTCGTCGAATACGCCAAGGCGTCGCCGACGGACATCCTGATGCGCATCACCGTGCACAACCGTGGGCCGGAGCCGGCGTGCATCCACGTCCTGCCGCAGCTCTGGTTCCGCAACACCTGGGCGTGGAGCGCGTCGTCCGACACGCCCGAGTTGCGGGCGGTCGCGCCGGGAATCGTCGAGGCGCGGCACGCGGAGCTCGGGCGTTACGCGCTCCACTGCGACGACGGCGCGACGCTGCTCTTCTGCGACAACGACACGAACGCCCCGCGCCTGTTCGGGTTCGGCGAGAGGGGTCATTACAAGGATGCCTTTCACGACTACGTCGTCGGCGATCGCCGCGACGCGGTGAATCCCGCACGCGCCGGCACGAAGGCCGCCGCGCACTATCGCTTCGACGTCCCCGCGGGACGCTCGGTGCAGGTGCGCCTTCGCCTCACGGACTCGGAGTCCGCGGCCGCGCCGTTCGGCGACTTCGACGCGATCGTTGCACTGCGCCGGCGCGAGGCAGACGCGTTCTACTCCGCCCTTCCGCACGTGCCAGCGGACGCCGAGGGGCGCACCGTCCAGCGGCAGGCGTTCGCCGGCATGCTCTGGGGCAAGCAGTTCTACTACTACGACGTGCCGCAGTGGCTGCACGGCGACCCCGCGCAGCCGCCGCCGCCCGCCGAGCGGCGCCGAGGGCGCAATCACGACTGGCAGCACCTGAACAATGCCGACGTCCTCTCGATGCCGGATACGTGGGAGTATCCGTGGTACGCCGCGTGGGATCTCGCCTTTCACTGCATCCCGCTCGCGCTCGTCGACGCGGAGTTCGCCAAGGCGCAGCTCGTGCTGCTCACGCGCGAATGGTACATGCATCCGAACGGCCAGCTGCCGGCCTACGAGTGGGCGCTCGGCGACGTCAATCCCCCCGTGCACGCGTGGGCGGCGTGGCGCGTCTTCGAGATCGATCGCGAGCAGCGAGGAGACCGCGGGGATCGCGCGTTCCTCGAGCGCGTCCTGCACAAGCTGATGCTCAACTTCACCTGGTGGGTGAACCGCCGGGACATCGAAGGGAACAACATCTTCCAGGGCGGCTTTCTCGGGCTCGACAACGTCGGGGTCTTCGACCGTGGCGCGCCGCTGCCGACCGGTGGCCACATCAA
The DNA here is from genome assembly GCA_035494615.1 of Gemmatimonadaceae bacterium. Lineage (GTDB taxonomy): Bacteria > Gemmatimonadota > Gemmatimonadetes > Gemmatimonadales > Gemmatimonadaceae > AG11. The sequence continues at coordinate 6,227 of DATJGU010000006.1, forward strand.
CCAGTCCGACGGCACGAGCTGGATGGCGATGTACAGCCTGAACCTCATGCGCATCGCGCTCGAGCTGGCCCGCGACAATCCGGTGTACGAGGACATCGCGACGAAGTTCTTCGAGCACTTCCTGCAGATCGCGGCCGCGATGAACAGCATGGCCAGCGACGGCTTCGGGCTCTGGGACGAGCGCGACGAGTTCTTCTACGACGTGCTCCAGCGGCCGGATGGCACGCGCCTCCCGATGCGGCTGCGGTCGCTGGTCGGCCTCATCCCGCTCTTCGCCGTGGAGACGCTGGAGTCGGAGCTCCTCGACAGCGTGCCCGAATTCCGCAAGCGCCTGGAGTGGTATCTCGCCTACCGGCCCGACCTGGCGCGACTCGTGTCGCGCTGGACGGAGCCCGGGTCGGGAGAGCGGCGACTCCTCTCGCTTCTGCGCGGCCATCGCATGAAGTGCCTCCTCCGGCGGATGCTCGACGCGACGGAATTCCTCTCCGACTACGGCGTGCGCTCGCTGTCACGACGCCACCGCGATGCGCCGTACGTGTTCGCCGACGGCGATCGGTCGTTCAGCGTGAGCTACCAGCCGGCCGAGTCGACGTCGGGGCTGTTCGGCGGCAACTCCAACTGGCGTGGACCCATCTGGTTTCCGGTGAACTTCCTCATCATCGAGTCGCTGCGGAAGTTCCACCATTACTACGGCGACGACTTTCTGGTCGAGCATCCGACCGGCTCCGGCACGCTCGTGACGCTGAGCGCGATTGCCGACGACCTGACGGCGCGACTGACGCGCGTGTTCCGTCCCGACGCGGGGGGACGGCGATCCGCCGCGCGGCAGCATGGCGCACGCGCGGACGATCCGCACTTCCGCGACTACGTCCTCTTTCACGAGTACTTCGACGGGGACGACGGAAGCGGGCTCGGGGCCTCGCATCAGACCGGGTGGACCGGCCTCGTCGCCAAGCTGCTGCAGCCGGACGCGGCATCGCCGTGAGAATGCCCGTGCGGTCGCCGACGATGCGCGAATGGCTCGAAGCCGACGGCGAGGGCGGGTACGCCTCCGGCACCGTGGCCGGCATACGTACGCGGCGCTATCACGCGCTGCTTCTGGTCGCGACCACCCCTCCCACCGGGCGCATGGTGCTGGTCAATGGCTTCGAGGCATGGGTCACGACGCCCGCGGGCCGGTTCGCCCTGTCGTCGCAGCGTTACGCACCCGGGGTAACCCATCCCGACGGCGTGCGCCGCATCGTGAAGTTCGACGCGGAGCCGTGGCCGCGCTGGACCTTCCAGCTCGAGGACGGCACCTCCATCGAGCAGGAGATCGTCGTGCCGCGCGGCGCGGGCGCCGTGGCCGTCGCCTGGCGCCTCTCGGCGCCGCGCGATGGCGTGACCCTCGCCGTGCGACCGCTGCTCTCCGGCCGCGACCATCACGCGCTGCATCACGAGAATCCGTCCTTCCGCTTCGGCGCCGAGCAATCGGACGACCGCGTCGAGTGGCGGCCGTATCCCGGCGTGCCGGCGATCGTCGCGAGGTCGAACGGCCGCTACGCACATGCGCCGGACTGGTACCGCGGCTTCCAGTACGAGGCGGAGCGCGCGCGCGGGCTGGACTTCACCGAGGATCTCGCCGCGCCGGGCATCTTCACGTGGGACCTGTCGCATGGCGAGGCCGTGTGGCTCCTCGCCGCCGGCGGACGCACCGCTGGAGACGGGGCCGCGACGCCGGCGGCCACGGAGCCGGTGTCGACGCTCGTGCGACGATGGCGTGCGTCGGAGCGCACGCGCCGCGCCGCACCGTCGCGCCTGATGCGCTCCGCCGGCGCGTACGTCGTGCGCCGCGGCGACGGGAAGAGCATCGTCGCCGGCTATCCGTGGTTCACCGATTGGGGACGCGACACGTTCATCGCGATGCGTGGCCTCTGTCTCGCCACCGGCCGGCTCGACGACGCGCGCGACATTCTGCTCCAGTGGGCAGGCATGGTGTCGGAGGGGATGCTCCCGAACCGCTTCCCCGACGCCGGCGAGCGCGCCGAGTACAACACCGTCGACGCGCCGCTCTGGTTCGTCGTGGCCGCGCACGAATATCTCGAGGCGAGCGCGGCACGGGGGCGACCGGCCGCACCGGCCGAGCGTGATGCTCTGCGCGCGGCGGTCGACGCGATCCTCGACGGATACATGCGCGGGACGCGCTACGGGATCCGGTGCGACAGCGACGGCCTGCTCGCGGCGGGCCAGCCGGGCGTGCAGCTCACCTGGATGGACGCCGTCGTCGACGGTCGCGTCGTGACGCCGCGCATCGGCAAGCCGGTCGAGGTGCAGGCGCTGTGGCTGAACGCCTTGCGAATCGGCGGCGCGTTCTCGACACAGCGGCTCCGCGTGCTGCGCGCAGGCTCACGAGCGTTCCGGGCGCGCTTCTGGAACGCCGGCGGCGGATACCTCAACGACGTCGTCGACGTCGATCATCAGGCGGGCACGATCGACGCCTCCTTCCGCCCGAATCAGGTGCTCGCGGTGGGCGGCCTTCCCTTCCCCGTCTTCGCCGGCGCGCGCGCACGCCGCGTGGTCGACGCGGTCGAAGCGCGGCTGCTGACGCGCGTGGGCCTGCGTACGCTCGCGCCGGACGCTTCCGCGTACGTGCCGCAGTACGAGGGCGGCGTGCGCGAGCGGGATGCAGCCTACCACCAGGGCACGGCGTGGCCGTGGCTCATGGGTCCGTTCGCCGAGGCGTGGGTGCGCGTGCGCGGCGACACCGTGGCGGCGAAACGCGAGGCACGCCGGCGCTTCCTCGCGCCGCTGCTCCGACTGCTCGACCGCGCGGGGCTCGGCCACATCTCGGAGATCGCCGACGGCGATCCGCCGTTCACGCCCCGCGGCTGCCCCTTTCAGGCGTGGTCGCTCGGCGAAGCGCTGCGGCTCGATCTCGTCGTGCTCGCGAAGGGGGGCGCGCCGGCCCGCGTCAGCGGGTCGGCCGGCTCACCCGCGCCTTCACTCGCCGGATGAGCAGACGCTCGAGCACGGCGACGTCGCTGATGTCCGCGGCACGCGACGCGTACACAAGCGTCACGCGGCCGCGTCGCGCGCGGCGCGCGAGGTCGTCGAGCACCGCGCGGGCGGCGGGCGCGCGCAGCTCCTGCTGGTAGCGTCGCCGGAACTCCGGCCACCTGGCGGGATCGTGCCCGTACCACTCGCGCAGCTCTCGCGACGGCGCGATCTCCTTCTCCCACGCGTCGAGATGCGCCTTCGCCTTGGAGACGCCGCGCGGCCAGAGCCGGTCGATGAGCACGCGATACCCATCCGACTCCTCGAACGGCTCGTACGCCCGCTTCGTGACGATCATCGGAGCACTCCCGCGCGACGCGCGCTCATGGCACCGGCTCGCGTGCCTCGGCGGCCTGTCCGAGCCCGAGCCGGAACCCGACGCCGCGGATCGTCTCGAGCAATGGCGCTCCCGCCGCCCGGGCCAGCTTCCGGCGCAGGTTGCCGACGTGCACGTCCACCACGTTGCTCCCGGGATCGAAGTGCATGTCCCACACCTTCTCCAGCAGTGTGGTGCGACGCACGATCTCGCCGGCGTGCAGGAGGAAATACTCGAGAAGCTGGAACTCCTTCGCGGTGAGATCGAGGCGACGCTCGCCCGCCGTCGCCGAGTGATGCAACCGGTCGAGCGAGAGCACGCCGTACCGCAGCACCTCGAGCCGCTCCGCGCCGCCGCGCCGGTGGAGCGCCCGGATCCGCGCGAGCAGCTCGTCGAACTTGAACGGCTTGGCGAGGTAGTCGTCGGCACCGGCGTCGAGACCGCGCACGACGTCCTCCACCGCGTCGCGCGACGTCAGCATGAGGATGGGCGTGCTCCGTCCTTCTCGCCGCAGCTCGGTGGCGATCTGGAATCCGTTCTTCTTCGGCAAGACGACGTCGAGCAGGATGACGTCGTACTCGTTCACGTGCGCCAGCATCGTGGCCTCGTCACCGTCGACCGCCACGTCCACGACGTGGCCCTCCTCCTTGAGTCCGTGCTCGATGAACCCGGCCACCTTGGAGTCGTCCTCGACGACGAGAAGCTTCATGGTCACCAATCTCGAAAGTGCGCCTGAACGTGGCCGCAAGCGCGGCTGAAGATCTCTTCAGGGTGTGCTCGCGAGCACCTCGAGCACGAAGCAACCACCCTTGCCCGGCCGCGATACTGCATGGAGCTCGCCTCCGAGCAATCGGGCGAGTCGCCGGGAAAGCGGCAGGCCAAGGCCGAGCCCGCGACTCTCCTCGTCCGCCTTCGTCACGTAGATGTCGAAGATGCGCTCGACGTCCTCGGGCGGCACGCCCGGACCCTCGTCCTCGACGCGATAGGCGACGCGCCCCCCGCTCGCGGCGATCTCGATGCGCACGGTGCTCGAGGCGGGCGCGTATTTGATCGCGTTGCTCAGCAGGTTGACGAGGATCTGCTCGACCCGGCTCGCGTCGGTGGCGCAGTTCGGCAGGTCCGCGCTCGGCGCGAGCTCGAGGGTCACTCGCTTGCGCTCCGCGACGGGCGTGACGCGAACGATCGCGCGCGTGGCCACGGACGCCGGCTCGACCTCCTTGATCACCGGCTTGAGCCGGTCCTCGTCGAGCCGGCTGAGGTCCAGCAGGTCCTCGATGAGATGGATCGCGTGCTGCGCCGAGTCGAGGACCTCGAACGCGGCACGGGGAACGGTCGCCGGATCCCGCTTCCGCACGAGCATCTCCGACCAGCCGTAGACCGCCGCGAGCGCGTTCCTCAGCTCGTGGTTCACCATCGCGAAGAACCGCTCGCGTGCCCGCTGGAGCTGCTGCACTTCCTCGAGCAGGCGCGCGCTCTCCTCGTGATGCCGCGCGTTCTCCACCGCGGCGGCGGCCTTGGCCGCGAGCAGGATCGCGATGTCCTCGTCCTCGTCGGTGAACTCGCCGCCCCCGGTCTTCTCCGTGACGTAGAGGTTCCCGAACACGCCGCGCCGGCCGACGATCGGCACGCCGAGGAACGAGTGCATCGGCGGATGATTCGGCGGAAACCCGCGCGACGCGGGATGCGCCGCGAGATCCGGCAGCCGGACCGGCCTCGCCTCGCGGATCACGAGGCCGAGGATGCCGTGGCCGCGCGGCGGCGGTCCGATGCGCGCCTCGAGCTCCGGTTCGATCCCATATGTGGTGAAGCTCTCGAGTGCGCGTCCACCTGGCCCCAGGACGCCGATCGCCGCGTAGCGCGCTCCGATCACCTCCGCGGCGACGCGCACGACGCGCTGGAGCACGTCGTCCAGCGATGCGTCGGTGATCAGCGCCGCCGTCGCGACCTCCAGCCGACGGAGCCGCTCCTGCATCGACGGAGGCTGCATGCTGGATGACCGAGGCATGTCGCAAGATACCGCCGAGCCATTCGACCGCAGCGGTGCGGGCCGGTGCTTAGGCAAGGTTTCCTCTCCCCTTCATGCTCCCTTCACGACGACGGCGCCTGATTGCAGGTGCGTCACTGGACGACCGAGATACGGCCTTCCAGCCAGAACCCAGGGAGATCTCTCATGAAAGGACTCGCACGCATTGCCCTCGCCGGCCTGGCCGGCGCCGGGATGCTCGTCGTGTCCGCCGATGCCGTGGCGGCCCAGCAGAAGGCGCCCCCGGGCGGCGCATACCAGCAGGTGAGCAAGCTCGTTCCGCTTCCCGATTTCCTGCCGGGGCTCGGAACGCTGTACGTCGATCCCGCGACGCTTCCCGCCGGCCCCTTCCTCGCCTACGACCATCAGGGCAGCCTCGTGAGCTCGATCTACATGATCCCGCTCAAGGACATGAACGCGAAGAAGGCGTTCACCGATCTCAAGGTGGGGCACGAGCGCGCCGATCACGTCGACATCGTCTACAATGCGGGTCATCCCGGAGTGGCGGAGCCGCACTACCACGTGATCGTGTGGTACGTCTCGCCGGCGCGCGCCGCCTCGTTGGCCAAGTGATGATCACGTCGCGTCGCGACTTCCTCAGGGCCGGCGGCCTGGCACTCGCCGGCGCCGGCCTCGTGCCGCGCCGACTGTGGGCCGCCACGCTCGAGGTGATCGAGATGCGCAGCGACGCGCTCGGCTCGCGGGTGTGGTTCGATCCGATCGGGCTCTACGTGACGCCCGGCACGACCGTGCGCTGGGTGGTACGCGAGAACGTGCACACCACGACTGCGTATCACCCGCGAAACGATCGCCATCCACTCCGGATCCCGGAACGCGCGGCGCCCTGGGACTCGGGTTTTCTCGTCAATCCGGGCGATCACTTCGACGTCACGCTCGGTGTGCCCGGCGTCTACGACTACTACTGCATGCCGCACGAAGCGGCGGGCATGGTGGGACGCATCGTCGTCGGCGATCCGGGCGGGCCCGGCGCCAAGCGGTTCGACTACTGGAGCGGGCAGCCTGGGACCGAGCACTGGCGCCACGTTCCCGACGCCGCTCGCGCGGCGTTTCCCAGCGTCGCGCGGATCATCGCGGAACGTCGGATCCGTCCGAACGCCGCGCGACCGCGGCAAGGAGAGCATCAACGATGAGCCACGACGACAACGGCAGCTCGACCACGTCGGGCACGGCCGACCATGCGGTGTCGCATCCCGACCGTTCGGCGCACCATGACCTCTATCCCGAAGCGACGCGCGCGCTCGCCGATCAGCGAAGCCGACTCGCCCCCGGACCGGCCGAGGCCTTCCGCGCGTTCAGCAGGAGCGTGTTCGCCCCGGCGGCGCTCCCGACGAAGACGAAGCAGTTGATCGCCGTGGCCGTGGCGCACGTGACGCAGTGTCCCTACTGCATTCGCAGCCACACCCGCGCGGCGCTGCGGGAGGGCGCGTCGAGCGAGGAGATCATGGAAGCGATCTGGGTCGCCGCGGAGATGCGCGCCGGAGGCGCCTACGCGCATTCGGCACTCGCGCTGGACACGATCGCGCAGGAGTCGGAGCCGCACGCACACCTGATCGAAGAGATCGCGAGAATGCCGCAGCGGGCGAGCGACACGCGCGCACCGCGCGCCGAATGAGCGCCAGGGTCGCCATCAATGGCCTCGGGCGGATCGGGCGCGCCGTCCTCAAGCTGGTCACCGACGAGCCGTCGCTCGAGCTCGTCGCCGTCAACGACCTCACCGACGTCGAGAACCTCGCCTACCTGCTTCGCTACGACACCGTCTACGGGCGGTACGCGAAGCCGGTCGAGGTCGACGGCGATCGCCTCGTCGTCGCGGGCCGTCCGATCCGAGCGCTGCGAAGCCGGGATCCATCCGAGCTCCCCTGGAAGGAATCGAAGGTCGATCTCGTGTTCGAGTGCACGGGCGCGCTGAAGCGGCGCGAGGATCTGGAGAAGCACATCAGGGCGGGTGCGCGGATCGTTCTCCTCTCGGCACCGTCGACGGGTGGCGAGGTGGAGACCGTCGTGCACGGCGCGAACACGCCGTCCGGCACGTCGCCGATCATTTCCTGCGCGAGCTGCACGACGAACTGCATCACGCCGATCGTCGAGATCGTCGGCCGGCGCATCGGAGTCGCCAAGGCGTTGATGACGACCGTGCACGCCTACACCGCGTCGCAGTCGCTCGTCGATGGTCCGCGCAAGGGCTTCCGGCGTGGCCGGGCCGCGGCGGCGAACCTCGTTCCGGCTCCGACCGGGGCGGCGCTCGCGACGACGCGCGCCCTTCCCGAGTACGCGGGCCGCTTCGACGGCGTGGCGATCCGGGCGCCGGTGGCCGTGGGATCGATCGCCGACATCACCTTCGTCACGACCCGCCGAACCACGATCGACGAGGTCAACGCGGTGCTCACCGAGGAGGCCGACAGCGAGCGCTACGCCGGAGTGGTCGGCGTGTCGCGCGATCCCCTCGTCTCGTCGGACGTCGTCGGCGATCCGCGCGCGGCCGTCGTCGATCTCGAGCTCACCGCGGTGGTCGACGGCGATCTGGTCAGAGTCATGGCCTGGTACGACAACGAGTGGGGCTACGCCAATCAGATGCTGCGCGAGGCGATCGCGGTGACCAGCCGCGTGCCTCCGTCGAGCACATGACCGGCGATGGGCCGCCGAACTCGAACGCACCACGACGTCCACGTCGCCGGACCCTACCGTCTCGACCTCGTGGTGAGCGCGCTCAGGCGCCTGTCGTCGAACGTCGTCGACGTGATCACGGCCGACGGACAGTACCTGCGCGTGCTCACCGGCTCACGCGGCCGCGCGATCGTGCGCGTCTCACAACCGGGCGACGACGCGCTGCGGGTGACGATCGAGGGGGACTCGCGCGACCACGCGTGGGCGCTCGCGCGCGCACGGTGCATGCTCGGCGCCGATCGCGAGCTCGCGCACTTCGGCCGCGCCGCCAGGCGCGTGCCCTGGCTCGCGCCGCTCGCACGCCGCATGCGCGGCATCCGGCCGCCCCGCTATCCCACGCTCTGGGAGGCGTGCGTCAACGCGATCGTCTTCCAGCAGGTGAGCCTGCAGGCGGCGAGCGCCATCACGAGGCGTCTCGTCGTTGCCCTCGAGGACCGCGTGGAGCACGAGGGCGTGTCGCTCCATCCCTTCCCGAGCGTCGAGCACTTCCTGGAGGCGAGCGACCGCGCGCTGCGCGCCGTCGGCCTCAGCGCCGGCAAGCTCGCGACGCTCCGGCGCGCCGGCGAGGCGATCGCGTCGGGCGCGCTCGAGATGGCGGCGCTCGAGGCGCTCACGAGCCCCGAGGCGGCGACGGCGCTCGGCCGGATCAAGGGAATCGGCCCGTGGACGGCGACGGTGATCCTGCTGCGCGGGCTCGGCCGGCTCGACGTGTTCCCGATGCGCGACAGCAGCGTCGCGCGGAACCTCGCGCTGGTCGGCGGTCCGACGGCCGTCGACGTCCCGAGCGTGCTCGATGCGCTCCGGCCCGAGCAGGGGATGTTGTACTACCACCTGCTGCTCGCCCGGTTGGAGGCACGCGGCGAGGTGGGGCGTGCGTCGGTGGGGGCTTCGATTCCCTGACGGCGCGTGGCGCGGGCCGGCCCGCCATCACGCGGGGGCGGTTGCCGCCGCGGCGGTTACAACTCCATCTCCCATGTCTCCGCCACGAGCGGCACGCCGAAATGGTCGTGCTTCTCCGTGCGCACCATCTCGTATCCGGCTTCCGCGTAGATCCGCCGCGCCGCGGTGAGGACGCGGTTGGTCCAGAGGGAGATCGTATGGTAGCCCGCGTCGCGGGCGAAGCGGGTGCATTCGTCGACGAGGCGGTGGCCGAGCCCGAGCCCGCGCGCGGAAGGATGGACGAGCAGGAGCCGGAGCTTCGCCACGCCGCGGCGGCGCGGATCCTTCGTGACCATCACGGAGCCGACGTTCTCGCCGTCCCGCTCGGCGATCCAGCAGCGCTCGCGCGCCGGATCGAAGCCATCGACGAAGTCGGCGACGACGCGCGCGACGAGCGCCTCGAAGCGGTCGTTCCAGCCGTACTCGCGAGCGTAGATCTCGCCATGCGACTGGACGATCCAGCCGAAGTCGCCCGCGCGCGGGGGACGGAGGACGTACGCCGGTGCGGCGCCGGCGCCGGGCTCGTCGCCCGCGCCGAGCAGGCGGGCGACCGTCGCCATGGCATCGACGAGGCGGCGCTGCGCCCGGTCGTCGAGCGACGCGAGCAGCCGGGCGACTTCGGCGTTGGCGCGGCGGTCGAGACCGCGGAACGCCGCGCGTCCCGTGGCGGTGAGGGTGAGATGGCTCGCGCGCGCGTCGTGCGCCGACCGGCTGCGCGACACGAGCCGGCGGCGCTGCAGCGTCCGCAGCAGGCGGCTCAGGTATCCCGGATCGAGCCCGAGGTCGGCCGCGAGCTCGCTCGCGGTCGGGGACTCGCGCCGCGAGAGCTCGAACAGCAGCCGCACCTCGGCCAGCGTGAAGGGGCTGTGGAGGTGTCCCTCGTCGAGGGCGCCGACGAGGCGCGTGTAGAACCGGTTGAACCGCCGGATCGCGGCGATCCGGCCGGGCAGGGCGGCCCGAGGGGGCGACTTCGAGCGCGAGGGCATGGGTGGGCGAGGTGGGCGGCGGGCTCGTCGGTTCCTATGGTTGCCAATGTCCGGCATCTGGTTGCCGTTGTCAACCATGTGCCGCGCGAGCGTCGCCTCTGACAGACCCGGCCGGGCAGCGCGGCACGCCGACCGCGTGGTGCATGGGATTTGCGCGACGTCGTGTCTGCCGCACCGCGGTGGTACGGTTTCGAACGTCAGTCGAACGTCAGTCGAACGTCAGTTACGAGGTTTCTCATGTACGCCGCTCGATCACCACATCCCGTCACCCTCCTGCTCCCGCTCTTCCTCGCCGCCGGGGCCTGCATGTCCCAGGCACGCCAGATGGCCACGGAAGCCCCCGCCGCCCAGGCGGCCGCCGTCGACACGGCGCTGAGCAGCGACGCCGAGATCCTCGGCGTGCTGCACGCCGCGAACGTCGGCGAGACCTCCGCCGCCAACATCGCCAAGGACCGCTCCGACGATTCCGCGGTGAAGGCGTTCGCCGACATGATGATCGCCGACCACACCAAAGCCGATCACGAAGGGATGGCGCTCGCCCAGCGGATCGGCGTCACGCCGGCCGCGCCGAGCACGACGCTCACCAGTCTCCAGAACTTCGAGGAGGATTCGTTGAAGGCGTCGGAGCGCGGTGCCGCGTTCGACCGCCTCTACATGGCCCAGCAGATCGACGGCCACCAGCGCGTGCTCGACCTCGTGAACGCGTCGATCTCGAAGGCCACGCACGCCGAGCTGAAGACGGCACTCCAGACGCAGGTCAAGCCGATGGTCGAGGCGCATCTGGCCAAGGCGAAGGCCATCATCAGCCGGCCGTGATCAGTGTGTTGGTGCGTTAGTGTGTTGGTGGCTCAGCGACCGACACACCAACACACCAACACACCAATCACTGCTTCACCGTCCAGTGCTTCGCCGTCTTCCACCTGGCCGGATCGAACAGCGCATCGCTCAGCGGAGGGTCGACCTCGATCTCGTCGTAGTCCTCGGCGAAGATCAGCTTGCCCTCCGTCCAAATCTCCACGCGCGGCGCGATCCAGGCGCTGTCGCGCGGCTCGTAGTTCACGAACCGGACGTCCTGCATCTTCGTCGTGTCGCGCGGCGTCGGCTCGAGCATGCGGACGAACAGCAGCCGCTCGGCGTCGATCCAGAACTGCTTGCGGTCATAGTCCCCCTTCCAGGCGCCGACGACGATCATCGGCTTCCCCCGGAACGTCTCCTCGTGCACGCGCGAGAGGTCGAACCCCTCGCGCCGGAGCCGCGAGGTCGTGTGCGTCACCGGCGCGGTGTAGACGTCGAAGCCGAGCAGGAGGAGCGGGTTGATGCCCGGGTCGCCGCGCAGCAGCCGGCCGTTCTGCACGACGAACTGGCTGTCGCGCGCGTAGAGCACGCCGTTCCCCGCGCGCACCGGGTCGAAGTCGATGCGCAGCCGGCCGGGCAGCTTCATCGCCTCGTACCACGTCTGCACGTTCCACTTGCCGTTCGCCAGCAGCCGCGACGTCTTCTGGCGGAAGGTCATGGTCGAGTACCACTTGCCCGCGTAGCGGTCGTGCATCGCCTCGACCACCTGCTCGCCCGTGGTGAAGCGCGGCCCCTGCTCGGCGGCCGGCGCCGGCGCCGGGCTCTCCACGACGACGGCGCGGCGGTGACAGGCGGCGAGCAGCAGGAGTGGCAGCGCCGCGGCGAGGGCGGCGCGAGACGGCTGAAGTCGCATGGTCCGATGGTGCGCGAGTTCCGCGCCGTGGAGCCCGGTCACTCGACGCCCTCGGCCAGCGTCCCGAAGGCACGCTGAACGAACGCCGACAGCTCGGGCAGGGTGAACGGCTTGTTCAGCAAGCTACGCATGGGCGAGCCGACTCCGCTGCGGGCGAGCTCGTCGGTGGAGAACCCGCTCATGAAGGCGATCCGCGCCGAGGGATACACCGCCGCCACGCGGTCGGCCAATTCCGGCCCGCTCATCCCGGGCATCAGCACGTCGGTGAGGACGAGGAGCGAGGCGTGCTCCTCCCCGTTGGCGAGCAGCGCGAGAGCCGCGTCGCCGCCCGACGCCGAGAGCACCCGGTAGCCCGCCCGCGCCAGCGCGCGCACCGCCACCTCGCGCACGGCGTCGTCGTCGTCGACGACGAGCACGGTGCGCACCTGGCTGGTCGCCACCGCTGCCGTGCCCGACGCCGGCGTCGCGCGCCGAGGAGGCGGGGCGACCGAGTGCACCGGAAGATGGATCCGGAACTCCGTCCCCTGGCCCGGCTCGCTGTCGACGACGATCTGCCCGCCCGACTGCACGACGATCCCGTGCACCGTCGCGAGGCCGAGCCCCGTCCCCTTTCCCTGGCTCTTCGTCGTGAAGAAGGGCTCGAACAGATGGTCGTAGACGTCAGGGCTGACGCCGGACCCCACGTCGCGCACCGACAGCACGACGTACGCGCCCGGCGCGAGCACGCCGAACCGGTGCTGGAGCGCGGCGCTCAGCGTGACGTTCGACGTCGTGATCAGGATGTCGCCCCCGTCGGGCATGGCGTCGCGCGCGTTGAGCACGAGGTTCATCACCACCTGCTCCATCTGCCCCGCGTCGGCGTAGACGGGCGCGAGCTCGCGCTCGAGCCGCGCCATGAGCCGGATGTCGCCGCTCAGGACGCGCCGGAGCATGCGCTCCATGTTCGTGACCGTCGCGTTGAGGTCGAGCGGCTTCGGCTGGAGCACCTGCCGGCGGCTGAAGGCGAGGAGCTGGCGCGTGAGCGTGGCGGCGCGCGCCGCCGCCTCGCGGATCTGGAGGATGTCGTCGCGGCGCGCGTCGTCGGGCGCCGTCGCGTCCAGCAGCAGCTCGACGTTGCAGCTGATCGCCGTGAGCAGGTTGTTGAAGTCGTGCGCGATCCCGCCGGCGAGCTGGCCGATGGCCTCCATCTTCTGCGCCTGGCGGAGCTGCGCGGCGAGCTCGGCGCGGTCGGACACGTCGCTGACGGTGCCGACGCAGCGCAGCGGGGTCCCGTCGTCGTCCCGGAGCACGGTCCCGCGCTCCAGCACCGTGACGTAGTCGCCGTCGCCGCAACGGAAGCGGTACTCGACCTCCCAGCTCGTGCTGCTCCCCTCGCGCGCGCCGAGCCCGCCCATGTTTCGCAGACGCTCGAGATCGTCGGGATGCACGCGATCGGTCCACCATGCTTCCGTCGGTTCCGATTCTTCCCACCGGAAGAGGCGCGCGAGCGCGTCGCTGCGGTACACCCTCCGGTCGACGAGGTCTTCGTCGAAGATCATGGTGCCCAGGCTCTCGACGACGAGGCGGAAGCGCTCGTCCGTGCGCTCGTCGCCCGTGCTGGCAGGCGCGCCCGAGGTGCGGGGCTCGCTGGCGTAGGTCACTCGATCACTCGGGGAGAAAGCAGAGAGGTGGCGCGGACGTCGCGGAAGGCAGGGCGGCCGGCGCGCGGACCCGGGACCCGTAGGTTGGGCCGCGCGCATCGTTTGTTCAAGCGCCACGCATCACGCCGCTGGTGCCCGTTCCGGCCCGGACCTATGCTTCCGCCATGAGCGACGGCGACGCCCCCTCCTTCGTACGCGGGATCTTCGCCGGCTCGATCCACGACGCGCTGCTCTTCCCCTACCCGGCGCCGCTCGACGAGCGCGATCCGGACGAGACGCGCACGGTCCGCCGGATGCTCGCCGCGCTCGACCGGATGAGCCGGGGCCTGATCGACTCCGCGCGGTTCGACGAGGAGGAGACGATCCCGGAAGAGGTGATCCGGACGCTCGCCGCGGAGGGATTCCTCGCGCTCTCGATCCCGCGCGAGTACGGTGGGCTCGGGCTGTCGCCGGCGGCGTACGCGAGCGTGTTCGGCGCCGTATCGAGCCTCGATGCGTCGATCGGCGTGCTGGTCGCCGTGCACTGCGGGCTCGGCGCGAAGGCGATCGTGCTCTACGGCACGCCGGAGCAGAAGGAGCGCTACCTGCCGATGCTGGCGCGCGGCGACACGCTCGCCGCGTACGCGCTCACCGAGCCGGAGACCGGCTCCGACGCGCAGCACATCGTCACGCGCGCGCGTCGGAGCGCCGACGGCACGGAGTGGATCCGCGACGGCCGCAAGCACTGGATCGGCAACGGCCAGCGCGCCGGCGTCATCACGACCTTCGCGCAGACGGAGGTCGAGAAGCACGGCGAGACGGTGCTCCGTCCGACGGCGTTCATCATCCGCCCCGACATGGCGGGGTTCCGCGTCGTCGGCACGGTGCGGAAGATGGGGATCCGCGGCTCGACCCAGGCCGAGCTCGCGTACGAGGGGCTGCGCGTCCCGGCCGATCACGTGCTCGGCACGGTGGGCAAGGGGTTCGCCATCGCCGTGAACGCGCTCAACGCGGGGCGCATGAGCCTCGCCGCGGGATGCACCCAGGGGACGAAGCGCATCCTCGCTCAGATGGTCGAGTTCACCGAGGCGCGCGTGCAGTTCGGCCGCCCGATCGGCGACTTCGAGATCACCCAGCGCAAGCTCGCGCGCACCGCCACCGACGTCTACGCGTCCGACGCGATGCTCGGCGAGCTGGCGCACCTCGCCGCGTCACCGAGCGGGGAGTACGCGCTCGAGGCGGCGTGCTGCAAGGTGTTCGCGAGCGAGATGCTCTGGCGCGCCGCCGACGAGATGGTGCAGCTCGGCGGCGGCCGCGGCTACGTGAAGCCGTGGCCGTACGAGCGGATGCTGCGCGATTCGCGGATCAACCGGATCTTCGAGGGGACGAACGAGATCTTGCGGCTGTTCATCTCGCTCAACGGGATCGAGGAGCCGGCGGAGCGGCTCACGGAGCTCGGCGTCGCGCTGCGGCAGCCGCTCAAGAACCTCGGCCTGCTCTCGTACTACGCGGCGTCGCGGCTCCGGAGCCGGCTCGGCGCGACGCCGACGCTCGACGTGGCGCTCCACGAGCGATTGCGCGGGCACGCGTCGCACTTCGAGAAGCACGTGGCGGAGCTCAAGGAGGGCGCCGAGCGCGTGATCCGCGCCTATCGCCGGGACGTCGTCGAGCGGCAGCAGGAGCTGGAGCGGCTCGCCGACATGGCGATCGAGCTGTTCGCCACGGCGTGCGTGCTCGCGCGCACGCAGCGGCTGCTCGAGGAGCGCGGTGAGGACGCCTGCGCGCGCGAGCTCGCGCTGTGCGACCTGTTCGTCGTCGAGGCGGGGCGGCGGTTCCGCGCGGCACGCATCACGCTCCAGTCGCCGCAGGACGAGCTGCGCCGCACGGTGGCACGCGACGCCCGCGCGGTGAAGGGCTACGGCGTGACCGACGCGCTGCTGCGCGACGCCGCGGGCGACGTGGCCGGCGAGAATCCCATCACGACGGAGGCGGCACGATGACGACGCGGGCGAAGGGGATGTGGGACGTATCGATGCCGGTGCGCGACGGCGGGCTGGTCTACCCGGACAATCCGCCGATCTCGATCACGCCGATCCAGCGGATCGCGAACGGCGACACGGCCAACGTCTCGCGGATCGACCTGGGATCCCACACCGGGACCCACGTCGACGCACCGCTGCATTTCGTCGAGGGGGCCGCCGGTGTGGACGCGCTCCCCCTCGACGTGCTGATCGGCTCCGCGCGGCTCATCGCCTTCGGCGACGACGTGCTCTCGATCGGCGAGGCGGAGCTCCGCCAGCACGATCTCACCGGCGTGACGCGCCTCCTCCTCCGCACGCGCAACTCGGCGTGGCTCGCGAGCGGCTCGACGGAGTTCCATCGCGACTTCACCCACGTCGCCCCCGACGGCGCCGAGTACCTCGTCAAGCTCGGCGTGCGACTCGTCGGCGTCGACTACCTGTCCGTCGAGAAGTTCCGCTCCCCCGACCACCGCACCCACCGCACGCTCCTCGAGAACGCGGTGGTGATCGTGGAGGGCCTCGTCCTCACCGAGCCTCCGCCCGGCGACTACCGGCTCGTCTGCCTGCCGATGCTCCTCGAGGGATTGGACGGGGCGCCGGCACGGGCGGTGCTGATACGCCAGTGACTTGGTGACTTGGTGACTTGGTGACTTGGTGACTTGGTCGGTGACTTCGACACGGCAGTGGAACCAAGTCACCGTGGTTGAGCGGCGGAGCGAGCGCGGGTGTGCATCCGAGCGAAGAGTCCTGCCTTCAGCCTCGATGCTCCCGACCTGAAACAGGTGCCCAACCAGCGTGGAGTCTCCATGGCGTGACTTGGTTGGGCGTGAGTGGCCAGTGCCGTTCCGAGCCACCAAGTCACCGACCAAGTCACTAAGTCACCAAGTCACTAAGTCACCGGTTCATCGCCCAAGTCACCGGTTCATCGCCCCAGTCACCCTTTTCCCCAACCCCACACTCCGAATGCAACTCGCAATGATCGGCCTCGGCCGAATGGGTGGGAACATGGTCGAGCGGCTCATGCGGCATGGGCACTCGGTCGTGGCGTACGATCGCGATCCGGCGACCGTCGGCAGGTATCAGGGGCTCGGCGCCGCGCCGGCGAAGGATCTCGCGGACGTCGTGCGCCAGCTCGAGACGCCGAGGGTCATCTGGATCATGGTCCCGGCGGGGAAGCCGGTCGATTCGACGATCGACACGCTGCTCCCGCTGCTGTCGAAGGGTGACATCCTGATCGACGGCGGCAACTCGATGTTCAAGGATTCCATCGCGCGCGCCGAGCGCGTCGCGGCGAAGGGGATCCGGTTCGTCGACTCGGGGACGAGCGGGGGAATCTGGGGACTCGAGAACGGCTACTGCCTCATGGTCGGCGGCGAGCGCGACGCGGTGGCGCACTGCGAGCCGATCTTCACCGCGCTCGCGCCGAAGGACGGCTACGCGCACGTCGGGCCGCCGGGCTCGGGCCATTACGTGAAGATGGTGCACAACGGGATCGAGTATGCGCTGCTCCAGGGCTACGCCGAAGGCTACGAGATCCTCGAAGCGTCGAAGCACTTTCCCGGGCTCGACCTGCACCAGATCGCGTCGGTGTGGCAGCACGGAAGCGTCGTGCGGTCGTGGCTCAACGAGCTCGCCGTCGACGCGTTCGCGAAGGACGCGAACCTCTCGGGCCTGAAGGGCTACGTCGCCGACTCGGGCGAGGGACGCTGGACCGTGGCCGAGGCGATCGAGGAGGACGTGCCCGCGCCGGTGATCACGCTCTCGCTCCTCATGCGGCTCCGCTCGCGCCAGGACGACTCGTTCTCGGCCAAGGTGATCGCCGCGCTGCGGAACGAGTTCGGCGGCCATGCGGTGAAGTCCACGTGATACCCGCCGAGCAGCCGTCCGCGCCGACGCCGGCGCATGGCATGACGATGCACATGTCGCCGCGGCAGCACACGCTCTACGGCGACAAGGCGCCCGAGGTCGCACGCGCCGAGCACTGCACGATGGTGATCTTCGGCGCGACGGGAGATCTCACGAAGCGGAAGCTCTTCCCCGCGCTGTACCAGCTCGCGCACGAGCACCTGCTCGCCCCCGGGTTCGCCGTGCTCGCCGTCGGCCGCGAGGAGTCGCTCGACGACGCGTCCTTCCGCACGCGGATGCGCGAGGCGCTCGCGCAGTCCGACGAGGTGAAGCAGGTCGACGAGGACACCTGGCGCGACTTCGCGCAGCGGATCTTCTTCGTCGGCGGCGACGCGACCGACCCCGCGGCGTACGAGGGGATCAAGCGCAAGCTCGGCGAGATCGAATCGGAGTGCTCGGCGGAGGAGCGCAACCGGTTCTTCTACCTCGCCGTGCCGCCGAGCGTGTTCGAGCCGATCGTGCGGCTGCTGTCGTCGAGCGGCCTCGTGCCGCGGATCGACGATCCGCACGCACGGCCGTGGGCGCGCGTCGTCGTCGAGAAGCCGTTCGGCAACAGCCTCGCGACGGCGCACGCGCTCAACCAGCTCGTGCTCTCGCTGTTCGCCGAGCATCAGGTCTACCGGATCGATCACTACCTCGGGAAGGAGACCGTCCAGAACGTCCTCGTGCTGCGGTTCGCCAACTCGATCTTCGAGCCGCTCTGGAACCGGCGGTGGGTGTCGCACGTCGAGATCACCGCGGCGGAGACGGTGGGCGTGGAGGCGCGCGGCAAGTACTACGAGCAGGCGGGGGTCGTGCGCGACATGTTCCAGAACCATCTCATGCAGCTCCTCGCGCTCACCGCGATGGAGCCGCCGTCGTCGATGACGGCGGACGCCGTGCGCGACGAGACGGTGAAGGTGCTGCGCTCGATCCGCTGGCTGACGCCGGAGACGATTCCCGAGAACACCGTGCGTGCGCAGTACGCCGCCGGCGAGATCAAGGGGCAGCCGGTGAAGGGCTACCGCGAGGAGCCCGACGTCGCCGCCGACTCGCAGACGCCGACGTACGCGGCGGTGCGCTGGTACGTCGACAACTGGCGGTGGAAGGGGGTGCCGTTCTACGTGCGGAGCGGGAAGCGGCTGGCGAAGCGCGTGTCGGAGATCGCCGTGCACTTCCAGGCTCCGCCGCACCTCATGTTCGGCGGCAACGGCGCGGGTCGCGAGCTCGAGCCGAACGTCCTCGTGCTGCGCGTGCAGCCCAACGAGGGCGTGTCGCTCAACTTCGAGGTGAAGGTGCCCGGCGCCGCGGTCGCGCTCACCCAGCACGTCGAGGTGGCGCCGGTCGACATGGACTTCGCCTACGCGGAGGCGTTCGGCGAGACGACCGCGCCGGCGTACGAGACGCTCCTGCTCGACGTGATGATCGGCGAGCAGACGCTCTTCACGCGGAGCGACGAAGTGGAAGCCGCGTGGCGGCTCATCGACCCGCTGCTCGAGTACTGGCGCACCCACCCCGCCGACCCGATGCCCACCTACCCGGCCGGCAGCTGGGGACCGAAGGAGGCGGACGTGCTGATCGGAAGGGCGAACGGGGGGTGGAGGACGCCGTGAGGCGAGCGGTGTGTTGGTGTGTCGGTAAGGCACACACCAACACACCAACACACTCACACACCAACACACCGTTCCTTACGCCTTCGGCTTCCCGTTCCTCGGATCGTCCGACGCTTTCACGTAGGTGATCGCGAACGGGCCCTCGCCGCTGATCGTGATGACGGTGCGGCCGCGAGACATCGCGTAGTGGTGCATGTTGGCCACGAGGTTCACGCTCTGGCCGGCGTGCAGCGTCTTCGCGGCCTTCGCGTCGACCGCGTCGCCCATGCCGTAGCGGAAGGCGCCGCTCTTCACGGTCACGTGCTCGTCGGTCGGGTGCCAGTGCGGCGGCACGACGTAGCCGTCGGGGAGCTCGAGCTGAATGCGGAACGGGCCCGCCTTGCCCGGATCGCCGCTGACGAGCGCGAAGCGTGCGCCCGAAGGAAGGAACGGCGGCGCGGGACCCCACGTCAGCTTGGATTTCTGTGCCTGCGCGGTCGTGGTGCAGAGCGCGAGGAGTCCCGCGACTGCAAGGGTGAGTGCTCGTGTGGACATATCCACCTTCCAGGGAGAGTGATCGCGCACCGTCGGCGGTGCGGCGCATCGAATCTGGGGCCGTGGGCGCCCCGAGCAAGCGCGCGCATCGGGAACGGCCGAACAGGCGCGTGAGGGCGCCGCAACGTGCGCTTCGTCACCGAGGCCGCTGCCCGCATGGCAGGGCGCGGAAGGCGTGATCGGGCGGCCTCGATTCCCTCTCGCGGCCGAGTCCGGCTGGCCACATATTGGAGCGTTCTCCCCCCCCAGAACGCGCACGCAGACGCTCACTCCCACCGTGAGATCCATGAGCCTCCTCGCGCAGACCCGTCCCCGCCGCGCCATCGAGCTCGTCGACGCGAGCTTCCGCTTCTACCGCGCGCACGCGCCCGAGCTGATCGTGCTCGCCGCGCTGCTCCTCGTCCCGCCGATCCTGATCCGCGCGCTCATGCCCGCCGGCATCGGGATCGTCATTCAGTTCCTCTCGAACCTGCTGCTGATCGTCTGCCAGGCGGCGACGGCGGTGCTCGTCGCCGGCGCGTTCGAGAGCGACCGCGCGGTCTCCGCCGGCGACGCACTCCGCGGACTCGGCGCGCGCTCCGGCAGCGCCATCGTCGTCGCCATCGCGTCGGGGATCATGGTGATGCTCGGCTTGATCCTCCTCCTCGTCCCGGGCGTCATCGCTGCGGCGTGGACGTCGGTGGCGGTGCCGGTGGTCGCGATCGAGGGGCTCACCGGCAGCGCGGCGATCAAGCGCTCGCGCGAGCTCGCGCGCGGCCACATCGGACACGTGCTCGGCACGATGTTCATCGCCTGGATCATCGTGTTCTGCATCGTGTTCGGCGGCGCCATCGCCCTCGGCATGGTGATGGGGATGCTGCACATCACCGGCGGGTTCTCGGAGCTCATCGGCGGGCTCCTGCTCGTCCCGCTCTTCCCCCTGATCGGCGTCGCGAGCGCGCTCCTCTACTACGACCTCCGCGTCCGACGCGACGGCGCGGACGTGGCGGCGATGGCGGATGGACTCGTGTAGACGGTGTGTCGGTGTCGGTGTGTCGGTGCGTAGGTGTGTTGGTGCGTTGGTGAACGGCCTCGGGAAGCCACTGCCTCCCGAGGCCGTCGTTTTACCAGCACACCAACGCACCTACACTCCAACACACCAACACACCAACACACCATTCTCACCCCAGCCCCTCGAAGTCGATGTACCCTCGTTCGGGGTCCGTCCTCACCAGCCGAACCCGCACCCGTTCGCCGACGTCCATGCCTCGTTCGCCGCGGACCACCCGGCCTTCCGCCGGCGGTGAGAGGAGGCGCACGTAGGTGCCGTCCTTGTTCACGCCGGTGACGATCGCCGTGAAGACGCGGCCGATGCGGTCGGCGAGCAGCTCGGCGGCGGCGACCTTGCGCATCGTGCGCTCGACGCGGTTCGCCGCGTCCTCGCGCTCGGTGCACTGCGTCGCGATCGCCGCGAGCTCGTCGTCCGTGTACGGCGGCGGCGCGTTCGCGATCGCGGCCTTCACGAGGCGCTGCGTCACGAGATCGGCGTAGCGGCGGTTCGGCGCGGTGGCGTGCGTGTAGTCGGGCGCCGCGAGGCCGAAGTGCGGCAGGTCGTCGCTCGGGCCTGGCTTGTCGAGCACGTACTCTCCCGGGCCGAGCAGCTTCACGATGCTCAGCGAGAGATCGGGGAAGCGCACCGGATCGGCGGCGCGCCGCGCGGCGAGGAAGTGCGAGAGCGCCGAGGCGTCCGGCTCGCCCGGGAGCGCCACGCCGTACGACCGCGCGATGTCGACGATGCGGCTCCACCGCCGCGGCACGCGCACGACGCGCCGGATCGCCGAGCGTCCCTTCTCGGCGAGGATGCGCGCGATGGCGACGTTGGCGGCGATCATGAAGTCCTCGATCAGGTCGCGCGCGCGATTCTTTCGCGTCACGGCGAGCGCCTCGATCTTCCCATCCTTCGCGACGGGCGTCGCCTCGATGGTGTCGAACTCCAGCGCGCCCGCCTGCTCGCGCATGCGCTTGAGCTGGCTCGCGGCTCGGTCCTGCAGCCAGAGCTCGGCCTCGAGCGCGTCGTTCTGCACCGACTTCTCCGGCTCCGGTCCGCGCCCCTCGAGCCAGTCGCCGACGTCTTCATAGGCGAGCTTCGCGTGGTTCGTCGCGATCGCGGGGTAGACGTCGTGCCGCCGCACCGCTCCGTCGGGTGCGAGCTCGACCTCGATCACGAGCACGGCGCGATCTTCCCCCTCGACGAGCGAGGTGAGATCCGTCGACAGCCGCTCGGGGAGCATCGGGTACACGTGCACGCCGGTGTACACCGAGGTCGCGTTCTCGAACGCGTGCCGGTCGATCGCCGAGCCCTTCGGCACGAGCGCGTCGACGTCGGCGATCCCGATGCGCAGCACGATCCCGCCGTCCTTCAGCTCCTCGGCCACCTCGACCTGATCGAGATCGCGGCTCGACGCGTTGTCGATCGAGCTCCAGAGGAGCGAGCGGAGGTCCCGTGCGGCCTCGCTGCCCCTGGCCGGCTCCGCATGCAGACTCGCCACCTCGCGCTCGACCGCCTCGCCCATGTCGGGCTGGAATCCGTTGGCGACGAGGGCCTGGCGGGCGAGGTGGTCGAGGGAGGGCATGGGGGGGGTCAGTGACTTGGTGACTTGGTGACTTGGTGACTTGGTGACTTGGTCGGTGACTTCGTTGTCGAGGTTTTGCTGGTCTGCGTGGTCGAGTGGTGATGCTGCCGCTTGCCGTCGCTACACCTTAGGAGCATGCAAGACGCCAAGAACCTGCGCGTCGCCGAGCACGCGAGACGGCTCGGAGTCGCGGTGTACAGATTGACTGCGAACTTTCCGGTCTCCGAACAATTCGGGCTGACTTCACAGATGCGACGATCGGCAGTGTCGATCGGATCGAACATCGCGGAAGGGTGCGGACGACGGACGAATCGCGAGTTGCTCGCCTTTCTGTACATCGCGTCCGGCTCGGCGAGCGAGCTGGAGTTCCAGCTCCTGATGTCGCAGGACCTCGCCTATGGCGACGCGAGCGAGACATCCGTCGTGTTGAAGGAGACCCAGATCACGCGCAGGATGCTGAGCCGCCTGACCGCATTCCTGCGCTCGCAGCCAGCATGGCGAAACGGACCAGCACCCAACCGGCGTGAATCCGGCAAGACCCTATAACCAAGTCACCGACCAAGTCACAAAGTCACCAAGTCACCAAGTCACACCTTCACTATCCTACCCTCCCTCGCCGAGAGACGAGCCGCATCCAGCACCTCCATCAACGCCACCCCCTGCTCCGCCGACACCGGCGGCGCGGTGCCGTCGCGGATCGCGCTGGCGACGCCCTCGTAGAACTTCAGGTAGTTGCCCGGCTCGCTGCGGCGCGGGCGGGCGTCGTCGCCGGCGCCGGCCATTCCCCACGCGGATTCGGGCTCCTCGCCCCATCCCGGGGTGCCGGGAATCCCGCCGGCGAGCAGTGCTTCCTCCTGCGGATCGATGCCGTACTTCACGTAGGCGCCCTTGCTGCCGAGCACCGTGAGGCGCGGTCCGAGGATGCCGACGTTGGGGCTCGTGAAGAGGTGCGACAGCACGCCGCTCTCGTGGCGGATGGCGACGAACACGTCGTCGATCACGACGACGTCCGGATTCCGGCGCTCGAACTCGGCGTACACCGACCGCGCGGGGCCGAAGAGCATCAGTGCCTGGTCGACGAGATGCACGGTGAGATCGCCGAGGACTCCCTCGCCGCGCTCGGCGGCGCCGGCCTCCTTCCATCGCGCTTTCGGATTGGGACGCCACCGCTCGTAACGCGACTCGTAGCGCTGGATCTCGCCGAGCGCGCCCTCGCGCATCAGCGCCTGCAGCGTGAGGATCTCGTTGTCCCAGCGCCGGTTCTGGAAGGGAATCGCGAGCTTGCCGTGCCTCTTCGCCTCCGCGGCGAGCTCGCGCGCTTCGTCGGAGGTGATGGCGAACGGCTTGTCGACGACGACGTGACATCCGTGCGCGAGCGCCGCGCGCGCGATCGGCGCGTGCGTGGCATGCGGCGTCGACACGACGACGAGATCGAGGGGCGGCGCGATCGTCCACAGATCGTCGACGCTCGCCACGACGCGCGCATTCGGATACCGGGAGCGCGCCTTCGCCGCGCGCTCGGGATTCCCCGTCACGATCGCCGCGAGCTCGAGCCCCGGCGTCGCCGCGACGAGCGGCGCGTGGAACGTCGATCCGCCGAGCCCATAGCCCACCAACCCAACCCGCACGAGATCCTTCCTTTCGGACGGCATCACGTCGCTCGCCTCATCTTTCTTGGTGTCGTGACCTCGTCACGGCTGAACATCCCGATGCGCGGATGATCACGCATCAAGAACAGAAGCTTCAAGCGGATCGGGCGGATCGAGCGGATCATGCGGATCGCTCCCCGTGGCGCGAGGGCGCGTCGATGCCGACCCAAAAGCAATGCTTTTTGTGGTCTCGGCAGACGGACTCTCGCGCCGGTACGAACGATCCGCATGATCCGCCCGATCCGCTCGATCCGTATGGAGCTGTTTGTTCTTGATCCGTATGGAGCTTTTCGTTCCCGATCCGTCAGAGCTTTTCGTTCTCGATCCGTCAGAGCTTTTCGTTCTCGATCCGTACCAGCCTATCGTTCGCGATCCGTATGTGCTCCGCTTCCTGAGCCGAATGGAGTTGGCGCTCCGATCCGATCGCCGGAGCGACTGCACGCCTCAACCCGTGTTCCGCAGCCCCTGCGCGATTCCGCTGAGCGTCGTCGCGAGGACGGCTTCGACCCGGTCGCGCTCCTCGCCCTCTGGGAGCGACCGCTTGCGCTTCATGAGCGCGATCTGGAGCAGCGAGAGGGGGTCGACGTACGGATTGCGCAGCATGATCGCCGACTGGAGCACCGGCGTGTCGCGCAGCAGGTGCTGCGTGTCGCGGATGCGGAGCACGGCGTCGACGGTGCGCTGGAACTCGGCCTCGAGCTTGCCCAGCAGCGCGAGGTCGCCGCCGAGCTGGCGCACGTACGTGCGCGCGATCTCGAGGTCGGTCTTCGCGCACACCATCTCGATCTTGCCGAGCAGGTCGTCGAAGAAGGGCCACTTCGCCGCCATGCGCCGCAGCCGCTCGAGCCCTTCCGGCGTGCTCGTCGCCTTCTCCAGCGCGGTGCCCGCGCCGAGCCAGCCCGTGAGCATGAGCCGGATCTGCGTCCAGCCGAACCCCCACGGGATGGCGCGGATGCCGCCGATCCCCGTCCCCGATCCCGGGCGATACGCGGGGCGCGACCCGAAGCGCGCTTCGGCCAGCTCGTCGATCGGCGTCGCCGTGCGGAAGAGGGTGAACAGCGCCTCGTGCTCGTGCACGAGGTCGCGGTAGACGCCGAGCGAGGCATCGCTCAGCTCGCGCATCGTGTCGCGGAAGGAGCCCATCTCGTCGCCGCTCACCTCGCGCGGCCACGTGCTGAACTCCTGGAGCAGCACCCCCGCGAGCGTCACCTCCAGCGTGCGCTCGGCCACGGGGAGCAGGCCGAACTGCTGCGAGATGATCTCGCCCTGCTCGGTGATCTTGATGCGTCCGTCGACGGTGCCCGGCGGGAGCGCGGCGAGCGCGCGATACACCGGCGAGCCGCCGCCGCGCCCGACGCTGCCGCCGCGTCCGTGGAAGAGCAGCAGCTCCACGCCCGCCTCGTGGAAGAGCCGCGCGAGCTCTTCCTGCCCGACGTAGAGCGCCCACGAGGCGGCGAGGATGCCGGCGTCCTTCCCCGAATCGGAGTAGCCGATCATCACCTCCTGCCGGTTGCCGCGCGCCGCGAGCTGCCGGCGATACACCGGATCCTCGAGCAGCGCGCGCATCACCTTCGGCGCGTTGTCGAGATCGTCGAGCGTCTCGAACAGCGGCACGACGTCGATGCTCGACTCGGGCGGATCGGCCGCGAGGTCGACGAGCCCCGCCTCGCGCCCGAGCAGCAGCACGCGCAGCATGTCGTCGCCGTTCGTCGCCATCGAGATGATGTACGTGCGCGCCGCCGCCTCGCTCATCTCGCGCTGGATCGTGCCCACCGCGCGGAAGGTGTCGAGCACGCGCGTCGTCGCGTCGGAGAGCGGCACGTGCGCACTCACGAGGGGACGCCGGCCGAGGAGCTCGCGATGCAGCGCCGCGCCGTCGAAGGGGGGCACGCCGAGCTGCTTCGCGATGTCGGCGAGCGCCGCTTCGTGGTTGTCCGCATGGTCGCGGATGTCCATGAGAAAGCCGTACAGCCCGTGCGCACGCAGCGTGGCGAGCAGCGGATCGACGGTGGTGCGACAGGCGTGCGTCGCGCCGGCGGAGACGAGGTTCTCGCGCACGAGGAGCAGGTCGTGCTCGAGCTCCGCCGCGTCGCGGTACGCCGCCGGCTCCTCGACGAGCTTTCCCGCGTCGCGCGCCGCCGTCAGCCGGCGCGTCGCGTCCACGCGTCCGCGCATGAACGACAGCTTGAGCCGCACCGGCTCGTCGGCGTTGCGGCGCCGGTTCGCCTCCCACACGTCGGGGAGGAGCCGCTGGTCGATCTCCAGCGAGGTGCGCAGCTCCTCGGACGGCGGCGCGATCCCCGCCGACACCGAGAGCCGTTCCACGAACGAGTTGAGCGCCTCGGCGTAGCGGCCGAGGATCGAGTAGCTCGCGCGGCGCGCGGTGGCGATCGTCACGTCCGGGGTGACGAACGGATTGCCGTCGCGATCGCCGCCGACCCAGTTGCCGATCTGGAGCGGCACGGCGCGCTCCATCACGTGCGACGTGCGGCCGAACTCCTCCTCGAACGCGCGGAGGAGCGCGTCGCGCGCGCTGGCGCCCGCGTCGATCAGCCGCGTCTCGAGGTACCAGAGCACGGTGCTCACCTCGTCGCGCACGCTCGGCCGGTCCTGGCGCACCTCGGCGGTGATCCAGAGGAGCTCGACCTCGCCGTCGAGGCGTTCCTCGATCGCGTGACGCTCGGCCACCGGCGTCAGCTCGCGCGCGAGGAGCGCGTCGGCGACGCGAGCCTGGAGGCCGAGCAGCGTGCGGCGGGTCGACTCGGTGGGGTGCGCGGTGAGCACCGGGCGGACGTCGAGCCCGAGCATCGCGCGCTCGATCTCGTCGGCGGAGTGGCCCTCGCGCTTGAGGGTGCGCATCGCCCAGAGCGCGGAGGCGGGCTGCGGATCGGTCAGCTCCGCGGTGCGGTACGCGCGCGTGCGGCGCACGCGGTGCACCTGCTCGGCCGTGTTGATGAGGAGGAAGAAGAGCGTGAACGCGCGCGCCGCGACGGCGCTGAGCCGGAGAGGGAGCGCCTCGACCTTGGCGAGGAGCTCGTCGAGCGAGGGGGCGGTCGGGTCGCCGTGGCGGCGCGCGCGGCAGGCCCGGCGGAGCCCCTCGATCGTGTCGAACGCCTCCTCGCCCTCCAGCCGGTTGATGACGCGGCCGAGTGCGCCGGCGAGCCAGCGCACGTCTTCGTGGAGGGGGACGTCCTCGCGCCGCACGGTCGGCCCGGGAAGGGAGACGGTGCCCGCCGCCGGGGTGGGAGCGGCCCAGGCCGGGCGGGAGTGACTCGTCTCGTTCGTCGGGTTCGACAGGGTGCGTCCTCCAGGCTCGATGGTCAGCGCGGCGCGTCGACTTCAATATTATAGCATGACCGCGCCGAGCGAACCGGAGCCCGAGGTGTGCGACGTCTGCGGCTCGACCGACCTCTGGTGGCGGAACTGCAAGCTCCTCTGCCGGCGGTGCCACAGCATCGTGAAGAGCTGCGCTGATCTCTGAGATCGG
Organism: Gemmatimonadaceae bacterium; assembly: GCA_035494615.1. Classification (GTDB taxonomy): domain Bacteria; phylum Gemmatimonadota; class Gemmatimonadetes; order Gemmatimonadales; family Gemmatimonadaceae; genus AG11. Next base: position 33,336 of record DATJGU010000006.1, read on the forward strand.
CGTTTGTTTCCGCCGGGGATTCCACGCGGAGGCACGGGGATACTGCGCGCGGAGGCGCGGGGACTACGTCGGGCCGGACCTATTGACTCGCAGGAGAGAGTCGGGAGACGTGGGAAAGTCGTTGACCACTCGCTTGATCCCGTCCTTCATCAGCTCTGCACCGAAGTTGAGGAGGAGTCCGACCCGCAGGTCCATGAGGCGAAGGTAGGTTAGCACCTGCTTCGAATGCACGGGAAGCAGGTGCTCCTGCGACTTCACCTCCACGATCACGCGCTCGTCCACGATCAGATCGGCGCGGAAGGCGTCCTCCACGTCCACGCCATTGTACGAGAACGTGATCAGACGCTGGCGTTTGACATGCAGCCCGCGACGCCGGAGCTCGCACGCGAGGATCGCCTCGTACAACGACTCCAAGAGGCCAGGTCCGAAGTCATCGTGGATGCGTATCGAAGCATTGATGATGGCACCCGTTATCAGATCGAGCTCCACGCGCATGGCCTCCGCGACTCCGCGTGCAGTATCCCCCGCGCCTCCGCGTGAAAACTCCGGCGCCTCGGCGCCTGCTCGCTAGGGTCGTTGGGCGTATTGATCGGGAGCGCGACGGAATGTTCAGCCGGAGACGCGGGGAAATGCGCGGAGGCGCAGGGAACGGCTTTGGAAGGGACAGAGAGCGCTCACCACACGTACGTCGCCACCGAGCCGACGCTCAGCGTGTGCGTCACGATCCGCCCGCCGTACGAGATGTTGAACGCCTGCGTCGTACGGCCGTCGTTGAGGACGATCAGCACGTAGCGCCCCGCCGGGGTGCGGAAGGCGACGTTCGGGAGCGACGTCGTCTTCGACCCCCCGGACACGGTGCTCGCCACGCGCACCGAGCCCGGATCCACGAACCGCGACGCATGGCCGACGACGTAATACGCGACGTTGCGCGTCACGGCGGACGTCGCCGAGTCGATCGTCACTGCGCCGAGGCAGGTGGTGCAGCCGCCCGCGGTGTGCGGGCCGAAGTGCTCGTCGTTCGCCAGGTTCCACTCGAGGGCCGTGCGGCTCCAGTTCGCCGGCGCGCCGACGATGATGTTCCGGATGTGCCAGCGCAGGTCGCCGGCGAAGCTGCCCGTGCTCGCCGTGTACTGCTCGGTGAAGTAGAGGTTGCGGTCGGGGTGCGCGTCGTGCACCGCCGTCAGCGCGTCGATCGAGCCCGCGTAGAGATGAAACGCCGAGCCGTCGACGTACGCGTTCGCCGCCGCGTCGTCCATGATCGACGTCGCGTACTCGGGATGATCCGCGTTGTGGTCGTAGACGACGATCTTCGTCGCGAGCCCCGCGACGCGCAGCGCGGGGCCGAGATAGCCCTCGATGAACGCCGCCTGCTGCGCGGCGGTCATCACGAGGCTCGGCTCGTTGTTCGGGTTGAGCGGCTCGTTCTGCGGCGTGATGGCCGAGATGGTGATCCCCTGCGCCTGCATCGCCTGGAGGTACTTCACGAAGTACTGCGCGTACGCCGAGTAGTACGCCGGCAGCAGGCTCCCGCCGACGTACGATCCGTTGTCCTTCATCCACCGCGGCGCGGTCCACGGCGTGGCGATGATCGGCACGTTGGGATTGATCGCGAGGATCTGCTTCAGGACCGGGACGAGATCCGCCTGCGCCGGGGCGATCGAGAACTGCGCGAGCGTCGGATCCGTCTGGCCGGCGGGGACCTCGTCGTACGTGTACGGCGCGGGGTCGAGATCGGACGCGCCGATGCTGAGCCGCAGGTAGCTCACGCCGAGCGACGCGTAGTCGCGCGTGAACAGCTCGCGGAGGAGCGCGTCGCGCTGCGCCGCCGGCATCCGGTCGATGACGATCGCGCTCCCGCCGGTGAGCGTGTAGCCGAATCCGTCGATCGTCTGGAAGGTCGTCGCGCCGTTCACGGTGATCGTCGGGTTCCTGTTCGAGCCCGAGGCGAAGGTGAGGGTCGGCTGCCTGGCGAGGAGGGCGGATTTGTTCCCGGTGGTCATCCAGACCGCCACCGTGTCGCCGGCGGCGAGGACGGCGGCGCTCGGAGCCGAAGCAGGCTGCAGGGGCTCCGGGCCCACGCAGTTCATCGTTCCGGCGAGCGTCGCGCCGACGAGAGCAAGGAGCGCGTTCGCGTGCATGGAGTCCCGGGGCTGAAGGCGCGGTGAACCAGCGAGGCGGGCAAGGATCGCGAGAACCCGCGCATCCCGCTACCCGACTGAGCATCCGTCAGGGAGCGAGCGTCCCTGGAGGCGGCGTCCGATGGCTGCCCGCGCGAAGCGCGAGGCAGCCGAGTCTCGCCGCCGGAAGGGATGCTCGCGACCGCCCGGCGCGACGACCCCGGAAAGGCGCGCCTCGAAGCCGCGGCGCACTTGCGTCCCGCCCCCGTGCAACCCTATAGTAGAAGGACCCTCCGGCCGCACCCGCTGCCGGACTCATCGCTTCAGATCCACCATCGTGATCCTGTCCGCCGTTGTCCTCCTTGGCCTCATCGTCGTAGCCCTCGTATCGCTTACGGGGCTCATCGGCGTGCGAGAGGGACAGCCGGCGTAGCAGCACACGTCCCGCGACCTCTCGCCTCGGTATGGGGAGGGGACGCGAGCTTCTGGATCAGCCGCGCGGCCCGTCCCTCACCAGGACGGGCCATTTCGTTTCCACCCTATCGTCGACACCATGCGTTCGGACACAATCAAGCGCGGCATAGAGCGCGCCCCGCACCGGAGCCTCCTCCGCGCCACGGGGCAGGTGAAGGACGGCGAGTGGGACCGCCCCTTCGTCGCCGTCTGCAACTCGTACGTCGACATCATCCCCGGCCACGTCCACCTCCAGGCGTTCGGCAAGGTGGTCAAGGACGCCGTCCGCGCCGCCGGCGGCATCCCGTTCGAGTTCAACACGATCGGCGTCGACGACGGCATCGTCATGGGCCACGAGGGAATGCACTTCTCCCTCCCCTCCCGCGAGATCATCGCCGACTCCGTGGAGACGATGGTGCGCGCCCACTGCTTCGACGCGCTCATCTGCATCCCGAACTGCGACAAGATCGTCCCCGGCATGCTCATGGGCGCCGCCCGCGCCAACGTGCCGACGATCTTCGTCTCCGGCGGTCCGATGGAAGCGGGACGCGACACGCGCACCGGCAACTCGCTCGACCTGATCTCCGTCTTCGAGGGGGTCGGCCAGCGCGCGTCGGGGCAGATCAACGACGAGCGGCTCCTCGAGCTCGAGCGCCTCTCCTGCCCGACCTGCGGCTCCTGCTCGGGCATGTTCACGGCGAACTCGATGAACTGCCTCTGCGAGGCGATCGGCATCGCGCTCCCCGGCAACGGCTCGATCCTCGCCACCTCCCCGGACCGCCACATGCTCGCGCGCCGCGCGGCCGAGCGCGTCATGGAGCTCGCGAAGTCGAACACGACCTTCCGCGACATCGTCACCGCGCGCGCGATCGACAATGCGGTCGCGCTCGACGTCGCGATGGGCGGCTCCACCAACACGGTCCTCCACGTCCTCGCCCTCGCCAACGAAGCCGAAGTCGACTACCCGCTGGCCCGCTTCAACGAGGTGGCCGAGCGCACGCCGCACCTCGCGAAGATCTCGCCGGCGTACGACGGCAACCGACAGTGGCACATGCAGGACGTCGGCGCCGCGGGCGGCATCCCGGCGATCCTCGCCGAGCTGGCGAAGCGACCCGGCATCCTCGACCTCGACGCGCCGATGGTGAGCGGCACGACGCTCGGCCAGCAGCTCCAGGGAGTGAAGAACCTCAACCCGGAGTGCATCCGCCCGATCGACGACCCGCACTCGGCCCGCGGCGGTCTCTGCGTGCTCTTCGGCTCCCTCGCCCCGCTCGGCGCGGTGATCAAGGTCGGCGCGGTGTCGCAGCACGAGATGACCTTCCGCGGCCCCGCGCGCGTGTTCGACAGCGAGGAAGCGGCGACGGACGCGGCGATGCACGGCCGCATCGTCGCCGGCGACGTCGTGATCGTCCGCAACGAGGGACCGCGCGGCGGGCCCGGCATGCGCGAGATGCTCTCGCTCACCTCGCTCCTCAAGGGGATGCCGGTCGGCGAGCACGTGGCACTCATCACCGACGGCCGCTTCTCCGGCGGCACGCGCGGCCTGTGCATCGGCCACGTCTCCCCCGAAGCGGCCGAGGGCGGCCCGATCGGCTTGCTCCGCGACGGTGACGTCATCGCGATCGACCTCGGCGCGCGGAAGCTCGACGTCGAGGTCTCGGCGGAGGAGCTGGAATCGCGGCGCGCCGAGTGGCGCGCGCCGGCGCCGAAGTTCACGAAGGGCTGGCTCGCCCGCTACGCGGCGCTCGTCACGAGCGCGCACACGGGCGCCAT
>DATJGU010000007.1:0-5116 GCA_035494615.1 Gemmatimonadaceae bacterium
CGCGAAGTAGTTGTCGGTGCCGTCCTCGAAGGTGAGTCGCACGTCGGAGAGGCCGTACAGCGAGATCGAGCGGACCACCCGCAACCTCGGGAGTCCGTTCATGCCGTTCTCCACCGGCACCGTGATCAACCGCTCGACTTCTTCGGCCGCGTGGCCGGGCCACTGCGTGACCACCTCGACCATGGGAGGCGAGATGTCCGGGTATGCATCCACGGGCAATCGCTCGAACGACCAGATTCCGAGGCCGATGAGCGCGCCGGTGAGCAGCAGGACGAGGAGCGGCTGGTCGAGCGCGGCGCGCACGACGCGATGCGCGAAGGACGGCGGCGAGTGGCTCGCATACTCGCTCGCCACGTCGCGCGCCGCGATGCGCTCCCCGTCGTCGTCGCGCTGGGCCGAATCGATCTCCGGCGACGGACCGCCGCCGCTCACTGGCTCCCCGCGAACTGGAGGAAGAGCGCTCCGTCGACGGCGATCTTCTCGCCCGCCGCGATGCCGTCCGTCACCTCGAGCGAATCGCCGGATCGCGCGCCGAGCTTGATCGGCCGCCGCGCGAAGTGTCCGTCGGGAAGGGCGACGAAGAGGAACGGCAGGTTCTGGTCGTCGCGCAGGACGGCGCCGAGCGGGACGAGCAGGGCGTTGCGCGACTGCGCGGCCCGGATCGACACGTTGACGAGCATGTCGCGCTTGAGGATGCCGCGCGGGTTCGGCGCGAGGATGCGCACCGCCGTCGCCTTCGACGACGGATCCACGAGCGAGCCGACGTAGGTCACCGTCCCCTGAATCGGCGTCGGCGACGCCCCGGTCGTGATCGTGGCCTTCTCGCCCGTGGCGACGAGTCCGATGTCGGTCTCGAACACGTTCGCCAGCACCCACACCGTGGAGAGGTCGGCGATCGTGAAGGCCGGCGTGGTGCCGGCCTGAATGAGCTGCCCCTGGGTCACGAGCTTCTCGACCACGGTGCCGTCGATCGGCGACCGGATCACCGCCGCGGTGGGCGCGCTCGCGTGGCCGTCGCGGATCGCCGCGATGCTCGATTCGTCCACGCCGAGCGCGCGGAGCTGCTCGATCGCCGCATCGCGGTCGGCGGCGGCCGCCGCGGCGTCCGTCGCCGCCTGCTCGACTTCGCGGCGCGCGATCGCGTCGTTCTTGAAGAGCTGCGCATCGAGGTCGGCGATGCGCTGCGCATTCAGGTACTGGGACTGCGCCTTCCGGAACGCCGCCGTGGCGGAGGCGAAGTCCGGCGACGTGACCACGGCGAGCGCGGTGCCGCGCCGCACGTACGCACCGGGATTCACCAGGATGCGCGTGATCGGGCCGGACACCGGCGCGAGCACCTGCGTGGAGCGGTCTCCATTGAACGCGACCGTCGCCGTGGTCTGCACCGAGGCGCGCAACGGAGCATAGTCGACGGGCGCGACTCGCACCCGAGCGAGCTGCGCCCGCGTGAGCGAGACGTCGAGCGCGTGCCCCGAGGAGTCCGCGGGCGGCGCGTCCGCCGTGGAGTCCGGCCGCGCCGGCGTGCTGCCGGCGTCGCTCGAGCAGGCCACCGACGTGGCGACCGCCGCCAGCATCGCGGAACGCGCCAGGGCGAGTGGGAGGGGATGCCGCATCATGGCGCGCTCCGGGGAAAGCCATCCAGCGGACGGCCGACGGCGAGCTCGAGATCGGCTCGCGAGGTGTGGGCGCCGCCGAGCGCTTCGGCGAACTGGCTCTGCGCATCGATGAGACTGCGGCGCGCTTCGATCACGTCGAGCGCCGAGGACCCGCCCAATCCGTAGCTGACCGAGGCGACGCGATACGCCTCGCGCGCGGCGGGGAGGAGCGCGTCGCGGATGTACACCGCCTGGCGGAGCGCCGTGCTCGCGCTCGCGTAGGCGGCGCGCACGTCCTGCGCGATCTGCGCCTGGAGGTCGCGATAGCTCGCGCTCAGCTCCCGCTCGCGGTGCCGGCTCTCGGCGATCTCTCCGCGCGAGTGTTGCCAGTAGAAGAGCGGCAGTGGCAGCGCGACACCGGCCGAGAAGAGGGCGCCGGAGCCTTCCGGCCCGTAGTCGCGTTGCGCGCCGACGACGAGATCGGGAAGCCAGAACTCACGCGCGAGCGACGTGGTCGCGCGCGCGCCGGCGCGAGCGCTCTCGAGGCCGGCGAGCTCCGGCCGGGCGCGCAGCGCCTCGGCCTGGAGCAGCTCGATCGTGGGCAGCGGCGGGGGCACGTCGAGCGAGTCCGCGGTGACGATCGGCGTGCCGAGCGGACGGCCGACGACGCGGTCGAGCGCGTCCATCGCCACGGTGACGTCGCGCTCGCTCGCGATCAGGTCGTTCTCCGCCTGCGCGAGCACCACCTGGGCGCGGATCACGTCGAGCTTCGCGACCGTTCCCCCCTCGAAGCGCGCCTGGGTCTTCTTCAGGAAGTCCGCGGCGAGGTCGCGGCTCAGCGCGAAGTCCGCGCGATGCCGGACGGCGACGAGGAGCGAGTCGTAGCTGCGCGAGGCCTGCGCGGCGATCTGCTGCCGGAGGCCGAGGTACGCCTGCTCGGAGAGCCGGACATCCGCCGTCGCGATCGAGTTGCGGAGGCGGAACTTGTCCGGGAAGGGGACCGCGAGCTCGAGCGCCGCGTTCTTCTGTCCGGCGCCTCCGAGCTGGAGGAGGCCCGGCTGGTCGTCGAGCGAGTAGGTGAGGCTCGGGTCGGGGACCGCGATGGCGGACACGCGGCGGGCGCGCGCCTGTGCCGTCTGCTCTCGGCCGACTTCGAGTTGCGGATTGGCCCGGAGCGCGGCGGCGATCGCCGTGCGCCGGGTGAGAACGAGCGAGTCCGCCCGGCCGGTGCCGGGTGTCTGCGCCCCGATCGCCGTGGCATAGCATGCCACGGCGAGCGTTGCCGTATGGATGTGCATGTGGCCCTGCGGTGAGTGACGGACGCCAGCCGTGGAAAGCGGTGCTGGCGTCAGGCGGTCGGCTCAGGCAGGGCGGGGTGGTGCTCGCGACGAATGTGAGCGGGTGCGAACACCCTGGACGGCGGCGAGCGGGACGGACGACGCGAGGCACGCGGCGGCCGCGACCGGGAGGTCGAGGGCCGGCGGTTCCTCGGCGCAGCCGTGCATCCCCGCGAGGGTGCAGGCGGGGCAGACGTCGGCGTGGTGGCCGAGGTGGGGTGTCGTGCGAGGGGCCTCGACGTGTGGATCGAGGAGACGCTGCTCGCGTCCCTCGCTGAGCGGCACGAGCAGGACGAGCAGCTGCGCGACCAGCACCAGACAGCGGGTGAGGTGCGGCAGCCAGCGCGTCCGTCCGTCAGCGCGACTCGTGAGTCGAAGCATCGTGTGAGGCAGGATACCCCGCGGCGCGAGGAGGTGCCAGTCGCGCGGTGCGACCGCACCGCTGCGATCACAGCGGTGCCGGCCGCACCGGCCGGCGTCGTACCGTTACCGACGACTCAGGGGCCAGGAGGTCGCGGCGCGGCAGGCACGGTGCGTCGGGGGCAAGAGCGGACGTGTAGCGCGCCCTCGACGCGGCGACCGGCTGGCGCGCCGGCGGCGCCTCGGCGCCGCCGGGCCCGGGCGTCGGAGAGTCGGGATGGCGCACCGAGATCCGACTCGTCGCCGGAACGTTCCGACGATCGCACGGGGATGGTGAGGGGTGCGGCCGAGCGATGTCGCCGCCGTGGGAGCGCGCGATAGATCGCGGCGGGTGCCAACCCTTCTCGAGGCGGTGCGGCTGGAGCTTCGGACGCGACATTACAGCCGGCGCACGGAGCAGGCGTACGTCGCCTGGGTCCGTCGGTTCATCCGTCACCACGGCCAGCATCATCCGCGTGCGATGGGGGAGCGCGAGGTGCGGGACTATCTCGCCTACCTTGCCGTGAAGCGCGGCGTGAGCGCGTCCACGCAGTCGCAGGCCCTGGCGGCGATCCAGTTCCTGTATCGCGACGTGCTGCGCCAGCCGCTCGGATTCGTGAACGGCGTGCCGCGGGCGAAGCGAAGTGCGCGGCTGCCGGTCGTGCTGTCGCGCGACGAGGTGCGCCGTCTCGTCGCGGAGCTCCATGGCACCACGCGCGTGATGGCGCTGCTGCTGTACGGCGCCGGCTTGCGGTTGAACGAGTGTCTCGACCTGCGCGTGAAGGACGTCGACTTCGACATGCGGCAGATCGTCGTTCGCGGCGGCAAGGGGGACAAGGACCGGGTCACCATGCTGCCGGCGGCGGCGGAGCCCGGCCTTCGGTCGCAGCTCGAGCGTGCGCGGGCGATTCACGCGCGGGATCTGGCGTCGGGCGGAGCGGAGGTGTCCCTTCCGGGCGCGCTGGCGCGGAAGCTTCCCGACGCGGCGCGCTCGTGGGAGTGGCAGTGGGTCTTTCCCGCGTCCTCTCGCTACCGGGACCCTGCGACCGGCCGCTGGCGTCGGCATCATCTGCACGAGACCGTGCTCCAGCGCGCGGTGCGTGCCGCCGGCGTTCGAGCGCTGCTCTCGAAGCGCGTGACGTGTCACGGTTTGCGGCACTCCTTCGCGACCCATCTCCTCGAGGACGGCTACGACATCCGCACCGTGCAGGAGCTCTTGGGCCACAAGGACGTGAGCACGACGATGATCTATACGCACGTGCTGAATCGCGGGGCGCGTGGCGTGCGAAGTCCGGCGGACGGGATGTGAGGGTAGCTCCCCTCGAGTGGGGGGGGGTGGCGGGGCAGTGCTGGCCCGGGACGCAGCCAAACGCCGCTAGACCTTCGCACTGCTATCCGGGCGACTGGCGGAGCATAAGATTGCAGCACCTTTGTGAGGAAGTCGTCGCGTGGAGGGGCATTGTGAAACAGACCGCCTCGGAGTGCCGGGTTGCGTTAGACGCGAGGAGAGGCAGATTCGCCGGCGACGTTCGGCCGTATAATTCGCGTTAGGCGGCTGGCGATACTTTGAAAAGCAATCTGTTTGGCTGCGCCGCGGACGCTGGGTCGCGCATTGTCTCAACAGCGCCGCGTTGGAGGGCGCACCGCACGTCGGGCACACGCGCCAGGAGTGGTGCGCGGGTCAGGACCGATCGGGAAGGGAGCATCAGAATGAGCGCCCACTGGCGGGCGCCGGAGTCCGTCGCCGGGCCATCCGACCCCGCCTTTGCATTCAGTCGCCGTCTA
>DATJGU010000008.1:0-37488 GCA_035494615.1 Gemmatimonadaceae bacterium
ACACCGACACACCAACACACCGCCATACTCGTTACTTCTTCGGCAAGAACGTCATATTCTGCCCCACGTAACCGAACTGGAGTCCGCTGCTCTGCTCGATGCCGCGGATCGCTTGACGGGTGGAGTCCAGCGAGGCGCGGAAGGAGACGCGCTTTTCCAGCAGCGGCTGCTGCTGCACCAGGATCGTCAGCCCGTACCAGCGCTTCATCAACCCGAGCACCTCGCCGAGCGGACGGTCGTTCACGACGAGCGTGCCGGCGCGCCATGCGTCCGCTTCGTCGCGCTGGATGTCCGTGGCCGCCTTGACCACGCTGTCGGAAGCGACCACGGCGCTCCCGGCGGGTACGTCGGTCATGTGATCGCGCGAGCCGGCGCGCACCGTCCCCTCCGTCACCACGATGGTCACGACGGAGTCGCCGGGATAGTTGCGGACGGTGAATGCCGTCCCCGTCGCCACGATCTCGACATTCTTCGCGTTCACCTGGAACGGCTGCTCGATCCCCTTCGCCACCGTGAACGCGCCGGTGCCTTCGATGCGCACCACGCGGAGCTCGGGGCCGAAATCCTTCGGGACGGTGATCTTCGACTCGGGCGCGAGGCGCACCGTGGTGCCGTCGTCGAGCGTGACCATGCCGATCTGCGCCGCCGGCGCCGCGATCGCCTTCGCGTCGGGCGCGTTCAGCGCGCGCGTGAACTTGGCGCTCGCGCTGATCCGCGTCATGTAGCTCGCCAGGCCGAGCAGGCCCGCCAGCACCACGGCGCCGATGAGGATCGGCACCCACAGCGGCGTCTCTCGCGTGGACACCTTGATGTGCTCGGCCGCCTCGTGCCGCGAATGCGCGGCGGCGTCGGCGAGCGCCTTCGGACTGTGCGCTTCACCGTGAAGCGCGTGCATGATGTGCTGCCACGCCTGGTCCGGCGTCTCGGGATTGACGACGTGTGATTCGGCGTGTCCGCCGCCCGACAGCCGGTGCGCGCTCACGCGCCGGCTCAGCGCGCGCGCCGCGGCATGGTGGACGTCGTCGACGAGGAACTGGTGAACCTCCTCCGGCGTTCGGAAGCGCGCCCGCGCGTCCCACGCGCGCACGAACGCCCCTTCGACCACCTTCGGCGCGAGCGCGCGCGCGTCGTCGCCGAGGTCGGCGTGGGCTTCGTCGGTGAGCGCGGAATATTCCGAAAGGAAGACCCGATGGAGCGCCTCCTCGTCGGCGAGTGCGATCGGCGCGGGCGGAAGTTGGCTCGCGTCGCCGTCGCGTGCATCGAACGTGGTCGACATGTGGCCTCTCTGGTCTTGAGTGGACCGACCCGATCGTGTGGCGCGAATATGGCCCCCGTTCCCGCTCGTGTCACGGCGGCCCGAGGCGAGCTCGAGCGCATTCGCGTTCCGCCGTCGATCCGCGTTTCGTTCATCGGCTCTTGCCGCCCCAGCCGATGCCGGGCGAGATTCCCCGATGTCGTTGCCCGACAACGACATGTCCAGCCAGAGTGAGCCACATGCCTGCCTTCACCGCCGCGCGCCAGCGCCGCGCCGCGCTCTCGACGCTCGTCGCCCTCCTCGCGCTCGGCGCCCTCGTCACTCCCCTGCGCGCGCAGATCTCGCCCTCCGAGTTCGCCGCGCGCCGCGATTCGCTCGCGGCGCGCGTGAAGAACGGCGTCGTCATCGGCTTCGGCGGACGGACGCCGGTGACCGACTTCGGCCCCTTCTATCAGCTCCCCGCCTTCCATTATCTCACGAACTTCGACGAGCCCGACGCGGCGTTCGTGATGGTCGTGCGCGACGGACGCGGCGCGAGCACGCTCTTCCTCTCCCCGGTCGATCCGCGGATGGCGTTCTACTACGGCCATCGCACCGACACGGCCACCGTCGCGCGTGAGACGGGCGTCGGCGCACGCTCCTTCTCCGCGCTCGCCGCCTACGCCGACTCGCTCGCCTCGGCGAAGCTGCCCTTCTACCTCCTCACCGACTTCGCCGACGAAGACTTCGCCGAGGAGGACTCGCTCACCCGCGGCCGCGCCTTCGTCCGCGCGCTCGAGGCGCGCCACTCGTCGCTCGACGTCCGCGATGCGCACGAGATCGTCGACCAGCTTCGCGCGCGGAAGAGCCCGGCCGAGATGGCGCTCCTGCGCCGCGCCGCCGAGATCAGCTCCGAAGGGCACCGCGCCGCGATGCTCATCCCCGAGCCGACCAAGGAGTACGAGATCCAGGCCGCGCTCGAGGGCACCTTCCTCCGGCTGGGCGGCGAGCGGCCGGCGTACGGCTCCATCGTCGGCGGCGGCGCGCACGGCACGCAGCTCCACTACATGCGCGACCGCGGCGACGTGAAGCCGGGCGACGTCGTCGTCATCGACGCGGCGACGCAGTACGAGGGCTATGCCGCCGACGTCACCCGCACCCTGCCGGTGAGCGGCAAGTACACCCCGGAGCAGCGCGAGATCTATCAGCTCGTGCGCGACGCGCAGGCAGCGGCCGAGCGGAACTCGAAGCCCGGCATGTCGGCCGTCGCGGCGCAGGATTCGTCGATCGACATCCGCGCCCGCGGGCTCGCGAAGCTCGGTCTCGTCGAGAGCGTCGACGCGCAGTTCGATCCGCCGTGGAAGGCCGATTGCGCGAAGAGCCCGCGCAGCTGCTCCCAGCCGATCTTCTGGATGATCCACGGCATCTCGCACGGCATCGGGCTCGCCGTGCACGACCCCGCGCAGTTCTACGCCGACGATCACCTCTTCCGGCAGGGCGATGCGTTCACGATCGAGCCGGGCATCTACATCAGCACCACCATGCTCGACGCGCTCCCCGACACGCCGAAGAACCGCGCCTTCATCACCAAGGTGCTCCCCGTCGTGCGCCGCTATCAGAACACCGGCGTGCGCATCGAGGACGACTATGTGATCACCGAGAAGGGTCTCGAGCGCATCAGCCAGGCGCCGCGCGAGCTCGACGAGATCGAGGCGCTCATGAGCAAGCGGCCGCAGCGCGTGGTGCCGTGACGGCGCGCGCGGTCGATGGAGCATCAGCATCCGCATCACCGCCGCGCGCGCTGTTCGAGATCCCCGACGACGTCGTCTACCTGAACTGCGCGAGCATCTCGCCGCAGCTTCGCGCGGTGACGGCGGCGGGGATCGACGCCGTGCGCGCGAAGGCGTCGCCGTGGACGATGCGCGCGAGCGACTGGTTCACCGGCGCCGAGTCGCTCCGTGCGTTGTTCGCCCGCGTCGTCGGCGCCGACGCCGAGTCGATCGCGCTCGTGCCGTCGGCGAGCTACGGGATCGCCACCGCCGCCGCGAACATTCCCGTCCGCGCGAACCAGACGCTGCTCGTGCTGGATCGCGAGTTCCCGTCGAACGTCTACGCGTGGCGCGAGCTCGCGCGGCGCACCGGCGCGCGGGTCCGCACGGTCGCCTGCGAACCGGGACAGCGCTGGACCGACGCCCTCCTCGCCGCGCTCGCCGCGGGAGACGTCGCGGTCGTCGCCACGCCGGTCTGCCACTGGACCGACGGCACGCTCGTCGATCTCGAGCGGGTCGGCGCCGCCGCGCGGGCCGCGGGGGCGGCGCTCGTCGTCGACGCCAGCCAGGCCGCGGGCGCGCACCCGATCGACGTCGCGGCGATTCAGCCCGACTTCCTCGTCGCGGTCGGCTACAAGTGGCTGCTCGGCCCCTACAGTCTCGGCTACCTCTACGTCGCGCCGAAATGGCGCGAGCGGGGAACGCCGATCGAGCAGACGTGGATGGCGCGCGCCGGCTCGGAGGACTTCAGCCGCCTCGTCGAATACACGGACGAGTTTCGCGACGGCGCGCGCCGGTTCGACATGGGCGAGTTCTCGGAGTTCGTCCTCGTCCCGATGGCCGCCGCCGCGCTCGAGCAGGTGCTCGCGTGGGGGGTCGAACGGATCGCGCGCGACGTCGGCCTGCTCACCGACCGGATCGCCGGCGAGGCGGCCGCGCTCGGCTGTCTCGTGCCCGACACGACCGAGAGGGTACGACACATGCTCGGTGTGCGCCTGCCCGGCGGCGTCTCGCCGGACGTCGCCGACCGCCTCGCCGCGCGGGGCGTCCACGTCAGCATCCGCGGCGACGTCATTCGCGTGTCGCCGTACCTGTACAACGACGAAGAAGACGTGCAGCGATTCATTCGAGCAGTGAGTTAGTGAGTTGGTGAGCTGGTAAGTTCGTGGCAGCCTCGGGATGCTCTTGCTTCCGAGGTCGTGTCCAACTCACGGCTCTCCCGCGCCGCACTTCATCCGCCACGATGTTCATCTCCGACTTCGCCATCCGCCGTCCGATCATCACCGTCGTGGTGACGATCGCGCTGGCCGTCTTCGGGATCGCCGCGCTGCTGAGGCTGCAGACCGACGAGTACCCGGACATCGATGCGCCCGTGATCTTCGTCGGCATCGTCTATCCCGGCGCGTCGCCGGAGCAGGTGGAGCGCGAGGTCGTCGACCGGCTGGAGGACCGCATCTCGGGGATCTCGGGGCTCGACCGCCTCCAGTCGACGTCCACCGACGGGTTCGCCCAGATCATCGTCGTCTTCCAGTTCGACAAGCCGGTCGATCAGGCGACCCAGGACGTGCGCGACGCGATCTCCGCGGTCCGCGCGCAGCTGCCGGCGGAGATCGTCGAGCCGATCGTCCAGCGCTTCGATCCGGCGGCGGTGCCGATCGTCTCGCTCGCGCTCACCTCGCTCACCCTCACGCCGTCGCAGCTCACGCAGATCGCCGACCAGACCATCGGCGGCGACCTGCGCTCGATCCCCGGCGTCGCGCAGGTGAACATCTCCGGCGCCGACAGCGCCACGCTCAACGTGGTGCTCGATCCGGCTCGCCTCACGGCGACGGGGGTCGGCATCGATCAGGTCGTGAACGCGCTTCGCGCGCAGAATCTCGCCGCGCCGGTGGGGCAGGTCACCGGGCCCGTGATGGAGCGCGCGATCCGGCTCGAGGGCCGGCTCGAGCGCCCGGAGGACTTCGCGCAGCTCGTCGTGACGCAGCGCAACGGCGTGCCGATCCGGCTGGGCGACGTCGCCACCGTGGAGGCGGGGTCCGCCGAGCGACGCTCGGCCGCGTTGTACAACGGGCGCGAAGCGATCGGCCTCGACATCGTGAAGTCGAAGGGCTACAGCACGACGACGGTGAGCGACGCGATCCAGACGCGGCTGCCGGCGCTCCGCGCACAGCTTCCGACGGGGACGACGATCGAGGTCGTGCGCGACGCGGGCGCGCGCGTGCGCGCCTCCGTGCGCGACGTGCAGACCGCGCTCGTCGAGGGCGCCGCGCTCACCGTCCTCGTCGTCTTCCTGTTCCTCAATTCCTGGCGCTCCACCATCATCACCGGTCTGGCGCTCCCGGTGTCGGTCCTCGCGTCGTTCGTGCCGCTCATGCTGTTCGGCTTCACGCTGAACACCATGTCGCTGCTCGGGCTCTCCCTCGCGATCGGCATCCTGATCGACGACGCGATCGTCGTGCGCGAGAACATCGTGCGCCACGTCGAGATGGGGAAAGACCATCTGACCGCGTCCCACGAGGGGACGGACGAGATCGGGCTCGCCGTCGCCGCGACGACCTTCTCGATCATCTCGGTGTTCGTGCCCGTCGCGTTCATGGGCGGCTTCGCCGGGCAGTGGTTCAAGCCCTTCGCGCTCACGATCGCGGCGGCGGTGCTCGTGTCGCTGTTCGTCTCCTTCTCGCTCGATCCGATGCTCTCCGCCTACTGGGCGGATCCGCAGATCGAGGCGCACGAGCGCCGGAACCCGATCGCGCGCGCGCTCGACCGGTTCAACGTCTGGTTCGACCGGCAGGCCGCGCGCTACCGGCGCGGCGTGGCGTGGGCGCTCGATCATCGCAAGACGATGATCGGTCTCGCGGTGGGCTCCTTCTTCGCCGCGATCGCGCTGCAGGTGCTGCTCGGCGGCTTCGGGTTCGCTCCCGACAGCGACCGCAGCGAGCTCACCGTCACGGTCGAAGCGCCGCCCGGCTCGAGTCTCGAGTACACGCGCGTCGTCACGGAGCAGGTGGCGCGGCAGCTTCGCGCGCATCACGAGGTCGCGTACACGTACTCCACCATCGGCAGCTCGACCGGTTCCGGCGGCGTCGACGTCGGCTCGGTGTACGTGCGGCTGAAGGCGAAGGCGGAGCGCGACGTGAGCCAGCAGGCGCTGGGGAAGGAAGTGCGCCGCGAGCTCAAGCGGATCGGTGGGGCGACGGCGTATCTCATCGAAGCGGGCGGCCCCGGTGGCGGACAGAAGCCGCTCCAGCTCCAGCTTCAGGGTCCCGACGCGAACACGCTCGCCATGCTCGCCGATTCCGTCGCGACGATCGTGCGCCACACGCCGGGCGCGGTGGACGTCGGGCTCTCGAGCAAGGGGCAGAAGCCGGAGCTGCGCGTCGAGATCAACCGCGGGCTCGCCGGCACGCTCGGCGTGAGCGTCGGACAGATCGCCCAGGCGCTGCGCCCCGCCTTCGCCGGCGTCGACGCGGGCAACTGGGTCGACCCGACCGGCGAGACGCGCTACGTGCGCGTGCGACTGCCGGCCGGTATGCGCGAGAATCCCGCCGATCTCGCCGCCGTGCCGATCGTGCTGCCCAGCGCCGCGGCCGGCGGCGGACCGACCGTGGTGCCGCTCGGCCAGGTCGCGACGATCACCGCGAGCGCCGGCCCGGCGCAGATCGATCATCTCGATCGCAAGCGCGTCATCACCGTCGGCGCGAACATCGAGGGGTCGCTCGGCAACATCGCGCAGGCCGCGCAGCGGCGGTTGAAGGACTTCAGGCTGCCCGAGGGCTACACGATCTCGGCGGGAGGCGCGACGGAGGACCAGCAGGAGGTGTTCGGGTCGATCTTCGCCGCGCTCGGCGTGGCGGTGATGCTGATGTACCTGATCCTCGTGATCCAGTTCGGTTCCTTCCTGGATCCGCTGGCGATCCTCTCGTCGCTCCCGCTCTCGCTGATCGGCGTCGTGCTCGCACTGCTCGTCACGGGCGACACGCTCAACATCATGTCGCTCATCGGCGTGATCCTGCTCATGGGGATCGTGGCGAAGAATGCGATCCTGCTGATCGACTTCGCCAAGTGGACGCACGAGCTGAGGGGGCTCCCGATGCGCGACGCGCTCATCGAGGCGGGCGCGATCCGGCTGCGCCCCATCCTGATGACCACGCTCGCCCTCATCGCCGGCATGATCCCCGTGGCGCTCGGCCGCGGCGAGGGCGCCGATTTCCGCGCGCCACTCGGCCGCGCGGTGATCGGCGGCACGATCACGTCGACGATCCTGACGCTGTTCGTCATCCCGACCGTCTACGAGATCCTCGACGACTGGCGCGAGAAGCTGCTGGCGAAGTTCGGGCGCCGCCACGCCGAGCACGCGGCGCCCGTGCAGCCGGAGCCGGCGGTCGGAGACTGATCCCGGCGCGCCCCGCCGGGGCTCGAACGGCGGATCAGAGATCCGCGTTCCGTCGTCGGCGCCGCTGGACGGAATGCCTTCCCCGCTCGGGACGTCAACAGAAGGAGAGGCCAACCCGTAAGTCCGGTCTCCGGGTGGGGCGGTGTGACGGCTGAACCGCCGCTCGCGGTCTGGTGTCTCAGTAACCGGAACATTGTCGGGACCGGATCCGGGCCCTAAACTTCAGTTTCCCTCCACGGCAGACGTCGTATGAGCTTCCCGTCGGTGCGGCGCGCCCTCGCGTCGTGCGTACTTCCCGTTCTGCTCCTCGCCCTGCCCGGGCTCGCCGCCGCGCAGAATGCGTCGGCGCTCACCGGACGAATCGTCGACTCCGCTGGCAAGCCCATCGTCGGGGCCACCGTCCGCGTCCCGCAGCTCGAGCGCGCCGCCACCACCGATTCCACCGGCCAGTACCGCATCGAGGGACTCCCGACCGGCAAGGTCACGATCGTCGGCGAGGCCCCCGGCTTCGCCGGCAAGCGCGCCGACGTCGTCGTTCCGGCCAACGGCACGGTCGAGCAGGCGTTCTCGCTCGTCCCGAACGCGCACGTCCTGGCGAGCGTCGAGGTTCGGGCGCGGCACCGGCGACAACTCCCCCTCAAGCTGCACGAGTTCGAGCAGCGCCAGCACAGCTCGCGCGGCGGCCGGTTCCTCGGCCCGGACGACGTGGCGAAGTTCAACGGCCGTCCGCTGATAGATGCGCTCAAGTCCATCATGGTCGGCGTGCGGTTCCAGCGCACCGCCACCGGCGAGATGAACATCGTCAGCCAGCGCTCCCTCAATCCGAGCTCGCTCCGTCAGGCGACCAACATCAAGCCCTGCGGGATCCAGATCTGGCAGGACGGCGTGCTGCTCTCCGACCCGAACATGTCGGTGGAGACGATCCGCGAGGTCGCCGGCGGCGGCGGCGCGCGGACACAGTATCCCACGACGCGCAGCGGGGCCGACGCCTCGTACGACATCTCCAATCTGATCACCAACGACTACATGGCGGTCGAGTACTACTCGGATCTCGCCTCCACGCCACCGGGATTCCGCACCGGGACGCCGAGCTGCGGCACGCTGGTGCTCTGGACTCGCGTGCCGATGGTCGACGAGCAATCGCAGCTCCGGCAGCAGGAGAGCGCGAAGCCGCAATGAGCCGATCGCCACTCTTCTTTCTGGCGAGCGCCGCGCTCACCCTGCTCGCGCCCGTCGCGGACGTGGGTGCGCAGAGCGCCACGCCGTCCGTCGCGCTCGTGTCGTCGTCATCCGTGCTGCTCTCGCCGGCGGCCGCGCCGCGCGACTACACGATCACCATGGAACCCATCGCGGCGCCGAGCCCGCCCGCGCCCGCTGCCCGCGCGGCCGAGGGCTCGAGCGGCGCCGGCCGCGGCATCCGCGCGGCGATCGGGGTCGCCGTCGGCGCGGCCGTCGGTGGATGGATCGGCTACTTCGGCGCTCAGGTCGCGAACAGCGACTGGGCGCGCATCTCGGCGAGCGACAAGACCAGCCTCCGGCAGGGCTACACCGCGGCGGGAGTCGGATTGGGCGCGATCGCCGGCTACTTCCTCCGCCCCAAGGGACGCCGGGAGGATCGCTTCCCGACGCCGTTCAACGTACCGGCGCGCTCGGGTCGGCTCCTCCTCGGCAGCGCCGAGCTGCGGCGCTCGATCGCGACGAACGTGCTCGAGGCGGTGGAGCTCGCGCGCCCGGAGTGGACGAAGCAGCAGCGCGAGGACGAGGCGAAGCACGGCGAAGCGCCCAGCACCGAGCCGGTCGAGAAGGCGTCGGTCGTCGTCTACGTCGGCGACGAGAAGGTCGGTGCGCTCGAGACGCTGCGCGACGTCGCGATCCCCGAGGTGGCCGAACTTCGCTTCTACGACGCGCGAGATGCACGCCGGCGGTGGGGGACCGATCACAAGTACGGCGCGATCGAGGTCGTCCCCGCCGATGCGGCGAGCACCTCCGCCGCGGCGCCCGCCGCTCCGGGCGCGACGCAGTAGCGGCGCTCAGCCTTCCAGCTCGTCGATCGTCTTCGGCCAATCCTCGTGCAGCAGGCGTGAGAGGGCGCGGTCGGCGAGCAGGCGGCCCTCGGTCTGGCATCGGGGACAGTAATTCGTCTCGTTGTCGCGATAGCGGATGCGCTGCACCGCCGTGCCGCAGTCGGGGCAGGGCTCGCGATATCGGCCGTGCACGGCCATCCCTTCCCGGAACGCCGTCACCGTCTCGGGGAAGCCGTCCCCCGTGTCGGCGCGCAGGCGATCGGTCCACTCCGCGAGCGTCGCGCGCGTGGCTTCGTGCAGCCGCGTCACCTCCTCCTCGCTCAGCCGGCTCGTGAGCCGCAGCGGCGAGAGCCGCGCGCGATGCAGGATCTCGTCGGAGTACGCGTTGCCGATCCCGCTGAACAGCCGCGGGTCGGTGAGCGATCGCTTGAGCGTGTGATTCTCTCGCGCGAGCCGTTCGGCGAACTCCGCGCGCGTCGCGCCGAGCGGCTCGAGCCCGCCGCGGTCGAACGCCGCGAGTGCGTCGCCGCCTCGCACGACGTGAATCGACGCGCGCCGCGTCGTGCCCGCCTCGGTGAGCACGAGCGTGCCGCCGGGAAAGCTCAACTCGGCGAGCGCGATGCGTGCCGGCACGCGCGTGCGCGCGCCGGCGGAGATCCACCGGAAGCGGCCGGCGATCATCAGGTGCACGACGAGATGCAGCTCGTCGCCGAAGTCGAGCACGATCCGCTTGCCGAGCCGCCGCACGGCGCGCACCTCGCGGCCGACGAGCAGGTCGAGCGGCGGGTCGACGCTGCGGAGCGCGAACACGCTGCGCACGGCGTAGCCGGCGAGCGGCTGGCCGACGACCCGCCGCGCGATCGCTTCCACGTAGATGGTGACGTCCGGCAGCTCGGGCATGATGCGCGGCGGGGTGGCGGTCCAAGCTGCGAACCGTCACCCCGCCGCACCAGTGCGCGCCGCCGTGTCAGGCGTCGTCGCCCAACGTCACGGTGCAGCGCCCGCTGGCGGTGTCGAGCCGGAGGGCCGTGTCGCGGCCGGTCGCGTCGGTGCTGACCATCACGGCCCGCACGTTGGAGACGCGATGGCTCACCTGGGACCCCGACGACTCCGCGTCCCCGAGCACGATCTCCGCACGCGTGGCGGCGCGGTCGAAGCTCGCGTCGAGCAGCCGGTAGCCCTGTTCCACACTGCCCACCCCCTGCGGGCTCGCCGTGCGGAAGCGGAGCTGGGTCGGCCGGCCGCCGTTGCGACGACCGAAGCGCTCGATCAGGCCCGGCCACGCGCTCGCGTCCCAGCTCTCCACCACGCCGCCCATCGCGGGACGCACGTCGTCCGCCTCGTCCTGCGGCCGCGAGGGGACCACCAGCAGGGGCCACTCGGTGCGCCGGATGAGCTCCGTGGAAACGGAGCCGAGGAGCACGCGCTCGAGGAAGGAGTGGCGCCGGCCGCCGCACGCGACGAGCCCCACGTAGTGCTCGCGCGCGTGCGCGACGAGCGTCGCGGCGACGTCGCCGTGCAGCATGCGCGTGGTGACGCGGATGCCCCGCGGCAGCTGGAGCAGCGCGACGAAGCGATGGAACAGGTCCGCCGTGCGGCGCTCGTACGCCTCCTCCCACCAGCCGGCGGACTCCTCGCTCAGGCTCACCGCGCTCTTCACGTGCACGAGCGCGAGCTCGCCCTCGTCGGCCACGAAGTCCAGCGCGAGCTGCGCGGCGCGCCGGCTGGCCGGGCTGAAATCGACCGCGACCATCACGTGCGCGTACCGGCCGGCGTGTGCGTTCGGCGGCACGACGAGAATCGGCCGGTCGGTGAGGCGGCTGATCTGTACCGCGTGCTCGCCGTACACGAGCCGGCCGAGCCGCCCGTGCGAGCCGGTGCCGACGACGATCGCCGAGGCCGAGCGCTCCTCCGCGACGTCGGCGACGGAGCGCGCGGCGGGCCCTTCGATCACGTCGACGCGGTGGTCGCGCGCGGTGTGCGGCGCGGGGCGTCCGAGGCGCTCCTCGAGCAGATCGGCGACCGCCGCCCGTTCTTCGGCGTGATAGTGATCGGGGAGCACGGGGACGCCCGCGGCGATCGCGATCGCGTCGTTCGTCTCGAGCACGGTGAGCGCGTGCAGCGGGCGCCCCTGCTCGGCGGCGAGCCACTGCGCCATCTCGAGCGTGGCGTCGCACTTGTCGTACGGCTTCACCGCGACGAGCAGCGGCGCGCGCGGCGCACCGGTCTCTCGCGGCGGCGACGTCTGGTCCGGGGCGGTCCGGAGTGCGGTAGCGGTCGTCATGGCCTGATCTCCTGTCTCGTCCTTCATTCGCTCTCCGACCGCGCCGAGCGGCCGTGGAGCTCGTCGATATGGATCGCGAACGGGATCACGCGCTCCGGCGCGGGATCGTCGTCGGTGAACGCGGCCGGCACGAGCCGCTGCAGCCGCTCGATCGCGCGGTCGTAGAGGTCGACCGATCCGACTTTTGGATCGAGCATCGTGAAGCTGCCGTGGACCACCACGCTGTCCCAGTGGAACGGCCCGTGGACCTCGTCCACCTCGAAGGCGCACCACGGGTGGTGGGCGAGCTTCATCAGCTTCGAGCCCACGGACGTCCGGCCGAGCAGCCAGCGCTCGTCGTAGATGTAGTGGATCGGCTGGATGTCGACGCGGTCGCGGAAGGTGAACGCGAGGCGGCCGACGTGATTCCGCGCGAGCAGCGCGCGCGCGTCCTGCTCGTTCAGCGCGGAGAAGCGGGGTATCGGGGTCGTGGCGTGCATGGGCCGCTCCGGTACGGGACGCTGCGGGAATCCACGGAGCGCAATCTCGCGAGAAGGGGTGCCGCGACCGATCGGGCATTCCCACCAACGTCTCGGGGCGCTTCCCCCATCGTCGCGGGGGGATCTCCCGACTCAGCGCGGAGGCGGCGGCGCGCCTTCGAGGCGGCGCTGGCGCTCGAGTGCCTCGAGGCGCCTGCGCCAGATCGGGCCGAGGTCGTCGAGCCAGGCGTCGATCTCGGCGATGCCGTCGAGATCGAGCTCGTAGATCCGCTGCTGGCCGGCGACGCGAGCCCGGACGAGCCGGGCGGTGCGGAGCACCTTGAGGTGCTGGGAGACGGCCGAGGGCGAGACGGTGAACCGGCGGGCGATCGCGCCGGCGGGGAGCGGTCCTCGGGCGAGCATCTCGACGATGGCGCGCCTGGTGGGATCGGCGAGGGCGGCAAAGCTCTGCACGGCGCGAAGATATCACACCGGCTCAATTGAGCAAGTGCTAAATTATCGGCGTGAGCACCCGGTGTCCAAGTGCAGAAAAAGCGCGAGATGCTGTCCAAAACGGCGAAATGCACTCAAAAAAATGCAAATCCGGCGCTTGACGGCGCGCACTTTGATACATATGCTGGGCGGAGCTCGCGCTCAGACCGCCTCGGCCGCCCTCTCGATCGAACCCTCAACCCCGGAGCCTCACCGTGGTCTCGTCCGTCCTCAGCTCCGCCGCCCTGCTCGCGGCAGCCGTCCAGGAGGCGGCGCCCGTCGCGGCCGCGGCACCGCCAGCGCCCGTGGTGGTGCCCGCCGACACGGCGTGGATGCTCGTCTCCACCGCCCTCGTGCTGCTCATGACGCCGGGCGTCGCGTTCTTCTACGGCGGTCTGGTACGGGCCAAGAACGCGCTCAACACCATGATGATGTGCATGGCCGCCTTCGGCGTGTGCGGCGTCGTGTGGGCGCTCCTCGGGTACACGCTCGCCTTCGCGCCCGGCGGCTCCTGGCTCGGAGGCCTCGACTTCGCCCTGCTCAACGGCGTCGGCGTCGAGGCGCACGGGACGATCCCCCACGCGCTGTTCATGGCGTACCAGGCGTCGTTCGCCGTCGTCACGGCGACGCTGATCGCCGGCGCGATCGTCGACCGGATGCGCTTCGGGCCGTACCTCGTCTTCATCGCGCTGTGGACGATCTTCGTGTACGCGCCGGTCGCGCACTGGGTCTGGGGCGGCGGCTGGCTCGCGAAGCTCGGCGTCCTCGACTTCGCCGGCGGCACGGTGGTGCACATCAACGCCGGCATCGCGGCGACGGTGGCCGCGATCGTCGTCGGCAAGCGAAAGGACTTCGGGCGCCAGGCGATGCTGCCCCACAACGTGCCCTTCGCGCTGCTCGGCGCCGCGCTCCTCTACTTCGGCTGGTTCGGCTTCAACGCGGGCAGCGCGCTCGCCGCGAACGGCAGCGCCGCCGCGGCCTTCGCCACGACGATGCTCGCTCCGATGGCGACGCTGTGCGTCTGGATGGGGCTCGACGCGGTGCGCACCAAGCGCGCGACGGCGGTGGGCGCAGCCACGGCGATCGTGATCGGGTTGGTCGTGATCACGCCCGCGGCGGGCTTCGTCTCCCCCAGGTCGGCGATCCTCATGGGTGCGCTCGGCGCGCTGCCGAGCTACTACGCCATCGTGTGGCGCTCGCGGACGCGGCTCGACGACTCGCTCGACGTGCTCGCCGGCCACGGCGTGGGCGGCATCACGGGCGCGCTGCTCACCGGCGTGTTCGCCGAAGCGGCGTGGGGCGGCACGAACGGCCTGCTCCACGGTAACCCGAAGCAGTTCGTCCTCCAGCTCACCGGCGTCGTGGCGACGATCGTCTACAGCGCGGTGATGAGCTTCGTCCTGCTCAAGGTGATCGGCGCGGCGACCGCGCTCTCGGCCGACGAGCGCGCGCAGGGTCGCGGCATGGACATCACGCAGCACGGCGAGGAAGCGTACACGCACGGTGAGGGCGCGGTGCTCGTCCTCGCCGACGTCGCCGCTGCGCCGCTCACCCGTCCCGCCACGGTGGCCGCTCCGGCCGGAGGTGTCGCATGAAGCTCATCGTGGCGATCGTCCGCCCGGACAAGCTGAACGACGTGCTCGAGCGGCTGTATCGCGCCGAGGTCTGCGGACTCACGGTGTCGCGCGTCCTCGGGCACGGCGGCGAGACCGACGCGGTGGAGACCTACCGCGGCACGACGGTCAAGATGGAGCTCCAGGAGAAGGTGCGCCTCGAGATCGGCGTCTCCGAATCGTTCGTCGACGTCACGGTGAACGCGATCCTCGAGAGCGCGAGCACCGGCGAGGTCGGCGACGGAAAGATCTTCGTCGTCCCGGTGGAGAGCGTCTGGCGAATCCGCACTCGTGAGCGCGACGAGGCGGCGGTGACGCCGGCGCTGGTGTGAGTCCGAACGGCAACGGCGAGTAGGGAGTAGCGCGTACCTGGTAGCGGGACCGGCATGCTCGGCCACTGGGAGACGGGGGCGAAAGCGAACGTCTCCCAGTGGCTGGCCTGCCAGTCCCGCTACGAAGTACCCGCTACCGACTACTCGAAGTTGCAGTTCAGGACACGACCATCCCCCTGACGACACCGAGCAGGGCCTCCGGGAGCTGCTGCGGGCTCGCGAGGATCCGGTAGCCCGTCTCGCCGAACAGTCGCGGCAGGTAGTCCTGCTCGTCCTGCTCCACCGTGAGGCAGAAGGTGTAGGTGCCGTCGGCGCGCGCGTCGAGGAGCGCGCGGCGCGAGTCTTCGACCGCGAAGGTGCCCTGGTACAGATCCACGTCGTTCGGCTTGCCGTCCGACAGCAGGAGCAGGATGCGCCGCTCCGCCGGCTGCGCGCGCAGCACGGCGGCCGCGTGACGCACCGCGGCGCCCAGTCGCGTATTGTCGCGCGGCGCGAGCGCGGAGATCCGCCGCCGCACGATGTCGGCGTCGTGCTCGCCGAACCCCTTCAGCGTGCGCACCTGCACGCCGTGCCGTCCGGCGCCGGAGAATGCGAGCATGGCGTACGGATCGCCCATCGTCGCGAGCGCCTCACCCGCGAGCAGGAGCGTCATCCGCTCGACGTCGAGCACCGTGCGGCCGTCGTCGAGACGAGTGCCCGTCGAGCCGCTCGTGTCGGCGAGCAGCAGGATGGCGAGCGTGTGGCGCGCCGGACGGACGATCCGGTACAGCCGGTCGCTCGGCACGATTCCCACGCGGCGATCGGCGAGCGCGGCGACGCACGCCTCGAGATCGAGCTCGTCACCGGCACGCTGACGACGCAGCCGCAACCGACGCGAGCGCAGCGGCGCGAAGCGCTCGCGGACCTGACGCACGAGCGGCGCGTGCTCGCGGAGCACCTCGTCCGCCCACGCGCCGTCGCCGACGGTCGCCGCGCGAGAGCTCACGGTCGCGCCACCCGGCCGGAACCGCTGCGCGTACGTGTCCCACTCGGGATAGCCGATCCCGTCCGGCGGAGGGCGGTCGTCGTCCACGCGGCGCGCATCGCGCGGGAAAGGATCAGCCCGAGCGGCGTCGTCGCTCGCGGCGTTCGACGCGTCGCCGGTGGCCGTGCCGCCGGCGGCGACCGCGTCACCCTCGTCCGACGGGCCGGCCGACGAGCGGCCGCCGTCGCCACTGTCCGAAATCGCGCCCTCGCCCGAGGCATCCGGGTTCCCCTGGCGCGTGCCGCGCTCGCCCGTCGCGCGCGACTGCGCCGACGAATCCGCGCTCGTGCCCGCGCCGCCACCGCCCAACTGCACCTCGGGCGGCGCGAGCCGGCGCGACCAGGCAAGCCCCCACAAGCCGAGCGGGTTGCGCGGCTGGTACGGCGCGAGACCTCCCGGCTCGCCGCGAATCCGCTGCGCCGTGCGCTCGGCCCACGCTCGCGAGTCCGCGGCCGAATCGCACGCGGGCACCTCCTCCGGCGGCTGCGTCACCGGCGACGCGAGCAGCGTGCGCAGCAGCGTCTCGACGCGCCGCTCGGGAGGCGTCAGCCGGAACGGCGCCGGCCGCCCTGCCAGCTCGGCGAAATGGAGGGCACCCAGCACGGCACCGAGCGTGTGCGTGCGCGCGAGCACGTCGCGCTCCGCTGCCGCGGTCTCGGCGAGCAGGAAGAGATCGCGTGCGAGCGGATCGTCGACCGGCGCGAGCGCATCTCCGCCGCGCGCTCGGCGCGAGGCCTGGAGCATCGCGAGCAGGCGATAGCGCGCCACCGCGTCGTCGCGGCCGGCACGTGCGTCGAGCGAGGCGGGGAGCGCGACGTCGGCGTCGGTCGCCGTCGTGATCGGCGCGATGCGAACCGGCGTGCCGTACATCGCGACGAGCGTCAGCTCGATCCGGCGCGCGACGTCGTGCAGCGCGAGCGTGCTCGCGCTCGAGCGCGCGCGCCAGCGGCGCACCGGCGTGGCGACGCGGCGGGAGAGCCGCAGCGCGCGATTGCGGAGATACCGCTGCAGCCGCACGACGTGTCCCTAGATCGTCTGCACCACGAGGTCGTCGATCGCGGCGAGCAGGTCGGGGTCGTCGGTGAGCGGAGCGGCGAGGGCGGTGCGGCACGCATCGCGGGGCGCGATGCCGCTCGCGATCAGTCGTCCGACGGAGACGAGGAGGCGCGTGCCTGGTCCTTCGGCGAGCCCCTGGTCGCGCAGCCGGCGGATCTGCACCGCGAGCTCGGCGAGGGCGCGTGCCGTGGCGCGCGGCACGCCGCTCTCGTGCGCGACGA
Organism: Gemmatimonadaceae bacterium; assembly: GCA_035494615.1. Classification (GTDB taxonomy): domain Bacteria; phylum Gemmatimonadota; class Gemmatimonadetes; order Gemmatimonadales; family Gemmatimonadaceae; genus AG11. The sequence continues at coordinate 16,901 of DATJGU010000008.1, forward strand.
TCTCCGCCTCGCGCGCCGGCGCCGGAAAGTCGAACTCGATCGCGACGAAGCGCTGGCGCGTGCTCGGCTTGAGGTCCTTGAGCGCGTGCTGGTACCCGGGGTTGTACGACACGACGAGCTGGAATCCCGGTTCGGCGGTGAGGAGCTCGCCCGTCTTCTCGATCGGCAGCAGCCGACGGTCGTCGGTGACCGGATGGATCACCACGAGCGTGTCCTGGCGCGACTCGACGACCTCGTCGAGGTAGCAGATCGCGCCGGTGCGGACGGCGGTGGTGAGCGGCCCGTCGGCCCAGACGGTGTCGTTGCCCTGAATGAGGTACCGGCCGGTGAGATCGCTCGCCGAGAGGTCGTCGTGGCAGGCGACGGTGACGAGGGGGCGGCCGAGCAGAAAGGCCATGTGCTCGACGAACCGCGTCTTGCCGCAGCCGGTGGGCCCCTTGAGCATCACGGGAAGCCGTCGCTCGTGGCAGGCGCGGAAGACGTCGATCTCGTTGCCGAACGGGACGTAGTAGGGCGCGTCGGCGCGCTCGGCGAGTCGGAGGGAGCTCATACTGTATACAATGCGGTCGGCCGCCCTCCGGCAAGCCGGCGCAGCTCCTGCGCGCCGCGGCCGCAGGTCAGCAGGCGAGCTGTCCGATCCCCCTCAGCGCCGCTCCCCCTCAGCGCCGCTCCCCCCGAGCGGGATCCTGGGCCGCCAGCACGTCCGCGGCCCACGGCGCGTGCTTCCACCCTGGCACCGGCGTGCGCGCTCCCACGCGCGGCACGAACGCGGATCGCTCGACGAGCCGATATCGATGGATGTAGCGCGGGCAGTTGGGATAGATGCGCGACGCCTCCACGCGCACGATGAACTGCGCTTCGGGATAGCGCTCCATGAGCGGATCCCCGGTCGAGATTCGCGCCCTGCCGTCGACCCGCATCCGGTTCGCTCGCTCGAAGTCGATGAAGAGCAGCCCGACCGCATGGGTCTCGGCGAGGTTTCCCATCGAGAGGTACATCCCGTTGCCGTCGTAGTTCGGGAAGGCGAGCGTCCGATCGTCCACCACGGTGACGAAGCCCGGGTCGCCGCCCTTGTACGAGCAGGTCGGCTGCCCCGCTGCGTCCACGGTGGCGAGGAAGAACATGTCGAGCTGCTCGATGAACTCGCGATCGTCCGCGGTGAACCGGTCGTGCACCGTCACTTCCACGAGGCGATCCGCGAGACGCCGCGTATCGAAGCTGTCCTGCAGCGTTCGGCTCGCCGACGAGTAGACCAGGGACATCGCACACCTCCCGTGCAGGGTCACGCGACGTGGATGGAAGGCCGGCGCCACCGGACTTCGCCTCGCGCGACCTTAACAGATCTCGCACACGACCGCCATTGTCTCCGCACCGCCGGGGTGGCGTCCTGGAGCGCGATCTCCCATCCGTCTCACCCGAGATGTCCCTCCGCCTCCCTCTGCTCCGCTGGACGACGCTGCTCCTCGTGGCGAGCAAGGCGATCATGCGAAAGAAAGGGGATCGGCTCCGTGAGGATGCGCGGGCGCCGAGGAGCGGGCTACCGCAGCGGATAGTCCAGGTACTTCATCGCCGTCTCGGCGTCGCCGGCCCAGTTCCACTGGCCGCCCGCCGGCGGCGGGTAGGCGTACGTGCGGATCTCGTTCGCGACGACGGGGATTGCGGCGCGACCCTCGCGCATCGTGCGCTCGACGAACGGCGTGCGGAAGGCGGGTCCGCGTGACGCGACTCGTGCGCCGTAGTACGCGCCGGCGACCGCGGCGTGCAGGCGCGCCGTGAGGAGCGTGCGCTCGAACAGCGCATGCAGCTCGCTGTAGTCGGCGGGACGGAGCGTCGGGCGGCCGGCCTCGATGGCGTCGAGCGACTCGCGCGCCTTCGCCACCCCCCAGCGCTTCTCCGTCATCACCGTCGCGAGGGTCGCCGAGTCCATGCGCTCGCCCGGCTGCACCCAGCCGCTGTCCTTCACCCAGGGGACCTCGTTCCACTGCGCCCCCTTCGGCTCCTTGGCGCGCGCGGGAGCGATGTGGTCGATCACGTCGCGCCAGTAGTGCAGGTCGCGATTCACGCCGTGCGCGACGTGCGCGACCGGCGGGTCGATCCACTTGCCGCTCACGTGGCGCGCGTAGCTCGAGGCGTAGCGGTCGTAATCGAGCCGCGAATGATTGGCCACGTTGGTGCCGAGCGTGTAGAGGCTGCTCTCGACGACGTCGAGCGCGTTGCGGAACGCGCGGCGCACGTACGGGAGCGCCGCCGCGCCGTACGTCGCCGTGATGAACTCGTCCGTCACGCGCGCCGGCGTGACGGACGGGTCCTCGGCGACGCGCTTCAGCGCGTAGAGATCGATCTCGGCCGGATGTCCGACGATGCGCGTCGCGCCGTAGCGATCCGTGCGCGCCGTGTAGCCGATGACGTGCGGGCGGCGCAGCAGATCCTTCGCCCGGCCGAGGACGTACTCCGGCCACGTGCTCGCGATCTGGCCCTGGCCGTTGAACTCTCCCGTCGCGTCGAACTCGATCACCGTCGGCCGCGCGATCGTGCCGGCGAAGAGATCGTTCGGATGGGTGAGGAAGAAATCGTGCGGTGTCTCCTTCATGAGGAGCCGCACCTCGGGCCGGAACCGGTCGACCGCGCCGATGATGTTGCGGTACTCCTCGTGCGTGTACGCGAAGGTGCGCGCGTAGAGGTTGAGATGCCGCTCGCCGATCACGACGTCGGCCACCGCGTTCACCACGGCGGCCAGCTTCTCCTGCGGCGACGCGAGCGTGCGCGAATGCTGCCGCTCGGCGCGTGCGCCGGTCTCGATGAAGGTGAGCACGATCCCGTCGACGTCGGGCACGAGATCGAGCATCTCGCGATAGTCCTGCTTCAGCCAGGTCCAGAACGCGGGATCGTCGAGGTCGATCGTGCCCCCGGGCCCCGTCCGGAAGCGCGCGGGATAGTGGTCGAGATCGTAGAGCGCGTGGTCCCACACGACCACCTCGCGGATCCCCGCCGCATGGGCCGAGTCGGCGAGCCGGTTCACGAGCCCGCGCGTGCGCTCGTCGCGTACGTCGGCGAGATCCATCACGATCTCGTGCGACAGCTCGAGATGGTCGATGTCGTACGCGCGTGCGGCGCGGATCACCGCGAGCGCCTCGGGCTCGCTGTCGGTGAGGATCGTCCAGCCGCGCACCGGCTCGGCGTCGGCGAGCGGCGCGTGGGCGGACGCGCGTTGAGCAGCAGCCGCGCGACCGCCGAGCAGCGCGAGCGCGAAGAACGCGAACAGGCGGATGATCCGCCGCATTCGTGACGAAGAATTCAGCGGCGGTGAGGTAGAGTGACCGGCCGTGCCTTCCGGGGGGCAGTATGCCAGGCCGGGTACCGGGTACTCACGACCCGGTACCCGGGTAGGCAGTTCATTGCTTCCACAGCGCCGCGAACTGCGTCTTGAGCGCCTCCACCTTCGGCCGGTCGTTGATCACGATGTACGGCTGGTTCGGGTGCAGGGTGTAGTAGTTCTGGTGGTACGCTTCGGCCTCGTGAAAGGCGCGGAGGGGCGCGACCTCGGTGACGATCGGCTTCGGGAAGGCCTTCGCCGCGGTGAGCTGCGCGATGTACGCCTGCACGATCTTCTTCTGCGCGTCGGTAGAGTAGAACACGGCCGACCGGTACTGCGGGCCGACGTCGGGCCCCTGCCGATTCAGCTCCGTCGGATCGTGCACGACGGAGAAGAACACCTTGAGCAACTGGCCGAGCGACACCTGCGACGTGTCGTAGACGACGCGCACCGACTCGGCGTGGCCGGTCGTGCCGGTGCTCACCTGCTCGTACGACGGATCGTCGACCGAGCCGCCAGCGTAGCCGGACGTCGCGCTCACGACGCCCTTCACGTGCTGGAAGACGGCCTGCACTCCCCAGAAGCATCCGCCGGCGAAGACGATCGACTGCTGGCCGGCAGCGGTCGCGGCCGGCTGATCGATGGCCGGATCGGGGAGGACGACCGGCGTCGACGGCCCGGCGGCGAGCGACCGTGCGGCGAACAGAATCGCGGCGGCGACCCCGACCCCCAGGGCGGCGACGCCGCGTGCGGCGGTGCGGGTCATTGGAAGGCTCTCATCGGGTGATGGTGATTATACGCCGGGATGGGGGAAATGGATGTGGAGGGCGGTGTGTTGGTGTGTTGGTGCGCGCGGCGCGTGTGCTTGGCGGCCTCTCTGGCCGAGCCCGCTCACGGAGGCGTGGCCCGGACTCTGCCTTGGTACGGGGTCGAGGCCGCTCGGGTCGTCGAGCGCCGTACCACGATCACCACGGAGACTTCGCATGTCGGACATCGATTCGCGCCTCAACGCTGGCCCCCGTCCCGTTCGCTCCGATCGCCGACGCCGCAATCGGTTGCGGGACCTTTGCGACGAGGTGCTGGCGTCGTTCCGTGTCGCGAACGATCGCGACCCGATCAGCGAGCAGGACCGGGCGATCGCGAGCGAGATGCTGAAAGGCCTCGCCGCCGGTCGCTGAGCTCACGAACGGACCCGAGTCGATGAGGCATATGTCCAGGACGCTTCCGACGTTCCGAGCTGGCGCGCTGACGGCCGCTCTCTTCGCGATCTCCGCCGCGGTGTCGGCGTGCAGCATCGGCGGCGACGAGCGGGGCCACGGCGGTCAGGCCCAGCAGGCGGAGGGCGACGTCGGCGCCTGGTCGCCCGCGTCGCTCAGCGAGGTCGATGGCGTGCCCGTGGCGACCCTGCGCTCGGCAATCCAGCAGCGGCTCGACGGCAAGCGGCCGCAGGAGATCGAGGACGAGGCGTGGGAGCACACGAAGCGACTCTACAAGCGCTTCCAGGGGACGCCACTCTGGTTCGACAAGAGCGGCGTCGACAACGACCGCGCCGAAGCGCTCACGAACGCCGTGCTCAACGCGAGCGACGACGGGCTCCGGATGGACGTCTATCCGGTCGCCGAGCTGGCGCAGACGCTGTCGGTGATCCGGCAGGCGAAGCGTCCGACGGCGGAGCAGATCGCCGACGCGGACGTGCTGCTCACCGCGGCGTACGCGTCGATCGGCGAGGATTTCCTCACCGGCCAGGTGGACCCGCGCAAGGTGAGCCAGAGCTGGCACATCGAGGCGAACGACGAGAACGTCGACAGCGCGCTCGTGCGCACCCTGACGAAGGAGCCGCTCGACAAGGCGATCGCGGCGATGCGTCCGACCGGGGAGGACTACGCCGGACTGCAGAAGCAGCTCGAGCGCTACCGCGGCATCGTTTCGAAGGGCGGCTGGAAGCCGGTGCCGGAGGGCAAGGCGCTGAAGCGCGGCGATGCCGATACTCCCGCGCGGCTCGCGGCGCTGCGCGCTCGGCTCGCGGCGGAAGGGATCGAGGTGCCGGCCGCGTCGTCGGCCGATGCCGCGAATCCGGCGCCCGCCGGAGGTACGAGCGCGACACCCGCGCGGCGCACGCAGTCTGCCGGCGCGACGTTCGATGCCGGCCTCGCGGCGGCGCTCGCGCACTTCCAGGCGCTGCACGCGATCGCCGTGGACAGTCAGCTCGGGAAGGAGACGCTCGACGCGCTCAACGTGCCGGCCGAATACCGGCTCGGCCAGATCGCCGCGAACCTCGAGCGCATGCGCTGGATGCCGCGCTCGCTCGGCCAGCAGTACATCTACGTCAACGTGCCGGCGTTCCACCTCACCGCCTACGACAAGGGCGAGCCGGCGCTCGACATGAAGGTGATCGTCGGCCAGGAGTACGAGGACAAGTCGACGCCGGTCTTCGCCGACTCGATGGAGACGGTCGTGTTCCGTCCGTACTGGAACGTGACCCCCGACATCCAGGCGAAGGAGATCGAGCCGAAGCTCGCGTCGAACCCGGGCTATCTCGCGGCGAACGACATGGAGTACTTCAACGACGGCGGCCAGCAGCGCATCCGGCAGCGGCCCGGCCCGAAGAACTCACTCGGGCTCGTGAAGTTCCTCTTCCCGAACGATTTCAACATCTACCTGCACGACACGCCGAACCGCGAGCTGTTCGACAAGGACGTGCGCGCGTTCAGCCACGGCTGCATCCGCGTCGAGAAGCCCGCGGAGCTCGCGCAGTGGGTGCTCGGCTGGGACGCCGCGCGCGTCGATGCGGCGATGCACGACGGGAAGGACAACCAGTCGGTGAAGCTGCCGCACAAGATCCCGGTGTACATCACCTACGCGACGACCTTCATCCGCGACGGCGAGCTGCACTTCGGCAACGATCTCTATCACCGCGACGACGAGCTGGTGAAGGCGATCGCGACGGGGGCGGTGCCGAGCAGCGCGACGGTGAAGGCGGTGGAGCAGCTCAAGGCGATCGCGAAAAAGGCATAGGGGGTTGAACTGCCAGCTACAGGACCGGGTACCTCAGTTCCCGCTACTGAAGTCGGTAGTTCTACTCCCCCATCCTGTCCGCCACCTCCAGCGCCGTCTCCGACGGCGATGGCAGCGACGCGACGTTCACGTCGATCGGGATCTCGTGCCCGTTCCACGTCTGGGTGACGTCGAGGATTCCCTGCCAGATCGCGGCGAAGGTGTGGCCGGTCTCGGTCGGGTGCTTCGTGACGTCGAAGCCCTGGCCCTTGGCGACCCAGAAGGGAGGCTCCCCTTCGAGTCCCGCCGAGCGGTAGACCGCCTTCACGTCGTGGTAGACGGTGTTGGCGTTGTAGGTGTGGACGTAGATGCCCGGCACGTAGCGGCCGTCGTCGAGCACGGCGCGCACCCACGCGGAGTAGTAGTCGCGCATGCGCTGGTGCAGCACGTCCATTCGCTCGAGGTCGAGGAAGATCGTCGTGCCGCGCGCGAAGCCCTCACGCGCGGTGCGCTGCGCCGCGTCGACGCCCTCCTTCATGCCGCGCGCGCCGCTCACGAAATCGGAGCTGCACGTCGCATCCTTCGACGGAGGCGGCGCCTTGCGAAGCACGGTGCGCATCACCGTCCTGTGCACCTTGCGCCGGTGCTTCCCCTTGCCGACGTAGGACGTCACGCGCTTCGCCACCTTCACGCGCTCGAAGTGCGGCGCACCCGGCTTGCGTCCCCAGGTCTGCTGGCCGACGTAGAGCACCGCGAGGCCGTAGCCCATCGACGTCAACGTCTCGCGCTTGCCCGACCAGCCGTCGTCCTGATGGCAGGGGCTGGGCAGGTAGTAGCCGGTCCACGAGTAGGGCGAATCGCCGGTGCGCCACGCGCGCATCGCGGCGTCGCCCGGGTACTCGCCGGTGTCGAAGCCGAGGTAGGGGGCGCCGGCCACCTGGCTTGCGAGCTTCGCCTGCTGGCCCGTGAGCGCCGCGGCCGCGAGCGCGACCTGTGCGGACGCCTGGGCGACGGACGCGCGCGTCTCTCCTCCGTCGCGGCAGGCCACGACGGCGGCGAGTGGCAGAACGGCAGCGGACAGCACGCTGGCGAGACGGCTCATCGACGACGCTCCAAATGTTTGCTATCCCATATACACCTTAATCGGATTTGGGCTCCATGTCACCGGACTGGCGTGATTTCCGTCACATTCGCTGGCGGGCGCGGCGGTGTGTGGGTGTGTGGGTGTGTGGGACGACGGTCGGCGGCCAGGTCGACACAGCACCCGGTCTCGTGCTCGCCTCCTGCTCGCGTCCTGCTCGGCACCTTGCACCCGGCACTCACGGGTCTGGAACTTGAACTTCGCCCCCCTCGGGTCGCCGCGGGCTCGGCCACGGCACTCGGCGGCGCGTCCAACCCATGGAGGCGGAGCAACGATGGCATCCGGCAACGGGCGGCACCCGCGCGGCAGGGGGAAATCACCGACCCCCGCGAGCGCCGCTCCCGTCGTGCTCGTGGACGGCTCCAACGTCGCCCACTCGAGCGAGGGGGAGCAGGCCCTCCTCGCCAACATCGTCGCCGTGTGCGAGAAGCTCCGCGAGGAGGGGTACGAGCCGGTGGTGGTCGTCGACGCGGCGCTCCGGCACCAGATCGACGACCGCGCACGCTACGAGCGGATGGTCGACGACGGCGAGATCCGTCAGGCGCCCGCCGGCACCGATGCCGACTACTTCATCCTCTCGTTCGCGCGCGAGCTCGAGGCATCGGTCGTCTCCAACGACCGCTTCCGCGACCGGCTCAAGAGCTTTCCCGACGCCGCGCGCCGGCTCATCCGCTTCATGGTCGTGAAGGGAGAGGTCGTGCTCGAGCGCCGGACCGGGCGCCGCACCGACTAGCGGCACCCGGCCCGGCGGCGGCGGTCACAACGTCTTCAGATACTCCACCAGATCGCGCTTCTGCGAGGCGGTCAACGAGAGCTTGAACAGCGTCACGTAATGGTCGACCGCCGCCTCGAGGGTCGGCGCGCTCCCGTCGTGGAAGTACGGTCCCTTCAACTGCGGCGCGTGCCACAGCCCGCGCAGCGGAGTCGTGCGGTAGAGCTTCGTCGCGCTCCGCTCCGCGTACGCCGGATCCTGCCCGACGTCGCCGGCAGGGTGGAGCTTGCCCGCGTTGACGTCGCTGAGCGAGCCGGCCAGATGGCACCGCGCGCACCCCGCGCTCCCCTGGAACAGCGCATGCCCTCGGCGCGCCGCCTGAGGATCGAACGTCCCGGGCACCGGCTGCGGCGCGCGCAGGCTGAACTGATACTCCCGCAGCGGTGCGAGCTTCGCCGACACCAGGTCCGGCGGCGCGTTGGTCACGTTCACGCCGATGCGCGGATCGGAGAAGTCGCCGTGGCCGTGCATCTGCGTGATGGCGACGTACGCGTTCCAGTACGAGACCGGCCCGTCGCCGGTGTAGATCTCGCGCGCGACGTGCCGGAGGCCGAACGCGGGCGGGATCACCACCGGCATGTTCTTGCCGTCGATGTTGAACCGGGGATCGTACATCCCCGGGCCCCACGAGCCGTACACGGCCTTCTGCTGCGGGGTGACGACCGGCGAGAGCGAGATGATCGCCCCGACGTCGAGGTCGCGGTTCGGCCAGCCGTCGAGCCGGCGTCCGATGCCGGTGGTGAACGAGTTGTCGACGGTCGAGTGGCAGAACGCGCAGGTGACGCCGACCCGGGCCAGGGAATCGGTCCCCGCGGCCGTCCGGACCACGGTGCCATGAAGACCGACGACGGCGCCGAGCTGGAGCAGGGTCACCGTGGTCGCGGGGGCGTCGAGATCGACCGTGCCGTCCTGGATCCCGCGCTTCACCGGATCGGGAAGCGCCGTCGCGTCCACCTTGAGCCCGACCTTCAGCGCCGTTCTGGGACTGACCGACGAGGCGATCACCTCGTTCATGTGAAGGGTGTCGGTCCAGAAGGTCTCGTCGCCGAAGGTATCGAAGCGGAAGATCGACTGGCCTGTGGCCAGGTTGGTCGGACTGAAGGAGCCCGACCCCGCTTCGAGATCGTTCTGCGTCGTGGACAGGGCGACGAGGGTCGGGTCGTCGCGCGAGCAGGCGAGCAGCGACACGACGACACCGCACAGCAGCAGGGCACGTGACATACGGTCCTCCGGCGGGGTGGAAGACAACCGAAAATGTCAACCGCAACCTGCTGTTATTGTGCCATCGCCTCGCTATTCGCGGGAGCGAATGGCTCCGCTCGCTGGCCGATTCAGGCGTGCGTCGCCCGCGCGCTCAGGCCAGCCGCGCTTCGGGAACTCTGGGTGACCAGAGCCGGCGCTGGAGCTCGATCCAGAGCACGATCAGCGGCACCGTCTTGAAGCGCCAGCGATCGAAGAAGCCGCGCTGGATGGCGTCGGGCATCGCATCGGACGACGCGAGGATGGTGCACACAACGATGAAGACGAACAGTGCCCACTCCCAGCGCGAGCGCCGAGCGAGCGCGGCGAACCAGATCGCGACGCCGGCGAGCGCGACGACGAAGGTCGGGCTCTCCGCCTTGTGGTTGAAGATGACGCAGAAGACGAGCACCGAGCAGAGGTAGAGGCGCCGCCGTTCCCATTCGTGCCAGCGCGAGCGCTGCAGCAGCGGCGCGAGGAGCACGAGCGCGCCCAGGAGCTGGACGGGCCAGTTGGGCCACGCGCCGTGGTGCAGGTAGTCGAGCATCTGCATCACGGTGTAGCCGCGGTCGTGCGCGTCGGCCGCCTGGATGGCGCGCCAGCTCGCGTACTGCGCGAGCAGCGTGGCGGGCGGGGTGACGACGAGCGGAAGCAGCGCGAGCCCCGCCGTGGACAGCACGACCGCGACGGCGACGCGGAGCTTGCGCGGATGGAAGGTGGCGAAGCTCACCCCGACGATCGGAAAGAGCTTGACGAACGCTCCCGTGACCGCGGCGAGGCTGCCGAGCGCGGTGTGACGGCGCTCGTACGCCGCGAAGGTGAGCACGATGAGCGCGGCGACGAGCGCGTTGCTCTGCACGTTCTGCAGCGAGCCGAGCATGTCGAGGAAGACGATCGCGCGCGCGACCGTGGCGGCGCGGCGGGGCAGCACCATCCCGAGCGCGACGTACAGCGTGCCGGCGTTGAGCGCGTTCCAGAGGAACATCCCCGCGAGCGGCGGGAGGAAGGCGAAGGGCGCGAAGAGGAGCGCGAAGGTCGGGCTGTACTTGTAGAAGTCCGCGTGCTCGGCGGGATACGCGGCGTAGAGGTCCTGGCCGGCGAGGAGATGGCGCGAGGCGGCGCGGAAGATCAGGAAGTTGTTGTGCTGGTGCGTGCCGCCCTGCTGGAGCGTCGCGGCGACGATCGCGGCGAGCCAGAGCAGCGCGACCAGCCAGTCCACCCAGTGACGCCGCTCGGCGCGACTGGCTGGTGCGGGGGCGGGATGCTCCTGGGAGGCCGGCGTCATGCGAGGCGAAAGATACGCGGAAGTCCGCGCGAGAAGCGCGCGATGGCGGCACCGATCTTGACCGAGGTCCGGCATGGCCACGCGACCACGCGCGCCCGGCGGCGCCCTCCACACCGTGCTGCTCGACGTCGACGGCACGCTGATCGACAGCAACGACGCGCACGCCCGCGCCTGGGTGGATGCGCTCCGCGCGCACGGCTACGTGGTGCCGTTCGAGCAGGTGCGCCCGTTGATCGGGATGGGAGGCGACAAGCTCCTTCCCGAGCTCACCGGACTCGATCCCGACAGCGGCGACGCCGCGCGGATCGGTGCGACGCGGAGCGAGCTGTTCCTCGGGCGCGAGCTCCCGACGCTGCGCCCGACACGGGGTGCGCGCGCGCTGCTCGAGCATCTGCTCGCGCGCCGACTCGAGCTGGTGGTCGCGACGTCGGCGAAGTCGAACGAGGTCAGTGCGCTGCTCGAGCAGGCCGGCGTGGCGGACCTCATCGAGCTCGCGTCGTCGGCCGACGATGCGGAGCGATCGAAGCCCGACCCGGACATCGTCCGCGCGGCGCTGCGGATGAGCGGGAGCCAGGCCGCGCACAGCGTCCTCCTCGGCGACACCCCGTACGACATCGAAGCCGCGACGCGCTCACGCGTCCCGACGATCGCCCTCCGCTGCGGCGGCTGGTGGAGCGACGACGCGCTGAAGGGGGCGGTGGGGATCTATGATGATCCGGGGCAGTTGCTGGAGCAGATCGACGATTTGATGCTGTGAGACGGTGTGTTGGTGTGTTGGTGTGTTGGTGTGTTGGTGTGTTGGTGACGGCAAACGGCCTCGGGACGCAGGAGCATCCGGAGGCCGTCTACCAACACACCAACACACGAACACACCAACTACACCGTTTTCAGCAGCCCCAACCTCAAACAGAACTGTACATAGTCCGACCTGTGCGACAGGCCGAGCTTCTCGGTGATGCGCTGCTTGTAGGTCTCGACGGTTTTCGGGCTGATGAAGAGGCGCTCGCCGATCTCGGAGGCGGAGTAGCCGCCGGCGACGTGGACGAGGACGTCGCGCTCGCGCTCGGTGAGCGATTGGTAGGCGGCACGCTCGTCGGCGTGCTCGCCGCGCTTCGAGACCTGGCGCGCGAGTGCGCGGGCGGCGCTCGCCTGGACGTAGCTGTCGCCGGCGGCCACGGCGCGCACCGCGTCGGCCAGCTCGCGGTCGGCGGCGTTCTTCACGAGATAGCCCGCCGCGCCGGCCTCGAGGAGGTTCACGAGATACTCGTCCTCGGTGTGCATCGTGAGGATGAGCACCCGTGTCGGACTGTTCCGCTCGACGAGCTCCTTCGTGGCCGCCATGCCGTCCATCTGCGGCATGTCGAGATCGAGCACCGCGACGTCCGGCGTGAGCCGCTCGACGAGCGCCACCGCATCGCGGCCGTTCGACGCCTCGCCCACGACCTCGATGTCCTTGCTCGTGCTGAGCAGCGCCTTCAGCCCCGCCCGCACCACGAGATGGTCGTCGGCGAGGATCACGCGGATGATGTCGGGACGGGTCATGGGGGAAACCGGGTTAGTCGGTGAACGGTTGGTCGGTTCGACGGCCGACCTCGGGAAACAGGGGTCTCCCGAGGTCGGCCGTCAACCGTCAACCGATGAACCGTACAACGATTCGTCGGGCGGAATGGCTCGTCAGCCTCACACGATCTTATCCTGCACGACCAGCGCCGTCACCATCCCGAACATTCCATGCTCCGACTCGGCGTGCGGGAGGATGTGGCAATGGAAGGCCCAGGTGCCCGGGTTGGTGCAGTTGACGATCACGTCCCACCGTTCGCCGGGGGCGATGTTGAGCGTATCGCACTTCCACGGCGCCGGCACGTCCCACCCGTCCTTGGCGATGACGGTCTGATGCATCCCGTGGAGGTGCATCGGGTGGATCATCATCCCCTCGTTCATGTAGCGGATGCGGATCCGCTCCCCCTTCTTCGCCACGATCGGCACGGTGGCCGGGAAGCTCTTGCCATTGAAGGTGTAGCCGTGCGCCCCGTCGTTCAGGATGAAGACGATGTCCTGGTCGACCTTCGGCTCCTTCCCCGCCTCCCTCGGCTCGACGATGAATGCGCCGAGCAGGCCGAGGCCGACCTGGTAGGCCGAGTTGTGATGTGAGTGGTACATGTGGGAGCCGGCGTTCGGCACCGTGAACTCGTAGGTCCTCGTCGCACCGGGCTTCACGGGGGGCTCCGTGATGTACGGAACGCCATCCTGGTCGTTCGGAAGCTCGAGCCCGTGGAAGTGCATCGCCGTCGACTGCTTGAGCTCGTTCTTGAGGACGATGCGGACCCGGTCGCCCTCCCGGACGCGGAGCTGCGGGCCTGGCACCTGGTCGTTGTAGGCGAGGGCCGAGACCTTCTGGCCGGGCGCTGTCTCCCACTGGATCTCACGCGCCGTGAGCTCGAACACCTTCACGCCGCCGACGAGCTTCGGCGCGAGCAGCTGGTTCCCGTGAATCGCCGTCTTCGCGGGGAACGCCTTCATCCCCTTCTCGTGCATCGCGTCCATCGCGTCGGCGGCGTTGACGGCCGGCGCGGCGGCCGGCGCCGCCGGGGGGGTAGCGGGAGCGGCTTCCCCGCTCTTCCCGCAGGCGACGAGCGCGCCGCCGACGGCGGTGAGCGAGGCGTTGCGGAGAAACGCGCGGCGGCTGGTGGCCGCCTCGGCGAGGGTGGTCAGCTCTTCGTCGCGCGACATGGACTTCGACATGGGTCTCGACCCCTCGTGAGTGTGTGTGCTGGGCACGGGCAATCTCACGGGTGTCCGTCTTCCGTCATGTCGGGTACGCACCCGATATTTCGTCTCGCCCGCCCCGACGCGGGCTCCGGAACTTTCCCGACACGCCACCGGCCGACGATGTCCGCACCATCGACCAGATGAAAGACGCGATCGAGGCGGTCGAGCGGGCGTCGATGCGCCAGACGCTGCCGCCCGAGCTCTACTCCAGCTTCCTGGCCATCTCGGCGGACGCGGTGATCGCGGTCGACGACGAGCAGCGCATCATCTTCTTCAATCAGGGGGCGGAGCGGATCTTCGGCTGGACGGCGAGCGAGGTGGGAGGGAAGTACCTCGCGATGCTGCTCCCCGAGCGGTTCCGCGGGGCGCACCGCGGGCACGTACAGGGGTTCGGCGCGGCGCATGGCCGGGCGCGGCTCATGGGCGAGCGCCAGGAGATTTCCGGCCTGCGGAAATCGGGAGAGGAGTTTCCGGCCGAGGCGTCGATCCAGCGCATGGAGCTCGACGGCCGGAACGTCTACGCCGCCGTCCTGCGCGACGTCAGCGCACGCTACCGGGTGGAGGAAGCGCTCCACCAGGCGATCCGCGCGCGCGACGAGATGATGGGGATCGTCTCGCACGACCTGCGCAATCCGGCGAGCGCGGTGAAGATGCTCGCCGGCAGCATCCTCGCCGAAGCCACGGAACGCGGCATCCCCGGCGACGTGGCCGAGCGGGTCGAGGTGATCCGGCAGGCGGCGGTGCAGATCGACCGGCTTATCCAGGACCTGCTCGACGTCACCCGGCTCGAGGCGGGGCGGCTCCGTGTGACGGCACGCGACTCGGAGACGCGGCCCCTCGTCGAGGCGGCGCTCACGCCGCTGCGCGCGCTCGCCGAGAGTGGGGAGGTGGAGCTCGTCGTCACGTACGTCGAGCCGCTGCCCGCGGTGCACGCCGATCCCGATCGCGTGACGCAGCTACTCTCGAACCTCGTCGGCAACTCGCTCAAGTTCACGCCGGCTGGCGGGCGGGTGGAGGTGCGCGTCGAAGCGTACGACGGAGGGGTGCTCGTGAGCGTGGCCGACGACGGCGAGGGCATCCCCGCGGATCAGCTACCCCACGTGTTCGACCGCTTCTATCAGGTGTCGCACGCGCGGAAGGGCGTACGCCACGGCGCCGGGCTCGGGCTCCCGATCGCGCGCGGGATCGTCGAAGCGCACGGCGGGACGGTCTGGATCGAGAGCGCGGCGGGGGTGGGGACGACCGTCCGGTTCACCCTGCCCGGAGCGCGGGACGACAACGGCGCCATCTCGGCAGGCGGATAAAACGGTTCTTCGGTTTTTCGGTTCTTCGGTTCACGGCCGGCCTCGGGACGCCCCGGACTTTCGGGGCCAGCCGATGACGAAGCGATCTCGCGCCTTTCCGCCCGCCGTTGCAGTTCCCGCCTGCTAACGTGAACCGCCAACCGAAAAACCGAAAAACCGAAAAACCGAAAAACCGAAAAACCGAAAAACCGAAAAACCGAAAACCGTCCCCGTTCCCGCTCACAGCAGCTTCAACGCCGACCGCCCTTCCTGCTCCACCTGGGCGAGCGTGCAGCGGCGCGGTGGCTTGTCGGGGCGCCACCGAAGGAACGAGGTGCCGTGGCGGAAGCGGCCGCCGGAGAAGTGGTCGTACTGCACCTCGACCACGAGCTCGGGGGCGAGGGGTTGCCATTCGCTCGAGCGTTCGGTGCTCCACCGGCTCGGCCCACCGGGCGCCTGGCCGGTGAAGCCCGGCGGCTGCACGAGCTTCTCGAGCTTCTTCGTGAGCGCGGGCTTCATGTCGCGCGGGATGTTCGACGTGAAGCCGACGTGGTGAAGGAGCCCGCCGTCGTCGTAGAGGCCGAGCAGGAGCGAGCCGACGAGCTTCCCCTTCGACGCGTAGCGGAAGCCGCCGACGACGCACTCCGCGGTGCGCAGGGACTTCATCTTCTCCATGCCGTCGCGCGTGCCTGACTGGTACGGCAGATCGAGCCGCTTCGCGATGACGCCGTCGAGCCCACCGCCGATCGAGCGGAACCAGCGCTTCACGGTCGTCATCGACGTGGTGGCGGGGGAGAGCCGCACGCGGAGCGCGGGCGGGACCTCCTTCGCGACGAATGCCTCGAGCGCTTCACGACGCTCGGCGAGCGGCTCGCCGGCGAGCGAGCGGCCCTTCGCGTCGACGAGGAGATCGAACACGACGAGCGTGGCGGGACTTTCGGCGGCGAGCTTCTCGACGCGGCTCTTCGCCGGATGGATGCGGAGCAGCAGCTCGTCGAAGGAGAGGACGCCGTCCTTCGGCACGACGATCTCGCCGTCGAGCACGAACCGCTTGGCGCGGACCTCACGAAGCGTCTCGACGAGATCGGGGAAGTAGCGCGAGAGCGGCTTCCCGGCCTTGGACATGACGTCGACCTTCGTGCCGTCGCGAAAGGCGAGGCAGCGGAAGCCGTCCCACTTCGGCTCGTACTGCCACTGGCCGCCGGTGGGAAGCTCGTCGACGAGCCGCGCTTCCATGGGCGCGTAGGTGCGGGGGAGCGGGAGCGTCACAGCACGCGCTCCAGACGGAAGCGCCCGCGCGCGACGAGGAGCGGCTTCCAGAGGTCGCCGAGCGTGCGCACTCGACCGGGCACGTTGGAGATGTCGAACTCCTCGATCGTGATGCCGCGCTCGACCTCGTCCCAGGTGACCGGCGTCGAGACCGTGGCGCCGGGCTTCGGGCGCACTGAATAGATCGACGCGAGCGTCCGCCCCCACGCGTTCTGGTTGTAGTCGACGAGCACGCGCCCTTTCGGGCGGTCGGCGATGCGATACTCGGCGGTGAGGAGCCTCGGGTGCTTCGCGGCGAGCGTCCAGGCGAGCGCCTTCGCGAACGTCCAGACCTGCTTCTGGAGCGGCCCGCGCACGATCGGCACGTAGAGATGCATCCCGGAGGAGCCGGTCGTCTTCACGAGCGGCGCCATGCCGAGCGCCTCGAGTGCGTCGCGCACGATGAGCGCGGCCTCGAGCACGCGCGCGAACTTCACGCCAGGCCCGGGATCGAGATCGAAGTGCAGGTAGTCGGGACGGTCGACGTCGTCGCAGCGCGCGTACCACTGATTGAGGTCGATGCACCCGAGGTTGACGACCCAGAGCAGCGACGCGAGGTCCTGCACCATCGGGAAGTCGATCACGTTTCCCGACTTGTGCTCGATCGTGCAGGTCTCGATCCAGTCGGGGTGCGGCTCGGGGACGCGCTTCATGAAGAAGCACTTCCCGCTCGCGCCGTTCGGATAGCGCTTCATGACCATCGCGCGATCGCGCAGATGGGGGAGGAGCGCGGGCGCGACGTCGGCGTAGTACTGGAGGAGGTCGCGCTTGGCGATGCCGGCCTCGCGCCAGAAGAGCTTGTCGAGGTTGGTGAGCTTCACGCGCTTGGGGCCCAGCTTCAGCTCGACGTCTGTCTCCTCGATCGGAATCGGAACTCTGCGCGGCTCCATGGCGGACGGGAGAGCAAGACGAAGGCCGACCCCACACTCGAGAACGGTTCGCGCATTCTCGTTGCGCGGCGTTCGAGGTTTGCGCGCCGAAGCGACGGCGGGTTCGGGCTTCGTCGCGGCCGATGGGTGCGGGTACTCCTTCCGTCGTCGCTGCGCGCTTACACGCTGCGAGCCCGGGCTCCGCCCGGTCTCTTGCTACGCGCGATGCTCCTCCTCCAGGAGCACCCGCACCCCGGTCCGGTTCGGAGCCGTAGCTAGTCGCGCGCGGCGATGGCTGGTAAACGCCGCATCCGCTACGCAGTCGGCTCGCCCCCCGACCGCCCCCACCCAAAATCCGACCCGCAAACGCCCGCTGGCGCGGGCAGCAGTCCGCACGCCCGGAAGCGCAGCCCTACTCCGATGCCTCTTCGGCGTCGTCGCCGTGCTTCACGATGTCGCCCTTCTTGAACAAAATCCCCTTCAGCACCTCGCGCCACTTCGGGCGGCTGCGGAGGAGGAACTCGAGGTCCATGCCGAAGTGCTTCATCTCCTCGTGCTGCGCGTTCCTCATGATCGCCTTGGCCTGCGGGTCGGCCTCGACGGCGAGGCGCTGCTCGTACCAGCCGATCGCCTCGGCTTCCTCGGTGAGCGAGGCGATCATGCGCGCGAAGGTGCGCACGTCGGCGGGGAGCTCGCTCGGCGGCTCGTGATACTGGTCGAATCCCATGCGATGGCGCGGATGGAGGGTCGTGGACGCACGCCGGCGGCGCGCGTCAGTCGTCGCGCGCGACGGGTCGTGGAGCGGTGCGCAGCACCTTGGCCGTGGTGACGAGCTGGCCGACGTGCCGCTGCGTGTGCTCGGCGGCATGGAAGAGCAAGCCCAGTACCGTGGAGGGCAGCCGTGCGCGACCGACCTCTCGCGGCTCGAGGAGCGTGGCCGGATCGGTGGCGCGGAGCTGCGCGAGCGCGCGCTCGACGGCGGCGTCGAACTGGGCGACGAGCGCCGCCTGCGCGCCCTCGCTCGGGTCGCTCTGCGACTCGGTCTTCAGCGCGGCGAGCTGCTCGGCGGAGAGCTGCTGGCCGCGCGCGTAGGTGAAGAGCCGGTCGAGCGAGCCGATGGCGTGGCGGACGTGGTAGCCCGGGGTCGCCGCCTCGCCGACGCGCGTCCAGAGCTGCGTCGCGGTGAGCGTGGGCACGGTGGCGCGCACTTCGAGGCGGCACTGGAGCAGGCCGTGCGCGACGGGCTGCAGCATCGCGGGGACGTCGGGAATCGGTCCACGCAGCCAGACTTCGGGCTCGGACATGGGATCCACGGGAGCGGAGCGAGTCGAGGGCGATCCGCGCGCGCTGCGTGTCGAGCACGGCGCGCGCGGTGGCGAGGTCGATCGAGGTCTGCGTGCTGCGAAACTCGCGCCCGGCCGCGGGATGACGAGCGCGCGCGAGGATCGGGCCCGGATCGGTCGCGGCGGATGTCCACCGATGCGCGCGGCCTATATTATCGGCGGTCGTGCCTCGGCGCGACGAACCTCACCCGCAACTCCACTGCATGGTCTGGGAAGAGCGCTGGCACCCGCTCCGCCGCGAGTGGGTGATCGTCTCCTCGCATCGCAACGATCGTCCCTGGCTCGGCGAGACGGTGGACGACTCGCGCGACGCGCGGCCGCCGTACGTGCCGGACTGCTATCTCTGTCCGGGCAACGAGCGCATCTCCGGCGCGCGCAACCCCGACTACTCGTCGGTGTTCGTGTTCGACAACGACCACCCGTGCGTCGGTCCCGCGGCGCCGGAGGTGGTGGAGCACGGTTCGGGGATCTTCCGCCGCCGCCGCGCGGACGGCGTCGCGCGCGTCGTCTGCTACACGCCGCGCCACGATCTCACGCTCGCCGAGCTCTCCCGGGCCGACATCGTGCGCCTGCTCGAGACCTTCGCCGAGCAGTACCGCGAGCTCGGCGCGCGCCCCGAGGTGCGGTACGTGCTCACCTTCGAGAACAAGGGCGAGGTCGTCGGGGTGAGCAACCCGCACCCGCACGCGCAGATCTACGCCACGAACTTCGTGTTCACCACGATCGAGACCGAGGCGCGCGCGGCCGCCGAGCATCACGCGGAGACGGGGCGCGCCCTGCTGCGCGACGTGATCGACGCGGAGGAGTCCGACGGGCGCCGCGTCGTGGTGGAGAACGGCGGCGCGCTCTCGTTCGTGCCGTATTTCGCGCGCTACGCGTACGAGACGTACGTCGCGCCGCGCGAGGCGCACGCGAGCCTCGCCGACCTGTCGAAGGAGGAGCTCGCCGACTACGCCGACGTGCTCCGGCGCACGCTCGTGCGCATGGACAACCTGTGGCGGATGTCGTTTCCGTACGTGATGGTGCTGCATCAGGCGCCGACGGACGGCACGCGCTACCCCGGGTTTCACTTTCACGCGCAGATCCATCCGCCGCTGCGGAAGCCCGGCCTGCTCAAGTATCTCGCCGGCCCGGAGATCGGCGGCGGCAACTTCCTCAACGACACCGCGCCCGAGGACAAGGCTGCCGAGCTGCGCGCCGCGTCCGACGTGCACTACCGCGCGGCGGCATCGTGACGACGGACGCACGCCGGCTGCTGCCGGCGATCCTCGAGCTGCACGACCGGATCCGCGGCAGCGTGGTCGACGCGTTCGCGGCGCAGCGCAACGACGAGCTGAGCGAGGTCGCCGGCGATTCCGCCGGCGACACGATCTACGCGGTGGATCGGGTCAGCGAGGAGACGCTCGTCGCCGGCCTCGACGCCGTGGCGCGCGACGAGCCGCTCGTGCTGGTCGCCGAAGGATTGCCGCCGGAGGGGCTCGTGCTGCCGCGCGGCGCGCGTGCGGGCGAGTGCCGGTGGCGGCTGCTGGTCGATCCGATCGACGGCACGCGCGGGCTGATGTACCAGAAGCGGCCGGCGTGGATCCTCACCGGCGTGGCGCCGAATCGCGGCGCGGACACGAGGCTGCGCGACATCGTGCTCGCGGTGCAGACGGAGATCCCGCTCGTGACGCAGCATCTCTGCGATCAGCTCTGGGCGGTGCGCGGCGCAGGGGTGGAAGCGCGGCGGCTCGATCGTACGACGGGACGCACGGAGCCGCTCGCGCTGCGTCCGTCGCGCGCGGAGACGATCGCGCATGGCTTCGCGTCGGTGAGCCGGTTCTTTCCCGGCGCGCGCGACGTGCTCGCCGCGATCGACGACGAGGTGGCGGCGGCGGTGCTCGGTCCTCCGGTGGAAGGGAAGGCGGCGTGCTTCGAGGATCAGTACATCTCCACTGGTGGCCAGCTCTACGAGCTGATGGCGGGGCACGACCGCTACGTCGCGGATCTGCGGCCGCTGCTCGAGGGAGTGATGGCGGACCGCGGGCTTCCGCGTCCGCTCTGCTGCCATCCATACGATCTGTGCACGATCCTCATCGCCGAGGAGCTCGGGCTCGCGATCACGGGCCCGACGGGCGCGCCGCTCGACGCTCCGCTCGACGTCGAGGCGGACGTGGCGTGGATCGGCTATGCGAACGCGGCGCTCCGGCGCGTCGTCGAGCCGGTGCTGCTCGAGGCGCTGCGACGCCGCGGGCTGCTGCCGCCGGTGTGAGCGCGCGCGTGAGGCCGACGT
>DATJGU010000009.1:0-13680 GCA_035494615.1 Gemmatimonadaceae bacterium
CACCCACACACCCACACACCCACACACCCACACACCCACACACCCACACACCCACACACCCACACACCCACACACCGCTCCTCCCCCACCGACTAACTTTCCCGCATGTCAGAGCTTCCAGTCATCCGCGCCACGACCATCCTGGCCGTGCGCCGCGGCGGCAAGGTCGCGCTCGGCGGGGACGGGCAGGTCACCGTCGGCGAGACCGTCATGAAGGCGAAGGCGAGCAAGGTCCGCGCGCTTGGCGACGGCAAGCTCCTCGCCGGCTTCGCCGGCTCCGCCGCCGACGCCCTCACCCTCTTCGAGAAGTTCGAGGAGAAACTCCAGCGCTACCCGGGGAACTTCCCGCGCGCCGCCGTGGAGCTCGCCAAGGACTGGCGCAGCGACCGCGTGCTGCGCCGGCTCGAGGCCCTGCTCGCCGTGGCGAACGTCGCCCACGGGTTCATCATCTCCGGAACCGGGGAGCTGATCGAGCCGGACGACGGGATCCTCGCCATCGGCTCGGGCGGCGCGTACGCCCTCGCCGCCGCGCGCGCGCTCGCCGCCAGCACGGAGCTCGATGCCACCGAGATCGTGCGCCGCGCGCTCACCATCGCCGGCGAGATCTGCGTGTACACCAACACCAACATCACCGTGCTCGAGGCGAGCTGACATGGCCTCTCCCCGCACGCAGCAGGCGCTCGCGCGCCTCGCCGATCTCACCCCGCGGCAGGTCGTCACGGAGCTCGACCGGTACATCGTCGGCCAGGCCGACGCGAAGAAGGCAGTCGCCATCGCCCTCCGGAATCGATGGCGGAGACAGCGAGCGCCCGAATCGATCCGCGACGAGATCTCGCCGAACAACATCATCCTCATCGGCCCCACCGGGGTGGGGAAGACGGAGATCGCGCGGCGCCTCGCGAAGCTCGCCGGCGCGCCGTTCATCAAGGTCGAAGCGTCCAAGTTCACCGAGGTGGGCTACGTCGGCCGCGACGTCGAAGGGATGATCCGCGATCTCGTCGACAGCGCGATCGAGATGGTGCGTCAGGAGCGCGAGAGCGAGGTCGAGGACCTCGCCAACGAGCGCGTCGACGAGCGGCTGCTCGACCTGCTGCTCCCTCCCGTCGGCCCGATCGCCGACAAGAACGGCGCGAAGCCCGCGCCGGCTCCCGAGCCGACGCTCGTCTCGGCCGGCGAGGTCGGCGGCGTGTTCGTCGTCTCGCCAGGCGGCGACGTCAAGCAGGAGCGCGCGGGGGACGCCACGCAGGAGCGCTACCAGCGTACGCGCGACAAGCTCCGCCAGCTCCTCCTCGACGGGCAGCTCGACGGCCGCGAGGTCGAGGTGGAGGTCACGCCGCAGGGGCCGATGTTCGACATGTTCGCGTCGCAGGGCGCACCCGAGGGCATGGAGAACTTCACCGAGATGCTCCGCGACATGATGCCCAAGAAGACGAAGAAGCGCACCGTGAAGGTGAGCGAGGCGCGGCGCATCCTGCTCGAGCAGGAGTTCCAGAAGCTCGTCGACATGGAGGACGTCACCGCCGATGCGCTCGAGCGCGTGGAGACCCTCGGGATCGTCTTCCTCGACGAGATCGACAAGATCGCCGGCGAAAAGAGCCAGATGGGCGGCCCCGACGTCTCGCGCGAGGGCGTGCAACGCGACCTGCTGCCGATCGTCGAGGGCTCGAACGTCCAGACGAAGCACGGCATGGTGAAGACGGACCACGTCCTCTTCATCGCCGCCGGCGCGTTTCACGTCTCCAAGCCGTCGGACCTCATCCCCGAGCTGCAGGGCCGCTTCCCGATCCGCGTCGAGCTCAAGCCGCTCACGGAGGCCGACTTCGTCCGCATCATGACGGAGCCGGAGAACGCGCTCACCAAGCAGTACGCCGCGCTCGTCGCCGCCGACGGCGCGACGCTCGAGTTCACCGAGGACGGCATCGCCGAGATCGCCCGCATCGCCGCGACGGTGAACTCGCGCATGGAGAACATCGGCGCGCGCCGTCTCCACACCGTGATGACGACGCAGCTGGAGGAAACCCTCTTCGACCTCCCCGACGGCGCCACGAAGCGCATCGTCGTCGACGCGCCCGCCGTCCGCGAGAAGCTCAAGGCGATCGTGGAGGACGAGGATCTGCGGAAGTACATCTTGTAGACTGGGAGCGTCGTCGAACGACGACAGCAGGTAGGCAGTAGGGAGTAGCGAGTACCTCGTAGCGAGACACGACACGGCCTCGGGAGGCAGAAGCGTCCCGAGGCCGTTGCCGTTCTCTCGCTACGAGGTACTCGCTACTCGCTACCACCTACTCGCCGTTGTCGTTCCGAGCAGGTGCCAGCCCGCGCATCATACCAGCACCGGCTCCGCCTCCACGCGCACCCTCGGCGCCCGTTCCGTCTTGCGCGTCTCCAGCATTCCCTGCTTCAACTGGAACCGGCTCACCAGCGCTTCGAGCCGTTCCGCCTGGGCCGCGAGCTCCTGCGCCGTCGCCGCGAACTCCTCCGCCGTCGCCGCGTTCCGGCGCGTCGTGTCGTTCGCCTGCGACATCGCGACCTCCACGTCCGTCAGCCCCTGCGCCTGCTGCGCCGACGCGTTCGCGAGCTCCTGCACGAGCATCGCCGTCCCCGTGATGCTCGGTGCGAGCGCGCTGAGGATCGCGCGCGAGTGCTCGATCTTCTGCTCGCTGTCCGTGCTCAGCCGGCTGATCTCCTGGGCGGTCGCTGCGCACTGCGCCGCGAGCTTGCGCACCTCCTCGGCCACCACCTGGAAGCCGCGGCCGTGCTCCCCCGCGCGCGCTGCCTCGATCGCCGCGTTCAGCGAGAGAAGATTCGTCTGCCGCGCGATGCTCTCGATCACCGACGTGCGCGAAAGGATCTCGCGCGTGGCGTCGATCGCTTCCTGCACCACGCTCGCGCCCTCGCGCGTGCTCGCCGCGCCCTCGAGCGCCTGACGCTCCGCCTCGCGCGTGCGCTCGGCGTTCTCGCGCACCGCGCCGGTCATCTCGGCGATCCGCTCCACCGTCGACCGGATTCCCGCCGCTCCCTCGCCCGAGCTCGACGCGAGCTCCGACGCGGAACCCTGCATCTGGCCCGCCGCGCTCGCGATGCTCACCGCCGCCTCGCGCAGCTCGGCGATGATCGACCGCAGCCGTTCGATCATCGCGGCGAACGCGTGCCCGAACGCGTCGTCGTGCGACCGCGGATGCACCTGGACCGTGAGGTCGCCGTGCGCCAGCCGCTCCGCCGTCACCGACATCTCCGAGAGATACGCGACCATCGACGCCAGCGCGGTGCCGAACCGGTCGCGCTCCGAGCGGCGGGTCACCTGCCGCGAGAGATCGCCCACCGCCACCGCCTGCGCCACCTCGGCCATCTCGTGCAGGTACGCCACCATGTCGCGCATCGCGCGCAGGGCGTTCCCGACCTCGTCCGCGCCAGCCGGCGGGATCGTCACCGAGAGATCGCCCTGCGCGATCCGCCCCGCCACCGACGCCATCTCCTCGAGCGGCTCCGTCACCGCCTGCGTCGTCGCCACCGACAGCGCGCCGAGGGCGAGCACCGCCACCAGCGCGATCAGCGCCACGCCGAACGTCGCGCCGAGCTGCAGCAGCCGCGCCGTGTGGAACGCGTCGTCGATCGCGCGCTCCTGGATCGCGATGTTGTCCTCGACCGCCTGATGCAGCGCGCCGTAGTCCGCCGTCATCCGCGCCACCGCCGCGTTCAGCGTGTCGCCCCCCGTGCCCGCGATCAACCGCTCGCTCGCCGGCTTGGCCGTGGCGTAGTACGCCTGCATCCGCTGGGCGAGCGCGTCCGCCGTCTCGGGCGCGTCCGCGTGCGCGCGCGTCTCCGCCGCCGCCGAGAGAAACGCCGCGTACAACGAGTCCGCCTGCGCGAAGCCCGACGCGTCGCGCGTCGCCACGACGGTCTGCATCTGGTTCTGCAGGTCGCCGAGGATCTCGCGCATGTCGCGCCCGGCGCGCAGGGCGGGGTAGTAGTCTCCCTGGATCGTCGTCAGGCTGCGCGGATCGAGCACGCCGAGCGTGACGCTCACGAGGAAGATGGCCGCGAGCGCGAGCGCCGCGCCGATCGGGAGCAGCCGCATGCGCTGGCGCAGTGGCTTCCCCGCCAGCCGCTGCGACCACGCGTGCACCATCGGAGCCAGGAGGCGCATCAGAAGGCGAGTGCGAGTTGGAGCGCGGCTTCCGTCGCGCGGTCGGTGCCGCGCCGGTCGAGGCTGCGCAGCTCGAGCTTGAGCACCGCGCTCGCGCTCTGTTCGTACCGGACGCCGAGGATCTCGCGGCGGAACCGGTCGCTCGTGAAGTACGGATCGTCGTCGGCCAGCCGCATGTCCTCGTGCTCGACGTACGGCACGACGCGGTCGCCCGCGCGCACGCCCGCGTACGCGAACCAGTTGGGCGACGACGTCGTGCGGCCCGCGCTGCGATTCATGATGTCGTGTGCCTCGACCACCGCCTCGGCGCGCTGGTCGAAATAGGCGAGGAAGCCGCCGGCGATCGTCTGCGTCATCGACGCGTCCAGCGCCGTGCCGCTCGGCGTCTCCGTTCCGCCCACGAGGCGGTCGCGATAGCCCGACACCCCCACGCGAAGCGCCGGCGTGAGCTGCGCGTGCACCGCGGCCGCCACCGAGCCCGCCTCGTTGCGGTCGTCCGATGCCGGCCGGTTCCCGAGCGGGTTGCCGTACAGCACGTCGAAGCCGAGGTGCGCCTCGGTCAGATCGCGCCCGGAGAGCTGCACGCCCACGGTGTGGATCGGCAGCGGGCCGCCGTCGTCCTCGAACTGCACCAGCTGCGGCCGCTCGATCGTCGGCTGCATCACGGTGCCGTGATGATAGGCGTTGTTCCAGTAGCCGAGCGGCGTGTGCACCTTGCCGGCGTCGATGCGGAAGTGGTCGCTCAACGCGTACTGCGCGATCACGCGCTCCACGTCCACCACGAACTCGGACGACGCATCGTCGTACTCGAACACCGTCTCACCGAGAAAGGTGAGCCGGTCGGCCACGCGAGACGTGATGTAGAGGTCGAACTGGCCGAGCCCGAACGCCGACGTCCGGCCCGTGTTGTTCCCGCCGGTGAGGTACGTGACGTCGGTGAAGCCGTGGATCACCGTCTGCGGCGCCTCGTCCATCGCGTGCTCCTGCGCCGCGAGGGGCGCCGCGCCGGCGAGCACCAGCGCACTCACCGCGCCGAGCCGGCGGCGCAGGCCCTCGGACATCCGGCGCGGCCTAGCGGAGCGCATAGGTCGAATCGCCCGGCCGCTTCCCGTCGATCGCGAGCACCTTCACGCTCTGATCCACCTGAGCCGCGGGCATGAAGGCGATCGCGTCGGGGTGCGAGCGCACGAACTGCTTCACGTCGTCGGCGCTCGCGAGATCGGTGGGCACCACCGTCACCTCGCCGCGGAAGATCAGCGCCATCCAGCGCGACCGGACGATCTCCGGCTGCAGCCCGAGCGCATCGCGGTCGAACGTCGCGGCCGAGGGCGTGTGCCGCGCGAGCCGCGCGTGCTGGCCCGTCGGAAAGGTCTTCGCCTGACCGAGGAACAGCCGGCGGAGCTTGTCGAGCGAGAGGTCGGCGAGCGTGTTGCCAGGATTCACCACGACGGCGAGCTGCGCATGGCCGGCGCGCGGGCTCGCCCCGAGGGCGAGGATCGCGACGCCGATGAACACGCCGAGACGGCCGGCGCGGCAGGATGCAGGGGACGGCGGCATGATCGAGTGACGCCCGATGGATCGGGCCAGTAACAGCCGCGCTCCCTTGCCGAACGCCTCTCGCCGCTCCGGAGTGGATGCCCCGGGCCCCCTTCGGCCGGCGCCTCCGGCCGCGCGCGATCGCCGGCTGCGTCGCTTGCTCGCGACTTTCGCCGCCCGTTAGCTTTGCCGGCTCGCGGACCGCCCACCCCGACCGCCTGACATGACCGACGCCACCCCGCGCGACTTCCTCGCGATTCCGGACTTCTCCCGTCCCCAGCTCCTCGCGCTCTTCGACCTCGCCGAGCGGATGCGCCGCGGCGAGTACCGGAAGGCCCCGCTGGCCGGAAAGACCCTCGCGATGATCTTCATGAAGGCGTCAACGCGAACCCGCGTGTCGTTCGAGGTCGGCACCTTCCAGCTCGGCGGCCACGCCCTCTTCCTGTCGCCTCGCGACGTCCAGCTCGGCCGCGGCGAACCGATTGCCGACACGGCGCGCGTGCTCTCGCGCTACGTCGACGGGATCATGATCCGCACCTTCGCCCATCAGGACGTCGAGGAGCTCGCGCGCTACGCCGACGTCCCCGTCATCAACGGGCTCACCGACCTGCTCCACCCCTGCCAGATCCTCGCCGACCTGCTCACGGTCCGGCAGCACCTCGGCGGGTGGGAGGGGAAGAAGGTCGCGTGGATCGGCGACGGCAACAACATGGCCAACTCGTGGATCAACGCGGCGTACCGGTTCGGCTTCGAGCTCGCGCTCGCCTGTCCGCAGGGCTACGAGCCGGCGGATCACCTCCTCGAGCGCGCACGCACCGCCGCGAAGATCACCCTCACGCGCGATCCGAAGGAGGCGATCGAGGGCGCCGACGTCGTCAACACGGACGTGTGGGCGAGCATGGGCCAGGAGGACGAGCAGAAGAAGCGTGAGCGCGACTTCGCCGGCTACACCGTGGATCGCGCGATGATGGGCCGCGCGGCGGACGACGCGATCTTCCTCCACTGCCTGCCGGCGCATCGCGGCGAGGAGGTCACCACCGACGTCATCGACGGGCCGCAGAGCCGCGTGTGGGACGAAGCCGAGAACCGGCTCCACGTGCAGAAGGCGGTCATGGCCGTGCTCATGGGGGGCGAGTCGGTCGCATGACCGCGCGGGCGCACCACCCACCGGTCGCTCCGTGGGTGTGCGTCGCCGTCGCAGCGCTCTATACCGCGCGAGTCCGGCTCGAGGTGCTCGACAACCGGGTCCTGCTCGCCGTCGTCGTGACGCTCCTCGTCGCCGGCGCGGTGGCGTGGGCTCGCCGGGCACCGCCCGCGGCCGGCGCCGACCAGCCGTCGACGCGCCCCCTCGCCGCCGCCGCGGTCGTCGGCGGGATCGCCACCCTGGCGCTCGTCGTCGCCCGCGTGATGCTCACCGCGGGCGCGCCGCTCCGCGACCGGATCATCACATCGATGGTTCCCCCGGCGTTGGGGTGGAGCACGCTGTTCTTCCTCTGGTGCTTCACGCGTGGCGGCAGCGAATCGCCATCGACCTCGCCTCCGCGGTCCGGCCGGTGGGCACTTCTTCTCGCCGGCTACGCGCTCGCCGCCATCTGGATCGCCTCGCTCGCCGTTCGCCACTGGGTCGCCATCGACGAGGTGCTGTACGTCCTCCAGGCGAACCTGTTCGCGCGAGGCGACGTCGCGTGGCGGCTCGAGCCCGCGCTCCGTCCATTCTTCGAGCTGCCGCTGATGTTCCAGCGTCCCGAGGGGATAATCACGCAGTATCCGCCCGGCTATCCCGCGCTGCTCGCGCTCTTCCTGCGACTCGGCGTCCCCGCGCTCTCGGGTGCGGTGCTCGGTGCGCTCGCGGTGCTCGCGACGTACGCGCTCGGTCGTGCCGTCGCCACCGTGTCGGTGGGCCTGCTCGCGGCGGCGCTCCTCGCGACGCACGAGCTTCTGCTCGCGCGCGCCGCGCTGCTCATGTCGCACGTCGCCGGCATGGCGATCGTCGCGGGGGGAGCCGCCCTCCTCCTCGCGCCCCGCACTGCATCGGCACGCGCGCCGCTCGCGAAGCCGTTCACCGCGGGACTCCTGCTCGGCGCCGCGTTCGCGATCAGGCCCGTCACCGGCCTCGCGCTCGGCCTCTCGCTCTGGCTCTGGCTCGTCGTCCGCGACCGGGGGCGGTGGCGCGACTTCGCCGCCACCACGTCCGTGCTCGTGCTCGGCGCGGCGTTCCCCGCCGCCGCGTTCCTCGGGTACAACGCGCGCACCACCGGATCTCCTCTCCGGCTCGGCTACAACGCCGTCTCCGGATCGCTCGCCGATCTCGGCTTCGGCATCCGCGGCATGGTCCTGCTCGACCCCTCGGCGCGGCTCGTCACCGTGGCCGAGCCGTTCACCTTCGCGGTCGCCGCGCGCAACGAGCTGTCGAACGTGCTGTGGCCCCTCGCACGCGATCTGCTGCCGATGTGGACCATCGTGCCGCTGCTCGCCGCCGCCCTCGCGTACCGCGTGCGCGTCCGGTGGGCCGTCGTCGCCGCGTTCGCCCTGCTCCCGGTCATCCAGTTCTTCTACTCCGGCAACGTGCAGCGGTACTACGCCGAGCTGCTCCCCTTCGTCGTGCTCGGCGTCGCCCTGCTCGTGCACCGCATCGGCGAGCGCGATCCGCGCTTCGCGCACGGCCTCCGGGTGTTCCTCGTCGGCGCGAGCGTCGTCGCCGGCGCGGGGCGGGTGGCCGGCGCGTTGCGGCAGCGCGCCAAGAATCCGGACGAGGGGAGTCGTGTCGCGCGAGCGATCGCCCTCGCGCGGCCCGGGCCGCGCGGGCTTCTCGTCTTCGTCCACGACTCCGCGTTCAGCCAGCCGCTCCTCCTCTCGCTCGCGCACCTGAACTTCGCCCACTTTCCCGGACCGGTCGTCGTGGCGCGCGATCTCGGCGCCGAGGATGCCCGGCTCGCCTGCAGGTTGGCCAACCGGCGCGTACTCTTCGCCGAAGCGTCGACACCGGACCAGGAGGCGCGGCTCGTCGAACGTCCGGCGCCGGCCATTTCCTGCGATCCCTCGCTCCCTCCGCTCGCACCACTACTTCGATGACCTATCCCGCCGAAGGCACCCCCGCCCCCGACTTCACCCTCGACACCGACGCCGGCACGCCCCTCACCCTGAGCGAGCTTCGCGGCCGGCCCGTCGTGCTCTTCTTCTACCCGAAGGACGACACGCCGGGCTGCACCGTGGAGTCGTGCGAGTTCCGCGATCTCATGCCCCGCTTCAAGGGAGTGAAAGCGCACGTCCTCGGCGTGAGCCCCGACGACGTGAAGTCCCACGTGAAGTTCCGGAAGAAGTTCGATCTGCCCTATCCGCTCCTCGCCGACGTCGAGCATGCCGTGGCCGACGCGTACGGCGTGTGGCAGGAAAAGTCCATGTTCGGCCACAAGTACTGGGGGAACGCGCGCACGACCTTCGTGATCGATCGCGACGGACGCATCGCGAAGGTGTTCGAGAAGGTGAAGCCCGAGGGACACGCCGCCGACGTGGCCGAGGTGGTGGCTGGACTGAAGTAGCCGCGCGGGTGAGGGCGGAGGCGGCACGGGTCGTGCGCCTGCTCTCCCGCTCTCACGTCTCACCCACCGCAGCGAGGTTTCGCATGGCGAGCAACGCCTCAGCGCCCGGCACGGCGAAGAAGCTCGACGAGCTCTACGAGCTCATCGACGGCATCGAGATCGCCATGTTCACCACCCGCCGCCCCGACGGCCACCTCGTGTCGCGGCCGATGGCCACCCAGGAGCGCGTCACCGGCGCCGATCTCTGGTTCGTGACCGACATCAGCTCCAACAAGCTCGACGAGCTGTCGACCGACCCGCACGTCAACCTCGCGTACTACAAGGGGAAGACGCGCGAGTGGGTCTCCGTCGCCGGCATCGCGCACGTCACTCAGGACGAGAACCTGATCCGCGAGCTCTACAAGCCGGACTGGAAGGCCTGGTTCGGCGACGAAGGGGGACAGCGCACCGGCGGACCGGAGGACCCGCGCCTCGCACTCATCCTCGTCGAGGCGCATAGCGTCGAATACCTCAAGGTCGACACGCCGCGCCCCGTGGTGCTGTTCGAGGTGGCCAAGGGGATCGTCACCGGCTCGCGGCCGGACGTCGGCGAGCAGCGGACGCTCACCGAGCGCGAGCTCCGCACCGACGCGGCGCGCGAGGCACGCTGACCGGGGCACGCTGACCGGGCGGCGCTGACCGAGTTCGCGGGGAAAGACGTTCGCCGCTTGTGCCCGGTGGTGCGCACCGACGATGTTGACGTGTGTTGCCCATCGTCGCATTCCAGGGCGAGAGCGGGGCCTTCAGTGAGAAGGCCATCGAGCATCTCGTCGACGGCCCCGTCAAACTGCTCTCCTGCAACACCTTCGACGCCACCACCGGCGCGGTGGTGCAGGGGTACGCCGACCTCGGCGTCATCCCGGTCGAGAACCTGATCGCCGGCCCGGTGCACGCCGCGCTCGACGCGCTCGACGCGGCCCCCGAGCTCGAGCAGATCGGCGAGCATCTGCTCCCGGTGCGTCACGCGCTGCTCGGTCTCCCCGGAGCCGCGCTCGGCGACATCCGCGAGGCGCTCAGCCACCAGATGGCGCTCCGGCAGTGCGGCCGGTTCTTCGCCGAGCATCCGGCCATCCGCGCCGTCGAGGCGCACGACACCGCCGGCGCCGCGCGCATGATCGGGATCCGCCGCGATCCCGCCGCCGCCGCGATCGCCGGTGCCTGGGCCGCCGAGCGCTATGGGCTGGTCGTGATCCTCGACAACATCCAGGACCACGCGGACAACTTCACGCGGTTCGTCCTGGTGCGCCGGAAAGCGCGCGGAGAGGGGAGGGACGGGCCGGGCGCGACGACGCGCATTCCAGCGCCCGAGTCCAAGCTATAAGCGACCCTGGGGCTTGCGGCAAGGCCCGGGGGGTGTTGGAGACTTGGCGTCCAACATTCCCAGGGGAGATTCCCATGCGCGTGCTGCTCTCGTCGATCGGATCGCGGGGCGACATCCAACCCGTCGTGGCGCTCGCCGCGGCGCTGCGCTCGGCCGGCGTGGACGTCCGGCTCTGCGTGCCCCCCGATTTCCGCGCGTGGATCGAAGGGCTCGGCTTCCCCGTCACGCCGATCGGTCCGGAGCTGCGCGCCGCTGGCCGCTCCGATCCGCTCGCCGCGCGCCCGACGCCGGAGCAGATCGAGGCGATGCGCGCGGGCACCGTCGCCGACCAGTTCGAGACGGTCGCCGCGGCGGCGAAGGGTTGCGACGCGATCGTCGGCGCGACGGCGCTGCAGCTCGCGGCGCCGTCGATCGCCGAGTCGATCGGCGTCCCGTACGTCTTCACCGCCCTCTCTCCCGCGGTCCTTCCCTCGTCGCATCACGCGCCCCCCGTGCTCGGCCTCCTCGGCGATGCTCCCGCTGCCGAAGCGCCGGACTACCGTGAGCTCTGGGAGCAGGACGCGCGGCGCTGGAACGACGGCTGGCTCTCCCTCCTCGCGCCTCGCCGCGCCGCGCTCGGCCTCGCGCCGATCGACGACGTCCGCACGTACGTGCACACTCGCACCCCATGGCTCGCCGCCGACCCCGTGCTCGCTCCGTGGCCCGAGCCGGCCGACGGTCGCGTCGTGCAGACGGGTGCCTGGATTCTCGCCGACGATCGGCCGCTCTCGCGCGAGCTGGAGGCGTTTCTGGCCGCAGGCGACTCGCCGGTCTACTTCGGATTCGGCAGCACGCGCGCGCCGGAGCGCCAGGCCGTCACGATGCTCGCCGCGGCGCGCGTGCACGGACGTCGCGCGATCCTCTCGCGTGGCTGGGCCGAGCTCGCGCTCGACGAAGATGCCGCCGACTGCATCGGCATCGGCGAGGCGAACTTCGAGGCGCTCTTCCCGCGCGTCGCCGCCGTCGTGCATCACGGCGGCGCGGGAACGACGACCGCGGCCGCGCGCGCCGGCGTGCCGCAGATCGCCGTGCCGCGGAACTACGACCAGCACTACTGGGCGCGGCGCGTTGCGCAGCTCGGAATCGGCACCGCGCACGCGCCCGTCGTCCCCACGGAGGAGTCGCTCGGCGCGGCGCTCGCGCAGGCGCTCGATCCCGGCGTCGCCGCGCGTGCCCGTGCGCTCGCGGCCTCGATCCGCACCGACGGCGCCCGCGTCGCGGCGGAGCGGCTCGTCGGTATCGTCAGCGCGGGCGCGGCGTGAGGCGCGCGCTCCGCGCCGCGCTCACTTCAGCACGCTCGCGACGACCACCGTCACGTTGTCGCGCCCGCCCTCGGCGAGCGCGAGGTCCACCAGCTCGCGGCAGCCGCTCTCCGGGCCCGGCATCGCCGAGAGCACCGACGCGAGCCGCTCTTCCGGGACGTGCTTCGTGAGACCGTCGGTGCACAGGAGCAGCGTGTCGCCCGGCTCGAGCGCGAACGCGCTCACCGTGGGCATCATCTCCTGCGCGCCCACCGCGCTCGAGAGCACGTTGTTGAAGCCGCCCTGCTCCACCTGCTGCTCGGTCATCGCGTACTCGTCCACGAGGTACGCGCCCATCGTCTGGTCCCGCGTCAACCGCCGCAGCTTGTCGTTGCGGAGGTGATACGCGCGGCTGTCGCCGACGTGCACGACGAACGCTTCCGGCCACACCACGAGCACGATCGTCAGCGTCGTCGCCGGTCCGCCCTGCGGCAACCCGAACGTGGCGAGCAGCTTGTCGTGTGCGCGCTTCACCGCTTCGCGCAGCGGATCGAGGAACGCGTGCTCCTGGCCGGGCGCGACGGCGTGATAGCTCCCCACCGTCTCGAACAGGTATTCCACGATCGTGCGGATCGTGATCCCGCTCGCGAGCCGGCCGCCGTCCTGGCCGCCGACGCCGTCGGCCACCGCGTAGAGATACGCCTTCGGCCCGCAGAGCGGATCGAGCACGGCGCGGTCCTCGAGGTTCGTCTGGCGGATCTCGAGCGACCGCTGGAGCGACGCGATCACGAAGTGATCCTCGTTTCCCTCGCGCACCTTTCCCACGTGCGAGAGGCCGAAGCTCTCGAGCCGGCGCCGCTGGTCGTCGTTCGTCGCCCCGAGCGTGAACGACCCCGACCAGGTCATCGATCGCGGCCGCCCGTCGGCCGGCGTCCGCGGCGGCGGCGGCGTGACCGCGGGCTCCTCGCCGGTGACTCTGCTCCAGATGTCCGCGAGCTTGCCCATGTCCGCCTCCGCGACGCGTGTGGGTGACGCCGGTTGCCGTGCGCCGAAGCTACACCACGCGCCCCGACGCCGACATGGCCGCCCGCTTCGCAACACTCGGGCCCGGCAGGGCGCGACGCGTACGACGAACGACGACTGCCGGCAGGTGGTAGCCGGTAGCGGGTCGGATCGTGGGAGGGCTTCGTGCGCCCGAGCCGAACTGCCCCATGCGCCGGGGCCGAACTGCTCCATGCGGATCGGGCGGATGACTGCACGGATCAGGCGGATCGCCACCATTGGCTTGGAACCCTCTCGCGCCGGCCCGAAAGAGCACTCTCACTCGCACCGGTCTCGGCGCGGCGGCCAACTTTGGGGTGTGGATGGAGAGGGGCGGTGCGCCCGCGCACTGATCTCGACCCCGAATCCAACAAAGGCTTTGGGATAGTGGATGGAGAGGAGCGCTGCGCCGGCATTGAAGCGCGACCCCGAGCGGAGCGATCCGCGTGATCCGTGCAGTCGATCCGCCCGATCCGCGTTCCAGCCGTTAAGCCCCGCCCAGACAGAGCGTCGTGCGTGATGCGACACGGCCTCGGAATGCCGAAGCATCCCGAGGCCGTCACCCACACACCCACACACCCACACACCCACACACCCACACACTCACACACCCACACACCCACACACTCACACACTCACACACCCACTCAGACTCCAATCACCAATCCACCTGCGCCGACCGATAGTAGTTCGCCCCGAGGAAGCGCCACCGCGGCGCCTGCGCCGCGATCCGCTGGCGGAAGCTGTCCCAGTTCTTGTTCGCCGCGCTGCTCCAGC
>DATJGU010000010.1:0-35266 GCA_035494615.1 Gemmatimonadaceae bacterium
GTTCGCGGATCCCGAGCTCGCGGTGGCACGCGCGCGCGGCGTGCTCGCCGTGGCGGGGATCTCGTGACGAGCCTCGGCGGTGCGCTGGGCGGCGCGTCGGTCGCGCCGCGCGCGCTGTCGGGCGATGCGGCGCCACTCGCCGACGCGCGTCGGTTGAGCTTCAACCAGGCCACGGCGGAGCGCCACCCGCTCGGCGACGTGATCGACGCGTGCGCACGGAACGGGGTGCCGGGCATCTCGATCTGGCGCCACAAGCTCGCCGACGCGGGGCTCGAGCGCACGGCGCGCCGGATTCGCGACGCGGGGTTGTTCGTGTCGAGCCTCTGTCGTGGCGGGATGTTCCCCGCGGCGACGGCGACCGAGCGCGCGGCACGGATCGACGACAACCGGCGCGCGATCGACGAATCGGCGGCGCTCGGCGCCGAGGTGCTCGTGCTCGTCTGCGGCGCGGCGCCCGACCGCGATCTCGCCGCCGCGCGCGAGATGGTGGGCGAGGGAATCGCGGCGATCGCGCCGTACGCAGCGGAGCGCGGCATCCGGCTGGGCATCGAGCCGCTGCACCCCGCCTTCGCCGCGGAGCGGTCGTGCATCACGACGATGCGCGAGGCGCGCCTGATCGCCGAGCGGTTCGCGCCGGGCAACGTCGGCGTCGTGGTCGACGTCTACCACGTGTGGTGGGATCCCGAGCGCGCCGCGGAGATCGCGCGCCTCGGCGAGCGGATCGCCGGCTACCACGTGAACGACTGGCTCGTCCCCGCGAAGAACGTGCTGATGAACCGCGGGATGATGGGCGACGGCGTCATCGAGCTGCGCCGGATCCGCGCGGAGGTGGAGCGCGCGGGCTATCGCGGCCCGATCGAGGTCGAGATCTTCAACGAGGCGCTGTGGGAGCGTCCGCTCGACGAGATCGTGCGGCTGACGAAGGACCGCTTCGTGGAGGTGGCGTGATGGACGAGCAGCGAATGGACCGGCGCCGCTTCCTCGCCGCGGCGGGCGCGACGGCGGCCGTGCTCGCGGGCTGCGCGCGCTCGGGGATGCCGGCACCGGCGACGCCGACGGACGCCGGCGGGCCGAGCGGCGCCCGCCTTCCGATCGGCTTCTCGACGCTCGGCACACCGGCGTGGAGCTGGATCCAGATCCTCGACTTCGCGGCGGCGCACGGCTTCGCCGCCGTCGAGCTGCGCGGCATCCTGCAGAAGATGGATCTCTCGACGGTCCCCGAGCTGCAGCCGGACCGTCTCGTGCAGTCGAAGCGGGAGCTCGCCGATCGCGGTCTCGTGGTGCCCTGCCTCGGCGCGTCGATCAACCTGCACGAGCAGGATCAGACGAAGCGCGCGGCGGCGATGGCCGAGACGCGGCGGTTCGTCGAGCTCGCGCAGGCGCTCGGCACGCCCTACGTGCGCGTGTTCGGCAACGAGTATCCGAAGGACATGCCGCGCGACGCGGTGTTGACGTACATCGCCGGCGGGCTGCGCGAGCTCGGCGACTATGCGCGGCCGCGGAACGTCACGATCATCCTCGAGACGCACGGGCAGTTCATCGACTCGCCGACGCTGCTCGAGCTGATGACGCGCGCCGCCTCGCCCAACGTCGCGCTGCTCTGGGACGCGCACCACACGTTCGTGGGCGGCGAACAGCCCGAGGCGACCGTGGCGCAGATCGGCCGGTACATCCGGCACACGCACCTCAAGGATTCCGTGCCGGCGGGGAACGACCGGCGGTACGTGCTGACCGGCGAAGGCGACGTCCCCGTGCGGCGACAGGTCGAGGCGCTCGCGAAGATCGGCTATCGCGGCTTCTACAGCTTCGAGTGGGAGAAGCGGTGGCATCCGGAGATCCCCGCGTCGGAGGTGGCGATCGCCCAGTACGCGAGGGTCGTGTCGGGCTACCTGCGCGACGCCGGCGTCAGCGCATCGGCGTCGCGCTGACGACATGTACGTTCCGGCGAGCAACGCCGAGCACCGTCCCGAGGTGCTGTTCGACTACATCGAGGCGCACCCGCTCGCCGCGCTCGTGACGGCGTCGAGCGCCGGGATGGTGGCGACGCATCTCCCGCTCGTGCTCGACCGCGCGCGCGGGCCGTTCGGCACGCTCGCCGGCCACATCGCGCGGGCCAACCCGCAGTCGGCGCAGGCGCGCGACGGCGACGAGGCGCTCGTGATCTTTTCCGGCGACGACGCGTACGTCTCGCCGAGCTATTACGCGAGCAAGGCGCGCGACGGGAAGGTCGTGCCGACGTGGAACTACGTCGCGGTGCACGCCTACGGCCCGATCCGCTTCGTGGCCGAGCCCGTGGCACTGCGGAGCCATCTCGAGACGCTCACGCGGCATCACGAGGCGGGGCGACCGAGGGCGTGGGCGGTGAGCGACGCGCCGGCGTCGTACATCGAGCGGATGCTCGGCGCGATCGTCGGTGTGGAGATCGAGATCGCGCGCCTCGAGGGGAAGTGGAAGATGAGCCAGAACCGCTCGGCGGAGGACGTGGACGGCGTGATCGCCGGGCTCGCGAGCTCGGCGGACGAACGCGAGCGCGCGGTGGCGGAGATCGTACGGGCGCGACGCGGCGCGTCGCGCACCGACACGCCCTAGCGGTCGATCAGAGTCGCCGCGCGAGGAAGTCGAACGCGCCGACGAGATGCACCTCGTGACCGCCCTCGTGGATCTCGTAGCCGAACAGGTCCGGCACTCCCGAGGCGGCGTAAATCTCGCGCGCCTTCGCCGCCGCCTTCTCGCTCCCCGCGATCGGGAAGATGCGGTCGTTGCGGCCCGACTCGACGAACAGCGCGCGCGGCGCGACCAGCCCCGACAGATCGTACAGCTCCATGTCCTGGAGCAGCCCGGGGACGTAGTTGTCCGGGCAGTGCGAGATGCTGACGATGCTGTCCCGGAAGGTGTTGAAGTATGCGCTGACCACGGCGACCTTGACGCGCTCGTCGACGGCGGCCGTCAGGAGCGAGGTCGTGCCGCCCCCCGACGCGCCGAGCGTGGCGACGCGCGCCGGGTCCACCTCGGGGCGCGTGGCGAGATAGTCGATCGCCCGCATCGCGTCCCAGACGCGCCAACCGGCCATCGTCTGGCCGAAGAGGAGCGCGGCGCACGCGGCCGGCCGGCACGACTCCACCGCAGGGCCGGCGCGGCGCGCCGCTTCGTCGCGGCGTGTGCCGAACGCGAGCTGCTCGACGGCGAGTGTCGCGTAGCCGTGCTCGACGCATTGGAGCGCGTACTCCTTCGAGTAGCCGACGTTGCGCTGCGTCCGCGGATTCCCCTCGTCGTCGAGGCCGAGGATGTCGGGCAGGCCGCGTCCGTGGCCGGACACGCACACGACGGCCGCCAACCGGCGCGCGCCGGACTTCGGGAGGAGGAAGTAGCCGATGGTGCTGAGATTCGGTCGCGTGTCGAAGACGATCTTCTCGCGCGTGTACGCGCCGAAGTCGCGCGTCTCGAGCACCTCGACGTTCAGCGGCGAGCGCGTGCCGGGGAAGCCGCCGAGCCGTTCGACGAGTCGGCGCCGGGCGCGCTCGCGCCACTCGTGCGCGGCGTCCGGAGTGGTGGCGGAGAAGGAGAGCGCGGGACGCAGGGCGTCGTACTCCGAGAGGCAGAACTCTCTGCTGTCGAGATGCCGGCCGGCGAGCGCATCGGGACGGGCCGAGTCGCTCGTGCGGCTCGCGACGGCCGACGTCTTCGCCGGCTCGGCGAGCGATTCGTCGTGCAACGGAGCAACGCCCGGCAGGCCGGCCGTCGCCACCACGCCGGCCAGCGCACCGCGCTTGATGAACTCGCGTCGTCCGATCTCGTCGGTCATTCGAGCATCCTCGTTCAGGGAAGTCCGCGCAGCCGCTCCCAGCGCACGGTCCAGCCGTCGGCGGGAAATCCGGGCGCGTGGCGAGTGCGGCTCTCGTCCCAGCCGACCGCCATCGCCGCCACGGCGCTGAGCAGGCCGCCGTTGCCGGGCAGATAGATCGTGAGGCCGGGACGCTGGTAGTTGTGGCCGTTCGGATGATAGCGGTTCTTCGGCGTGTCCATCAGCAGGGCGTCCACCGCGACGTCGGGCTGCACGAGCCGAGCGGCCGTCATCGCGACGAGCGGATAATCCCACCCCCACGTCTCCGCCCACTGCCAGCCCTTCATCACGCGTGCGAGCGTGCGGCGCATCGCGTCGCGATCGACGCGTGGCGAGCCGACGAAGCCGTACGCGCCGAGGAGCGTCGGATGGTCGCGCCGCTGATCCGGGTCGGTGAAGGTCGTCGGCGCCGACTCGGCGTTGACGTAGAGCCCGTCGCGCATCGGAAGCATCGACAACGAACGCAGCACGCGGTCCCACCGCGGCTCGCGCGCGAGGCCGAGCCGCTGGCGCCACGCCTGCGCCGTCTCCAGGCCGTACGCCCAGTACGCGAGCTCGAACGTCGGGTTGAACGTCGTTCTCGGCGGATGGCTTTCCTGCGCCGGGATGAGCGGCGGACCGAGCACGTACCGCTTCGTCGCTTCGTCCCAGAAGGGATACGACGCCATGAACTCCGCCGTCTCGAACACGATCCGCCGGTAGCGCTCGAGCACGCGCCGTTCGGCCGTGGCGAGAAAGATCAGTTCGGCGAGATGGATCGGGTGCGGCTGCTGCCAGACGAGGAACACGCCGATCCCCGACGGGCTGTCGTGCCCCTCGGGCCCGACCATCTTCGGCCAGCGTACCCCGCGATAGCCCTGCCGCGCCGCGTTCGCGCGCGCTTCGGGCATGATGCGCTCGTACCAGGGGAGGCTGCGCTCGAGCATCGGCGCGCGATCCCACAGCGCGAAGTGCGCGGCGTGCCACCAGTGCATCTCGAGGTGCGCCTTGCCGAACCAGCTGTTGAACGTCTCGCCCGTCTCCTGCGGCGGCATCGTTCCCGCGCACTGGATCGCCGTGAGATACTCGGAGAGCACGACGCGCCGCTCGAGCTCGCGCGATCTCGGATCGGCGCTGCCGTCGAGGTCGAGCGTGCCGCCGTCCGTCCAGAAGTGCGCCCAGTGGCGCGCGCACGCACCCTCGGTCGCGGTCACGGTCGGCGGCGCGCTCGCCCACGGCGCCGGCGAGAACTCGACCACGCACTCGAATCGCGAGCTGCCGGAGGCGGGCTCGACCCGGAACTCGTGCGCCCCCGTCCGTGAGAGCGTGCCGCCGGCGCTCCAACGGGCACGGGCCGAGTAGCGGGTGGCGTCGAGCATTCGCATCCACCGCACGGACTCGCGGCTCCGCTCGGCGACGTCGGTGCGATGGAGATCGGGATGCTGCCAGTCGGCGGGATCGCCGGTGTGGATCGCGCCCCCATACGGGAACGCGACCCGGATGGCGAGCCACGTTGCATCGAGTGCGTCGCTCTCGACCCGCACGGCGACGAGATCGCGCTCGGGATGCGCCCACGTGCGCACCCGCAGCGCGCGCCCGTCGAGCGAGAACCGGCTGTCGAGCGTTCCCGTCCAGAGATCGAGCCGCTGCTCGACGTTCCGGAGATCGGCATGCGATGCGGCCGAGCCGTCCGCGCGGCGAAGCACGAAGCCGATGCGCGCGAGCGAGAGCCGATGCGGGTTCTCGCGCAGCCACGTGCCGGCGTCGCTCCGGTCGTCGCTCGCGTACGGCACCGTCCGGCCGTGCGCGTCGTACGGCATCAGGGCGTCCTCGATGCGGACGTGCCGCGGATTGGCGTACGAGTGCCACCCCCATTCCGCCTGCGTGCAGAGCGGCAGCTCGGCGTACTGCTCGGGGAACGTCTGGAGCCCCGTGGCGTCGGCCGTGAAGGCGAAGCCGCCATTGCCGACGCTGAGTGCGGAGAACGACTCGAAGGTGCGGACCACGGGCGAATGCCGCGCGACGCGGGCGCGGCGATCGATCGGCGCCGTGCCGTGTGGTGACACGCGCTGCGCCGCGTGCTCGGCATCCACGGCCGGCCGCTCGCCGGCCATCCGCCGCGAGCCGAATGTCCCGGCGGCGAGCGAAACGCTCGTCGAACGCAGGAAGTCCCGGCGCCTCATCGCCGGACCAGGCCGATCGTCGCGAGGTTCACGACGGCTCTCCGGTTTGGTGGTCGTGCACGAGCAGGATGGTGAACGCCTTCGGCCCGTGCGCACCGATCACGAGCGCCTGCTCGATGTCCGCCGTCTTCGACGGACCGGCGACGAACGCGCCGAACGGGTGCGCGCGGACGTCGATCCGCGCGTACGCCTCGTGCAGATCGCGCACGAGATCCCGCTCGGCGACGACGACCACGACGCGCTGCGCGAGCAGGAGCGCGGCGCGCGCCATCGAGTCCGAGGTCGCGAGCCAGACGGCGCCATTCTCGGCCACGCCGAGCGCCGGTTCGCACACGACGAGATCGAGGTCCGCCAGCTCGTGCGGATCGCTCGTACCGGGCGCCGCACTCGGCGCGCTGGCGAAGGTGAAGGCCGAGCGCGCGCCGGCGGTCAGCGAAGACAGCGCGACGCGGGCGGCCGCGCGGTCGCAGCTCGTCACCTCCGCACCGGCGGCGGTCGCCGCGGCGATGAACGTCTCCGCGAGCGAGCCCGCGGTCAGGACGCTCGCCAGCGTCTCGACCGCGGGCGGCCGCTCCACGCCGGGCGGCAGCGCGGCGCGCACCGCGGCGAGTATCTCGTCGCGCGCGCTCGGCCCCGCTCCGCTCGCGTCGTGCCGCGCCGGCGCGTCCGTGCTCATCGTCTCCCTCCGCGGCGATTGCGCCGGTACCACGCGCGGAAGCTCGTGCTCGGCGGCGCGGGAAGCTCGCGCGCGTCTCCCCACGGTCCCGCGAGCAGGCGCTCGACGCGCGCCGGCAACAGGCGCAACCCCAGGCGCGCGACCGCGCCGAGCGCGCGGAACAGCCGCGGCCGGTCGAGCACCCGCACCGACGTCTCCATCGCGAGCGCCTTGGAGCGAGGCACGTAGCCCGCGTCCACGACGCGCTGCCGCCAGCGGAAGAGCTGCGCGTCGATGTCGATCTTCACCGGGCACACCGCCGTGCACGAGCCGCACAGCGTCGAGGCGAAGGGCAGCGACGCGAACCGCTGGAGATCGATGCCGGGGGTGAGGATCGAGCCGATCGGCCCCGGCACCGTCGAGCCGTAGCTGTGCCCTCCCGAGCGGCGATAGATCGGGCAGGTGTTCATGCACGCGCCGCAGCGGATGCACTTGAGCGAGCGCCAGAACTCCTCGCGCGCGAGCTGGCGCGTGCGGCCGTTGTCCACCAGCACGACGTGCAGCGCCTGGCCCGCGCGCGGACCGTGCACGTGCGAGCTGTACACCGTCACCGCCTGGCCCGTCGCGCTCCGCGCGAGCAGCCGCAGGAACACGCCGAGGTCCTCGACGCGCGGGATCACCTTCTCGATCCCCACCGACGCGACGTGCACCGGCGCGAGCGCCATGCCGAGGTCCGCGTTCCCCTCGTTCGTGCAGACGACGAATCCCCCCGTCTCGGCGATGGCGAAGTTCATTCCGGTGAGCGTCGCATCCGCGGCGAGGAAGCGGGCGCGCAGATGCTCGCGCGCCACCGCCGCGAGCGCGGTCGGATCGTCGAGGCCGGCGGGGGTGCCGAGGGCGTCGCGGAAGGTGTCGCCGACTTCTTCCTTCTTCAGGTGGATCGCCGGCATCACGATGTGGCTCGGCCCTTCGCCGCGGAGCTGGACGATCCGCTCGCCGAGGTCGGTGTCGATCACCTCGATCCCGCGCGCCTCGAGGTACGGGTTGAGCCCGCACTCCTCGGTGAGCATCGACTTGCTCTTCACGAGCCGCCGCGCACCCGCGTCCGCGAGGATGCCGTGCACGATGCGATTGTGCTCCTCGGCGTCGCGCGCCCAGTGGACCTGCATCCCGTTGCGCACCGCGTTCTCCTCGAACCGCACGAGATACTCGTCGAGATGGGTGAGCGCGTGCTCCTTGATCGCCGAGGCGCGGGCGCGGAGCGCTTCCCACTCCGGCACCGACGCGGCGGCCCGGTCGCGCTTCTCGCGGACGAACCAGAGCGACTCGTCGTGCCAGGTGGTGCGCGCCGCGTCCGCGGTGAACGCCGCCGCGTTCGCCGCGTGGTCGACCGGGGTGGCGCCGACGACCGGCAGCTCGAAGGCGGGCCGCGTCACGGCGCCACCGCGGTCCCCGCCAGGACCTCGGCCACGTGCGCCATCGGGAGGCGGGCGTGCTCGCGTCGCGCGAGCCCGTCGAGGTGCATCATGCACGAGACGTCGGTCGACACCACGGCCCGCGCGCCGGACGTCGTGAAGTCGTGCAGCCGGTCGCGTCCCATCCGCGCCGACACCGCGGGCTCGCCCACCGAGAACGTGCCGCCGAAGCCGCAGCACTCGTCGGGGCGCGCGAGCTCCACCACCTCCAGACCGCGCACCGCGCCGAGCAGCGTACGCACCTTGTCGAACGGCCGGATCTGCAGCTCGCTCGGGCGCGCGAGGCCGAGGCCGCGGAGCGCATGGCAGCCGATGTGCACCGCGACGCGCGCGTCGTACGACGCGCCGAGCCCCGCCACGCGCGCGACGCCGACCTCGTCGTGCAGGAACGCGCAGAACTCCGTCGTCCGCTCGGCGACGTCCGCTCCCGCGCGATCCGTTCGCCCTCCGTGCGCGAGCACCTCGGGCGCGTGGAGGCGCACGTGCAGCGCGCAGCTCCCCGAGAGCACGATGATCCGCTCGTAGCCGGCGTAGACGTCGACGAACCGTTCGAGCGTCGAGTGGCTCTCGCGCGCGAACCCGGCGTTCGCCGCCGGCTGGCCGCAGCAGGCCGCGCCCTCGGGGACGTCGACCCGGATGCCGAGCCGCTCGAGTACCGTCAGCGCCGCGATCGCGACGCGCGGATAGAGCTGATCGACGTAGCACGGAACGAACAGCGCGGCGGACACCGTCAGAAGTCGAACCGGTCGATGTTCGACTTGTTGAACACGAAGGGCGCGCCGAGCCGCACCTCGTCGCCGACGACCTGGAAGGTGCCGAGGCCGCCGGCGTCCAGCGACGTCGCGCCTCGCTTCAGCTCTCCGGTCGCCAGCGCCTGCGCCGTGCGCACCGTGAGCGCACCGAGGTCCTTCGTGTTCCAGAGCACGATGCTCTCGATCACCCCCGACTCGATGTACGGCCGGCACATGTTCGGCAGCGAGAGCCCCGTCACCTTCACGTCCGTCCGCCCCGACTGCTTCACCGCCTCGGCAGCGCCCGGGACCGCCGGCGCGGCGATCGCCATCACGACCTTCACGTTCGGGTGCACCTTGAGCACGGTCTGCGTCTCGGCGAAGGCGCGGTCGCGGTCTCCCTCGCTCGGCTGGATGGCCACGAGCGTGATCTTCGGGTACTTCGCCGCGAGCCGCTCGCGAATGTACTTGATCCACTCGTTCTGATTCGCGGCGCTCAGGCTCGCCGTGATGATCGCCAGCTCGCCGCTGCCGCCCATGATGCGCGCCGCTTCGTCGGTGAGCGTGTATCCGATCCCTTGCGGCGTCGCCTGGTTGACGAAGAAGTCGCGCGCGTCCTTCTCGGCGTCGGCGTCCCAGGTCACCACCTTGATCCCCTTCTCGCGCGCCTTCCGCAGCACGGTGGAGATCGCCTCGCGATTCTCGACGCTCACGGCGATCGCGTCGACGCCGCGCGTGATCCACGCTTCGACGACCTCGTTCTGCTTCGCCGGGTCGAGGTCGGTCGGGCCGTCCCAGAGCAGCTCGACGCCGAGCGCCTTCGCCGCCGAATCCGCGCCGAGCTTCGCGCTGATGAAATAGGGATCGCCCTTGGCCTTCGGCATCATCGCGACCACCGGGTGCGAAGCCGCCGGCGTGCTCGGCGCCGTGGTCGACGTCCCCGTGGAACCCGCGCCCCGCAGCTCGTCGCGCAGCGAGCGAACGAGCATCCAGTTGCTCGCCGCGACGATCAG
The DNA here is from genome assembly GCA_035494615.1 of Gemmatimonadaceae bacterium. Lineage (GTDB taxonomy): Bacteria > Gemmatimonadota > Gemmatimonadetes > Gemmatimonadales > Gemmatimonadaceae > AG11. Next base: position 9,878 of record DATJGU010000010.1, read on the forward strand.
CGCACCCGCGAGGATCACCGCGCTCAGGATGCCTACCTGGGAGTTGCGCACGTCGTCCTGCTCCGTTGCGAGGATGGAGGGTGAAGGGCGCGCCTTCGCGCGGCGCGAGAGGAGGTCGACGACGATCGTGGCGACGAGCAGCACGCCGGTGAGGATGCCCGACAACTCCGCCGGCTGCCCCGCGAGCCGCAGGCCATTCTGGAGCAGCACGATGCTGAACAGCCCCAGCACGGTGCCGAGGATCGTGCCACTCCCGCCGAAGATCGACGCGCCGCCGAGCACCACGGCGGTGATCGCCATGAGCTCGTACCCGGTGCCGGCGTCCGACTTCGCCTGTCCGAGATGCGCCACGTAGATCACCGCCGCAAGGCTGGCGGCGAATCCGGACACGACGTACGCCGCCGCCAGACGTCGCCCGACCGGAATGCCGGCGTACCGTGCCCCCTCGGGCGAGTGGCCGATCGCGTACAGCGCGCGTCCGGCGCTCGTGCGATGCAGCACCCAGGCGCCGATCGCCGCCGCCGCCGCGAAGACGAACAGCTGCGTCGGCACGCGCCCCCACACGTACCCCTGGCCGAGCGCGAGGAACGACGCGGGGAATCCCGAATAGTGCTGGATCCCCCCCGTCGTGCCTTCGGCGATCCCGCGGAAGAGCGAGAGCGTGCCGAGCGTGACGATCAGCGGGGGGAAGCCGAGCCGCGTGATCAGCACCGCGTTCAGCGCACCGCCGGCGATGCCGAGCAGGAGCGTGACCGCGATGGCGACGGGGAGCGAGAGCCCCGCGTCGTGCCACAGCGCGCCGAGCACCACCGCGGCGAGCCCCATCATGGAGCCGACGGAGAGATCGATCCCGCCCGTCACGATGATGGGCGTCATGGCGATCGCGAGGAGGCCGATCTCGACGCCCAGCCGCGCGATCTCGAACGCGTTGCCTGCCGTCGCGAAGTTGTGGCCCGCCATCCCGAACACGACGCACTCGACGACGATGACGACGAGCAGCACCCACTCGTTGTTGGGAAACAGACGCTCGGCGATCGGCGCGCGCGCCGGCGCCGCGTCAGCGGGCGGCGACGGCGCCACGACCGAGGAGGCCGCCATGTCGTTCGATGCGCGCCAGCGCGGCGTCGGCCACGAGCGCGGCGAGGATGATGAGCCCCTGGATCGCCTTCGCCCAGTACGGACTGATGCCGACATACGTCATCGCCGTGCCGATCGTACCGAGCAGCAGGACGCCGATCAGCGTACCGGTCACGGTGCCGCGCCCGCCCGTGATCGCCGCACCGCCGACGACCACCGCCGCCACCGCCTGGAGCTCGAGTCCGAGCCCTGCGTTACTCGGCACGGCGGCGAAGCGCACCGCGTTGAGCGACGCCGCGAGGCCGACGAGCGCCCCCGTCGCGGCGAACGCGCCGAACACGACGCGCCGCGGTTCGATGCCGGCGAGCCGCGCCGCCTCGTCGTCGGAGCCCACGGCGTACAGCCGCCGCCCGATCTGCAGATTGCGGAGCGCCCAGCCGGTCGCGGCCAGCACGAGCAGCGGCACGCCGACGATGATCACCTGCGCCGCCGCGGGTCCGATGCCGAACCACTGGAAGTCGGCGGGCAGGTCCTGCACCCACGCGCCCTGCGTCGCCCAGCGCAGCGCGTCGCGCCACGCGACGAGCATGGCGAGCGTCACGATGATCGACGGCAGGCCGAGCGTTCCGACGAGCACGCCGTTCACCGTGCCGAGCGCGAGACCCACGACCGCGACGGCGATCGGCACGAGCGCGATCGGCAGCCCCGCCTTCGCGAGCAGCCCCGCCGCCACGCTGCACACGGCGAACATCGAGCCGACGGAGATGTCGATCTCCCCCGTGAGGATGACGAGCGTCATCCCGAGCGCCACGAGCAGCACCGGCGCGTTGTTGATCGCGAGGTCGCGCAGGTTCTCTGCGCCGAAGAACGACGGCGCGACGAGCAGCACGCCGGCGAGCACCGCCGCCAGCGCGGCGGCGGGCGGCAGCTCGCGCCCGTGCCGCGCGAGCCAACCACGGCGCGCGGCGGTCATCGCGGAGCCGCTCCCGTCGCGGCGAGCGCGGCGAACTCGCTCGTGCGCTCGCCGAGTGCGCGCGCCAGCACGCGCTCCGGCGTCGCCTCGGCCCGGTCGAGCACGCCGACGATCGTGCCGCCCTGCATCACCGCGATGCGATCGCTCATGCCGAGGATCTCGGGCAGCTCCGACGAGATCATGAGAATCGCCACTCCTTCCTCGGCGAGCTGCCCCATGAGCGAGTGGATCTCCGACTTGGCGCCGACGTCGATCCCCTGGGTCGGCTCGTCGAGGATGAGCAGCGTCGGCTTCGTCAACAGCCAGCGGCCGAGCGCCACCTTCTGCTGATTCCCGCCGGAGAGCGTGGCGACGAGCGAACGGATCGACGCCGTCTTCACCCCGAGGCGCGTCGCGTATTCGGATGCGAGCTCGCGCTCGCGCCGGAAGTCGAGCGCGCCGAACCGCGAGATCGTCCCGAGCGCGGCGAGCGTCACGTTCTCGCTCACCGGCATCTCGAGCACCACGCCGTGGCGCCGCCGGTCCTCGGGGACGTAGGCGATCCCCTGCGCGATCGCCTCGCGCGGCGAGGCGATCCGCACGGTGCGCCCGCGCACGAGGATCTCGCCCGAATCGGCAGGCGTGAGGCCGAAGATGATGCGCGCGAGCTCCGACCGTCCCGCGCCGACGAGCCCGGACAGGCCGACGATCTCGCCGGCGTGCACGGCGAGGCTCACGTCGCGGACCCCGGACGCCGAGCAGCCGACGTGCCGGAGCTCGAGCACCGTGTCCCCGAGGGGCACGGTACGCTTCGGAAAGACCGCCGACAGCTCGCGCCCCACCATGAGCTGGATGAGCTGCTCGCGGTCGACCTCGGCCATCGCGCGCGTGGCGATCGTCGTCCCGTCGCGCAGCACGGTCACGCGGTCGGCGATCAGCGGCAGCTCCTCGAGCCGGTGCGAGATGTAGATCATCCCGACTCCCTGGCCGCGCAGCTCGCGGACGACGCGGAACAGGTTGTCCGTGTCCTCCTTCGACAGCGACGCGGTCGGCTCGTCGAGGATGAGCACGCGCGCGTCGGCGCCGAGCGCGCGCGCGATCTCGACGAGCTGCTGCTGCGGCATGCTGAGCTCCGCCGCTTCCGCGTCCGGATCGATGCGCGCCCCGATGCGGGCGAGCAGTGTGCGAGCCCGCTCGCGGCGCGCGCGCCAGTCGACGCGCCCCCAGCGGCCGGCCCGCTCGAGCCCGAGCGCGATGTTCTCCGCCACGGTGAGCTCGCCGAACAGCGCGGGCTGCTGGTAGATCGCGGCGATGCCGAGCGCCTTCGCCGCCGACGGCGTGAGCCGCTGGAGGGTTTCCCCGCCGAGCGCGATCTCGCCCGAGTCCGGCTGCACCGCGCCGGTGAGGATCTTGATCAGCGTGGACTTGCCGGCGCCGTTCTCGCCGACGAGCGCGTGCACCTCGCCGGCGCGCACCTCGAGCGACGCGCGCCGGAGCGCCTGGACGCCGGCGTACGCCTTCGTGACGTCCGTCGCCCGGAGGACGACCGCGCTGTCGTCCATGCTCGGCGTCGTCAGCGCAGGAACGCCGCCGCCTGACCGCCGTCCACGTTGACGATCTGTCCCGTCGTCTTGCTGAAATCCCCGTCGAGGAAGGCGGTGATCGCGCGCACCTGGCTGTTGAGCGTCACCGGCTGCCCGGTGAGCGTGCGCTTGGCGTAGAACGCCGCGAGGCGGTCGCGCAGCATCTCCGTGCTCTCGGCGGGATCGTGCTCGATCTCGTACTTGGTGAGCGAGGCGAGCACGCGCTCGCGCGGGAACATCGACGAGCCCTCGATCACCGTGGCCGGCGCGACGCCGTTCACACGCACGAGCGGACCGTACGCGACCGCGAGCTCGCGCACGAGGTGGTTCGCCGCCGCCTTGCTCGTGTCGTACGCGAACGAGCCCGCCTTCGGCACGACGGCATTCACGCTCGTGCAGATCACCATGCCGCCCTCGAGCCCCTGCGCCTTCCAGATGCGGTACGCCTCGTCGGCGACGAGATACGGCCCGGTGACGTTGATCGCGAACGCGCGTGCCCACTCCCCATCCCCCACCTCGCCCCGTTCGTCGGGGTTCGGATAGTAGCCGGCGGTGACGACGACCTGATCGACGCCGCCGTACGCGAGGATCGCCTCGCTCAACGCCTGACGCAGCGACGTGCGCTCGGTCATGTCCGCGCCGAGCCCGATGACCTGCCCCGCGCCTGAGATTCCGGTACCCGCGACGCCGATCCCCATCCCCACCTTCTTCTGCAGCTCCGACGCGGCCGTCGCCGCGGACTCCTGATCTCGGTCGATCGCGACGACGCTCGCGCCCTCGCCGACGAGGCGCGCCAGCAACCCGCGGCCGATTCCGCTCCCCGCCCCGACCACGACGACGACCTGGCGGTCGAGCGGCTTCTCCGCCGGCATCCGCTTGAGCTTCGCCTCCTCGAGGAGCCAGTACTCGATGTCGAACGCCTCCTGCCGGTCGAGCGCGGTGTACTCGCTCACGCGCTCCGCGCCACGCATCACACCGATGGCCGCGTTGTAGAACTCCGCGGTGACGCGGCTCTCCGACTTCGACTTGCCGAACGCGATCATGCCCAGCCCGGGCACGAGGATCACGCTCGGCGACGACACGCGGATCGCCGGCGAGTCGGGCCGCTTGCACTGCTGGTAGTACTCGGCGTAGTCCGCGCGATACTGCGCGAGCCCTTCCTCGAGCAGTCCCTTCAGCGCGCCGACGTCCGCGCCGGCCGGGTTCCAGTCCACGTACAGTGGCTTGATCTTCGTCCGCAGGAAGTGGTCGGGGCAGCTCGTCCCGAGCTCGGCGAGCCGCGGCGCGTCGTGCGAGTTCACGAACTCGAGCACCTCGTCGCGCATCTCGACCGTGGCGATCTGCCGCTTCTCCCTGCTCACCTTGCCGCGGAGCCAGGGGAGCAGCTCCACGAGCACCCGCCGCCGCTCCGCCTCGGGGAGCGAGCGCACGCGCTCGCCGCCGAAGTCGGCGTCCGCCGCGCGCGCGTCGAGAAACTCCTGCGCGCGCCTGATGAGGTCGAGCGTGAGCTCGTAGCACTCCCGGTCGTCGTTCGCCCAGTTGATCAGCCCGTGCTGGCCGAGGATCGCCCCCTTGGCGTTCGGGTGCTCGCGGCAGACTCGCTCGAGCTCGAGCCCGAGCTCGAAGCCGGGGCGCTGCCAGTCGGTCCAGATGATGTCGTCGCCGTAGACTTCGCGCGTGAGCGCGGGACCGTCCTTCGCCGTCGCGAGCGCGATCACGGACACCGGATGCATGTGATCGACGTGCGCGTACGGAATGAACGCGTGCAGCGGGGTGTCGATGCTCGACGCCGTCGGATTGCGATCGAAGGTCGTGTACGCGTACATCGCGACCATCGCGTCCTCGGCCGGCGTCTTCGGCCCGCGCTCCTCGTACTTCTCGTACAGCCCGCGAAGCGCCAGCACCTGGTCGAGGTAGAGCGAGGCGAAGTTCGCCTTCGTCGCCGTGCGCAGGTCGCCGCCCGAGCCCTTCACCCAGAGCACGCGCGTCGTCTCGCCGGTGAGTGGATCCTTCACGGCGAGCTTCGACGACGTGTTGCCGCCGCCCGTGTTGGTGATGCGCGCATCGGCGCCGAGAATGTTGGAGCGGTAGATCAGCCGCTGCACCGGATCCATCGCGCTCGCCAGCGCATCGTCCCACCGGCTGCGGAGGTAATCGTCTCCCGCTGCACCCGAACGGGCGCGCGACGCAGAGGCGGACGGGGAGAGCGGAGTGGTGGTCATGCTGATGTCCCGGTCAATGTGTGAGCGACGCCGCGTGTTCCGCGGACGCCGTGTGTCGAGTCGAGTATTCCGTGATGCGCGAGGACGTTCGCGCCGCCTCGCGCACCGTGATCCCCGCCGGCAAGTCGCCGAGCGCACGCGCCTGCACGAGGAGATTGCCGAGCACCGTGGCTTCCTCCGGGCCGGCGAGGACGCGCCGTCCGGAGCGGTCGGCGGTGAGCTGATTCAGCAGCGTGTTGCGCGCCCCGCCGCCGACGACGTGAACGTCCTCCGTGCGCTCGCCGGTGAGCACGTCGAGGCGGTCGAGCGCCGCGGCGTGACTCTCGGCGAGACTCTCGAGGATCAGCCGCGTGCATTCCGCCGGCGACCGCGGCGGCTCGATCCCCCGTGCGATGCATGCGCCGGCCACCTTGGCCGGCATGTCGCCGCGTCCCGCGAACTCCGGCGCGTTGAGATCGATCGTCGCCGCCGGCGACGCGAGCCTCGCGGCGTCCGCGAAGAGCGCGGCGTGGGAGGTGTGCACCCCCGCGGGTTCCCATGCGCGCCGGCACTCCTCCAGCACCCACATCCCCGCGCGGTTCTCGAGGAACCGGACCGTGCCGTCCAGCCCTGCTTCGTTGGTGAATCCGGCGTCGCGCGCCGCGGCCGTGAGCACCGGCGCGCTCCGCTCCGCACCGACGAGCGACCAGGTCCCCGAACTGATGAACGCCCATGGCCGCTCCCCGGTCGCCGGCACCGCCGCGACCGCGGCCGCCGTGTCGTGCGCGCAGCTCGCGAGCACCACCGGCGCCGTCATTCCCGCGGGAACCAGCTCCGGGCGCAGCGGGCCGAGCACCGTCCCCGGAGCGACGATGCTCGGCCAGCGCGACAGGTCGTCGCCGATCGCCGCGATGAGGTCGGCCGCCCACTCGCCCGTTCGGGCGTCGACCAGCTGCGTGGTGCTCGCCATCGTCGCTTCGGCGACCATCACCCCCGACAGCCGGTACAGGAAGTATTCGGCGATCAGCAGCCGCGTCGCGGTGCGGCGCACGAGCGCCGGCTCGTCCTCGATGTCGGCGACGACCTGCGGCAGCGTGTTGAGCGCGAGGAACTGGATGCCGGTCCGGTCGTACAGCGTCTCCCTGCCCCCCGCGAGGCGGATCGCCGTCTCGAGTCGCCCCGACGTGCGCGGATCGCGGTACGAGTAGGGCCGGCGCAGCGGATCGCCGCTGGCGTCGAGCGGCACGTAGTCCACCGCCCACGAGTCCACCGAGATCGAGCGGATCGTTCGACCGGTCGCGAACGCACGCTCGATCCCCGTGCGGATCTCGGCCCACATCCGCTCGGCGTCCCAGTAGAGATGCGGGCCGTCCTCCGCGAGCGGCGTGGTGAACCGGTGCACCTCTTCGAGCCCCATCGCGGCGCCGTCGAGCATGCCGATCACGACGCGGCCGCTCGACGCGCCGAGGTCGATCGCGAGATGGCTCGTGGCCGTGCTCATCGCAGCGTCGCTCCGGGCATGGTCAGAGGTGCGTCGGCGCGGCGCCCGTGGGCGGCGGCGGCCGCTCGCGCGACTTCTGCGCCCGGTAGCCGGATTCGCGGAAGGCGAGCACCGGGTCGAGCGCGCCTCCGCGACGACGGCGCGCTTCCGCGACGAGCGGCCGCACGTCGGTCTCGTACGCATCCTTGAGCGTGCGCTCGGCCATCATCACGTCCCCCGCCGCCTGGTGCGCCGCGAGCGTGTCGTGATCCACGAGGCACGCCTTCGCGTACGCCTGCTGCAGCTGATCGACGGTCTGGAGGAGCGCCTCGATCGGATCCTTGATGTTGTGGCTCTGGTCGATCATGTACGACGGATCGAATCCCGCCACGCGCTCGCGGCCCGCGAGCACCAGCTCGTGGAAGATCAGGAAGAGCGCGTACGGCCGGATCGAGCCGGCGGTCAGGTCGTCGTCGCCGTACTTCGAGTCGTTGAAGTGGAACCCGCCGAGCTTTCCCGCGCCGATGAGCCGCGCCACCACCAGCTCGACATTGGTGTTGGGGAGATGATGTCCGAGGTCGACGAGACACTGCGCGCGCTCGCCGAGCGTCTGCGCGAGCAGCAGCGACGAGCCCCAGTCCTGCACCACGGTGGCGTAGAACGCCGGCTCGTATGGCTTGTGCTCCGTGAACAGCCGCCAGTCGCCGGGGAGCGCGGCGTACACGTCTTCGAGGCACTCGCGCACGCGGTCGAAGCTGCCGCGCAGCGACATCTGGCCGGGAAAGTTCGAGCCGTCGGCGAGCCACACCGTGATCGCCTTCGAGCCGACCGCCTTGCCGATCTCGATCACGCGGAGATGATGCTCCACGGCCTGGCGCCGCACCGCGGCGCTCGGGTTCGAGAACGAGCCGAGCTTGTAGCTGAGCGCCTGGTCCGGCTGATCCTGGAAGGTGTTCGAGTTCATCGCGTCGAAGCCGAGCCCGAGCCGGCGCGCGTCGTCGAGCACTGCTCCGATGTCACGAGGCTCGTCCCACGGGATGTGGAGCGAGACGCGCGGGGCGGCGCGAGTGAGCCGGTTCACGAGCGCGGCGTCCTCCATCTTCTCGCGCAGCGTATGCGGCTCTCCGGTTCCGGGAAAGCGCCCGAAGCGCGTCCCGCCCGTCGCGAACGCCCAGGTCGGCAACGCCACCTCGAACCGGTGGATCTCGGCGACGAGGCCGTCGGCGCTGTGACCGCGACGCTCGAGGCGTTCGGCGAGGTCCGCGAAGTCGCGCTGGTGAGAGCGCACGGCGGCGGCCTCGGCGTACGGCGCAGGCGTGTCTTGACGTTTGTTCACTAACCTGCCTTCTGTTCAATATCGTTCGCCTACCATACCATTCGGCACGGTGGCTGACAAGAGCGATCCTGCACCGCGACCCTTCGCCGCGATAGGTTCAGCGCTCCACGATCCTCGCCCCTGACCATGTCGCATACCGATCGCCGCGAGTTCGTGCGCCGCCTGCTCGGCGTCGGAGTCGCCGCCACCGTGGCGCCGCTCGCCTGCTCCCACGGCGCGAAGCCGGCTCCCGCCCCCACTCCCACTCCGACCTCCGGCGCCGGCGAGCCCACGCCGGAGACGCTCGTCCTCCGCCACTTCTCCGGCTCGTCCGTGGAGCTCCGGCCCCACTGGGCGCAGGTCACGTCCTGGAAGCGCGCGACGGGAGACGAGATGCTGTTCGCCGACGCCGGCGCGGCCGCCGCATCGGACGCGTCGATCGCCGGCGGCATCGCCATGAGCTTCCACGACGCCACCGCGGTGGACCCCGCGACCGCCCATCGCGTCGCGCGGATCGTCACGTGGGATCTCGTGGAGCACGGGAAGAGCCTCAGCGGCGCCGAGTATGCGCTGCTCCGCAGCGCCGAGTCGATCGCGGCGCGCGCCTTCATGCCCCAGCCGTTCGTCGCCACCGTGCGCGTCACCCTCGACGAGGGGCTCTCCACCGCGCTCACGCTGGAGAACACGGGCACGGAGTCGTTCAGCTTCCAGTGCGCGATGCACACCTGCCTTCGCGTCGGCGACGTCGGCCGCGTCACGATCGACGGCCTCGAGGGCGCGACGTATCGCGACGAACTGGCGCGCGGCCGCGAGCGGCGGAGTCGCCGCGCCGCCCTCCGCGTCGACGGCCCGATGGACCGGATCTACCTGCGACGTCCCGACCGAGTCGCGGTCCACGACCAAGCGCGCGACGTCACGGTGCTCGTCGACCGCGCCGGCTTCGCCGACCTGATGGTCTGGACCGCCCCCGCCGCGGTCCCCGCCGCGGACAACTCGTCGGGCAACGAGGCGCCAGTCCCCATGCTGGGCGTCGGGCCCGCGCAGCTCGTCCCCGCGGTCACCATCGCGCCGGGCCAGCTCTGGAGCGGGGTGCAGCGGCTGCGCATCGGCGAGACCTGATCGTCTCGGCGCGCAGACCGGTCAGCTGCCCGGCGCGCGCGCCGCCGACAGGAACTCGTCGCGCGCCGGCGTGAACACGTCGACGAGCGTGCCCGCCTCGCGCGCGACCACGCCGTGCACGCGATCCGCGTCGACGAAGAAGCAGTCGCCGGCCACGAGCTCGGCGCGCTCGCCGTCGACGATGACCTCGAAGCGCCCCGCCGCGACGTACGAGACCTGACGGTGCGGATGATGATGCAGCGCGCCGACCGCGCCGGCCTCGAAGTCGACGCGCACCATCATGAGGTCGGGCCCGTGGCCGAGCACCTGCCGGCGCACGCCCGGCTCGGTGGGCTCCCACGACGTGGCGATGCTGCGCACGAACGCGTCGCTCATGGCTCTCGCTGGTGACGGTCTCGCGGCCGAGTCGCGGCGGACACGCCGCCTCGCGCGTCCCAATATATCCGAACCGTGGCGCCGCCCCGCACCGCGAGCGAGCTTTCGTCGAGGGACGCGTGCCGACAGTGCGCGCCGCCCATCGTGGGGCAGGTGGCAGAGCGGTTGAATGCACCGGTCTTGAAAACCGGCGGACCCGCAAGGGTCTCGTGGGTTCGAATCCCACCCTGCCCGTCGTGCGACGCGCGCTGTCGTCTCCGCCCTCAGTGTGCCGCCGTGACGTACGACCTCGCCACGTCGCGCGCGCGCGCGACGTCGTCGACGACGAGGATCAGTTGGTGATCGTGGTCGCTGTACAGCACCTCGATGTTCACTCCCGCGTCGGCCATCGATCTCGTGAGCGCGCCGAGCTGGCCGGGCCGCGCCTGATCGAGCCGCGTCGTCACCACCTCGCGCACGTCGGCGACCCGGATCCCCGCTTCCTCGAGCGCGCGTCGCGCCGCCCCGCCGTCGGCGACGAGGAAGTGTGCGACACCTCGCCCGTCCACCACCCACGCCCCGCCGCCCTCGACACTCACCCCCGCGCGGCCGAGCGCCTCGCCCATCTCCGCGAGGGCGCCCGGCCGGTCGTCGAGGTGGATGCACACGTCGTCCATGGTCGTTCCGCGAGTTGAAGTCGCAGGGAAGCTATGTGGGTGCGTTGGTGTGTGGGTGTGTGGATCACGCTCTCTCGGGCCGGCGGCAGGCCCTTCCCGGGCTGTAGCGGAGATCCGCCTGATCCGTGCAGTCATCCGCTCGATCCGCGTTCCAGCCGTTGCAGTGTCGGCGCCGGCGCACGGAGCAGTCCGACGATTCTCGCCCCCACTGCCCGCCACTCTTCGGCTATCGCCGTTGTCGTTCCGGCCTCCGCCCTGCCCCTCCATGCCTCCCCGGATTAGATTTCTCCCCTCGCGTGTGCCGGGAGAGATGGCCGAGAGGCTGAAGGCACCGGTTTGCTAAACCGGCATAGGGGGTCAACCTCTATCGAGGGTTCGAATCCCTCTCTCTCCGTTCTCGAAGGCCCGCCGCAGCCGCGGCGGGCCTTCGTGCTTCGACCGCTCCGTCCGTCGTCCGCATGCCCGCCTCGATCCCTCGTCTCCGCTTCGCGCCCTCGCCCACCGGCTATCTGCACGTCGGCGGCGCGCGCACCGCGCTGTTCAACTGGCTGTACGCCAGGAAGTACGGCGGTCAGTTCCTGCTGCGCATCGAGGACACCGACCGGGCGCGCAGCACGGACGAGAGCACGCGCGCCATCTTCGAAGGGCTCGAGTGGCTCGGGCTCGGCTGGGACGAGGAGGTCGTCCACCAGGGCGCCAACCTCGACCGCCATCAGGCCGACGCGCGGCGCATGCTCGACAACGGCACGGCGTACCGCTGCTTCTGCACGCAGGAGGAGCTGGCCGAGCGGCGCGCCGCTGCCGAGGCGCGCGGCGAGAGCTTCAGGTACGACCGCCGCTGCGATCGCATCCCCGCCGGCGAGGTCGCGCGTCGCGTCGCCGCCGGCGAGCCGTTCACCGTGCGCTTCCGCGTCCCCGACGGCACGACGTCGTGGGACGACCTCGTGCACGACGAGATCGCGTTCCCGAACAAGGACATCGAGGACTTCATCGTCCTCCGCACCGACGGCACGCCGATCTACAACCTCGCCGTCGTGAGCGACGACATCGCCATGCGCATCACGCTCGTCATGCGCGGGGACGACCATATCTCGAACACGCCGAAGCAGATCATGCTCTACCGCGCGCTCGGCGCCGAGCTGCCGCGGTTCGCGCATCTCCCGATGATCCACGGCATCGACGGGAAGAAGCTGAGCAAGCGTCACGGCGCGACCGCCGTGGGCGATTACCAGCATCTCGGGATCCTGCCGAGTGCGATGCTCAACTTCCTCGCGCTGCTCGGCTGGTCGCCCGGCAACGACGTCGAGGTGATGACCCTCGACCGGATGATCGAGCTGTTCGACGTCGGCGGACTGCAGAAGAAAGCGGCGATCTTCGACCCGAAGAAGCTCGAGTGGATGAACGGCCAGCACCTGAGCATGATCTCCGCCGCCGAGCTGCTGGAGCGCGTCGTTCCCGCGCTCGAGGCGGAAGGCTATGCGACGGTGGCGGAGCTCGAAGGCCGGCGCGACTGGCTGCTCGGGCTGCTCGAGCTCCTCAAGGTGCGCGCGCGCACGATCGACGACATCGTGCGTCAGGCGTCTCCCTACTTCCGGGGCGCGATCGAATACGATCCCGACGCCGTGGCGAAGGGGTGGAAGGATCGCTCCGGCTCGGCCGAGATCCTCGAGCGGACGCGCGAGACGCTCGCGTCCGTTCCCGAATGGACCGCCGCCTCGATGGAGGAGGCGCTCCGCGCGCTCGCCGAGCGGCTCGGCTTCGCCGAGAAGGCGGGCAAGGTGTTCCAACCGCTCCGTATCGCGCTCACCGGGTTGACGGCGAGCCCGGGGATCTTCGACGTGCTGCTCGTGCTCGGTCGCGAGCGAACGCTGTCCCGGATCGACGACGCCGTGGCCTGGCTGCGTGCGTCGGCGACCCCGTTCGCGCGCTGATCGGCCAGAGGCGACACCGCCTGTTGCGCCATACGTTTGGAATGGTACATTAGCGAGAACAAAACATACGGGCTCGAGTACTCCACGTTGTCCGGCTGTTGCCTCGAGCCGGTGAGAATTCATGACGGAGCCGCTGACGCCGCTGGAACGACGGGTGTACCACTACCTGATCGACTTCCTCGCGGAGAACACCTACCAGCCCAGCATCCGCGAGATCGCGAAGAAATTTCGCATCAAGTCGACGAAGACGGTCTCCGACCTGCTCGCGTCGCTCTCGCAGAAGGGCTTCATCGAGCGCGATCAATCGCGCTCGCGCGGCGTGCGCATCGTCGGCTTTTCCGGCACCGCCGCGACCCAGCCGGTGCCCTACTACGGGAGAGTCCATGCGGGGGAGCCCGCGCTTCTCCCCGAGCACCGCAAGAGCTTCATCACGATGGATCGTCGCTTCCTGCCGAGCGACGACGTCTTCTTCCTGCGGATCACCGGCGAGTCGATGGCCGGCCGTGGAATCTTCGACGGCGACTACGTGATGGTGTCGCCCTCGACCCGCGCGAAGGACGGCGACATCGTGGCGGCCCGGCTCGGCGACGACGCCACGGTGAAGACGCTCACCCATCGCGGCGCGACGATCGTGCTCGAGCCGGCGAACGTCGGCGAGCGCGCCATCGAGGTCGGCCCGCGCGACGACTTCGCCGTGCTCGGCGTGGTGTGCGGCGTGTTCCGTCCCTTCGTGGAGCAGATCGAGCAGCCGACGCTGAACCTCGCGCCGGACACCGAGATTCACTGAGTCGCGCCCGACTCCGCGATGCCGCGCTGCTCGGCGGCCTTCTGCTTCTCCCGCCGCTCGCGCTCCTTCCGCTCTCGAATGCGCTTCACGGCGTCCTTGAACTCGACGTCGTGATACTGCGCGTCCGCGTGCTGCAGGATCTCGCCGCGATGCGTCGTGACGAGCCGGTCGGCGGCCCGCTCGCCCGGGTTGGCCTGGATGCGGATCGGCAGCGCGGCGAGCACGGCGCTCGGGATCCAGACCTTCCCGAGGTAGATCTTGCTGCCGTCCACGCCCCACTTCTTCCCGTTCTCCTCGAACGTCCAGTCGCCGGGCTTGCGCCCCGACGCAGCGTAGGCCGTCGCGACCGAATCGTTGTAGGCCGCGATCGTCGCGCGGACCGCGCTGTCGGCGCGTTGGGCCGGCGACTTGTAGGCGGGATAGAAGAACTTGCCGTCGGTCGCGAGCCGCGGATCCGGCTCGGCGGGCACGATCCCCGTCACCGGCCCGTAGCCGCCGCCCACCCCCGATCCGCCGACCACGCCGCCCGGCGTTCCGCCCGCCGAGGGCGCCGGCGCGGCGGGGGCGATCGTCGTCGGCACGCGTGACGGCGCGACGAGACGCCGCGCCGGCTCCGTCGCCTGCGCGGGAGTCGTGGCCGTCGTCCCCCCGGCCGCGCCCGCGGGCGGAGAGACGGCGACGTACGTGACGTGCTCCTCCGCCGGCGCCGGCGGGAGCGGCGACGGGGTGAAGATGATGTCGTAGTGGAGCACGACGTTCGCGAGCACGAGCGCGAGCGCCGTGTGCAGCGCGACCGAGAAGACGAACGAGCCCGACGGGCGCCGGCGCCTCACGTCGCGCCCACCGCGGTCATGCTGGCGAGGAGCGCGCCCGCACGCTGCGCCGCCTCGGCGATGCGGTCCGGCGGCTGGATGAACGAGATGCGGAAGAAGCCCTCGCCTCCCGCGCCGAACGAGGAGCCCGACATCACCACGACACCCTGCTCCTCGAGCAGCCGCTCGGTGAACAGCGCCGAGGGAATCGCGTCGGGAAGCTTGATCCAGAGGTACATCGTCGCGCGCGGCACGTCGCACTCGAAGCCCGCCGCGCGGAACGACTCGACGCCGGCGTCGCGACGCTCCTTGAAGATCGCGACGTTCTTCGGCACGAACTCCGCCCAGCTCTCGAGCGCGGCGACGCCGGCCGCCTGGATCGCCATGAACTGCCCCGTGTCGACGAACGACTTCACCTTGAGCAGCGCGGTCGCGATCTCGGGGCGAGCGACCGCCCACCCGCACCGCCAGCCCGTCATGTTGTACGTCTTCGAGAGCGAGTGGAACTCGATCGCGACCTCGCGCGCGCCCTCGACCTCGAAGATGCTCGGCGGCACGTAGCCGTCGAACGCGATCTCGGAGTACGCGTTGTCGTACACGAGCAGGATGTCGCGCTCGCGGCAGACGCGGACGACGTGCTCGAGGTAGTCGATCGGCGCGATCGCCGCCGTCGGATTGTTCGGATAGTTCAGGTAGATGATCCGCGTACGATCGAGCACGTCGCGCGGAATCTCGTCGACGTCGAGCAGGAAATCCGTGCGCGGACGCAGCGGGTAGCGATACGGCTCGCCGCTCGAGAGCAGCGTGCCTCCCTGATACGGGTTGTAGCCCGGCTCGGGGATGATCGCCACGGCACCCGGCTCGAGATACGCGAACGCGAGATGCGAGATCCCCTCCTTGCTGCCGAGGAGGGGGACGACCTCGGTGAACGGGTCGAAGCGCACACCGAAGCGCCGGTCCATCCACGCGCTCACCGCTTCGCGATAGGGGACGTACCCGAGGCCGAATCCGTACCGGCTGAGCGACGGCTCGAGCACCGCTTCCCGCATGCGCTCGAGCGCCGCGCGCGGCGGCGCGAGGTCCGCGTCGCCCGCGCCGAGGTCGATCACGTCCACCCCTCGCGCGGCGAGCTCGCGCTTCTTCTGCGGGATCGTCGCGAGCGGGTACGGCGGGAGGGTGGAAAAGCGGGCTGCGAGCGTCGGCACTAGGAGTCGCTGATGACAGGGTTACTGACGCGGCTCACGCCGGCGATCTCTACTTCTACCACGTCTCCAGGTGAGAGGGTCCCAACCCCCTCGGGAGTTCCCGTGAGCACGAGGTCGCCTGCCTCGAGCGTCATTACGCCGGAGATATAGGCCACGAGCGCCGCGATGTCGAACACCATGTCGGCAGCCGAGCCGTCCTGCCTCACCTCGCCGTTCACGAGCGTCCGGACGCGGAGCGTCGCGAGGTCGTCCGGCACCGGGCCGAGCTCGCCGACCGGGCAGAAGCTGTCGAACCCCTTCGCGCGCGTGAACTGCACGTCCGACTTCTGTAGATCGCGCGCGGTCACGTCGTTGGCCGCGCAGAGATTGACGATCGCCGCCCGCGCCTCGGATGAAGACGCCTTGCGCAGCCGGCGCCCCACGACGACCCCGATCTCTCCCTCGTACTCGACGCGGTTGGACACCGCCGGGAGCCGGATGGGTTCCCCGCTTCGCACCAGGCTCGAGGGTGGCTTCAGGAAGAGCAGCGGCTGCTTCGGCACCTCGTTGCCGAGCTCCTTCGCGTGCGCGGCATAGTTCCGGCCGACGCACACGATCTTCGAGGGGGCGAGCATGCCGGAAAGCTAAGCGGATGCCGCTCGGCGGGGCGCGAATGTGCGTCGAGCGGCAGCTTTCCGAAGGTGGTGATGGGTGGCGGCCAACGAGGGTGCGGTTGCGTCGTCGGGGCCGAACTGCTTCATGCGGATCGGGCGGATGACTGCACCGATCCGAGCGGATCCGCTCCTCTCGGAGTCGCGCTCCATGCGCCGGCGCACCGCTCCCTTCCATCCAGGACCGCAAGCTCTTCTTTGGCTGCGAGGTCGAGATCCATGCATCGGCGCAGCTTTCCTCTCCATCCACACCCCCAAAAGTCCTTGCAGTCGGTCGCGGCGCCGAGATCGGTGCGCGAGCGAGAGCGCCCGTTCGGGCCGGCGGCTGTAGCGTCCAGGCCAGTAGTGGAGATCCGCTCGGTCCGTGCTGTCATCCGCACGATCCGCCTGGAGGCGGTTTCGCCCCGCCACGCGGAAGCTTCGACGCGGTCGCGGGCGGGGCCCGGTCAGGCGCCCGGCGCGGTGCCGACCGAGGCGCCGTAGAAGCCACGCACCCGCTCCACGATCGCGTCCCAGCGCCCGATCGCGCGCGCGGCGGGCGGGAGGGCGTCGAGCAACCCACGGCCATAGCGCTTCGTCACGATCCGCGGATCGGCCACGACGACGACGCCGCGGTCGGTGCTCGTGCGGATCAGGCGCCCGAAGCCCTGCTTCAGCCGCAGCGACGCGTGCGGCAGCATGTACTCGGCGAACGGATCGCCGCCGCGCGCCTCGATCGCCTCGCATTGCGCGGCGGTCACCGGCTCGGTCGGCACGCGGAAGGGCAGCTTCGCGATCACGAGCCCGCGCAGCGCGTCGCCGGGTACGTCGACGCCTTCCCAGAACGACGCGGTGCCGAGCAGGAGAGACCGGCCCGAAGACCGGAAGCGCGCGAGCAGCGCATCGCGGCTCTCGTCGCCATGGACGAGCAGCGGCCAGCGGCGCTCCGTGCCGCGCGCGCGAAGCTCGGCGGCGAGCTGGCGCACTTCGCGATGGCTCGTGAACAGCACGAACAGGCCGCCGTCCGCCGCGTCGGCGACGTCGAGCACGATGCGCGTCACGGCGCGGCGGTGGCCGTCCGCGTCGACGTTCGGCGGGGGCACGTCGTTCGGGATCGCGAGCAGCGACTGTTCGTCGTAGCGGAAGGGCGAATCGAACACGGCGATCGTCGGGCGGAGATCGGGATCGGCGTCGAGCCCCAACCGCGATGCGAGGAAGGCGAAGCGGCGCGCGTCGTCGGCGACGACGCCGTTCGAGGCGGTGAGCGTCGCGCTCGTGACGATCGTGCTGTCGAGCCGCTTGAAGAGATCCTCGCGCAGGATCGGTGCGAGGTCGAGCGGCACCGATGCGACGACCACCGACCGCTCGCGTCCGCGCACCTCCACCCACCGCACGCTGTCGTCGTCCGGCGGCGGCGCGAGCGCACGACCGAGCCCGTCGCCCGCCGCCTGCAGGCGGCGCGTCACGGAACGCATCTCGTTGAGCACGGGCGCGAGCGCTTCGTCGAGCTTCGCGCTCCCCTCGATGCGCTCGCGAACGAGCCGCAATCCCTCCTGCAGCAGCTCGATCTCGCCGAGCGTGTCCTCGAGCGCGACCGAGAGGCCGGCGCGCCAGATCTCGTGCGACGCGAACGCGGCGGTGAGCCGCACCACCGGCTGCCCCGCCTGCTGGATGAACAGGTCGAGCAGATCGAACAGCAGGGCACTCTTCTCGCGCAGCGCCTGCACCGACGGGACGAGGCGCTCCTGCACGAGGTCGAGGCTCGCGGTGCTGAGCAGGTCGCGGCTGCCCGCGAGCTTCATCGCCAGCAGCGGGAGCAGTCCCTTGCCTCGCCGATCGAGCCGGTTGACGAGCCGCTGCAGTCCGCGGCGCGTCACCGTGCTCCCGAGGTGTGCGGCGGCGGCGTCCTCGAGGTGGTGCCCCTCGTCGACGACGAGTCGCCCGTACGCGGGGAGCACCGCCGCGTCGTCCCAGTTCTGCGCCAGTCGCCGCACGGCCAGATCGGCGAGCAGCAGATGATGATTGACGACGATGATGTCCGCCTGCGCCGCCGCGCGGCGCGCCTTGAAGACGAAGCACTGCTCGAAGTGCGAGCACTTCATGCGCGTGCAGATGTCGCCCTCGGCGGACACCTCGTCCCACACCTCCGGGCGCGGCGGCGTGGGGAGGTCGGAGAGCGAGCCATCACTGGTCCGCTCGGCCCACGCGGCGAGCTGCGCCAGCTCGCCCGCCATGCCTTCGTCGAACAGCTGCGCCGCGCCACCCGTGGCCTGCTCGAGCCGCGCCTTGCACAGGTAGTTTCTCCAGCCCTTGAGCAGCGCGAACCGGACCTTCTGGTCGTCGAGCGCGCGGGCGAGGAAGGGGAGGTCCTGCCGCACGAGCTGCTCCTGGAGGTTGATCGTGTTCGTCGACACGATCGTCCGATCGCCGTTGGCCGCCGCCCAGCGCAGCGCGGGCACCAGGTAGCCGAGCGACTTGCCGACGCCCGTCCCCGCCTCGAGCAGTCCGATCCCGCCGTCGTTGTAGACGCGCGCGATCGCCGCGGCCATCGCGCGCTGGCTCGCGCGGTCCTCGTACCGCGCATGTTCCCGCGCGATCGCGCCCTCGGGTCCGAGATCGCGCTCCACGGCGTCCGGATCGAGTCGCTGAAACGACGCGGCCGCCGGCACCTCGACGACGACGTACAGGGCGGACGCGAGATTGTCGATGATGCCGAATCCGATCCCGTCGTCGTGCATCCGCGCGGCGACGTCGTAGTCGGCGCCCGATGGCTCGAGCAGGCCGGACGGATGGTTGTGCACGAGCATCTCGCCGCGGCGCGCGAAGCCCGGCAGCGCGAGCACGCTCTCCACGTCCCCGCGCGCCGCGACCCGCGCCGTCTGCACGACGCCCGCGTCGTCGAGCGTGCAGACGAAGCACACCTCGCGTCCCCCCGTCATCGCGACCGCCGCCCGCATCGCCGACGCGGCGGCCCGCGCGATCCTCGTCGTCGACGGCGGCTTCGGGGCGGGGCGTGGCATGGGACCCTGAAGATAAACCGAAACGGGTTGGCCGGGGGAGGGACGGATGGAGTGCGTGGGTGCGTGGGTGCGTGCGTCACTCACACACCCACACCCTCACACACGCACACACTAGGTCTTCAGCGGCTTCTTCTTCGCTGCCGGGAACAGCACGTTGTTCAGGATCAGCCGATACCCCGGGCTGCTCTTGTGGAGGGAGAGATCCGTCGGCGGGTTGCCGATCGCGTGCTGCGGGTCTTCGGGGTCGTGGCCGCCGAGGTACGTCCAGGTCCCCTTCCCGTAGTCGCCGTGGATGTACTTCACCCACGGCGCCCCCTCCTCGGTGGCGAGCACGACGTCGCCGTTCTTGAGCGTGCGCTTCGTGAAACTGGTCGTCACGCCGTAGAAGTCGTTGATCACGGCGCGGTGGTCCTGCACGAGCATCGCGGGCACGGGGTCGAACTTGGCGGAGAAGTTGAAGAGGGTGAACGTGCCGAGCGGCTGCCGGCGTCCCGCGACGTTCACCTGATGGCCGTCGATGTCGCTCATCGAGTTCACGAACGGCGAGTGCTCGAGGTGTGCGTCCTTGAACGCGAACGAGCGCGCCCAGCGCATCTTGGCATCCGCGTCGGGATCCATCGGCGAGCCGTCCGCGAACTCTCCCGCGATGTCGACGTCGTGGCCGGCGATCGCGAGCTCCAGCGTCTCCGTCGCCCCGCACATCGCGAACAGGAACCCGCCTCGCTCCACGAACTGCCGGATGTGTTCGGCCACGTCCTTCTTGAGCGCCGGGACGGTGCTGAACCCGAGCCGGCGCGCGGTCGCCTGGCTCTTCTGCACGAGCTCGCGGAACCAGGGGGCATCGCGATAGCCGAGCTGGAACTTGTTGTACTGCCCGGTGAAGTCCTCGTGGTGGAGGTGCAGCCAGTCGTACTTGGAGAGATCGCCGCGCTCCACCTCGTCGTCGTACACGCGCGTGAACTCGATCCCCGCATACTTGAGGGCGAGCGTGACGGCGTCGTCCCACGGCTGCGCGTCCGGCGGCGAGTACACGGCGATGCGCGGCGCCTTCTCGAGGGGTACGCTCTCCATGTTCGCGCCGGCGATCTCGCGCCGGATCGACGCGAGCTGCGCGTCGCTCACCGGCTCGACGGCGATCCCGTCGAGCGCGGCGCGCCGGCGGAGCTCGGGCGCGTCGGGAAGCAGGAAGGAGCCGCCCCGATAGTTGAGCAGCCACTCGGCCTGCACGCCGGCCTTGATCGCGCCGTACGTCAGGCCGTACGCCTTGAGATGGTCGGTCTGGCCGTCGTCCATCGGGACGAGGAGTCGCTGCGCGTGCAGCACCGACGGGATCGCGACGAGCACGACCGCGACGAGCGCGCGGCATGCGCGCGCGAGCCGGAAGAAGTTTCGCGTGGTCATCCGGGAGGCACCGTGCCGCGCGCGAGCTCGAGCTCGCGCCTGGCCTGAGGGAGGAGCGCGCTCTCCGGCGCGCTCAGGATGAGATGCTCGAGATGCGTGATCGCGCCCTGCAGGTCGCCGCGCCGGCGCAGCGTACGCGCCCACTCGAGCTCCGCTTCGGCCGCCTCGGGCGCGTCGCCGTGCTCGGCGACGATCCGCTGCCAGGTGGCGACGGCGTGCGTCGTGTCGCCGCGCGCCGCGTGAATGCGCGCGGCAGCGAGCAGCAGCGCCGATGCCGCGTCTGCGTGCTGGGCCGCCGCATCGACGAACCGCTGTGCAGCCGTGGCGCTGTCGCCGCGCGCGAGCGCGAGGAAGCCGGCGCCGAGCTCCGGAGCCGAGTCGCCGCGCACGCGGGAGACGAGGCCGAGCACGAGCGCCATCTCGGCGCTCTGGTCGCGCGACCCGCGCAGCAGTCCTCGCGCGACGCCGAGCCGTCCCTCGTAGAGCGCGATCAGCGCCGCGGCATCGGACGAGTCGGCGTCCTCCCCCGCGGACCGCAGCGCGGTGCGTGCGCGCTCGAGGTCTCCCGCGTGCACCCACGCGCTCGCGACCAGCCGCGCCATGCGGCTGTGCTGCCCCGGCGTGAGGCGCTGGTCCCAGCGCGCGAAGAGCGCGGCGGCGTCGGCGCCGCGCCCGAGGGCGGCCAGCGCCTCGAGATGGAGCGGCAGATAGTCGGTCACGGTGCGCTGTGGATCGCTCTCCGCGTCACGCAGCGGCGCGAGCGCGAGCGCCTCGGCGGGAAATCCCGCGCGGAGCGAGGCCTTCGCCGCCGCGAGCGCGAGCTCCGGGGTGCGATGCACGTGCACCGCCGCCGCGAGCGCTTCACGCGCGAGGGCGTAGCGCTCGTCGGCCATGGCGCGCTCACCGAAATCCTGCCACACGCTCGCCGCGGCGCTGTCCGGCGGGAGGGTGCGCAGCGCCTCCCACGCCGATTGTGGCTGGCCCCACGCGACGTCGAGATCGGCGAGCGCGCGCCGCGCGCCGGGATCCGGCGGCGCCGCCGAAAGGATCTCGCGAATCGCCCCGCGCGTCGCCGCCGGAGCCGGAGCGAGCGAGTAGGCGGCGGCGGACGCGAGGCTCGCGTCGGCCGCGAGCACGGCGCGCCACGCCTTGGCGCTCGGCTCCCATTCGCCCTGCGCCGCGCGGAGCTGGGCCGTCTGGTACTGCAGATCCCGTCCCGAGCCGAGCGCCTCGCGCCCCCGCTCGATGATGCTGTCCGCGCTCGCGGGACGTCCCTGCTCGAGCAGGACGCGTGCGTACTCGCCGTACGGCGCCGCGTCGCGCGGCACGTCGCGCACCCACCGCTCGAACGCGGCGCGCATGCCGTCCTCGCGGTGGAGCAGCTGATAGGTGCGCAGGTGGACGACGTGATAGATCGGCTCGCGCGGGTAGCGGGTCAGCACGGAGTCGAGCGGGGCGAGCAGCGAATCGCTCATCCCGAGCTCGGCATACGACCGCTCCAGTCCGAGCACGGCGATCGGCGTCGGGTGCCGGCTGATCGCGGCCCGATAGAGCGGCGCCGCCTCGCGGAACTTTCCCGCGTTCTCGAGCTCGAGCGCGCGGAGGACCTCGGGCGACTCCTGCGTCTGCGTCTGTGCGTGAGCCGGTCGGGGGAGCGCGAGCACCGCGACGAGCACGGCGGCGCGCCACGACGCGCCGAGCCGGCGCGCGCCGCTACGGCTGCTGCGCACCGTTGATGCGCGTGAAGTAGTCGAGGATCGCGCGCCGCTCGTCCGCCGACAGCCCGCGCAGCTCCTGCCACGTCGGCGGACGGAAGCGGATCGCCGCCTTCTGATCGACGGTGCCCGTCGGCGTGTAGGTCGCGTCGCCCGTCGCCGACGTCGCCTCGCGCTTGCCCGAGTCGTCGCGCTCCTCCTTCTCGAGCGAGCGGCCGGCGTCGAGCAGCCGGCGGAAGAGCTGCTGCTGCCGCGCCAGCGTGCCGGCGTCGAGCCGGCCGCCGTCGAGTGCATCCGCGAGCTGCCGCGCCTCGCGCGCGAGCTGCGCCGCGCGCTCGCCGCCACCGGCGTCGCCCACGTCCTCGAGCTGATCGGCGATCTGGCGCTGCTGCCGAGCGAGCGAGCGCGCGAGCGACTGCCCCGCGCCGCTGCCGCCGCCGTTCGGCATCCCCAGCAATCCCTGCGCGCGCGAGTTGATCTGCCCCTGCTGCTTCGCCATCTCCTGCATCTGCTCGATCATCTCGGCGAACCCGGACGCGCTCTTCGCGGCATTCGCCCGCGCGCGATCGCGCGACAGTGAGGCCGCGGCGCGCGTGAGCGCGTCGGCGGCGTCGCCGAGCGCGTCCGCCTGCTGCGAGCCCGCGCCGCTGGGGGACGACACGCTCTGCGTCGCCTGCGCCACCTTGTCGCGTGCCTCGGAGACGGCGCGCTGCGAGCGCGGCGACAGCAGCGCGCTCTTGCGGCCGGCGCCCTGCAGGCGCTCGCTCGCCTTGTCGAGCCCCTGCTCCACCGCGCTCTGCGCACCTCGCCGGTCCTCCCCCTGCGCGCCGCCGCGCGCCTGCTGCGCGATCGCGCGCTCCTGCCGCGCGAGCTGCGTCATCTCCTGCGCCGAGCGATCGAGCTCCGAGGTGAGCTCCTTCTTCCAGTCGGCCACCTGCGCATCGCGTGCGTCCTGCATCGACTGTGCGGCGCGCTGCATCTCGTCCGCCGCGTCGCGCGCCTCGCGCTCGCCGCCCTGCTCGCCCGCGCGCCCGTTCGCGTCCCCGTTCGGCGGCGCGCCGCCCTGCGTCTGTTCGCCCGCGCGCATCGCGCTCGAGGCCTTCCGCATTCCGGTCTCGGAGTTCGCGGCGTGCTCCTGCGCTTTCGCCGCGCCCGACGCGCCGGCGCTCGCGTCGTCCTGCGCGAGCCGCTCCTTCAGGCTCTGCATCGCCGACTGCAGGCGCGCCGCCCGCTCGGCCAGCGCCGACGCCTGCTGCGACCGCCCATCCTGCCGCCCACGCTCCGACGGCGACGCGTTCGGCTTCGGCGCGGCGCGGCCGGAGTCGGCGAGCGCGCGCTCCTTCGCCGCGAGCTCGCGGGCCTCGTCGGCCAGCGTCTGCATCGCGCCCTCGTGCGCGGCACGCTTGAGCATCTCGGCGCTCTGCTCGAGCTGCTCCTTGAGGCGCTGCTGCATCCGCGCGAGGTCGCGCAGGGCGTCGCGCGCGCGATCCTCGTTCTGCTCGCGCGCTGCGTTCTCGAGCTGCTGCATCTGCGCCATGAGCTCGGGAGTCATCGCCTGGCGCAACAGCTCCTGCGCGTCGGCGAGCTGGCGCGCGAGCGAGCTGTCGAGCGCCCCCGCCGCCTTGAGCTGCTGCTCGAGCTGCTGCGTCGCCTGCCGCAGCTTCTGCACGCGCTCGGCCATCGCACGCTGCTCCTGCGCGAGCCCGCGCGCCTTCTCGGCGCTCTCGTAGCTCATCGCCGACGCCGGCGCCGCATCGGACTTCGACCCCGCGCTTCGCTGTCCCGAGCTCTGTGAGCCCTGAGCGCTCGACCCGCGCGCCTGCGCGCGCGACGCTTCGTCGGTACGCTGCGCCAGCGAGCTCTGGGCCGCGGCCGCCGCGCGCGCTTCCTTCGCCGCGGAGTCGCCGAGCACGCGCGCGCCGGCGCGGCTCTCGTCGAGCGTCGGACGCTTGAGGATCAGATCGCGGCTCACGCCGCGCTGCGACCACGGCGAGGCGTCCACCGCCTCGGCGCGCACGCGCAGCGCGTCCCCGGGGCGGAGCGCGAACGGCGCGAGGTCCACCGCGGCCGGTCCGACCCACGCGGTGCCCACGGCGCTCGCCACGGGCTGCGTCGCCGCGTCGCGCTCGGCATCGGTTCCGGCACGCGCGATCCGCACCGCGACCGTCGCGATGCCGTGATCGTCCGAGGCGGTGAGTCCCAGCGACACCGTGTCGTCGGCGACGATCACCGTATCCACGGTCGGCTCGCGGATCTCGATCCGTGGCGCGGAATCGGGCAACACCTCCATCTCGAGCGGCGCGGGGAGGTCCGTCACCGGACCGCTCGCGCCCGACGCGAGCCAGCGCAGCCGCGCGGAGTGCTCGGCCACGAGCCGTCCGCTGAAGGTGTGCCCGCTCGCGTGCAGCAGGACCTGCTCGTTGCGCTCTCCGAGGAGACCCACCGACGCGAGCGGCACCGACGCACGGCCGGTCACCTCGAGCGTCGTGCCGCGCGGCAGACGCATCGGCTCGCCGACCGGCAGGGTTTCCGCCGGCCGCGCGAGATACGCGGGATACGTCACGCGCAGCACGACTGCTCCCAGGAAGGGCCGGTCGGCGGCGTGGATGACGACGCTGTCGCTCGACGCGCGGCCGTCGCTCGCCACGAGCCGCAGATCGCCGCGAAGCGCCTCGAGATGCCAGCGCGCCACGCCGTCCCCCCCGACGTGCAGCGTGTCCGTCCGCCACGCTTCGCCCGTCTGCCGCACCGAGAGCATGACGCGATCGCGGCCCGGCGCGCGGATCAGGAGATGGACCGGCGCGCCGCGGAGCAGATCGCCCGGCGCGGAATCGATCGCCGGCCGCGGCAGGAGCGCACCGCGCCACGCGTCGATCGGACGCAGCACGGCGCGCAGGCCATCGCCGAAGAGCGGCGTGGCCGACGCGAGCAGCAAGGCGGCGGCGAGGGCGCCCCCCGCGGCCATCAGCGTGCGCCGGTGTCCGGCATCGCGCAGCGCCGGTGCGAGCGTCGGCGCGTTCGGCAGCGTGCGGCGCGTGGCCGCAGCGGCGCGGGCGGCGAGCGCGCCGTGGCCCTCGAGCTCGAGCGCGCCGAGCAGCGCACCGCGCCGCAGCCGCTGCTCCGCCTCGATC
>DATJGU010000011.1:0-3588 GCA_035494615.1 Gemmatimonadaceae bacterium
CACGCCCACCGTCGTCTCCGTCGGGCCGTAGTGGTTCAGCACCCGGCACGCCCCGGCCGCGAGGAAGGCGCGCGCCACATCCGGCCGCAGCGCCTCGCCGCCGAGCACGAGCCACTTCCGCGGCAGGATGGCGGCGAGCTCCGCACCACTCTTCCCCGCCGTCAATGCGGCGAGGTGGTTCGGCGTGATCTTGAGGACGTCGAACCGATGCACGGCGACGTATTCGGCGAACCGCGCCGGATCGGTCGCCACGTCGGCGCCGAGCACGTGCAGCGTCCCGCCGGCGAGCAGCGCGGGGAGCAGCGACGTGTTCCCCAGATCGGCGGCGAGCGTGCTCACCATCGCGAAGGTCAGCCCGTCGAGCGCGGCGAGCCCATCGCCATTCGCCTCGCTCGGCACGCCGGCGAGCACGCGGCTCACCGCACGCGCGTAGTGCACCGCGTTCGCGTGCGTCACGACGACTCCCTTCGGCACGCCGGTCGAGCCGCTCGTGAACAGCACGTACGCCGGATCCTCCGGCGCGATCACCACGTCGAGCGGCCCGTCGTCGAGCGCGCCGAGCACGGCGGCGTCGGCGTCGAGCGGTACGACCCGCGCCGACGACGGCAGCTTCGCCGCCGACGCCGCCGTCGTCACGACGATCGTGCACCCGCTCTCCGACAGTTGCTGCGCGAGCCGCGCGGGCGGCGCGTCCGCCGAGAGCGGCATGTACGCCGCGCCCGACGCGAGCACGCCGACGAGTCCCACGAGCGCGTCGGCCGAGCGGTCGAGCAGGAGCCCGACCGGCACGCCGCGGCCGGCCCCGAGCTCGCGCAGATGCCGCGCGAGCTGATGGCTCCGTGCGCGCAGCTCGGCGTAGGTGAGCGGGAGCGTCCCCGCCACGCTGCCCGCCGCCGTCGCGCTGGGCCGCGGCCCGACCACGGCGAGCCTGGCCGGCACGCGCTCCGCCTGCGTCTCGATCAGTGCGACGAGCGTCGTCGGCGCACCCTCGTCGGTCGCGGTCGCATTCCATCCGGCGAGCGCATCGCGCTCCGACTTGCGAGGCAGCACGATCTCGCCGACCTGCACGCGCTCGTCGGTCACCGCCGCCTCGAGCACCGCGCGCAGATGCCCGAGCATCCGCTCGGCGGACGCCGCCGCGAAGAGATCGGTGCGATACGCCAGCGTGAGGGCGAGCCCGTCGGCGCGCTCGGCGGCGAACAGGGTGAGGTCGAACTTCGTCGCGCCGGCGTCGACGCCGAACGCGGTGCCGCGCACGTCGCCGAGGGCGAGCGTCGTGGCGCCCGCGTCCTGCATCGTCAGCACGACGTCGAACGGCGCCGCGCTGCGCACGCGCCCCTCCGCGTCGCGCAGCTCGAGGGCGAGCCGCTCGAGCGGCACCTCCTGATGGTCGAGCGCCGCGGCGGCGCGTTCGCGCAGCCGGCCGAGCAGCTCGGCGACGGTCGGGTCCCCCTCGAAGTCGCCCCGCTGGATCACCGTGTTGTTCACGTAGCCGACGACGTTCGCCAGCTCCGGCTCGGCGCGCCCCGCGACCCCCGAGCCCACGAGGACGCTCGCGCGGCCCGTGTAGCGATGGAGCACGGTCATGTACGCCGCGAGGAGCACGAGATACGGCGTGGTGCCCGTGCGCCGCGCGAGCCCGAGGATCGCGTCGCGCAGCGACGGCGGGAGCAGCGTGGAATGCCGCGCGCCGGAGAAGCTCGGCGTCGCCGGACGGGGGAAATCCGTCGGCAGATCGAGCGGCTCGAGCGCGCCCTCGAGCTGCGCGCGCCAGAAGGCGAGCAATGTCTCCAGCCGGTCTCCCGAGATCCGCTCCCGCTGCCACGCCGCGAAGTCGGCGTACTGGATGGGCAAGGGCTCGAACGCCGCGGCGCGTCCCTCGGTCGCGGCGACGTACGCCATGCCGAGCTCGCGCACGATCACGCCGAGCGACCAGCCGTCCATCACGATGTGGTGCGTCTCGAGCACGAGCACGTGATCGCGCTCGCCGAGCCGGACGAGCGTGGCGCGGAACAACGGCTCGTGCGCCATGTCGAACGGCGTGCGCGCCCGCGCGCCGACCACGCGCTCGGCTTCGCGCTCGCGCTCGTCCGGGGGGAGCGTTCCGAGATCGACCTCGTGCACCCTCACCGGAGACGGCGGATCGACGAGCTGCACCGGCGCGCCATGCCCGTCGCCCGCGGCGAAGCGCGTGCGGAGCGCTTCGTGCCGCGCGGCGACCGTGTCGAGCGCCGAGCGCAGGGCGGCGACGTCGAGCGCTCCGGCGAGCCGGCGCGCGATCGTCATGTTGTACGCCGTGAGTCCGGGCGTCGCGCGATCGAGCAGCCAGAGCAGCTCCTGCGCGAACGAGGTGGGGAGCGCGCCTCCGCGCGGCACCGCGCGGATGGCCGCGCCCGCGTCGGATGCGTCGTCCCCGAGCAGCTGCGCGAGCAGCTCCATCTCCTCGTCGAACCCGCCCGCGGCGCCCGCGGTGCGCGTGGTGTCCGTCATGAGCTCCCCGCTTCCTGTTTCAGCCTCGACTGCGTGGCGCGGAGGCGCTCCCGCTCCTCCGGCGACATGCGCTGCACCTGCTCGGCGAGCGACGCCACGCGCTCGGCCCGCTCCGCGCCGATCGCCTGCGCGACCGCCGCGGCGAGCCCGCCCACCGTCGGCGCGGCGAAGAAGCCGCGCAGCGTGAGCGACGCGCGAAACATCCGCGACGCCTGCGTCACCACGCGCGTGGCGAGCAGCGAGTGCCCGCCGAGCGCGAAGAAGTCGCTCGCCACGCCGACCGAGTCGCGGCCGAGCGTCTCCGCGACGACGCGGCAGAGCACGCGCTCCACCGCCGTGCGCGGCGCCTCCGCTCTCTCCTCGCCGGTCGCGTTCTCCGACGGCGCCGGCAGCGCGCGGCGATCGACCTTGCCGTTCGGCGAGAGCGGCCACTCGTCGAGCCGCACGAGCACGGACGGCACCATCACCTCCGGCAGCGAGCGGCGCAGCGCGGTCGCGACGGACGCCGGACTCTCGCCGTCGCGCGGGGCGACGTAGTAGCACACGAGCCGCGGCCCGAGCACCGGATCCTCGTGCAGCATCGCGAGCGCGCCGCGCACGCCGTCGAGCGCCGCCACGTGCTGCTCGACTTCGCCGAGCTCGATGCGGTGCCCGCGCAGCTTCACCTGGAAGTCGATGCGCCCGAGGTATTCGATCGTGCCGTCCGTGCGCCACCGCGCCAGGTCGCCCGTGCGGTAGAGCCGGTCGTCCGATCCGCCGAACGGATCGCGGACGAACCGCTCCGCGGTGAGGTCGGGACGATTGTGGTACCCGAGTCCCACCTGC
Organism: Gemmatimonadaceae bacterium; assembly: GCA_035494615.1. Classification (GTDB taxonomy): domain Bacteria; phylum Gemmatimonadota; class Gemmatimonadetes; order Gemmatimonadales; family Gemmatimonadaceae; genus AG11. The sequence continues at coordinate 3,316 of DATJGU010000011.1, forward strand.
ACGCCGCCGATGTGGAGCTCGCCGGCGACGCCGATCGGCTGCTCGCGCAGCTCGGCATCGAGGACGTGCAGTCGCGTATTGGCGATCGGCCGTCCGATCGGCACCACGGCCGGCGGCTCCGCGCTCGGCGGACACGCCCACCAGCTCACGTCCACCGCGCACTCCGTCGGCCCGTACAGATTGTGCAGCCGCGCCTGCGGCAGCGCCCCGTAGAACCGGCCGACGAGATCCGGCGCCAGCGCCTCCCCGCTCGCCATCACCGCGCGCAGCGTC
>DATJGU010000012.1:0-3060 GCA_035494615.1 Gemmatimonadaceae bacterium
TGATCCGTGCAGTCATCCGCCCGATCCCCATGAAGCAGTTCGGCTCCGGCGCACAGCACCGACCCACGAGCTACCCACTACCGAGTACCCGCTACCCCCTACCACCTACAGGCAGTTGCCGTTCGACACCTCCCCCCGCCCTATCTATTGACAGTTGCCATCCCCCCTTCCGCGTACCGCGCCCCCGCCGCGACGCCCTTCGGGAACACCGCTTCGATCCGGTCGAGATCCCGTTGGGTCAGCGTCACGCCCAGCGCGCCGACGTTCTCCTCGAGGTTGTCGGCGCGCGTCGTGCCGGGGATCGGGACGACGTCGTCGCCCTGATGCAGCAGCCACGCGAGCGCGAGCTGCGCCGGCGTACAGCCCTTCCGCGACGCCATCTCCTCGACGGAGCGAACGAGGTCGAGGTTCTTCTGGAAGTTCTCGCCCTGGAAGCGCGGCTGGCGACGACGGAAGTCGTCCTCCGGCAGGTCCTCGAACTTCGCGAACCGGCCCGTGAGAAAACCGCGCCCGAGCGGCGCGTACGGCACGAAGCCGATGCCGAGCTCGCGGCAGGTCGGAAGGATCTCGTCCTCGACGTCGCGCATCCAGAGCGAGTACTCCGTCTGCAGCGCGGCGATCGGATGTACCGCGTGCGCTCGGCGGATCGTCGCCGGCGCGGCTTCGCTGAGGCCGAGGAAGCGGACCTTCCCCTCCTTCACGAGCTCGGCCATCGCGCCGACCGTCTCCTCGATCGGCACCTTCGTGTCGACGCGGTGCTGGTAGTAGAGGTCGATGTGATCGACGCCGAGTCGTTGCAGCGAGGCGTCGCACGCGCGGCGGACATACTCGGGAGAGCCGTCGATGCCGAGGCTGTTGCCGCGCTCGTCGCGCACGTTGCCGAACTTGGTGGCGAGCACGACTTCCTCGCGCCGGCCGCGGATCGCGTTGCCGACGAGCCGCTCGTTGGTGAACGGCCCGTATATGTCGGCCGTGTCGAGGAAGTCGATGCCGAGGTCGAGCGCGCGGTGGATCGTCGCGATCGACTGGGCGTCGTCGCGGCCGGAGTAGAAGTCGGACATCCCCATGCACCCGAGGCCGAGCGCGGAGACGGTGAGATCGGAACCGAGGGTGCGACGCTGCATTGCGGGAGAGCTCCGGAGAGAGAGGGCGAGGATGAACTCCGATGCGTCGCTGCAAGTTCGGCGCTACGCTCGCGCGCGGCGAACTGACTGCGGCGCGCACTACCGTCGTGCGCTTCCACGCGGACCTACGGGGCGTTGGGCAGCTCCTACCGCAACGTGATTCCACGCTGCTCCTACCGCCGGTGGTTCCACGCGGGGTCGCGGAGGATGCGCGGAGGCGGGGGGAAACTGCCGAGAGCGTGGGGTCTCAGACTGAGCTACGCTGCTCCCCCTGTCATTCCGAGCGAGGGCGAAGCCCGAGTCGAGGAATCGCGATCGTCCCGGCAGAGTGGCCCCTCTCTCGGGACCCTCATGATTCCTCGACTTCGCGCTGCGCGCTTCGCTCGGAATGACACGGCTGCCCGCTCGCCGCCGACCGCTCGCCGCCGGGCTCACCTGACGGCGCGAGATCGAGCCGACTGCAAGCCGTAGCAGTCCCCGCGCCTCCGCGCATCCTCCGCGCCTCCGCGTGGAATCACGTGGCGCGAGGAGTCTACTCCGACGCGGCTCCGCCTCCGCGTGGAATCACGTTGCGGTAGGAGCCCGCCCGAAGCGATGCTCCTGCGGCCGCCCTATCGCGATGCGCGTTCCGTTGCCGTATATCGTCGTCGTCGAACTGAACTGGAGCCGACATGCAGAGACGAGCGTTCGTGAAAGGAGCCGCCGCGGCTGCGGCACTCTCCGTGGTCCCCGGCGCGATCGCCCGGGCGGCGACTGCGCCAGTCGCGCCGAGCAAGGTATCGGCCCCGAAGCCGTTCAAGCTTCGCTACGCGTTCGACGCGGGACAGTTCTCGAACAGCGCGCCGGGCGGCGTCGTCGACGAACTGAAGTTCGCGCACGACCAGGGCTTCACGGCGATGGAAGACAATCGCATGAAGGGACGCCCCGTCGCCGAGCAGGAGGCGATCGCGCGCGAGATGCAGCGGCTCGGGATGACGATGGGGATCATCCTCAACAACGGGCAGACCGGCTTCAAGGCGAACGGATCGCTCACGACGGGGAAGCCGGCGGAGCGCGACGCCTTTCTCGCCGAAGTACGGAGCTCGATCGAGTGCGCGAAGCGGGTGAACGCGAAGTGGATGACGTCGCTCGTCGGGATGACCGACCCGCTGCTCCCGCGCGGCTACCAGCTCGCCAACGTCATCGACTGCATCCGTCGCGCGTGCGAGCTGCTCGAGCCCGAAGGATTGGTGATGGTGTTCGAGCCGCTCAACGTCACCGAGAACCATCCGGGCTTCTTCATCCACCAGAACGACGAGCTTTACGCGCTGATGAAGGCCGTGCGCAGCCCATCGTGCAAGATGCTGTACGATCTCTACCACTCGCAGATCAACGAGGGGCACCTGATCTACAACTTCGACAAGTGCTTCGACGAGATCGCCTACGTGCAGACCGGCGACACGCCGGGCCGCAAGGAGCCGGGCACGGGAGAGGTGAACTACCGCAACGTCTTCAAGTTCATCCACGACAAGGGCTACACCGGCCTGCTCGGCATGGAGCACGGCAAGTCGCTGCCCGGCAAGGAAGGCGAGCTCGCGTTGATCGAGGCGTATCGGGCGGCGGACGACTTCTGAGCGCGGCTTCGCCGCGCGGTTTCCGGTGCACGGTTCACGGTGAACGGCCGGCCTGCGAGACGCAGGAGCTTTCCGAGGCCGGCCGTGAACCGTCAACCGACGAACCGACTAACCGTTTCCCATCCTGACGTTCCCCTCCTCGTCCATCGTCCAGTACGGATTCCACGCCACCTCCCAGAGGTGCCCGTCCGGATCGGCGAAGTAGCCGTCGTACCCGCCCCAGAAGGTGTCGCGCGCCTCGACCGTGATCTCCGCGCCCGCGCCCCGTGCCTCGTCGAGCACGGCACGCACCTCGTCCTTCGAGCGGCAGTTGCACGCGAGGG
>DATJGU010000013.1:0-7912 GCA_035494615.1 Gemmatimonadaceae bacterium
GGCGGGCGGCTGTTGCGCGGCCCCGAACAACTCCCGAAAAGGATATCCGAATAGGTCCCGAAGTGCAAGGATTTCTGCGGTGGACCCCCCCGGGGGGCACTTTAGGGACGATCTGCCGCGAGTCCGAGGCACGCGCCGCAGCCCTCGAGTCGCGCGCGGCCGAGCTGGAGGAGGCTGCCGCGAGCGCGCCCGCAGCTCCGTCGCTCCAGCAGGCGCTCGCTGGCGACCTCGTGGGTGTCATCGCGGAGGTGAAGCGACGGTCGCCGTCCAAGGGGAGCATCGCCCCCGGGCTCGCCGCCGCCTCGCAGGCGCTGGCCTACCGGAAGGGCGGGGCGAGCGCGATCAGCGTGCTCACCGAGCCCCGCCACTTCGGCGGCGGACCGGACGACCTGCTCGCGGTGCGCGCGGCCGTGCCGATCCCCACCCTCAAGAAGGACTTTCACCTTCGACCGCTCCAGCTCGCGGAGGCCCGGGCGCTCGGCGCTTCGGCCGCCCTGCTGATCGTGCGCGCGCTGGGCCCGGATCGCTTGCGCGAGATGCTCGCGGCGGGCCGCCGCCTGGAGCTCGAGCTGCTCGTCGAAGTGCGCGATGAGGCCGAGCTCGAGCTCGCGCTCGGCGAGGGAGCGACGATGATCGGCGTCAACAACCGAGACCTCGAGTCGCTCGCCATCGACGCGACGACCGCCGAACGCCTGATCCCGCTCGTGCCGCCGGGGGTCGTGGCCGTTGCGGAGAGCGGCATCGCCTCCGCCGACGACGTGGGCCGCTATGCGCGCGCCGGCGCGGACGCGGTGCTGGTGGGCTCGAGCATCTCCGCATCTCCGGATCCCGTCGTCGCCACGAGGGCGCTGGCCGCGGTGCGGCGGGTTGCCCGTGGCCGTTGAGATCAAGATCTGCGGGCTGACTCGCTCGATCGACGCGGAGTATGCCGATGCCGCCGGCGCAGAGTACCTCGGCGTCATCTTCGCCGGCGGAGCGCGTGAGCGACCGCCGACGCACGCGCGAGACACGCTCGCCGGCCGGCGCGCGCGGAAGGTCGGCGTGTTCGCCGAGCAGGAGCCGGCGGCGATCGCCACGATCGTCGAGATGGTCGGCCTGCAGGTCGTGCAGCTGCACGCCGGGTCCGACGCCGAGCGCGTGAACCAGGTTCGCGCCGCGACGGGCGCCGAAGTGTGGGCCGTGATTCGCTCGGTGGACGGCACGCTGCCGCCGGGCACCGAAGCCCTCTGCGACGCGGCCGACGCGCTGCTCATCGACGCGCTCGCGCCGGGGAAGCTCGGCGGGTCGGGCATCGCGCTCCCGTGGGACCGGCTCGGAGAAGCGCTGGACGAGCTGGACCATCATCCGCGAATCGTGCTTGCCGGCGGCCTCACCGCCGAGAACGTCGCCGAAGCGATCGAGCTCGTCGCGCCCTCGGTGGTGGACGTATCCTCGGGAGTGGAAGCCTCGCCCGGAGTGAAGGACCACGCGCGTATCCGCGCGTTCATCGCCGCGGCCCGCTCGGCCGGGGGAGACTCATGACGTCGACACGTCCGACCGATCGTTTCGGCGCCTTCGGAGGGCGCTACGTTCCCGAGACACTCATCCCCGCACTCGACGAGCTCGAGACGGCGTACGAGCGCGCCAGGAAGGATCCCGCGTTCGTCTCCGAGCTCTCCGGGATGCTCTCGACCTACGTCGGCCGGCCCTCGGCGCTCAGCGAGGCGCCGAGGCTCTCGGCGCGCGTGGGCGCGAGAGTCCTCCTCAAGCGGGAGGACCTCAACCACACCGGCGCGCACAAGATCAACAACACCGTCGGCCAGGTGCTCCTGGCGCGGCGGATGGGAAAGGAACGGATCATCGCGGAGACGGGGGCGGGCCAGCACGGCGTGGCAGCGGCGACGGTGTGCGCGCGCTACGGGCTCCGCTGCGTGGTCTACATGGGCGAGGAGGACATGCGGCGTCAGGCGCTCAATGTCTTCCGCATGCGGCTGCTGGGCGCCGAGGTCGTGCCGGTGCTGAGCGGCACGCGCACGCTCAAGGATGCGACGTCGGAAGCGATCCGCGACTGGGTGACCAACGTCACCGATACCCACTACATCATCGGCTCCGTGGTGGGACCCGCGCCGTACCCTCGCATGGTGCGTGACTTCCAGGCAATCATAGGCGTCGAGGCCCGGGAGCAGGTGCTCGAGCGGATCGGGCGACTTCCCCGGTCGGTGGTGGCGTGCGTGGGCGGCGGATCGAACGCGATGGGGGTGTTCCATGCGTTCGTGCCCGATGCGGACGTCGAGCTGATCGGGGTGGAGGCGGCGGGAGAGGGGCTCGAGACGGCGCGACACTCGGCTTCGCTCACGCGCGGCACCCCCGGGGTGTTGCACGGCGCGCTGAGCTACCTGCTTCAGGACGAGACGGGCCAGGTTCACCCCGCGCACTCGATCTCGGCGGGGCTGGATTATCCGGGGGTCGGCCCGGAACACTCATTCCTGAAGGACAGCGGGCGCGCGACCTACGTTTCGGTGCGCGACGAGGAGGCAATGGCTGGATTCCAGCTGCTGAGCCAGCTCGAAGGGATCATCCCGGCGCTGGAAACCGCCCACGCGGTGGCCTGGGTCGATCGCGAGCGCGCGCGCTGGAACGAGGGCGACGCGATCCTGCTCTGCGTCAGCGGGCGCGGGGACAAGGACGTGGCGCAGGTGATGGACATGGGGATCCTCGACCGGTGACGACGCCCGCCGCGCCGGCTCAGGTCGAGGAGCCGGGGCCGATTCCCCCGCCGTTCGATCCGGCGCTCGTCGAGGAGCTGCTGCGCCTGTTCGGCAAGGCGGCGCGCGCGCATCAGTTGTATCTCCCGAACAATCCGGTCTACAAGAGCGCCCACGACGCGCTGCGGGCAGGGTTTGCGCCGCTCTGGGAGGAGACCGACGAGCTCGCGCTGGCGTTCACCGAGCACGAGGTGCGCTGGGAAGGCGCGACCGTGCTCTCGGAGGCGTCGCGCGGCAGCGACAGCCTCCCCTGGCTCTTCTACAAGGACGGCGTGCGCGAGCTGCGGTTCCTTCGCGGCTTCGAGACCGAAGAGCTGGACAAGCTGCTCGGGATCATGCAGCGGGTCCGGAAAGCGTCGCCGGAGGAAGACGATCTGCTGACGCTCCTCTGGGAAGGGGACTTCGTCTTCCTGCGCTATCGGTACGTCGATCTGGCGCTCGAGGGTGCGCCGGTGATCGCGGAAGGGGAGACGACCCGGAGCGACGAGGAGCCGCCACCCGTGGAGGAGGACGACCAGCCGCTGCGCGCGGGGGTCGTCAGCATGTCGGACTTCGACGGGACGCTCTACTTCCTCGACGAGCGGGAGATCGAGTACCTGCAGTCGGAGGTGGACCGGGAGTACCGGGCGGATCTGCGCCAGAACGTCGTGTCGATCCTGCTGGACATCTTCGAGCAGCAGTCCGCGGCACGGGAAGAGGTCGTCGAGCTGCTCGACGTGCTGATGATCCACATGCTGTCGGCGGGCCAGTTCCAGAACGTCGCGTTCCTGATCCGCGAGACGCAGGTCGCCGCGTCGCGCGCGGCCGAGCTCGCGCCCACCCATGCGCAGCGCCTCGCCGAGATCCCGGCGCGACTGAGCGCGCCGGACGCGCTCACGCAGCTCCTCCAGTCGATCGACGAGGCGGAGACGCTGCCGCCGATGGCGGACCTGGTACAGCTCTTCGAGCAGCTGCGGGGGCCGGCGCTCGTCACGGTGCTCGAGTGGATCACGCGAACCCAGACCCCGAAGCTGCGCCCGATGCTCGAGGAAGCGGCGACGCGGCTGGCGGCGCAGAACACCGCGGACCTGGTGAAGCTGATCCTGTCGTCCGCGCCGTCGGTGGCGCTCGAGGCGGCGCGGCGTTCCGGCGCGCTCAAGACGCCCGCGGCGGTGGGGCCGCTCACGAAGGTGCTGCAGGACGGGGAGCCGGCGCTGCGCACCGCGGCGGCACTCGCGCTCGGCGAGATCGGCTCGCCGAGCGCGCTCCAGTCGCTCGAGCGCGGACTGGACGACAGCGAGCGGGAGGTGCGGGTGGCGGCGGTCCGTGCGCTCGCGGCGCGCAGCTACCGGCCGGTCCTCCCGAAGCTGGACGCGATCGTGAAGGGGAAGGCGGTGCGCGACGCGCATCTCACCGAGAAGATGGCGATGTTCGAGGCGTACGGCGCGCTCTGCGGAGACGACGGCGTCGCCGCGCTCGACGCGATGCTGCACGGCAAGTCGCTGTTCGGCCGGCGCGAGGAAGCCGAGCTCCGCGCGTGCGCGGCGGTGGCCCTCGGACGGATCAACACGCCGCGCGCCCAGGAGTCGCTGCGCCGCGCCTCGGGGGAGAAGGACGTCGTCGTACGGAACGCGGTGAACCGGGCGCTTCGTGGAGGGACGACGTGACCGCGCCCGAGCGGGGCGGCACCGCGACCCAGGAGGCCGCGCGCGTCGTCACGGCGCCGGCGGCGTTCGGCGATTCCGGCGGCGACGCCTACATCCGCCGCGCGGGACGGGGCCTGATCATCGCGCTCTACGCGGCGCTTCGCGCGATCCGCCTCTATCCGCTGGAGAACGCGGCGGTGCAGAACGCCGTGCAGGAGCTCGCGGACGTGGCGGGCGCGATGATCGACCGGGAGCGCGAGCTCGAGATTCGCGTCTCGGGCGAGTTCGTGTTCATCAACTCCGTGCGCCTGCGGCTGGACCTCGACAACTACGCGAGCTTCAGCCAGCTCCTCTCGCTGTTCCGCTCGTCGGGGGTCGGCTCGCTGCACGTGCAATCGCGTCCGGGCATGAAGGAGTGGCAGCGCTTCCTCGCGCTGCTCCTCGTGCCGTCGCAGGATCCGCCGCAGACACGGTTCCATCAGTTGCTCGGCCGGCTCGAGCAGCAGGGGCTCGCCGCGTTCCAGCTGGGCGAGCCGCACGATCAGGCCGACGACGACGAGCGCGCGAAGTCGAAGGAGATCGCGAAGAAGACGTACTCGCAATCCGTGGCCGTCACGAAGGACCTGATGACGTCCGTGCGGATGGGGCGCAGCCCGAACATCAAGAAGATCAAGCGCGTGGTGCAGGGGATCGTCGACCAGATTCTCAACGAGGAGACGTCGCTCATCGGGTTGACGACGATCCGCGACTACGACGAGTACACGTTCACGCACAGCGTCAACGTCTGCATCTTCTCCGTGGCCCTCGGGAAGCGACTCGGCTTCAACAAGCTGCAGCTCTACGATCTCGGCATGGCGGCGCTCTTCCACGACATCGGGAAGTCCCGCGTGCCGTCCGAGGTGATCAACAAGAGCGAGGGGTTGACCGAGGACGAGTGGCGTCTCGTCGCCGCGCATCCGTGGATGGGCGCGCTGGCGCTGTTCCAGCTTCGCGGCCAGCAGGAGCTGCCCTACCGCGCGATGGTCGTGGCGCACGAGCACCACATGAAGATGGACCTCACCGGCTACCCGCGGCCGATCCGGCCGCGCACGATGAGCATGTTCAGCAAGATCGTGTCGGTGGCCGACGGGTTCGACGCCGCCACGTCGCGCCGGTCGTACCAGACGGTGCCGCTCAACCCCGCGCAGGTCATGCAGGAGATGCGGGACAACCCGCGCCGCGGGATGGATCCGGTGGTCGTGAAGGCGTTCATCAACCTCACGGGGATCTATCCGGTCGGGACGCTGGTCGTGCTCGATACCTTCGAGCTGGGCATCGTCCACGCGGTGAATCCGATCCCGGAAATGTTGTCCCGGCCGATCGTACGCGTCATCAGTGATGCGCAGGGCGTGCTCCAGCATCCGGGCACCCTCGTGGATCTGGCGGAGCAGCGCGAGGACGGCCTCTACCTGCGCACCATCATCAAGACGGAGAACCCCGAGCGGTATGGCATCCGGGTCGGCGACTATTTCCTCTGATCGCATCGCGCAGCGGTTCGCCGACCTGCAGCGGGCGGGCCGCCGCGCGTTCGTCCCCTACGTCACCGCCGGCCATCCGGACGTGGAGCGAAGCGTCGCGCTGCTGCAGGGGCTGGAGGCGGCCGGCGCGGACGTGATCGAGGTGGGGGTGCCCTTCTCCGATCCGATGGCGGACGGCGCGGTGATCCAGGCCAGCTCCCAGCGCGCGCTCGCCAACGGCGTCCGGCTCGACGGCGCGCTCGAGATCATCTCGCGCGCCGCGATCGGCATCCCGGTCGTCCTGTTCAGCTACCTCAACCCGCTGCTGCGCGGCGGGCCCGACGTGCTCCAGCGGGCGGCCGATGCCGGCGCGCACGGCGTCCTGGCCATCGATCTCCCGCTCGGCGCCGACCCCGAGCGGGAGGCGTGGTTCGCCGAGGGGCCGCTCGCCTTCATCCGCCTCGTGGCGCCGACGACGCCGGAGGCGCGCATGGCGGAGATCGCGCGTACGGGAAGCGGGTTCGTGTACCTCATCAGCCGGCTCGGCGTGACGGGCGAGCGCCAGGAGCTTCCCCGCGAGCTGCCGGAGACGGCGGCGCGCGTTCGCCGCGCCACGACGCTGCCGCTCTGCATCGGGTTTGGGATCTCGCGGCCGGAGCAGGCGCTCGCCGTGGCGCGCATCGCGGACGGCGTCGTGGTCGGGAGCGCGATGGTGCGCGCGGCCGACGAGAGCGTGGACGCGGCGCTGGCGCTCGCGCGGGCGCTCCGCCAGGGAATCGACGCCGCCTGACATGCGCGCATTCCTGACCGCGTACGCCCGCACGGTCGGCGGCCTCGGGCTCGCCCTGCTCGTCGCGTCGCTCACGATGGACACGCGCTGGCTCGCCCAGCCGTGGGGGATCGTGGCCATGCTCGCCACGATCATCTTCCTGCGCGCGCAGCAGATCCCGCTCACCAAGTACGGCGCGCTCAACCTGCTCGCGCTGCCGATCGTGTCCGGCGCGCTGATCCTCGGCGCGCCGGCGGCATCGCTCGCGATCTACATCGGCATCTTCTTCACCGACATCGCGTTCCTGCGCCGCAGCGTCACGATCGCGTGGATCAACGCGGGCCGCGAGGTGATCGCGCTCGTCTCGGCGTTCGGCGCGTACGCGTGGGCCTCCGTCTCCATGGCGGCGGGTGGCACGGGCTTCACGGCGGAGACGCTGCCGGCGCTCGCGCTGTTCGTGTTCAGCTACTTCGTCACGAGCCGGCTCCTCCTCTACTTCACGCTGCTCATCCGCGACAAGCTCGTGGACGAGGAGAAGTCGCTGATCCTGCGCTACGAGGTGATCGCCTTCGGCGCCGGGACGATCGGCGTGGCGATCGTGCTCGTCGCGGTGACGAGCCTCAAGCCGATCGGCTGGGGGGTGGTCGGCGTGGTACTGGGGCTCTCGGGGCTGCTGCTCAAGCGAATCCTCGAGGAGTCGATCGCGGCGGAGGAGCTGAACAAGATTCTCGCGATGGAGCAGGTGGTCTCGTCGGACGTCGACATCGCCGACGCGTTTCGCCGCATCCAGGAGCTGGCCCACCGGCTGGTCGACTGGCAGTCGTTCCGGATCGGGCGGCTCGAGGACGGCGAGCTTCACCACGTTTGGCAGGGCGACCTCGGCTATCTCGACCCGCCGGTGACACCCGACGCGCAGCTCGCCGCGCTGCGGCGCGAGTGCCTCGAGGTGGGCGACATCATCCTCGTCGCCGACACGCAGCGGGATCCGCGCGTGCTCGCGGGCCGCTCGCTGGCGCGCAGCGTCGTCGTGATTCCGCTGCGCTTCGGCGAGCGGACCGTCGGCATCCTCGAGCTCGAGCACCACAAGCCGGACGCATACACGGCGAAGGAGGTGGCGCTGATCCGCCGGTTCGCCAACCAGCTCGCGACGACGCTGCACATCTACGACCTGCGCCGGCCGCTGCTCGAGGCGATGAACCGCGTGAGCCGGCAGCTCGACACGCTCACCGATTCGGCGCGCACGCTGCGGGGCGGGGGCGAGTCGGTGGCGCGCACGAT
>DATJGU010000014.1:0-13022 GCA_035494615.1 Gemmatimonadaceae bacterium
CAACTTGTCGAAGAAGTCGAGGATGATCTCGGCGAGCGGGAACTCCCAGTCGAACTCCACGCGCGTCTGGTCGACGTACGTCATGTTCCTGTACACGCCGCGCCGCTCCGTGCCGAGCGACATGATCGGCCCGATGTACTCGGAGGGCGCCATGATCCGCGCCTTCACGTACGGCTCCTCGATGCGATCGATCACCGCGGCATTCGGCATCAGCGCGGGGTTCTCCACGAGCTCCATCGTGCCGTCGGTCTTGTAGACCTTGTACTCAACGCTCGGCACGGTCTGCACGAGATCCAGATCGAACTCGCGCGTGAGCCGCTCCTGCACGATCTCCATGTGCAGCAGCCCGAGAAAGCCGCACCGGAATCCGAAGCCGAGCGCTGTCGACGTCTCCGGCTCGTAGTTCAGCGACGCGTCGTTCAGCTTGAGCTTCTCCAGCGCGTCGCGCAGCGTCTCGTACTGCTGGGTGTCCGTCGGATACATGCCGGCGAACACGAAGCTCCGCACCGCCTGATAGCCCGGCAGCGGCTCCTTCGCGTGGTTCTCGGCGTCGAAGATCGTGTCGCCCGCGCGCGTCTCGCTCACCGAGCGCACGCTCGCGACCACGTAGCCCACCTCGCCCGGGCCGAGCTGGTCGGTCTCGACCTGCCGGAGCTGGTTGAAGCCGACCTCGCCGACCTCGTACACCGCCTCCGAGGCGCCGAAGGTGATCCTGGTGCCCTTGCGGATCGTGCCGTCGACCACGCGCACGCTCGGAATCGCGCCGCGATACTTGTCGTAGTACGAGTCGTAGATGAGCGCGCGAAGCGGCGCGTCCGGGTCGCCCTCCGGCGCCGGCACCTTCTCCACCACGCGCTCGAGCAGATCGGTGATCCCGATCCCCGCCTTCGCGCTCACGAGCAGGATCTCGTCCGGGTCCGCCCCGAGCAGCTCCACCAGCTCGTGCTTCCGCCGCTCGGGCTCCGCGCCGGGCAGATCGATCTTGTTCAGCACGGGGATGATCTCGAGCCCGGCGTCCATCGCGAGGAAGAGGTTGCTCAGCGTCTGCGCCTGGATCCCCTGCGACGCGTCGACGACGAGGATCGCCCCCTCGCACGCCGCCAGCGACCGCGAGACTTCGTAGGTGAAGTCCACGTGACCCGGCGTATCGATGAGGTTGAGCTCGTACTCCTCGCCGTTCCGCGCGCGATACGACATGCGCACGGCGTTGAGCTTGATCGTGATCCCCCGCTCGCGCTCGAGGTCCAGCGTGTCGAGCACCTGGGCCTTCATCTCCCGCTTCTGCAGCATCCCCGTCTCCTCGATCAGACGGTCGGCCAGGGTGGATTTCCCGTGGTCGATGTGCGCGACGATGCAGAAGTTGCGGATGTGCTCGAGCTTCACGGCGGGGAGGGACGGGAGGCGAGAACTGCTTGCAGCCCCGAAATATAGCCCCCCTCGCTGTCGAGGCGGAGCGCCCGACTGCAGAAGCGTTGAGCGCCCGGCCCCGCGATCCCTTGTCCGTCCCTGCGGCCTGCCCGGGGCTCCTGATGGCGCGGCCCGACTGCACGAGATGCGAGCTGCTGTACTGCAACGGCTGCACTGCGAACAGCTTCATGCGGATCGGGCGGATGACTGCACCGATCCGAGCGGATCCGCTCCTCTCGGAGTCGCGCTCCACGCACCGGCGCACCGCTCCCTTCCATCCACCACCCCAAGCTCTTCTTTGCCTGCGAGGTCGAGATCCATGCATCGGCGGAGCTTTCCTCTCCATCCACACGCCCAAAAGTCCTTGCAGTTGGTCGCGGCGCCGAGATCGGTGCGCGAGCGAGAGCGCTCGTTCGGGCCGGCGGCTGAAGCGTCCAGGCCAGTAGTGGAAATCCGCTCGATCCGTGCTGTCATCCGCCCGATCCGCATGAAGCAGTTCGGCCCCGGCGCATGAAGCAGTTCGGCCCCGGCGCATGGAGCAGTTCGGCCCCGGCGGAGGAAGCCGCCCCGTCGACTCGCACGATTCGTCTCGTGCGCTCGGGTCTGGCGCAGCAAATCGATCGAACCGTCGCCCTACGCGGGGCGCATCCCCGCGAATACCTTCCACCGAGCATGGAGCTTTCTGCCCGGGCAGATCTCTTCGATCCCGCCGCGCTCGCGCAGCTCGGTCACCTCGAGATCATCGCTCGCTGGATCGTCGACGGATTCCTCAGCGGACTGCACCGGTCGCCTCGCAAGGGGTTCTCGGTGGAGTTCGCCGATTTTCGTCCCTATCAACCGGGTGACGACCTCCGCTACGTCGACTGGAAGATCGCTGCGCGCGCCGATCGCTGGGTCGTCAAGCAGTACGAGGAGGAGACCAACCTCCGCGCCACCATCGTGCTCGACGTCAGCCGATCCATGGACTGGCGCGGTGCCTCCGCCGACGGCCGGCTCACCAAGCGCGCCTACGCCGAGCAGCTCGCCGCGGCGCTCGCGCTCCTGCTGCTTCGCCAGCGCGACGCCGTCGGCCTCATTCGCTTCGACGACGCGGTGCGCACGAGCATCCCGCCGCGCGCGCGCACGGGCCAGTGGCGTCGACTCGTCGCCGCGCTCGCCGAGCCGGGGAACGGCCGTGCCTCCGACGTCGCCGCCGCGCTCGGCCAGGCCGCGCGGCTCGTCACGCGCCGCGGCATGGTCATCCTGCTCAGCGACCTCCTCGTGGACGTCGACGCCGCGCTTCCCGCGCTGCGCGCCCTGCGCGCCGCCGGCCACGACGTCACCGTGCTCCACATCATGGACGAGGCCGAGCGTGACTTCTCCCTCGCCGGCGAGGCGCGCTTCACCGACCCGGAGACCGATCTCGACGTTCCCGCCGCGGCGGCCGACGTCCGCGCCGCCTACCGCGCCACGGTCGACGACGTGATCGCCGAGTGGCGCGACGCGCTCGGCGCCATCGGCGCGGGCTACGAGGTGATTCTCACGGACAAGCCCTACGCCATTCCGCTGCGGCTCGCCTTCGGCGCGCGCGAGCGCCGCCCGTGAGCTTCCTCGCGCCGCTCTGGCTCCTGCTCGGCGCCGCCGTCGGCGTGCCGCTCCTGCTGCATCTGCTCCGGCGGAACGTCGCCACGCGCGTCGAGTTCCCCGCCGCCCGCTACCTGCTGCGTGCCGAGGCGGAGCACAGCCGCTCGCTCCGGCTGCGCAACCTGCTCCTGATGCTGTTGCGCGTGCTGATCGTGCTCGCCCTCGCGCTCGCCGCCGCGCGACCCTTCCTGCCGGGGCTCGGCGTCGGCCACGGACCCACCGCCGTCGCGCTGGTGCTCGACAACTCGCTCTCGACCACCGCCGTCGTGGGCGGCACCGCGGTGTTCGACCGGCTCAAGGAGTCCGCGCGCCGCGTCCTGTCGTCCGCCACCGCGACGGACCGGCTCTGGCTCGTCACGGCCGACGGTCGCGTGCGCGGCGGTTCGCGCGACGCGATGCTCGCCGAGCTGGCGCGCGTCGCGCCCTCGGAAGGCGCGGGCGATCTCGGCCTGGCGCTCGCGCGCGCCGCGTCGGCGGTGCAGGGGGCCGCGCTGCCGTCGCGCACGGTCGCCGTGGCCACCGACGGCCAGCGGACGTCGTGGGCGGCGGCGGTCCCGGTCGCCGTTCCACTCGCGTTGTACGTTCCGAGCGGCGACGCACCGCCGAATCGCGCCGTCCTCTCCGCCGCTGCCGAGCCCGCGCGATGGACGCCGCGGGGCAGCATCGTCGCCCGCGTCGAATCGCGCGATTCGGTCGGCTATCGCATCGTGCTCGGCGATCGCACGCTCGCGCGCGGCGCCGTCGGGCGCGGCGAGCCGATCGTGCTCCGTGCGAGTCCACCCGAGCGCGGCTGGGTCGCCGGCCGCGTCGAGCTCGAGCCCGACGATTTTCCCGCCGACGACGCGCGCCACCTCGCGCTCTGGATCGGTCCTCCGCCGAGCGTGAGCGTCGACCCGTCGGCGGGCACCTTCGCCGCGACGGCGTTGAGCACCCTCGTGGCCGACGGCCGCGCGAGCGCAGGGCCGGGTGTGCGCATCGCCGGAGCCGATGCCGCGGGCACGGTGCCCGCGCTGCTCGTCGCGCCCGCCGATCCCGTGCGGCTCGGCGCGGCGAACCGCGAGCTCGAGCGACTCGCCGTGCCCTGGCGTTACGGCGCGCTCGTTCGCGCGCCCTCCGTCGCGCGCGGCGGTCGGCTCGACGGCATCGCCGTCACCGAGCGCTATCGCCTCACTCCCGTCGGCGTGCCGCAATCCGACACGCTCGCCACCGCCGCCGGCGAGCCGTGGATCGTCGCGGGCCCCGGGTACGTGCTCGTCGGCTCACGGCTCGATCCCGCCGCGACGCAGCTTCCCGTGCGCGCGCCCTTCGTCCCGTGGCTCGCCGACATGCTCGCGCTCCGGCTCGGCGGCCCGACCGGCGACGTCGGCGCGCCGATCGACGCGCTCCCCGGGCGCGCGGTCCGTCTGCCCACCGGCGCGGAGACGCTCGAGAGCGCGAGCGGATCGCGCCGGACCGTCACGGCCGAAGTGATGGACGCCCCGGAAGAACGCGGCGTGTGGTTCGTGCTGCGTGGCGGCCGGCGCGTCGGCGCCGTCGTCGTCAATGCGCCGCCGGAGGAATCCGCGCTCGACCGATGGAGCCCCGCCGCGCTCGCGACGCGCATCGCCGGCCCGCGTGCCCGCGCCGCCGCGAGCGCATCGCGCTGGCTCGGCGACGTCTATGCCGCCGGCCGAACGCGGCCCGCCGGCACGCCGCTCCTCCTCCTCGCGCTGCTCCTCCTCGCCGTCGAGGGCCTCGCGATCCGAACCTCCCGACCCACTGCCGCGTAAGTGTCGCTCCCAAGCCTGCTCGACGCGATCGAGCGCCTGCCGTCGTTCGCGCGTGTCCTCAACACGATCCCCGCGCCCCGCGCCGAGCTCCGTGTGGCGGGACTTCCCGGCTCCTCGGATGCGACCCTCGTCGCCGCTCTCGCGCGCCGGCTGCCCACGCGCTTCATCGTCGTCGTCGCCGACGGCGTGCCCCAGGCCGAGCGGCTGCTCGCCGATCTGCACACGCTGCTCGACGAGGCGCCCGTCGCGCTCTACCCACCGCGCGAAGGGTTCGGCGAAGCCGAGCCGCACGTCGAGGTCGCGGGCGAGCGCGTCGAGACGCTCGAGCGGCTGAGCCGCGGCGAGATCCGCATCCTGCTCACGACGCCCCGCGCGCTGCTCGAGCGCACGCGCCTGCCCGGCGCGCTCGCCGATCTGCGCATCGAGCTGCGTCGCGGCGACGTGCGGCGCCCGCGCGAGCTCGCCGAGCATCTCGAGCGCATCGGCTTCGAGCGCGTGCCGATGGTCGAGGACGTCGCGCAGTTCAGCCTCCGCGGCGGCATCTTCGACGTCTACTCCTTCGGGATGACCGATCCCGTGCGGATGGAGTTCTGGGGCGACGAAGTCGTCGACCTCCGGCACTTCGACCTCGACTCGCAGCGCTCGACGCGCGAAGTCGATCTCGCGATCGTGCTGCCCGTCGACGGCCAGGTGCGCGAGGAGGCCGCTCCCGGCGAGCGCCTCTCCGTCTCCGCGCTCTTCCCTCCCGACACGCTCCTCGTCTACCCGACCGGGACGCATCTCCTGCCCGAGCTCCAGCGCACCTGGGAGGAGGCCGCGCACCACCTCGAGCTCGCGCGTCGCCGCGGTGAAGAAGCCGACGCGCGCGAGGAGCTGTTCGAGTCGCCCGACCGCACCGGCGCCGCGCTCGCCGAGTTCGGCGTGCTGCGTCTCGTCGATCCGACCGCCGAAGAGCCGCACGTCGTCTTTCCCTTCCGGCCCCCTGAGCCGGTCGACCGGGACATCAAGCGGCTGCGCCGCATCGTGCGCGATGACGTCCCCACGATCGTCCTCTGCGACAACGAGGGCCAGTGCGAGCGGCTCGACGAGCTGCTCAACGAGGACGCGCGCGATCCCTCGCCGGCCGCGCTCGTCGTCGGCGCGCTCGGCGGCGGCTTCCTCCTTCCGCCGAGCGACGGCGATCGCGGGCTCCGCGTCCTCACCGACCACGAGATCTTCCGCCGCGAGCGCCGCATCCGCCGCGCGCGGCGCTACGTCAGCGGAGGCGTCGACTCGCTCGCGCTCCGGCCGGGCGACTTCGTCGTCCACCTCGAGCACGGCGTCGGGATCTATCGTGGCATCGAGACGATCTTCGTCGGCCAGAGCACGATCGAGGTCGCGGTGGTCGAGTACGAGGGCGGCGACCGCCTCAACGTCCCGCTGTATCGCATCGACCAGCTCGAGCGCTACCGCTCGGCCGACGACGTCTCCGACGACGCGCCGCCCCCGCGGCTGCACAAGCTCGGCGGGCGGCGCTGGGCGCAACAGCGCGACCGCACGCGCGCCGCGATCCAGGAGATGACCATCGAGCTCCTCGATCTCTACGCGCGCCGGAAGATCGCGTCGCGGCCGCCCCACGTGCCCGACACGCCGTGGCAGCGCCAGCTCGAGAGCAGCTTCCTCTTCGAGGACACGCCGGACCAGCGTCGCGCGACGACCGAGGTCAAAGGCGACATGGAGAGCACCCGTCCGATGGACCGCCTCCTCGTCGGCGACGTCGGATACGGCAAGACCGAGATCGCCGTGCGCGCGGCGTTCAAGGCGGTGCAGAGCGGGCGCCAGGTGGCGGTGCTCGTCCCCACGACGATCCTCGCCGACCAGCACGCGCGCACCTTCGGCGAGCGGCTCGCCGACTTCCCGATCCGCGTCGCCGTGATGAGCCGCTTCCAGAGCGCGAAGGAACAGGCGCAGACCCTCGCCGAGCTGGCGGAGAAGAAGGTCGACATCGTGATCGGCACGCACCGCCTGTTGAGCCCCGACGTCCACTTCGGCGACCTCGGGCTGATCATCGTCGACGAGGAGCATCGCTTCGGCGTGAAGCACAAGGAGCGGCTCAAGCAGCTCAAGCTCGAGACGGACGTCCTCACGCTCACCGCCACGCCGATCCCGCGCACGCTGCACCTCTCGCTCGCGGGGCTGCGCGACATGACGCTCATGCAGACGCCCCCGCGGGACCGGTCGCCCGTGCTCACCTTCGTCGAGCCGGGCGACGACGACGGGCTGGTGGAGGAGGGGATCGCGCGCGAGCTCGATCGCGGCGGGCAGGTGTTCTTCGTCCACAACCGCATCGAGACCATCGTCGCCCACGCCGATCGGGTGCGGCGCATCGCGCCCCGCGCGCGCGTCGCCGTCGCGCACGGGCAGATGAAGGAGCGGGAGCTCGAGGAGATCATGCACCGCTTCGTGAACGGCGAGATCGACGTGCTCGTCTCCACGCTCATCGTCGAGAGTGGGCTCGACGTCCCGAACGCGAACACGATGTTCGTCAATCGCGCCGACAACCTCGGACTGGCGCAGCTCTATCAGCTTCGCGGGCGCGTCGGCCGTTCGCATCGCCGCGCGTACTGCTACCTCCTCGTCCCCGATTCGGTCGATCCCGACGCGGAGCGCCGGCTCCAGGTGCTGGAGCACCACACGGAGCTCGGCGCCGGCTACAAGATCGCGCTCAAGGACATGGAGATGCGCGGGGCGGGGAACCTCCTCGGCGCCGAACAGTCGGGTTACGTGCACGCCGTCGGATTCGATCTGTACCTGCGCATGCTCGACGAGACCGTGCAGCGGCTCATGCGCGGCGAGAGCGCGCCCAAGCCTCAGCCCGCCGACGTGTCGATGGACATCCCGGCGTATCTCCCCGACGACTACATCGAGTCGCAGGAGGCGAAGCTCGACGTCTACAAGCGGCTCGCGCGGTACGAGAGCCCGGAGGAGATCGAGGCGATCCGCGCCGAGCTGCGCGACCGCTTCGGAGCGCTGCCGGTGCAGGCCGAGGCCATGCTGGCGATGGCACTCCTCAGGGTGGTCGGGGGTAGGCTCGGAATCGAAGGGATCCTGGTGCGTGGGGAAGAGGCCCGTATTACCTTTAGAGATTCGGCCATTCCGCGCATGAAGGGGCTCTCCGCGGCATTCCACGAAGTGCAGTTCCAGGCGGAGGTGCGACGCGCGCATCCGCTCTCCCTCAAGCTCACGCGGCTGGGGGGCGCTCCGCTGCTCGACGGGCTCGTGCGCGCCCTGCGCGCGGTCGCCTGACCCTCCCCGACTTCCCCCGCTCCACGTCTCCTTCGTCTCTCATGAAACGCATTCCGCTCCTTCTCCTGGTGTTCGGCGCCACGACCCTGGCCGCGTGCGACGGGCTCAAGGAGGCGCTCACCGCGCACGTGGACGTCGTCGCACGCGCCGGCTCGCAGGAGCTGTCGGTGACGCGGCTCAGCGACCTGCTCGGCAACGCGAAGATCCAGATCCCGGTGAACAAGGACATCGCGACGCTCGTCGCGCGCGATCTCTGGGTCCCCTACCAGCTCCTCGCTGCCGCCGCCGCACACGGTGATTCGCTCGCCGACAACAAGGCGATCGACGCCGCCACCACGGGCATGATCGAGCAGGCCAAGCTGCAGCAGTTCATGGAGAGCGTGTCCACCAAGCTGCCGAGCGACACGGGCTCGCAGGCCGGCTACGAGAAGGGCGCGAACGATCTCTACGCCGCGCGGCACATCCTCTTCCTCGTGCCGCAGGGCGCCTCCGCCGCCGTCAAGGACTCCATCCGGCGCAGGGCCGAGTCGGTGCGCGCACAGGTGACCCCGGCGAACTTCACCGAGATGGCGAAGAAGTACAGCCAGGACAACTCGAAGGATCGCGGCGGCGAGCTCGGTGTCTTTCCGCGCGGCATGATGGTGAAGCCGTTCGGCGACGCCGTCGCCGCGCTCAAGCCCGGCGAGATCTCGCCGGTCGTCGAGTCGGACTTCGGATTCCACATCATCCAGCGCAACACCTGGGATCAGATCAGGGAGCAGTACGCGAAGCAGTCCGGGGACCGCACGCGCCAGCAGGCGGAGAGCCTGTACGTCGCGCAGGCCGAGGCGTCGGCAAAGGTGCAGGTGAAGGACGGAGCGCCGGCCCTCGTGAAGACGATCGCCAAGGATCCGATCGCGCACCGCAACGACAAGGATGTGCTGGCGACGTGGAGCGGCGGCGATCTCAGCGCGGGCAAGCTCGCGTCGATCATGTTCTCCGATCCGCGCGCCGCGCAGCTCACGCAGCAGATCCAGACCGTCCCCGATTCGATCATCAAGCGCTACGTCGCGCAGATGGCGCAGCGCGAGCTGCTGCTCAAGCGCGCCGACAGCGCGAAGCTCGGACCGACCCCCGAGGAGTTCGCGAACCTGCATCGTGACTTCGTGCAGGCGGTGACGATGAGCTGGAAGCAGCTCGGCATCGATCCCAAGACGCTCGCCGACAGCGCGAAGACGCCGGCCGAGCGCGAGCGGCTCGCCGCGGCGCGCGTCGAGGCATATCTGGACAAGGTGATGGCCGGCGAGGCGCAGCCGGTGCCGGTTCCGTCGCCTCTCCAGATCGTCCTGATGGACAAGTACGACTACAAGCTGAACCCCGCGGGGATCGATCGCGCGGTGGAGCGGGCGCAGCAGCTACGCTCGAAGGCGGATTCCGCACGCGCGGCCAGCCAGCCGAAGTCGGCGGTGCCCCTCCCGGGCGCGACTTCCCCGGGCGGTGCCGCGCCGGCGCCGTCCGCTCCGTCGAGTCAGACGCCGGCGCCCGCGCCGGCCGGCAAGACCGCTCCGCAATCGGCGCCGGCGCCAGCCGGTCATTGATCGCGGACGCTCTCCGTTCGCCCTCCCGCGGCCCGGACCTTCACGGCCGGGCCGCGGGTACTTCGAGGATATGCGACTCCGACTCTCTCCCTCCGCCGCGCTCCTGACGCTCATCCCCGCCGCGCTGCTCGCGCAGCAGCCCGGCGCAGCGCCGGCCGAGAAGCCCTCGACCGCCGTGCTCGCGAGCGCGCCCATTCCGCTCGACCGCGTCGTCGCGGTCGTCGGCGACGTGATCATCACGCAGTCCGAGCTGCGCGAGCGCATCCTCGCCAAGAAGCAGGAAGGCGCCGTGATCCCGACCGACAGCGCCGCCCTGCGCGCCTTCTCCGTCGCGGCGCTCAACGAGCTCGTCGACGAGGAGCTCATGCTCGCGAAGGCCAAGGAGATCAAGGTCGAGGTCCCCGACGCCGACGTGAACAGCACGGTCGACAAGCAGTACAAGTCGATCCGGAGCCAGTTCCGCACCGAGGCGGAGTTCCGCGCCGAGCTCGCGAAGGCCGGTTACGGCACCCCCGAGGAATACCGCCGCTTCATCACCGACCGCATCCGGCGCAACGAGCTGATCTCGCGCGCCACGCGCCAGCTCCGCGAAGAGGGAAAGATCGTGCAGGCCAACGTCACCGACGCCGAAGTCGAGGACGCGTACGAGCGGAACAAGGCCTCGCTGCCGAAGCGCGAGGCGAGCGTCACCTGGCGGCAGATCATCATCGCGCCGAAGCCGTCGGCGGCGGCGAAGGAGGTGGCGCGCGCCAAGGCCGAGTCCCTGCTCGCCGAGATCAAGCGCGGCGCCGATTTCGAGCAGCTCGCCAAGCGCGAGTCCGCCGACTCGGCGAGCCGCATCAACGGCGGCGACCTCGGATGGACCCGCCGCGGACGCATGGTTCCCGAGTTCGACCGCTGGCTGTTCGGCTACTACGCGCTCGCGCCGGGCCAGCTCAGCCCCGTCGTGGAAACACCCTTCGGCTACCACATCATCCGGGTCGACCGCGTCAATGCGAGCGAGGTGAAGTCGCGCCACATCCTCATCACGCCGGTGATCGATTCCGCCGACGTGGCGCGCGCGCGCCTCGAGGCCGACAGCGTGGCCAAGCAGTGGCACGCCGGCGTCCCCTTCGATTCGCTCGCCAAGAAGCACCACGACTATCGGAGCCTCGAGGAGACGTCGCTGCTCACGCCGTATCCGCGCGCGCAGCTCCCGGCGCAGTACCAGGCCGCGTTCGCGAACGCCAAGGTCGGCGACGTCGTGGTGTTCGACATCCCGGGCAATGCGAACATCCCGCTGAAGATCGCCGTCGCGCAGCTCGCCTCGATCGAGGAGGGCGGAGACCTCACGCTGAAGGAAGTGAAGGAGCGCTTCCGCCAGCGGCTCGCGGAGGAGGGTGGGGTGCGCCGCCTGCTCGAGGCGATGCGCAAGCAGACGTACGTGTCGATCCGCGCCGACGCGATCGACCTCACGCCGCCCCCCGCGACGCCAACGCCCGCGCGGTGACGCGCGCGCTCGGCAGGTGACCGGCCGGCCGCGCCTCGCCGTCACGCTGGGCGACGTGCGCGGCATCGGCCCGGAGATCGTGCGCGCCGCGGCGGCCGATCCCCGTGTGCGCGCCGCCGCGGTGCTGCGCCTCGTCGGTCCCGCGCTCCCCGACCTGCCGGTCGACGACGACGTCGGCGCGTGGCCGCTCGCCGGCGATCGCTCCGAGGCGCTCGCCGGCCGCCTCGCGGGAGCGGCCGTCGACCTCGCCATCGCGCTCGCACGGCACGGCGACGTCGACGGAATCGTCACCGCGCCGCTCGACAAGCACGCGCTGCTCGCCGGTGGGTTCGATTTCCCCGGCCACACCGAGCTCCTCGCCGCGCGCACGGGATGCGAGGTCGCGATGATGCTCGCCGCGACCCGTCCGACCGGCGACATGCCGAACCCGCTGCGCGTCGTGCTCGCGACGACCCACGTGCCCCTTCGCGACGTGCCGCGCCTCCTCACCCGCGACGCGATCGTCACGGCCGCCGAGGTCACCCGCCGCGGCCTCCGCGACTGGTTCGCCATCGCCTCGCCGCGCATCGCGCTGTGCGCGCTCAACCCGCACGCCGGCGACGGCGGCCGGTTCGGCAGCGAGGACGACGAGCTCCTCGCCCCCGCGGCGCGCGAGGCGGGGCTCGACGGACCGTTCCCCGCCGACACCGTCTTCGTCCGCGCGATGCGCGGCGCCTACGACGCCGTCGTCGCGCCGTATCACGACGTCGGGATGACGGCGATCAAGGTCGCTGCATTCGGCTCGGCCGTGAACGTCACCCTCGGCCTGCCATTCCCTCGCACGTCGCCCGACCACGGCACTGCCCTCGACATCGCCGGCCGCGGCATCGCCGACCCATCGAGCATGGTCGAGGCGATCCTCCTCTGCGCGGACATCGTGCGGAGACGGCAGAACGCGTGAGGCCGGACCGCGAACAACGACCACCCGCCGGTGGTAGCGCCTAGCTGGTAGTCGGAGCCAGCAGCGACCACGGGAGTGCTCCGCGCGCCGGGGCCGACACCGCGACCGCTGGAACGCGGATCAGGCGGATGACGGCACGGGTCAGGCGGATCTCCACGAGTGGCCTGGAAGCGCCGACCGCCGCCCCGAAAGAGCACTCTCGCCGGCGCGAAGATCCCTTGGCTGCAGCGCCGGGACGCAGACGCATCCCGAGGCCGTCACCCACACACCCACACACCAACACACCAACACACCAACTCATCCCCCCACCCCTCCCTCCCTCACCTTCGCCCGCCGGTCGCCCGCGGTGTGCAGATCCACCGCCAGCGTCTCGATCCGCCGCCCGTCCATCTCGCGCACGGTGAACACCGCGTGGCTCGCCGTGATCCGGTCGCCGACCACCGGCAGGCGCCCGAGCGCGCCGAAGATGAATCCGCCGATCGTCGCGTACTCCTCGTGCGGCACCTCGAGGCCGAACCGCTCGTTGAGCTCACCGATGTTCGTCGCGCCGGGCACGAGAACCTCGGAACCCGGACCGCTCGCCGGCACCAGCTCCGCCTCGTCGTACTCGTCGAGAATCTCGCCGACGATCTCCTCGAGCAGATCCTCCATCGTGACGATGCCCGCCGTCCCCCCGAACTCGTCGAGCACCACCGCCATGTGCTCCTTGAGCCGCTTGAAGTCCGAGAGCACCTCCTCCACCTCGCGCGACCCGGGCACCACGTGCACCGGCCGCATCAGCTCGCGCACCGAGAAGGGGGCCGCCGGCTCGTGCAGACGCGGGATGAGGTCCTTCGCCAGCAGCAGTCCGACGATGTTGTCGATCGAGTCCTCGTACACGGGATAGCGCGAGCGCTGCGTCTCGACGAGCAGCTCCACCGTCTCGTCGAGCA
>DATJGU010000015.1:0-20525 GCA_035494615.1 Gemmatimonadaceae bacterium
GCGGGCGCACGCTGGTTGCGCGCCGCCTGGAGCAGCACGGCGTAGGCGAGCGTGCGCTGTGCCGGTTCCTTCGCCGAACGCGCGAGGTCGACGAAGTAGTCGAGCTGTCCGGCGCGTTGACGCTGGCCGACCCAGCTGCGCCAGGCCGCCTCGATCGGATCCCCCCCGGCGGTCGCACCAGGCGCTCCAGGGGGCGCCGCGGTCGGAGCGGGGCCGGACGCGCCGGGGCGCGGGGCGAGCCGCGCGAAGATCTCCGTCGCGGCGTCGCGGCCGGCGTCGCCGGTCATCGCGGCGAGCGCGGTGAGCAGCTTGGCGCGCGTCGCCGCGGCGAGCGTCGTGTCGAGCACCGCCGTGCGCGCCAGCGCGAGCGTCGGCGCGTCGAACGACGTCTCACCGGCGAGCAGCTCGGCGACCGCGGTATGAAGCGCTGGGCTCGTCGCGTCGATGCGTGACACGAGCGGCGCCGCCTCGGCCGAGAGCTGCGACGTGCCGACGAGGGCGTCGATCAGCGCATCACGCTGCGCCGCAGCGGGCGACGAGGCGACGGCGACGAACAGCGCCTTCGCGCCCATCGGCACGACGCGGTTCTTCGCGTACAGGTCGACGAGCGCATCGAAGTCGCCGCCGGTCTGCGCGAGCAGCGCCTGCCGGAGCACCGGCTTGATCCGCGCGCTCTCCTCCCACGTCACGGGAGTGAAGTATGGGCCGACGTTCGTCGGGTACGTGCCCCACCAGTCGCCCTTCCACGGGCCCTCGGTGTTGTACAGTCGCGCCAGCGTGGAGATGATCTCCTTCTTTGCCATTGGATCACTGGCGGCTCCGTTGGCAGCGAGAAGCGCCGAGACGGTCTCGGCGTCGTGCATCTGCTGGAGGACGAATCGCGCGTGGGTGCGCAGCTCGGGCGAAGAGCCGGCGGCGGTGAGCGCACGCAGCGCGACGTCGCGCGCGCCGAGCGAGACGAGCGCCTGCGCCGCGAGGTGCGATACCGCGCTGTCGGGGCTGGTGAGCAGCGGCACGAGCGACTCGGCGCGGTCGCGCGCGTTGAGGCGCACGAGGCCATTGATCGCGGCGGCGCGGACGGCGAGGTCGGCATCGTTGAGCGCCGTCACGTACAACGCGACGGGCACGCCGGCGAGCTGGCTCTTGTCGTCCGTCAGCACGTGGAGCGCGAGCTCCCGCAGCGCCGGCTCGGCGGCGATGCGCTGGATCGTCGCGTTCGCGCGCGCGCCGACGAGCAGCTTGAGCGTGAACATCGCCGCGGCACGCGCTTCGGGCGCGCGCTGGCGATCGAGCGCATACTGCTGCAGCCGCGCGATCGTCGCCGGCCTGGCGCCGCGATGCAGGATCTCGCGCTGCGCCCACAGCCGATGCACGGCGTTGGTGGACACGAGCTCCGTGAGAAGCTGCGCGTCGGTCCGCGTCGCCGGCCGGAGCACCGCCGACGGCGCCTTGCCGGGATAGCGCAGGCGGACGATCGCGCCGACCGTGTCGCCCGCGTAGTTGAACACGCCGCCGATGAGGCTGGCCACGTACAGGTGCGACTGGTCGTCCATCGCCATGTCGATGGCCCGCGGCACCGTCATGAAATCGTTCTGCGTGATCGACCAGCTCGCACCCTTCCGCTCGAGCGGATGCTGGAAGATCCGGTTCACCGTCCAGTCGCCGGTATAGAGCGAGTTGTTCCACTGGTCGGGGAATCCGGGATCCTGGATCCAGAGCCCCGCCGTGCCCGAGCCGCCGCCGTAATCCGCGATCGACGGCATGTGCTCCGGCGCGAAGTGCAGGAACAGCGACGGATAGCCCATGTTCGCGCCCTGGGCGAGGTAGTGGAACCGCGTGTCCCAGCCGAGGCCGTCGTTCGTGTTGTCGCGCGCGAACGCGTGCGCGAAGGGATCGAGGCCGATGTCGTAGATGTTGCGCGTGCCGACGGTGTAGATCTCGAGCCCGGTACCGTCCGGACGCACGCGCACGAGCGAGCCGCCGTGGCGCGTGATCTTCGTGCCGTCCTTCCCCGTGGCGTTCAGGTAGCCGTAGTCACCGACGGCGACGTAGATCCACCCGTCGGGGCCGAGGGTGATGTTGTTCGTCGCGTGATCGGAGCTTCGCACGTCGAGGCTGAAGCCGAGATCGCGGACGATGTCGTCCGCCTGGTCGGCGATCCCGTCGCCGTTCGTGTCGCGGTACGCCGTGAGATTGGGCGGGTGCATCACGTACACGGTGTTCCCGTCGACGGCGATGCCGCGCGGGCTGTCGGTCTCGGCGAAGATCGTGTAGCGGTCGGCGTGGCCGTCGCCGTCCGTGTCGACGAGCCGCATCACGCGCCCGCGCCCCTTCACCGCGCCCTGCGCGAGGTTGAGGTCGACGCCGACGTAGACGGAGCCGTCGGGCGCCGGCGCGACGACGGTCGGATACATCGCGAACGGGGGCCCGGCGTAGTGCAGCATCGTGAACCCGTCGGGCGCCTTCATCTGCGCGAGCACCTTGCGCTCGTACGCCGTGTCGCGCGGGATGACGCCGCTCTTCGGGAGGGTGGGGCCGAGCCCCGTGTTCTGCTGCCCCTGCGCGCTCACCGGCGCGGAGAGGATCGTGACGGCGAGCGCGCCGCCGGCGAGGTACGCCAGCGCGCGAGAGAGACTGATGGGCATGACGAATGGCGAAAGTCGGAGGGAGGTACGGGCCGCTGCTAAGGATACGAAGGACACCCCGCACCTGCTGACGTTTCGCGTACCCCTGGGAGCGGAGAGGGTGCCGTGTGGCAGACGCTGCGGTGAGGGGGCCGGTGACTTGGTGACTTGGATCGTTCGTGACTTGGTCGGTGACTTGGGCCTCGGAACGGCACCGGCCACTCACGCCTCATCACGTCACGCCGTGGAGACTCCAGGCTGGTTGGGCGCCGGCGTTGAGTTCTGGAGCATCGAGGCTGGAGCCAGGACCTTCCGCCTGGATGCACACCGGCGCTCGTTCGCCACGCAACCACGGTGACTTGGTTCAACTGCGGTATCGAAGTCACCGACCAAGTCACCAAGTCACCAAGTCACCAAGTCACTGGTTCATCGCCGCACGGCACTGTCCCCGTACACCTTGATCCAGTGCGTCCTCACCAGGGCGCGCTGCTCTTTGCCTTCGAGGCCGGAGACGATCAGGTTCGATTGCTGGAGCGGCATGTGGCAGTCGACGCACCGGCCGCGCAGCGCGTGGCCCTGGGTCGGGAACAGCTTGCAGCTCTGTTCCTGGTGGCAGGTGAGACACCGCGCCGAGAGCTGCGCGGGATCGCGTTGCGTGCGGTGGACGTCGTGACAGGTGAGGCAGGTCATCTGTGACGACTGATAGCAGCGGCTCCGCGTGAGCAGCGCGACCTGATTGCCGTGCACGTCCACCGTCGCATCGGACGGCTGCGAGAACAGGTGCAGGTATTGCCCGAGCGGCTTGCCCGCCACGTACGTGAACGCGGGCGCGATCGGCTGCCCGAGCCCGCCGTGACATTGCGCGCAGGCGTCCATCTGCCGCTCGCGGGCCATCCGCGCGGGATTCGCGATCGCCGATCCGTTCACCGCGCGGAGCGCGGAGCGCTCACGCTCGGCGTGTTCACGTCCCGCGCCGTGGCAGCGCTCGCACGTGATCCCGAGAATGGCGCCCGTCGAGTCGTACCGGTTGGTCACCGTGGGATCGGGCAGCGCCTGGAACCAGGTCGCGTGGCACTCGAGGCAACGCGGTGAGATCGCGCGCTCGAAGTTCATGCTTCCGTCGACGTATCCGGGACTGTTGATCCAGGTGCCGAGCGCCGCCCAGTACGACACCGGCAGTTGGTAGAGCCGGTTGCCGATCCAGTACAGATAGCTCTGGCCCTTCCGCACTCCCGACACGTAGGCCACGCGCTCGGTGCGCGTCGTCGTGTCGGGGGGCGTACCCTGGACGCCCGTCTGCGTGAACCCGGCCGAATCCGCGTCCATGTGGAAATAGACGTGGGGGTTCGGCGTGCGGAGCACGTTCGAGTCCCGCGCGAAGCTGCCGGCCATCGTCGCGCGCGCCGGATGCCGCGTCGTCAGCCGGTGCGCGGTGGATTCGTACGTCGCCTTGTCGGTGTGACAGCCGAGACAGACCGAGTCGCCCACCGCGCTCGCCGGCCGGACCGGCTGCGGCCACGCGTCGGCTGCCGCGCCACGGCGGGCCGACCGCTGCCGATGCGAGATGAACCAGGCCCCGAACAGCGCGATCGCCATCACCGCGACCGCGGCGATCCCGCGGAACAACGCGCGGCCCGATCGTGGAGTCGGTCGGCCGGACATCAGCGTGGCCCGGACATGACGGAAGCGAGGCGCCTCGGCGAACGACGAGAGGGAAGCGGCGAGGGAGGGAGCGCGTGCAGATTCGTCTCCGGTACGCACCGTGGCAAGGGCATGGCGCGGCGATATCTCCGCTCACTCGGCCGGCAGCTCGCCTCGTCTGCGCTCGAGGAAGCGCCGCTCCGCCGCGTTCTCCGCTCGGGCGATCGCCGTCTCGTACGCCGCGGCCGCCTCACTGTGCCGATCGAGCCGGCGCAGCAGGTCGGCGCGAATGGCGTGGTACAGGTGGAGCGTACCCAGGTCGAGGGCGTCCACCTGGGCGAGTGCCGTCGCCGGTCCGTCCACTTCGGCCACCGCGACCGCGCGGTGCAGCGCCACCACCGCGCTCGGCGCGATCTGCAGGTGCAGATCATACAGCCGTACGATCTGCCGCCAGTCGGTGTCCGCCACGGTGCGCGCGTCGGCATGCACCGCGTTGATCGCCGCCTGGAGCTGATACGGGCCCGGCCGGTTCACGCGGAGACAGTGGCGCACGAGCGTCTGGCCTTCGGCGATCAGCGCGTGGTTCCATCGCGTCCGATCCTGATCCTGCAGCGGCACGAGGTCGCCCGCCGTCGTCGTCCGCGTCGCGCGCCGCGCGTCGATGAGCAGCATGAGCGCGAGCAGCCCAGTCACCTCGGGCTCGTCGGGCACGAGCTGGTGCAGCAGCCGGCCCAGCCGGATCGCTTCGCGGCAGAGATCGTCGCGCACGAGACGCTCGCCCGCGCTCGCGGTGTAGCCTTCGTTGAACACGAGATGAATCACGGCGGCCACCGCGCGCAGCCGCGCCGGCAGCTCATCGGCCTCGGGCACACGATACGGGATGCGCGCGTCGCGGATCTTCCCCTTCGCGCGCACGAGCCGCTGCGCCATGGTCGACTCGGGCACGAGGAACGCGCGCGCGATCTCCGCCGTCGTCAGCCCGCCGAGCAGCCGCAGCGTGAGCGCCACCTGCGCCGCGGTACCGAGCGCGGGATGGCAGCAGGTGAAGAGGAGGCGAAGCTGATCGTCGCGCACGGCATGCTCCTCCTGGTCGCCGTCTTGATCGCGCGCGAAAAGGCGCGCCGCCTCGGCATGCCGCTCGTCGCGCGACGACTCGCGCCGGAAGCGATCGACCGCACGGTTGCGCGCCGTGGTGACGATCCAGCCGGCGGGATCCGGCGGCACTCCCGCCGCCGGCCACCGCTGGAGCGCGGCGACGAACGCGTCCTGCACCGCCTCCTCGGCGACGTCGATGTCGCCGCACGTGCGCACGAGCACCGACACGGCGCGGCCGTACGCTTCGCGGAAGACGCGTTCGATCTCCGCGACCGCGACGGGCGCCGAGCTCGTGGTCAGTCGTCCACCTCGCCATGGAAGGGGCGCACCTCGAAGGTGAGCCCCGGCGCGGCGCGGGCATACCGGCGCGCCCACCCGAGCGCCGCGTCGAGGTCGGGCGCCTTGATGATCGTGATGCCGCCGAGCACTTCCTTCCCTTCCACGAACGGTCCGTCGGTGAGCAGCACGTCGTCGCCCTGCGCGCGCAGCACGGTGGCCGTGCTCGGCGGGTGCAGACCGTTGCCGAACACCCAGCAGTTCGCCGCCTCGAGATCGCGTTTGATGGTCGCGATCTCGCGCATCACCGGCTCGAGCACTTCGGGGGGCGCCGGCGTGCCGTCGCCCGGTTGATAGAAGCTGATCAGGTAGCGCTTCATGCGCGGGGGCTCCTGCCGGCGAGCGGCGTCGTGGGTCGTCGTCATCGCCAACCTACTTCGCCGAGGCGGCGGCGCGCGACGCCGGCCGAAATGTCGCCATGAGCACGCCGGTCGTCGTGGGCGCGCAGTCCACGAGGGCGAGCGACGCGGGGACCGCCCCCTCCTCGAACAGTCGCCGCCCGGTGCCGAGCACGAGCGGATGGATCAGGAGAAAGTACTCGTCCACGAGATCGCGGCGCCTGAGCGATTCCACGAGTACGCCGCTTCCCATGACGAGGAGATCGAGGCCGTCCTCCTGCTTGAGCCGGGCCACCGCGTCGGCGGCGTCGCCGTCGAGCAGCGTCGAATTCGCCCATGGCAGCGGATCGCGCAGCGTTCGCGAGGCCACGTACTTGCGCGACCGGTCGAGCACGGGGGTGAACGGGTTGTCGGTCCTTCCGTGCCAGACCTCGTGGAACTTCTCGTACGTCCAGCGGCCGAAGAGCAGGTCGGCGCCGCGCGACATCCCCTCGCCCATCCGCTGCATCTTCGCGGCGTCGTTGTACGGGCCGCTCCATCCGCCGTGCTCGAATCCGCCGCGCCGATCTTCGTCCCGCCCGCCGGGAGCCTGCATGACGCCGTCGAGCGTCAGGTTCTCCAGCACCATGACCTTTCGCACCGTTCCTCCGGGAGTGTCGCCGCCGGCGTCGTGCCGGGGCTCATCTCCTGTACGAACCGGGACGCGCCGGATCGACAGCCGTCCGTCGCCGGTGTGGATCAGTACTGGGAGAGCGTCCCGCGCCGCCGCGCGTAGTCGAACGCGAGCTGGAACGCCGCGGTGCCGATCACGAGGAGCAGGAATGCGATCGCGGCAATCATCCCGATGTCGGCGCCGACCGCCGAGGGCGGCACTCCCTCGAGGACCAACCGGCGGGTCGCCCGCAGCCCGTACGTCATCGGCACGACGACGGACAGCGACTGGATCCAGGAGGGGATCACGCTCGTGGGATAGTAGACGCCGCCGAGCAACACGGAGCCGGTGACGATCAGGCTCTGCGCCGGTCCGATCGTCCGGAACGCGAGATACATCGCCGCGAGCACGAGCCCGAGCCCGAAGTAGGCGAGACAGAGCAGGAAGAGCACGGGCACGCCGAGCGCGGCCCCGCTCCAGTGCACGTGGACACCGAGCGTCCAGCCGTAGAGGAGCAGGATCGTCACGCGGGCGAGCGTCCAGAGGAAGTCGTACGCCGACATGCCGACGAGGAGCACCGGCAGTGGCGTCGACGTGCCGAGCTGCGCCTCGAGCCAGCCGTTGCCGATCGAGCCGGACACGGCGCCGTAGACGCCCGTGAGCGAGGTCGTGAGCAGCGAGATGGCGATGAGCCCGAGCAGCACGAAGCCGAAGTAGTCGCCCCCTTCCTGCTGGATCACCTTGCCCATCATCGGCTGCATCGCGTGCGCGGCGAAGTAGAAGGGCAGCGTGGTGAAGAACAGCGCGATGATCGAGAACGCGAGGTTCAGCTTGTAGCTCCGCGCGATCATCCAGCTCGCGCGCACCATCTCGGCGATCTTACGCATCGTGCGCCTCCGCGGAGCCGGCGCTGCGCGCCAGCACGCGCTCGATGATGTCGGCCGCGCTCACCGGCACGCGCTCGACGCGCGCCACGTCGACGCCGGCAGCCACGAGCGCGCGCACGACGTCGGCCGCGCCCTCGTGCCCGTTCGGCACGACGATCGAGTACTCGCGCCAGTCGCCCTCCTGGCCGGCGAGAACCGTGGCCGACGCGACGACCCCGATCGCGGCGAGCCGCTCGAGCGCCGGCTCCGCGCCCGCGCCCAGCCACGCGCGCAGCGTGTCGCGCGCGACCTCCGCGCTCAGCTCGGCCGGATGCCCCACGGCGAGCAGCCGGCCGCGGTCGAGCACGCCGATCCGGTCGCAGAGCTCGAGCGCCTCGTCGGTCGAGTGCGTCGCGAGCACGACGGTGCACTTCGTCTGCTCGCGGATGAGCCGCGCCATGAAGCGCCGGAACTGGCGCGCCGACACCGGGTCGAGGCTGCGCGTCGGCTCGTCGAGCAGCAGCACGCGCGGCGAGCCGAGGAGGGCGCGCGCGATGAGCAGCCGCTGGCGCATCCCCGAGGAGAATTCGCCGACCATCTTCTCGCCCGTGTCGGTGAGCTCGACGTGCTCGAGTACGTCGGCGATCCGCGCGTCGCGCTCCCCGCCGCGCAGTCCCAGCAGTGCGGCGAAGTAGCGGAGGTTGTCGCGCGCGCTGATCCGCCAGAGAAGAGCGCGCTCGTTCGCGAGCACGGAGGCGATCATCCCGCGCACCTCGCGGGCGTCGTGCACCACGTCGGCGCCGTGCACCGTGGCCGTGCCGCCGTCGGGCAGGACCGCCGTGGCGAGCACGCGCATGAGGGTCGTCTTTCCCGCGCCGTTCGGGCCGAGCAGCCCGAACAGCTCCCCCTCGCGAATCTCGCACGTGACGTGATCGGTGACGAGCTGCCATTCGGTGCGGAGCGGCGCGCGCAGCGCCTCGCGCCAGCTCCGGCGCAGGGGAAACGACTTCACCAACTCGTCGCACACGATGGCGGGCGAGCCCGAAACCGGCGCTCCGATCGCGGTGCGCACCGGATGAACGCCCACGCTCACGCGGGTTGCGCCTCCGGAAGCGCGTGCCACTCGAGCAGCTCCCCGACCACGGACGGGAGCAACTCGAGGTCGCGCGGGACCTCGAGCGTCCACACGGGAACGCGCCGCGTCACCTCGGAAACGAGCCGCAGCAGCCGCTGGGCTTCGTCGGCCCACAGCAGCTTCGCCAGCTTCGCGTTGCGCACGAGCTCCATCGTCGCGAGCGACGGCGGCACGAGCGCGCGTCGCGTCGCGCCCGCGTCGGCCGGCATCACCGGCCGCAGCAGATACACCGCGGCGAGCGGACGCTCCTCGGCGGCCGCGTGCGCGTCCGCGAGGTGGAAGCCCGACGTCATCTTGCCGCTGCTCGCCGCGACCGGCGCAGGGAGCACGTGGCGGAAGCGGGCGAAGACGTCGTCCCTGAAGCGCGGGCTCGGCACGCCGGGTGCCGCGAAGACGGCGGCGCCCTCCACGCGGACGGGCACCGCGTCATCGGACACGAACGTCGCGCCCGCCACGGCGAGGCTCATCGCGAGTGTCGACTTGCCGAATCCCGACGGCGCGAGGAAGGCGATCACCCCCGAGTCGACCGCCACCGCGCTCCCGTGCAGGGTGAGGCGATCCGCCAGATGCAGCGCGAGCGGCAGCAGCGTGCCCACCACGTCGAGCCGCGCGTCGTTCTCGTCGGCATTCGCAGGGGAATGCCACGTGATGACGCGACCCCGGTCTGTGAGGTCGAAGTCTCCCGTGTCGCTGTACGTCACGCGCAATCCGCCGTCGTATCGCGCGATCGTGACCGACAGTTCGTCGCTCAACGCCGTCGTCGAGAGCGGCGTCACCGGACGGACCGGTGCCGGCCCCTCGGCGACGCGAAACTCCCACGCCGCCGCGCCATCGCGCGCGACGGGCAACGTGGGAAACGCGAGCTCGGAGCGCAGCCGTTCGCCGAAGACGTGGTAGAGCGGGGAAGCGGACGTCACGGAGCGAAGTGGAGTGGAGGAGTGCGCCGTCGGCGGCACGGAGGGAAGGATACGTGGCCGGAGCCCGCGCGGAGATCGAGACGCCGTCCTCCGCACGGGCCCGGTCGCTCACGTACGTGCGATCACGAACGGGGGTTCGGGATCGGGATCCAGCAGTTCGGCGCGCTTCTGTTGCACGTGGTGTTGTTCGCGTTGCCGAAGTCGTAGTTCGCGGCGGAGCCGCCGAGCGTCAGCTCGCGCAACGTACCGAACCGCTGGAGGGTGGGACGGGTGTACATGGTCTCTCCTCGACTGGTGCCGGTCGCCCGGCGGTGTTGCGGCCCATCCGGGGCCGCGCGGTTCCCCTACCCGATCGGGTGGTGGACGAGCGACGCGGCGTCGTGCGCCGCGGAATGCGTCGATGCAACTGCGCTGGCGAGCGCTCCCGACTCGCGCCACGACGAGTGCGCACGCAGCCAGTACTCCGTCTGGAACGTGAAATAGAGCTGGCCGGCCACCCATCCGCCTTCGTCGCGCGCGCTCTCCTCGACCGCGCGCGAGAGCGTCGACGGGTCGATCACGCCGAAGTCCGCCAGCGCGGACTCACGACGAAGCGCCTCCGCGTGCCGCGGGAACTCCCGCTGCACGCAGCGCCGCAGGTAGTCGCGCGTGAGGCCGGTCTTGTAGAGGCGCGGCAGGAGCACCTCATCGGGAAGCATCCCCTTCATCGCCGCGCGGAGAAGCGACTTGCTCCGCGCGCCCTGCCGCCGTTCCCAGCGCGGGCGCGTCGCGGCCAGCGCGAGCACGCGCGGATCGAGCAGGGGCATCCGGTACTCCACGCCCTCGGCGCGCGCCGCGGCGGCGGCGGCTTCCTGCGACTTCGTGAAGAACGGATAGACGAGGGACCAGCGCGCCACCGCGCTCGCGCGACTCTCGCCGCGCCGGCGCTCGAGCGGCATCCACCCGGCGTCGGCGATGCTGCGCGCCACGTCGCTCCGCAGCCACGACGCCGGCTCGTGGAAGCGCTCCTTCCGCCGCCCCGCCCACCGCGCCGCCGCCTTCGTCAACTGCTCGGGGACGAGCGGCGCGAGCGATTCTTCCAGCAGTTGCGCCGGCGTCCACATCGCCTCGCGCGACGCCCGCCACTCGGCGGCGTACGTGCGCAGGTGCAACCCGCTCAGGAGATCGGCGAAGTAGATCGGCGAGCTGTCGAACAGCACGTCGCCGCCGTGGCCGCTCAGCGCCACGCGAGCGCCCGCGGCGCGCGCCTCGCGCGAGGCCGCCCGGAAGAATCCGTCGTACATCGCGGCGAACGGCTCGTCGCGCCGCTCGGCGTTCGCGGCGACGTCGCCGAGCAGTGGAAGCTCCGCGCCGTCGATCCAGCGGCCCGTCGCGCCGTGATGCGCGAGGATGCGCTCGATGATCTCGTCCTCGCGCCCCTGATCGCCGGGCGGGTAGCTCACCGAGATCGTCTCCACCGAGCCCGCGGCGCCGGCCGCGTGCACCGCGCGCGCCGCCGCGAACACCGACGACGAGTCGTAGCCGCCGCTCATCCACACCGCGGTCGTCTCGGGGGCCATGCGCTCACGCACCGCGGCGAGCAGCAGGTCGCGCAGCATGACGGCGGCGTCGGTGAACGACGTCGCGCTCCCGGTGTCGAACGTCGGCGCGCTCCACCGCGCCACCTCGGCCACCCGAAGCGATCGATCGATGCGCAGCACTCGGCCCGGAGGAACGCTTCGCACGTCGGCGTAGCAGGTGCGTCCCGCGGCGTCCGCGAGCCCGGACGCCGACTCGGCGAGCCCGAGCCGATCGAACGACACGGGCGCGCCGCCGAGCGTCGTGATCTCCTCGAGCGTGCTCGCCACGAGCGCGCGGCCCCCGTCGGCGGCGTAGAAGAGCGGCCGCGTGCCGGCGAAGTCGCGTCCGACGAGCAACTCGCCACGCTGGGCATCCCACAGCACGAAGGCGAAGTCGCCGTTGAGCCGGAGCAGCGACGCCGCGCCGAAGGCGTGATACGCCGCGGCGATCAACTCGGCGGCCGGCGCATCGGCGGGAACGCGCTGGCCCGCCGAGCGCAGCGCCGAAGCGAGTTCGCTCCGGCCGTACAGCGTCGCGTCGGCGATGACGGAGACACCGGTGCGCGTCGCGACGAATGCGTCGCCGGCGAGCCACGAGGGCTGCGTTCGGTCACGGAGCACGGCGGCGAGTGCACCCATCGTCGGGAGGTCGTAGAGCCGGAAGGGCAGTCGTCAGGCCGCGGTGCGTACGTCGACGTGCGCCAACTGCTGCTCGACCAGCGCCTGCAGCCAGTCGGTGAGGTCGGTGCGGAGCTCGACGCTCGGCGCCTCGGGATAGAGGGCGGCGACCCGCTCGAGCAGCTGGTCGAAGTCGGCGCCTTCTCTCGGGAGCAGCTCCCAGATGCGGGCGCCCGTCTCGTTCAGGCCGAGATAGGTCTCGTTGCTCGGCGTATAGAGCACGGCGCCATCCGGAAAGCGCTGGAAGAGCACCGTCGGCGCGGGAACGTAGACGTTGAGCACGGAGGTCATGGGTCGGGATCGGCGTGGAGCGTCGGCCGGTGCCTTTGCAATCGGAGGACCGAGGGCCATGCATGCCAACGCCATGTCGGGCAACGACTTGGTTCCGTATTGTTGCGGACCGATCGTCCGCCGGCCCACGGCGTCTGCCGAGTCGCGACCACATGAAGTCGCGCCGGCGCTACACCACGGCCCCGCCGTGCCACATGCAAGACGGGCCCGCGCGATCGATCGCGCGGGCCCGTTGGAGGCGCATGCGGTGGCGGTCAGCGGAACAGGCGAGGCGCGAAATCCGCGAGGTACTCCCGCCAGTTGACCCAGGTATGGCCGCCGCCGCTCTCGTGGTACACGTGCGTGAGCCCGTACCGGTCGAACAGCGCACGCGTCGGCGCCACGGTGCGGTAGAGGAAGTCGTCCTTGCCGATCGCGTAGTAGACGAGCCGGAACGCATCCGGGCCCTTCGCGCCGCGACGGAGCGCCGCGGCGTGCTGCGCCTCGTACGCGTGCACCTGCGTCGTGTCCATGAAGCCCATGCTGAACACGCCGACGTACGCGAAGCGATCCGGGCGCGTGAGGCCGAAGCGCAGCGTGTGCGCGCCGCCCATCGAGAGCCCCGCCATCGCGCGCGACGCACGGGTCGGCAGCGTGCGGTAGTGCGCGTCGACGTACGGGATGAGAACCGTGTGCAGGTCGTCGCCGAAGTCGGTGTTCGTGAGCATGTCGGCGCCCGGCCGGTCCGGCGTGTGGCCGAACGGCATGACGACGATCATCGGCTTCGCCGTTCCGGCGGCGATGAGGTTGTCGAGGATGTAGTGCGCGTGCCCGACCGAGGTCCAGCTGTCGTCGCTGTCGCCCGCGCCGTGCACGAGGTAGAGCACCGGATAGCGCGTCGCGTCGGTCGTGTAGCCGGGCGGCGTGTACACGTGCGCGCGGCGCTTCGCGCCGAGCGTCGACGACCAGTACTCGATCGTCGACACCGCGCCGTGGGGCACCTTCGGATCGTACGCCTGGAACGCGCCCGACGCCCCCGGCACCTCGAGCACGCTGTTGATGCCGACGCGCTCCTCGGAGAATCGTGCCGCCTGCGGGTCGGGCACGCGCGCGCCGTTCACGCGGAAGTCGTAGCGATACGTGCCCGGGTCGATCGGCACCGCCGTCGTCACGCTCCACAGGCCGCTCGTGTCCTTCGCCATCGCGAGCCCCGCGGGCCCGCCGCCGAAGCCGAGCGGGATCGCCGGCGCGTAGTCGCTGCTCGTGACGAGCACCTCCGTCGCCTCGGGCGCGCAGACGCGGAACGTCACGCGTCCGTCGGCGCCCACCTCGGTCGACTTGTAGCGTGCGGGTCCGGTGAAGAAGCCGGTCGGGCGGCAGCTCGTCCCCGGCGGGGCGGGGGGCGGGCTCGGGAGCTGCGCGGCGGCGCTCGAGGCGAACAGGACGCCCGCGGCGAGGACGATGCGTCCGATCGTGCGCGCCGGCGATGATGCGGCAACGGTGAAGCGTGGCATGGGCGGTCGCGGAAACCAGTTTGTGTGAGTCCGACACATTACCGGCGCGTCATTGCGTCCGCAAGACGCAATGTGCTAGGCTGTGCGCATCGAGCCACCCATCGCCGCATGCCGCCGAGCTCACGCCGACCTCCGACCCCTCACGGATCCGAACGCGCGCGCGCTTCGCCGCCCGCACGCGACGGCGCCGCGCTCCTCCCCCACGTATCGGTGGACTGCGCCGTGTTCGGCTTCCATGGCCGCGAGCTCAAGATCCTGCTCGTCAAATGGAAGCACCTCGGCCGCTGGAGCCTCCCCGGCGGTCACGTGCGACGCGACGAATCGATCGACCTCGCCGCCGGACGCGTGTTGCGCGAGCGCACGGGCCTCGATCGCATCTTCCTCCAGCAGTTCCACGCCTTCGGCGACACCGATCGCGGCGAGCACGCCCTCCGCGGCTTCAGCGCCGCGCTTGGCCTCGAGGGCACCGAGCAGGAGTGGATGGTCGATCGCGTCGTCTCGATCGGCTACCTCGCGCTCGTCGACTTCGCCGAGGTCGCGCCGACCCCCGACGCCTTCTCCGACGAGTGCCGGTGGTGGGACGTGCGCGAGCACCCGCCCCTGCTGTTCGACCACGACGCGATGATCGCGCAGGCCCTCGGCACGCTGCGCGCGCGGGCGAGCTATCTGCCGCTCGGACGCAACCTGCTCCCCGAGAAGTTCACGATGCCCGAGCTGCAGCGGCTGTACGAGGCGGTGCTCGGCCATCCGCTCGACCGCCGCAACTTCCAGAAGCGCATCCTCGACCTCGGCTTCGTGGAGCGGCTGCCCGAGCGAAAGCTGGGCGGCGCGCATCGTGCCCCCTATCTCTATCGCTTTCTTCCGTCGTCGGCGACGCGCCGCGTCTGAGCCCGTGACGCGATGCGCTCGCGCGTCAGGTCGCGCCGCCGCCGGACGGGTTCGCGATCGCCGAGTCGGTGACGAGCTTCTTCGCCACGAGCTCGCGGCAGAGGTAGTCGATCACGTAGTCGGGCGCGGTCTCGAGCTTCACCTCGCCGGTCGCCTGGAGCTCGGTGACGATCGCGGCGACTGCCCTCCAGAGCGGCGTGCCCCGGTAGTACGAGCGTGGAGGAGTCATCCGCGGTGCGCGCGCGCTCCCGCGCGTCCGGCGCACCTGGGAATCATGCGCGTCGCTCCGTGGCGACGCCGTCGAAGGGCACCATCCGGCGTGCGTCCTCGTCCCAGAGCGCGAGCCGGAGCGCGGCGACTCCGGTGCGCGGCGTGATCACCGGCGCGACGTGGAGGAACGGCGTGGCGTCGTGGCATCGCTGCAGCCGGTGGTTGGGGATGCGCGGCGCGAGGTGATGGACGTGGTGCAGCCCGATGCTGCCGGTCAGCCACTGGAAGACGCGAGGCAGCACGAGGTGCGAGCTGCCGTGGATCGCCGCGGTCGCGTAGTCCCATTCCTCGGGCGACTCCCAGTACGCGTCCTCGAACTGGTGCTGCACGTAGAACAGCCAGATGCCCGCCATCGCGGCGAGATAGTAGGCCGGGAAGTAGACCAGGGCCAGCGCGCGCCAGTCGAGGGCGACGACCACCAGCGCGGCGACGAGCGCGATCGCGAGGTTCGTTCGCCACACGCTCGCCGTCTGCAGCGCGCGCGTCGCCACGCTGCGCGGGCGCACCCGCTGACCGACCATGAGATGCAGCGGCCCGACGAGCAGCAGACTCGCCGGATGCCGGATCGTGCGGTAGAGGAGCCGGCGCCGCGGCGAGCGCGCCAGATACTCCCGCACCGTCAGCGTGGGCACGTCGCCGTGCCCGCGGCGCGCGAGGTCTCCCGACGACGCGTGGTGCAGCGCGTGGTC
This sequence comes from Gemmatimonadaceae bacterium, assembly GCA_035494615.1. GTDB lineage: Bacteria > Gemmatimonadota > Gemmatimonadetes > Gemmatimonadales > Gemmatimonadaceae > AG11. The sequence continues at coordinate 15,473 of DATJGU010000015.1, forward strand.
GCGCCGCCACTGCGCGAACGGCGTCAGGGTCACCACCCCGGTCGCGAAGCCCACGAGATCGTTCGCTCGACGCCAGGGAAGGAACGACCCGTGCGCGCAGTCGTGCATGAAGATGAACGTGCGCACCAGCAGGCCGGCCGAGAGCGGCGCCAGCACGAGCGCCGACCAGGCCGACCACTCGATCAGCCGGTACGACAGGGTGAACGTCAGCGCGAGCAGCGCGGTGGTCGTGACGAGCTGGAAGACCGCGCGCGTTGCATCCGGGCCGACGTAGGGTGCGACCGCCGCCTGCCACACCGCGGCCGCCGGCGCGCGATCGGCGCGTTCGCCCGCCTCAGCGGACATTCGCGCACTCCGCGTACGCGGCACTCAATCGTTCCACGCAGCGGCGCGCGAGCATGCTCGACGACATGGGATCACCCGTCCTCCCGCTCGGCGTCCAGCTCAGCCCTGCTTCGCTGTCGCCCGCGACCGTGAGCACCAGCTCCCACAGTGCGGTCGCCGACCGCGGGCCCACCTGGTCCCGCACGCGCTCGAAGCCACTCGGCGTGTGTGACGCCACCGCCCCGCGCCAGACGACGACGAGCAGCTCGCCGTCGGCCGTCGTGCCCTGCGCGCGCTGCAGCCACGCGACGGTCAGCGCCACGGGTCCGAGCTGGACGAGACAACGCGCCGGCGACCGCCTGATGACCGGGTCCGCCGGCACGTCGACGAGCGACGACCGCCAGGCCGACAGATCGTCGGCGATCGCGTCGTGCAGCCGGCTCAGCTCGCGCGCGCACGCGGCGACGGCGCGATGAGACGTGAGGTAGAGCGAGGGTCCCTCGCGCGTGGCGGTGCTCGTGTCGGACTCGGCGAATCGGTCGAGCATCGGATCCTCCCCGGATACAAAAAGGGCCTGCAGCAGTCGGCAGGCCCGTGTCGCTCGGAACTTGTCCGCGCGCCTGTGGCGCGCGTGTCGCTTCTCGGAGGATACCGCCGGACGCGCAGCCGCGCAATCAGCGCGGGGGGGCCTCACCCCGCCTGCCATGCGTCGAGCTGCCCGCGCAGCACCGCCATCTCCGCATCGGTGCCCACGCTGATCCGGAGGAACGACGCCGTGAGCGGATGGTTCGGGAAATACCGCACGAGCACCTTGTTGGCGTGCAGGTGCTCGTACGCCGAGCGGGCGACGTCCGGCCCGGTGTCTCCGCGCGGGCTCGCCGGCTCGGTGAACACGAAGTTCGCCTGCGAGTCGTAGGTGAACCACCGCCGCCGATGCACGAGATCGGCGACGAACGCATCGCGCGTCGCCGTCACGCGCGCCACGAGCGACTCGGCGTACGCCCGATCCTCGAGCGCCGCGATCGCCGCCGTCTGCGCCAGCCGGCTCACGTTGTAGCTGTCGCGCACGCGGTCGAGCACGTCGATCACCGCCGCGTCGGCGAGGGCGTAGCCCACGCGCAGCCCCGCGAGCGCGTACGCCTTCGAGAGCGTGCGCACGACGACGAGCTGTCGGTGCCGCGCGAGGAGCGCGACCGCATTCTCGCGCGCGAACGGCGCATACGCCTCGTCCACGACCAACAGCCCGCGATAGCCGGCGAGCGCGTGCTCGAGCTCTGCGTTGGAGAACCCCACCCCCGTCGGCGCGTTGGGCGACGTGAGCAGGAAGGCGCGCGCCGACGAGCCGTGCATCCGCTCCACCGGCAGCCGCATGGACCGATCGAGCTCGATCGCCTCGGCACGCCCGTGCTGGATCTCCACGAGTACGGGATAGAGTGAGTAGCTCGGCACCGTGAAGCCGATCGGTGCCTCCGCGCTGCCGAACGCGCGCACGAGCAGCGTGAGGATGTCGTCCGAGCCGTTGCCGATGCACACGTTCTCGGGTGCGAGCCCGTGATGCGCCGCGACGGCGGCGCGCAGCGCCGAGCTCCGCGGGTTCGGGTAGAGCCGGAGCGACGCGCCGTCGTCCCCGAGCTCACGCCGGATCGCCTCCGCCACGCGGGGGCTCGGCGGATACGGACACTCGTTCGTGTTGAGCTTCACCCATCCCGGCTCCGTCGGCTGCAGCCCCGGCGTGTAGGCGTGCAGCCGGCGGACGTGCGGCAGCGCGAGCGACGACGGATCGGCCATGCGCGCGGCCGCCCTACTTCGTCGCCACGCCGTTCGCCGAGAGCCGGCCGGCCGACATGCGGATCCCCGTGAGCAGATGCTGCACGAACTCGGGGCGATGCCACGTGTCGCGGAAGTGGCCGAGGATCGTCGCGAACACTCGGCCCTGGCCGTAGGTGCGGTACCACGAGACCGGGTGATCGCTGTTCTCCGGCGCCGGCAGCCGCCCCATGTTCGGCGTGCCGAGCGTGGCATTGTCGAGCGAGAGCAGCACGCGGCTCGTCGCGCGCGGCGACGTGTCGAGGATGTAGAACTCCTCGCGGATCCAGAAGGCGTCGCCGAGCTGGCGCGTCGCCGGATGCGTCTTCGCCTCGTTGATCACGCGCAGATGCTTCACCCACGGGTGCGCCCAGAACAATCCGCCGCCGACCATCTCCTTGTAGTCGTTCCAGCCGTAGAAGGCGTCGAGCCCCGCGTGGGCGACGACGAGCCCCTTCCCCGAGCGCACGAAGTCGATGATCGCCTTCTGCTGCTCCGGCGTCACCGCCGTCTCGATCGGCTTCTGCAGCCGCACCGCCTCGAGCGCCGCTTTCGTCGTGTCCTTCGGCGCGATGCGGAGCGTCGAGTTGGCGAAGAAGAGCACGTCGTACGGCTTGAGCGAATCGGCGTTCAGCCGCGCGAGGTTCTCCGTCGTGTCGACGCGAAGCTCGGTCGTCTTCGACAGCTCCTGCATGACTTCCACCGCGCCGGCGATGCCGTACACGTGGCGGAACCCCTGCGTCGCCGTCACCATCAGCACGCGGATGGGCGCGCGCTGGTCGTGCACGGCGAACAGCTCCCCGAGACTGTTCGGCGCGGTCGACGCGGCACGCGGCGTGACGCGGATGTTGCGGAAGCGCACGGCGAAGTCGGGCGTGTGGTTCACGAGGCCGATGTAGCCCTCGGTCGCCTTGCGGCCGAAGAAGTCCGTCACCTTCTCGCCGTTCACGTACACCGTGTAGCGCTGGCCCACGGCGTCGACGCGGAGCGTGTTCCACTCGCCCATCGGCTTCGTCACGCCGCGATGCGGCGACATCTGATCGCGGTCGTGCACCGAGTCGGCGCCGCCGAGATCGATCGCGCCGGTGATGTACGTCGCGCGCTTGTAGTAGACCGGCTCGCCCCCCGGGGGCACGGGGCTCTCGCCGAGCTTCACCTGGTACGCGTTGCGCTCCGCCTCGTCCGCCGTCGCGGTCGGCTGCGGGAGCCGGAGCAGGACGGCGGCGCCGGCCTCGGGCACCTCGGGCAGGAATTCCAGCTCGAGCGTGAAGTCGCCGTACGGGCGCGTGGCGTAGTAGAGCACGCCGTTGCCCCGCTCCGCGCCGACGCTGCCGTCCGGGAGCAGCGTCATCCTCGGCTCGCCGATCGCCTTCCACCCGTCGAGGCTCTTGCCGCCGAACAGCACGTCGGCGCGCGCCGCAGCCGATCGGGCGGGCGCCTGCGCCGAGGCGAGGGGCGCGCCGCAGAGAAGGAGCGACGCCGAGAGGAGGGAGGCGAGCGTGATGGTGCGCGTCATCGTGATGGCCGGAGAGGCGGTCGGATGGAACGAACGGGAGCCGAGGCAACTTGCACGTTGGGCGCGATCGAATCCAGCGCCGCAGCGCGGTCTCCCGCACGACGGCATCGGTTGAGGCGGCTCTCGTTCGCCGTTAGCGTGAACCAGCGCCGCGCGGGGCCGTCGCGCGCGCGCATTCCCGAGGAGGAGCCGCATGACGTCCCATCCCCAGTCCGGCGCGCGCCGGCGTCCGGCGTCCGTCGCCGCGCGTCGCACCGTTCGCCGCTTCCCGTCGCTTCTCGTCGCCGCCGCGCTCTGTGCGCTCCCCACGCCCGCGCGCGCCCAAGGGTATCCGTTCAGCCAGCGCGGCACGACGATCCAGCACGTCGCCCACACCACGATCACGGTGGAGTACGGCCGCCCGATCGCCCGCGGCCGCGCGCTCTTCGGCCAGCTCGTGCCGTGGGACAGCGTCTGGCATCCCGGCGCCGATTCGGCGACGCGTATCTCATTCGATCACCCCGTCCTGCTCGAGGGGCGCGAGGTGAAGGCGGGCGAGTATTCCGTCTGGCTCGTGCCGCGCGCGAGCGGGCCCTGGACCGTCATCCTGAGCCGCGCGGCGCACACCTTTCACAAGCCCTATCCCGGCGCCGCGCACGACGCCTACCGGTTCGACGTGACGCCGGAGCGCGGCGCGCACATGGAGTCGCTCGCGTACTACTTCCCATCGGTGGTGCGCGACCAGGCGGTGCTACGCATCCATTGGGGGGAGACGATCGTGCCGATCAGGATCTCGGCGCCGTATCAGCCCGGGTAGCCGGCGAGGCACGATGAGCGCCGTGCAGCGCCTCGTCTGCTTGCGGGCTGATCCTTGGGGTGCTTGTATTGATGCCCCCCCTCCCCACGGAGACTCCCATGTCTCGTGCAGGTGTGCCCCGCACGGTCGCCGCGCTTGCCGTACTCGCCGCCGCGACGTCGCTGGTATCGTGCAACTTCAACAAGGATTCGGTAGCGCTCGTCGAAACCCTTGCCCCGGACGTGAACACGGTCCACATCGACTTCTCCTGCGGCGCCACCACCTCCATCGGTCTCACCGACGGAAGCGGCAACTCGGCATGGGCCGTCGTGCGGCACCCGAACAACTCGATCCAGTGGGTCGTTCCGCTGGACGTCACGATCAACTCCATCGCGGGCAAGACTGAAGCTCTTCCGATCACCCACAATCCGGGCGATCCTCAGGGGGGCTCGCCCGGCACACCGTTCAAGGGCAAGGTGAAGGGCGGCGCGAATGGCACCTATCACTACGTCATCACGGCGTCGTGCGATCCCGGAGGCGGGGCACCTCCTCTGAACCTCTCGATCGACCCCGAGATGATCGTTCGCTGACGCGAGCAGGACGCACGACCACGCCGCGCACGAGATCGCGGC
>DATJGU010000016.1:0-69899 GCA_035494615.1 Gemmatimonadaceae bacterium
CTACGACGCGAGCCGCTGGCAGCCCATCTGGACAACCGGCGGCCGCCCGACACCCGCCGCCCGCGAAGCGATCGCCGTCCTCCGATCGGCTGACGACCGCGCCCTCCATCCGGCCGACTACGACGCCGAGCTGCTCGCACGCCGCTTCGCCGAGCTCTCCTCAGCGGCGTCCCCCGACGCCAACGACGTCGCCTGGTTCGACGCCGCCCTCAGCGTCGCGCTCCTCCGCCATCTCTCCGACGTCCACGTCGGCCGCGTGAATCCGCGCACGCTCGGCGTCGGCATCAGCGTCGAGCCGAAGAAGCGGCTCGCTCTCGCCAGCCTGGTGCGCGACGCGGCGGCCACGGGCCGCGCCCGCGAGCTGGTGCAGGCGATCGAGCCGAGGTTCGCGCAGTACCGCAACCTCCTCGCGGCCTACGCGCACTATCGCAACTTCCCCGACTCGGCGCGCCGCGTGCGCAAGCTCGAGCTGGCGATCGAGCGCATCCGCTGGCTCCCGCTCCTCGACGACGGGCCGTTCGTCGTCGTCAACGTGCCGGGATTCCAGCTCTACGGGTTCGATTCGATCGGCGGCACGGGCGCGCCGTCGATCGAGATGAACGTGGTCGTCGGCAGGGCGGGGGCGGGGCGCGCGACGCCGATCTTCGAGGATCGGATGGAGTACATCGTCTTCCGGCCCTACTGGGTGATCCCGCGCAGCATCCTGCGGAACGAGATCCTCCCCGCGACGAGGCGCAGCGCGAGCTACCTCGCGCGCAACGGGATGGAGCTGTACCGCGGCGACGGCGACAGTGGGCCCGGCCTGCCGGCGACCGCCGCCAACCTCGCGCGCGTCGCACAGGGCACGCTCGGCATCCGGCAGAAGCCCGGTCCGCGCAACTCGCTCGGCCTCGCGAAGTTCATCTTCCCGAACGACCACAACGTCTACCTGCACGGCACGCCGGCGACGGAGCTGTTTTCTCTCGCGCGGCGCGACTTCAGCCACGGGTGCATCCGGGTCGAGGATCCGGCGGCGCTCGCGGTCTGGATCCTCCGCGACTCGACGCAGTGGTCGCGCGCGCAGGTGGAGGCGGCGATGAACGGCAGGCCCTCGCGGCGGGTGAACCTCGCGCAGCGGATTCCGGTGGTCGTCTACTACACGACCGCGGTGGTGCGGCCGGCCACCGGCGCAGTGGAGTTCTACGACGACGTCTACAACCACGACGCGCGGCTGGAGCGTGCGCTAGCGAAGGGGTATCCGTTCGGGTCGTGACGCGATCCACCGCGTGATCTTCGCGTCGAGCATCGGCATCGTCACCCCGCCATCCTCCAGCACGCGGTCGTGGAAGGCGCGGATCTCGAACCGCGGGCCCATCGCCTGCTTCGCCTTCGCTCGCAGCCGGCGAATCTCGAGCATGCCGATCATGTACGCCGTGGCCTGCCCAGGGCTCGAGATGTAGCGGTCGACCTCGGCGGACGCCTGCGCCGGCGACACCATGGTGTGCGCGGTGAGGTAGTCGATCGATCGCTGGCGCGACCAGCCGAGCGCATGGATCCCGGCATCGACGACGAGCCGCGCCGCGCGCAGCGATTCTCCGGAGAGCATCCCAAGCCGGCTCAGGTCCGACGAGTACAGTCCCATCTCGTCGGCGAGCCCCTCGGCGTACAGTCCCCACCCCTCGCTGAACGCGGTGGCGCCGAGATAGCGCGACACGGGGTGCGAGCTGGTGCGCTCCCTGGCGATGGCGATCTGGAGGTGATGGCCCGGGATGGCCTCGTGAAAGGTGACGTCCTCGAGCATCGCGCGGCTGCGGTGCGCGGGCTCGTACGTGTTCACGCGGTAGAGCGCGGTGCGGCTCCCGTCGTCGGGTGCAGGCCAGTACTGGCCGATCGGCGCGCTGCGCTCGAGGAAGGCCGGGAAGGGCTCGACGTGCACGTCGCTCTTCGGCAGGATGCCGAACCAGCGCGGCATGGCCGCCTTCGCGCGCGCGATCGCCGAGTCGGCGGCGGCGACGATCTGCTGTCCGGTGCGGAAGGTGTACTGGCTGTCGCTCCGCAGCCGCTCGTAGACGCGCGGCAGCACGGTGTCGCCGAACACCTTCGCCGAGAGCACGCGCATCTCGCCCTCGATCGTGTCCATCTCGGCCAGGCCGAGCCGCTGCACGGCGCGCGGATCGCGGTCGACGGTGGTGGACGAGCGGATCATCGCGCGATAGCACGCGGTGCCGTTCGGCGTGGCCGAGATGCCGATCGTCGTCCGCGCCGCGGGGAGATACTCGTCGCCGAGGAAGGCGCGATACCGCCGCAGCGCGGGGACGATGCGCGCGCGCACGAAGGTGTCGTACGCGGCGCGGAACGCCGGCGCCGAGTCGCGAACGGCAGGGTCGAAGAAGGGCGAGCTGTCGACGGGGAGCGCGAGGACGGCATCCAGGCGCTCGAGGTTGCGGGTCACCTCGGCCTTCGGGGAGGTGTAGCCGAGCCGCATGCCCTGCCGAGCGTTAGCGATCTCGGTGTCGAGCAGGCGGGGAAGCTCGGCCCAGCGGGCGAGCGCGGCACGGCGCAGCGAGTCGCTGCCGACGGGCTGGATGGTCGCGAGCTGCGCGTAGGTCTCCAGCCACTCGGTCGGATAGAGCTCGCCGCGGCAGACGCGCGCCTGGCGGCTGGCGCCGAGCGTCTCGACGAGGAGTCCGTGAACGACGGCGTCGCCGCCGCGGAGCGTCCTGCCGTCGATGCCGCGGAGCGCGGCATACCACCCGTCCTCGCGCCGCTCCCAGGCGCGCAGCGCGGCGATGGAGTTGTCGGTGAGGTGCTCGTGACGCGCGGCGGGGAGGCCGAAGAAGGTCTCGAGCTCGGGGTTCCGCGCGAAGTACGCCGCCATGTAGTCGTCGGCGAGCGCCGTCACGGGGGAGCGTGAGGCGGCGGCTCGTTGGGCGCGGGCGGGTTCGCTCGGGCGCGCGATCGCGATGATGATGAACGCGGCGCACCCGACGCGGTGTACGCGCGAGACGACTGCCGACATCGGCATCCTCCGGGCAGTTCCTCTTCTTGCCGAGGGTCGAACCGAGACGCTGGAGCGGGCCTCGCGAGAGGAGAGCGAATGCACGCTATCCGCTGCTCACACCCCCGGATCGTTCACGATCACCGGATCCGGACTCGTGACCGTGGTACCGCCGAGCGCCACCGTCACGTTGTACGAGTAGCTCTTTCTCGTCCTGTCGCGGAATTCGTCGTGGATGTGCAGCGCGTTCCCGCTCCCCTGCACCTCCGGACGGAACTCGTGCAAGGTGTCGTCCTTGACGGTCGCGTCGCGAAAGACCCACCGCGGCGATGCGGGATGCTGTTCCAGAATGACCTTGCCCGCGGCCGTCATTCGCACCGACTCGGGGTCGAAGGTGAACTGCGGGTCCGCGTCCGGGTCGAACGTCACGCGCACGGTCTGATCTGGTGGGCCTTTCACGGGAGGATCCTCGGGGAGGAGGGCAGGGGAGAGACGATGGGAGCTCCGAACGACGCCTGCGTTCCTGCTACTGCGTTGACGTGCCGGCCGCCCGCACGCGCGCCATCCAGCGCGGACGCCGGTAGCCCTGCTGCTCGAGCGCTTGCACGATGGGTCGCGCCTCGTCGGTGCGGCCGAGGCTCACGAGCGCGCTCGCCTTCGCGACGCGGAACTCGGCGACGCCCGTCGCGCGAGTGACCGAGTCGACGGCCGCGAGTGCGCCGGTCCACGCGCGCCGCGCGGCGGCGGTGTCGCCGATGCCCTGCGCCGCGTCGCCCGCGGCGAGATACGCGTCCGTGAGCGCGAGCCGGCCTCCCTGGTCGCCGGGACGCTTCGCCAGCACGGACTCGGCGATCGCGATGGCGCGGCGTGCGTCGCCATCGGCGTCGTGCGCGCGGCCCGCCGCGGTGAGCGCGTAGCTCGACAGGGTGAGCGTTCTCGCCAGCGCGATCTGCCACACGCCGTTGGTCGGCACCGCGGCGAGCTGGGGATCGAGCAGGGCGCGGCTCGCGCTCGCCGAGCGCAACGCCTCCGCCGTGCGGCCGCGCTCGAGCGCGATCGTGCCGGCGATGCGATGCGCCGTGCCGAGGAAGCGCCGCCGCTCCGGGCTGCTGGTGTCGACGACCACCAGCGCCGCGTACAGATCGCGCGCGGCGCTCGCTTCGCGCGTCGCGTCGTCCATCCGGCCGAGTGCCATGTCCAGCTCGGCCAGATACGACTGGGCGGCCGCGAGGCGCAGCTTGTACACCTGGTTCGGCGGATCGAGCGCGACGAGGCGCTCCTTCAGCGCGAGCTCGGCGCGGTGCGACGCCTGCGCGCCGGCGAAGTCGCCGAGCTTCTGCTGCACGACGCCCGCGGCGTTGTAGCCGTCCGCGAGGTTCATCCGCGAATCGAGCTTCGTCGTGTCGCGCTGCACCGCGTCCTCATAGGCGCGAATCGCGGCATGGAACGCGGCGAGCGCGCCGGCGAGGTCGCCCTTGGATTGCTTCACCGACCCGATGTTGCTGTTCGCCATCCCGAGCTCGTTCCGGAAGCCGACGCTGTCCGGAGCGCGGGCGACGAGCCGCTGCGTGATGGCGAGATAGGGCGTGAAGTGGGCGAGCGCGGAATCGAGCTCGCTGTTGCGCCAGTGCACGAGGCCGACGCCGAAGTGGCTCGCGCCGAGGCCGAGCTGCCACTCGCTGTTGGACGAGTCGCGGGCGGCGAGCGGGCCGACGAGCGCGAGCGACTGACGGAAGAGGGGCATCGCGCCGGCGTAGTCGCCCTGCTCGACGCGCACCTCGCCGATCTGGTAGAGCGCCTGCGAGCGCCGGAACCGCTCGCCGTCGCTCAGGTCGCCCTCCGGCACGGCCTCGAAGTAGCCCTGCGCCTTCTTCCCGACGCTCTCGAGCACGTCGAGCCCGCCGATCTCCTTCAGCCGCGTGTAGAGATCGCCGAGCATGAACCCGATCAGCTCTTCCGCCTGCATCTGGCGCTGGACGGCGACGGCGCGCGCGCGAGAGACGCGCCGCGCCTGCACGGCGATCGACACCGCGCCGGCGACGACGAGGAGCGCCGTCGTCGCGGCGAAGGCGACGGCGAGGCGATGCCGGCGGACGAACTTGCGCGCCTGATATACGCGGCTCGGCGGGCTCGCCGACACGGCGCGATGCGAGAGATAGCGCTCGACGTCGGCCGCCAGCTCGGCCGCCGTCTGGTACCGCCGCTCGCGCTCCTTCTCCAGCGCCTTGAGGGTGATCCAGTCGAGATCGCCGGTGAGCGTGCGCACGAGGCCGCGCGTGTCCGTGCCGCACTTGGCGGCGAGGAGCGCCTGCTGCTCGGGCGGGAGCGCGGCGACGCGCGCGCTCGGCGCGACCGAATCGATCCCGACGTGGTGCGCCATGACGTGCATCGGCGAGAGCGACGTCTCGAAGGGAAGGATGCCGGCGAGCAGCTCGTAGAGGACGACGCCGAGCGAGTAGATGTCGGAGCGCGTGTCCACGTCGAGGCTCGACGCGCCCGCCTGCTCGGGGCTCATGTACGCCGGCGTGCCCACGCTGGTGCCCGTCATCGTGAGCCGCGCGCCCGCGTCGCGCTGGGTCGCCTTCGCGATCCCGAAGTCGATCACCTTGCAGACCGGCTCACCGTCGATCGTGGTGACGAGGACGTTCGACGGCTTGACGTCGCGATGGATGATCCCCTTCTGATGCGCATGCTGGACGGCGCGGCACAGCTGCCCGAACAGCTTCAATCGCTCGGCGATCGGCAGCCGGTTCACGGTCACGTACTCGCCGAGCGGAACGCCGGTGACGCGCTCCATGACGAAGTAGAGCCAGCCGTTCTCCGTGGTGCCGGCGTCGAAGACCTTCGTGATGTTCGGATGGTCCAGGACCGCGAGCGCCTGGCGCTCCGCGTTGAACCGGGCGATGACGAGCTCCGAATCGTCGGAGGTGCGGAAGACCTTGACCGCGACCTCGCGTCGCACCGGCTCGAGCTGCTCGGCCAGATAGACGACGCCCATGCCGCCCGTGCCGAGGACGTCGAGGATGCGGTAGGGACCGATCCTCGTCGGACGATCGGCGAGTTCCACCGGGGTGCCGAACGAGAACCGGCCGACAATGGTGGTGGCGCGTTCGTCCCCCATCTCCCCCCGCCTGCGAACGAGACGGATAATAGGCCCGCCATCGGAAGCCCGCGCAAGGCTGCGCGGCTTCCAGGGCGCGCCGGCCGCTACTGTCCCGTGGCCGTGAACGTTACCGGCGTCAACGTCCCCGACGACGCCACGACGGTCTGCTGCCCGACCGTGGGACCGAGCGTCCAGATCCCCGACGTCGCGAGGCCCTGGGCGTCCGACGTCGCCGACGTCGGAGCGGCGAGCGAGCCGCCCCCCGACGCGACGGTGAACGTCACCGTCACGTCCTTCACGAGATTCGCCGACGCGTCGAGCACGGCGACGCTCAATCGATTCTTGAGCGCCGTACCGGCGGGCGCGCTCTGCAGGTTGCCCGACCAGATCCACATCTGCGCTGGCGGGCCCGGCACCACGAGAACCCCCACGGTGCCGTGCGACGAGCCCTTCGTCGCGGTGATCACCGCGTTTCCCTGAAGCGACGCGGTGACCATGCCGGTGCCGGTCACGGCCACGATCTGGTCGTTCGAGCTGGACCAGCTCACCCCGGTCGCGGGCACGCCGCCGATCGTCGCCGTGGCCTGCGCGCTCGTGCCAGAGGCCATCGTGGCCGAGGGGAGCGAGACGGCGATGGTCGGTGCCGGCGCGGTCGACGAACCGCCGGATCCGCCTCCGCCGCACGCGGCGCCGAGTGCGGACAGGCCCGTGAGCACGAGCGCTCTCGATCGCATGCGCGATCTCCTTCGGCTGGACGACGTCCCGCGCTCGGAGGCGCCCGTCGCCGCGTCGGTGCGGGCGCACGGGAGGCCTCGACCCCGTTCGGCGGGATCGCCGTCGCCGAGACGATCGTGTGTCCGGTTCGGGGCGTCAAGAGCGCCGCGGCGAACCGCGCCTACCCGCTTGTCGTTCCGAGCGGAGCGCGTGCGGAGACGCGCGCCTACCCGCTTGTCGTTCCGAGCGGAGCGCGTGCGGAGCACGCGCGCAGTCGAGGAATCGCGCAGTTGCCGTTCCTCGGAACGGCGTTCGGAACGGCGGGAGATTCCTCGACTTCGCGCTGCGCGCTTCGCTCGGAATGACTAAGGGTGAGGGCCCGCGGCGCTTCGCTCGGAATGACGGAGGGTGAGGGCCTGCGGCCCTTCGCTCGGCACCGCAGAGGGTTGCCGGCCTATCCCGCCACGAGGACGATCCGCGTCGATCCGCCCGCTCCGCATTCCGCAGTTGGATGCGCCCGATCCGCATCCCGGATAGCGCCGAGCCCCGCCCGGCTGCATCCTAGGGGGCCATGGAGTCCCAAGAGCGCGACGTCGCGCCCCAGTCCCACCAACTCCTCGAGCGAATGCGGCTGCGCCTGCTGGATCTCAGCGCGCGCAACCCGCTGCTCGCCTACCGGCACCCGCGCGGCAGCTCGCTCCGCATCGTCGACGAGGTGCCGACGGTCGTGCTCGACGCGCTCGTCGCCGGACGCGCGCTCCGCTTCGCGCCACTCAAGGGCGCGAACGGCGACGCGCCCGCCGCCGCGCGCGCGAGCGCCCGCCGCACGAACGGGCGCAACGGCAAGAACGGCAATGGACGCTCCGCCGCCGCCACCGCGAAGCCGGCCGAGCAACCGGAGAACGCCGCCGGCGACGCACCCCCGCCGACGGAAGCCGAGCGGCGCGAAGCCGCCCGCGCCGCCCGCGCCAGGCGCGAGGAAGAGCTGCGCGAGCTCGCCCGGTCGCTCGGCATCGATCCGTCGTACGACCTCCGCGCCGCGCCCGCGTCCGAGGAGTCGCGCCACGCCGACGCGCGGCTCCAGACGCTCCTCGGTCCCGACGAGCTCGAGGCGCGGCTGCAGAAGATCCACGCGAGCGCGCTGACGGCGATCCAGGAGAGCGGCGCGAACATGCTGCACCTCATGTTCGGCTTCGTCGAATGGGCCGACGCGCCGGCCGAGCGCACGCGCACCGCGCCGCTCGTGCTCCTTCCCGCGCGCCTCTCGCGCCTCGCGCTCGACGGCGCGACGCGCACCTACCCGTACGCGGTCGCCGCGTCCGGCGAGGACTGGAGCACGAACGTCACGCTCCAGGAGATGTGCCGCCGCATCTTCGGCTTCGCGCTTCCCGCCGTCGACGCCGACGAGGAGCTCGAGCGCTACTTCGCGCGCGTCGAGACGGTGCTGCGCGAGGCGGCACCCCACTGGACGCTCCGCCGCCAGCTCACGCTCGGCCTCGTGTCGTTCGGCAAGATCCTCATGTGGCGCGATCTCGATCCCGCCACGTGGCCCGCGGATCGTCCGCTCCTCGACGAGCCGCTCCTCCGCCAGGTGCTCGGCGACGTCGACGACGCGCTCGGCGACGCGCTCCCACCCGAGGCGATGCGCACGACGGAGTACGACGTCGACGCGCTCCCCGCCGCGCTCCGGCCGGTGCCGCCGATCGTCGTCTCGGCCGACAGCTCGCAGCACAGCGTGCTCGTCGACGTGCAGCGCCGCGAGAGCATGGTGGTGCAGGGGCCGCCCGGCACGGGGAAGTCGCAGACGATCACGAACCTCATCGCCGACGCGATCGCCGCGGGGAAGAAGGTGCTGTTCGTCGCCGAGAAGAAGGCGGCGCTCGACGTCGTCGCGCGGCGGCTCGACGACGTCGGGCTCGGGCCGTACTGCCTCCCGCTCCACAGCCACACGAGCGACAAGCGCGAGTTCCTCGACCAGCTCCGCGAGCGCATCGCGCTGCGCGCGACGGAGAGCGTCGCCGGCGAGCTGGCGACGGTCGAGGGTCTGCTCGCCGACGCGCGGCGCGAGCTCACCGGCCACGCCGACCGGATGAACCGTCCCTTCGGCTCGCTTGGCGACACGGCGTTCGACGTCTTCTGGCGCGCGCGCCGGCTCGGCGGCGAGCTCCCCGCGCCGGTGGTCGCGTCGCTCAGGCGCGCGAGCATTCCCAACGCGCGGCTCGTGACGCAGACGGAAGCGTCGCGCCATCGCGCCGCGCTCGAGGCCTTCGCCGCGGCGCACGCGGCGGTGCAGTCGGACGCCGGCGCGAGCGGAGTGCATCCGTGGCAGGGGATGTCGCGCGCCGAGCTCTCGTTCGACGACGCGCAGGCGCTCGTCGCCCTCGCCCGCGATGCGCGGAGCGCGCTCGCCACCGCGGACGCGGCGCGCGGCGAGCTCGCGTCTGCCGTCGGCGGCGTCGCGTGGCCCGATTCGCCCGAAGGGCTCGCGCCGCTCCTCGCGCGCGCCGGCCACGTCGTGCCGCCCGATGCGCCGGTGCCGTCCGCGCTCGTGGACGGCGTGCACCGCCGCGCCGGCGAGACGGCGACGTCGGAGGCGGTCGCGGCGTCGGACGCGCGGCGCGCCGCGTGGGCGAAGGTACCGGGACCGTGGGGCAGCGCCGGCGTGCTCCTGCCGAAGGACGCCGACGAATACGAGGCGCGCTTCCGCGACGCGATGAAGATGCTCGGCGAGCAGGTGACGGTGGAGACGGTGCGCGAAGCGGTCGGGCTCATTTCCGAGGTGCTCGATCATCTCGGCACGGTGCAGGCGCTCGCGTCGCGCATCGCCGCGGCGGTCGGCGTGACGTCGGAGCTGTCGATCGGGCTCGCGCTCGCACTGATCGGCGTCGCCTCGTCGCTCGACGGATTGCCCGAGGGCGCGCTCGCGCTGCGCAATCCGGGCCTGCAGGCCTCCGACGCGCCGGAGCGGCTGGCCGCGCTGTCCGAGCGCGCGGCCGAGCTCTCGCGCACGCGCGCGCTGCTCGATGCGCGCTTCGTGCCGGAGATGCGCCCGCAGCCGTCGGCGCTGCGCGAGATCGCCGGCGCGCTCGCCGTCGCGCCGCGGTTCATGCCGGCGCTCTTCTCCGGCGCGTATCGCACCGCGGTGGCCGAGTACCGGCGCATGAGCGGCGGCCGCCGCGCGCTGCGCTCGACGATGATCGCCGACGTCGACGCGCTGCTCCGCTTCGACGGCGACTACGAGGAGTTCGTCGCCGACCCGGAGCTGCGCGCGCTGTTCGGCACGCGGAAGGGCGGGCTCGCGAGCCCGTTCGCCGCGGCGTCCGCACTGCTCGGCTGGACCCGCCGCGCCACGACGGTGTTCCGCGGCACCGACCGCGCGAGCCGCGACCTGCTCGCCGCGGTGTGGAACGCGCCGTCCGCGCAGTGGCTCGATGCGAGCGCCCTCGCGCTGACCAGCGCCGAGGGCCGCCACGCGGCGACGGTGCTCGGCGAGGATCTCGAAGCGGTCGCGTACTTCCGCCCGGGGGACATCGCGCTCTGGGAGCCGCTCCCGTTCTCCGTCGTGGAGGATCAGCTCCACCGCTGGCGCGACGTCGCCATCGCGGCCGTGCGCGCCGCGGCGAGCGCCAACGCGGCGGGCGACGACGCGCTCGCCGCGCTCGCCGAGCGGCTGCAGGGATTGCGCGACGCGTGGCGGGCCGACGCGGAGCTCGAACGCCACGCCGAGACCTTCGCCGCGCTCGGGCTCGCGACGCCGGCGCGCGATGCGACGGCCGGCACCGACGAGCTCCGCGCGGTGCGCGGCGCGCTGGCGTATCTCGCGCAGTTCCACGAGCGCGGGCTGCCGCGTACGCTCGTCGACTGGCTCGCGAGCGGCGAGCCGCGGTCGCGCGTCGCGCGGCTCCTCGAGCTCGCCGCGTCGGCGCTCGGCGCGATCGAGTCGGCCGCCGCCGCCGAGTCGGCGTTCGCGTCGGCGGGGATGATCGACGCGCACGCGTGGTACGGCGACTTTCCGCGCGGGGTGCCGTTCGGCGCGCGCATCGCGCGGCTCGATCGCGCGATCGAAAGCGCGGGCACGCTCGCGCGGTGGGCCGCGCGGCTCCGTGCGCGCGCGCTCGTGCAGGCGGGGCCGATGCCCGTCGCGGCCGAGCTGCTCGAGTCGGAGGCGATCGAGGGCGCCCGTCTTCCCGACGTGTACGACTATCTGCTCGCGCGCACCCTCGCCGAGCTCGCGCTGCGCGACCGCCCCGAGCTCGACCGCTTCGCCGGCAGCATCCACGAGACGCGGCGCGCGCAGTTCGCCTCGCTCGACGAACGCTACGTCGCGCTGACGCGCCGGCTCGTCGCCGAGCGGGCCGACGCGACGCCCCCGGTGCGCGGCGTCGGCTACGGGCCGGTGGCCGAGCTCTCCGAGCAGAGCCTCATCGAGCACGAGATCGAGAAGTCGCGCCGGCACATCCCGATCCGCGAAGTGTTCCGGCGAGCGGGGCGCGCGATCCAGGCGCTCAAGCCGTGCATCATGATGGGGCCGCAGGCGGTGGCGCAGTATCTCCCGCCCGGCCTCTTCCACTTCGATCTCGTCGTGATGGACGAGGCGTCGCAGATGCGCCCCGAGGACGCGCTCGGCGCCATCGCGCGCGGCTCGCAGCTCGTCGTCGTCGGCGACCCGAAGCAGCTCGGCCCGACGTCGTTCTTCGAGACGGTGGCGAGCGACGAGGACGATCTCGAGCAGGACGTCGCCGCGGCGCTGGCGTCGGCGTCGGCTGCAGTGACGTCCGCGACGGAGCAGGCGCCGAGCGCGTCGGTGCTCGAGCGGAGCGAGAGCATCCTCCAGGCGGCGGCGCGGCGGTATCCACTGCGGATGCTACGCTGGCACTATCGCAGCCGGTATCCCGAGCTGATCGCCTTCGGCAACCGCGAGTTCTATGGGGGCGGACTGGTCCTGTTTCCGCACCCGGGCACGGAGCGCGAGGGGGACGGCGTCACCTTTCACGAGGTGGACGGCGCCGTGTACTCGGCGAGCCTGAATCGCCGCGAGGCGGAGCGGCTCGTCGACGCCGTGCGCCGGCACGCGGTGGAGTCGCCCGAGCGCACGCTGATGGTCGTGACGATGAACCAGCCGCAGCGCGAGCTGGTGGACACGCTGCTCCAGCAGGCGGAGAAGGACGACGCGGCGCTCGCGTCGTTCCGCGAGCGGCACGCCGACACGCTCGAGCCGCTCGCCGTGAAGAACCTCGAGAACGTGCAGGGCGACGAGCGCGACGTCGTCGTCGTCGGCACGACGTACGGCCCCGACGAGCGCGGCACGCTCGCGCAGCACTTCGGACCGATCAACGCGACGGGCGGCGAGCGCCGGCTCAACGTGCTGTTCACGCGGGCCAAGTTCCGGCTCGACGTCTACTGCTCGTTCGACCCCTCGGCGCTGCGCGTGACGGAGAGCAGCCCGCGCGGGCTCGTCGTGCTGCGCGACTATCTCCAGTACGCGAAGGAGCGCACGCGCGACGCGGCGCGGCTCGTGGCGCGCGAGCCGGCGTCGGACTTCGAGGTCGAGGTGACGCGCGCGCTCCGCGCCGAGGGGTACGAGGTGCATCCGCGCGTCGGCGTCGCCGGCTACCACGTCGACCTCGCCGTGGTGGACCCGGAGCGCCCGGGCTGCTACGTGCTCGGCATCGAGTCCGACGGCCCGACCTACCACGCCGCCCGCTCGGCGCGCGACCGCGACCGCCTGCGCCAGCGCGTGCTCGAGACGCTCGGCTGGCGGATTCACAGGCTGTGGACGGTCGATTGGTTCCGCGACCCCGCCGGCGAGACGGCCCGCATCGTCCGCCGTCTCGAGCGCCTGCGCGCCACCGAGCGTGAAGTGGCGACGGCCCCCATCGCCGACGGCGAGCCGTCGGATCGCCCGATCTCTCCCGAGCGCCGCGACCGCCCGGACGACGTTCGGCCCGAGGAGCGTCGATAGACCTCTTCGCCCGACGCATCAAGAACAAAGCGTCATGCGGATCGGGCGGATCGAGCGGATCAGGCGGATCGCTCCTCGTGGCGCGAGAGCGCGTCGATGCCGACCCAAAAGCAATGCTTTTTGTGGTCTCGGCGGACGGACTCTCGCGCCGGTACGAACGATCCGCATGATCCGCCCGATCCGCTCGATCCGTATGGAGCTCTTTGTTCTTGATCTATCTCCTTCAGCCCGATCCGCTCGATCCGCATGGGGCATTTCGTTCCTGAGGCGAGTGCCGCGGATACTGATGCCGGAATGATGCACCGCGCACTCGCCCGGTGCGCACCAATGTGTGCCGCGATGCATCGTGCGGTCATGCCAAAGGGCGAGTTGTACGAGGAGGAGCTCACCCACTCCGTGATCGGAGCCTTCTTCGACGTGTACAACGAGTTGAAGTACGGCCTGCTCGAGCTGGCGTACCAGATGGCACTGGAGCGCGAGCTCCGCTGGCGCGGTCACGACGTCGCGCGCGAGGTGTACGTCCCCATCTACTACAAGGGCGAGGAGCTGACGCGCCAACGGATCGACATGCTCGTCGACGGCCGGCTCGTCGTCGAGACAAAGGCCACGAAGGATCTCCACAAGTCAGCCGCGCGCCAGGTCTATTCCTATCTCCGCGCCGCTCGCCTACAGGTCGGGCTCCTCCTCCACTTCGGTCCGGAACCGGCCTACTATCGCGTCATCAACAGCCTTCACTGAAGGGATAGATCAAGAACAAAGAGCTCCATACGGATCGAACGGATCGGGCGGATCATGCGGATCGTTCGTACCGGCGCGAGAGTCCGTCCGCCGAGACCACAAAAAGCATTGCTTTTGGGTCTGCATCGACGCGCTCTCGCGCCACGAGGAGCGATCCGCATGATCCGCTCGATCCGCCCGATCCGCATGAAGCCGTTGTTCTTGATGCCAGCCAGGGCGACCGATCCTCATGAGCCCTGTTCGTGATGCCAGCGAGGCGTATCGACCCATCTCGCGGGCCTCGCGCCCCTGTTGCCCCGAACGCCACGTCGCCACTTTTCCCCCATGCCGGCGCAGTCGATTCGTCTCTCGCACGATGCCAGTCTCGGCCTGATCGGCGTCGTGCCGGAGCGTGTGCCGAGCGAGAGCCAGCGTGCCGCGATCGAGGCGCCGGCCGAGCCGCTGCTCGTGCTCGCGGGGCCCGGGGCGGGGAAGACCTTCTGCCTCATCGAGCGGATCCGGTTCCTGCTCGAAGCGCTCGCGATGGATCCGGCGCGCATCTGCGCCTTCACCTTCACCAACAAGGCCGCCGGCGAGATCGCCGAGCGCCTCGCGCGCACCCTCGGCGCCGCGGCCGCGCGGGTGAAGACCGGCACCATCCACTCCTTCTGCGCCGAGCTGCTCCGCGAGTTCGGCGCGCGCGTCGGGATCGAGAAGAACTTCCAGATCATCGACGAGAGGGACCAGATCACCGTCCTTCGCCGCATCGGGAAGTTCGCCTACCAGAAGCCGACCCTCGCGCGCTTCTCCGCCCATCGCATCGCCGGCGAGCCGTTCACCCATCGCGGCGACGCCGAGGCGTTCGGGAAGTACGAGCGCTTCCTCCGCGACCGCAACTACGCGGACTTCGACACCCTCATCATCAGGACCGCCGAGCTCCTCGGCCACGACGACGTCGTCGCCCGCGTGCGCGCGCGGTGGGACTGCATCCTCGTCGACGAGTTCCAGGACCTGAACCCCCTCCAGTATCGCGTCATCCGCGAGCTCGGGCGCGACCATCGCCACGTCTTCGCCGTCGGCGACGACGAGCAGTCCATCTACTCGTGGGCGGGCGCCGATCCGCGCGTCTTCCTCGACTTCGTCAACGACTTCGGCGTCGACCGGCGCATCCCCCTCCGCGAGAACCGCCGCTGCTCGCGCGAGATCCTCGCCCTCGCGCGCCGGCTCATCGAGCGCAACCCGCCGATCTTCGACGAGCCGAAGCTCCTCGAGGCCGAGCGCGACTCCGACTTCTGCGTCTCGGCACTTTCCTTCGCCGACGACGCCGCCGAGCGCGAGTGGCTCGTGGACGACGTCCGCCGCGACCGGGCCGAGCACGACATCGCCTGGGGCGACGTCGCCCTTCTATATAGAACGCACGGCATCGGCGCGAAGCTCGAGGCGAGCTTCCTCGGCGCCGGCATCCCCTGCCGCCTCGCGAGCGGCCGCGCCCTCACCGAAGACCCGATCATCGCCTTCGTCCTCGCCGCGCTGCGGGTCGTCGCGCACCCGGAGGGCGTCCACGACGACGCGTTCTTCGAGTGTGCCCTCCCCGAGGTGCTCGTCGACGAAGCGCGTGCTCGGCTCCCGCGCACGCGCCGCACCCTGCGCGAGGAGCTCCAGACGATCGCGCGCGAGCTCGGCCGCGACGACCAGAACGCGAAGCGCATCCGGCGCGCCTGCTACACGCTCGACAACGTGCCCGCGCTCGCGCGCCAGCACACCTCGGTGATGGGCCTCGTCGAGGAACTGCTCTCGCAGCGGGTGGGGACGTACGACACCGTGCTCGAGGAGAACCACGACGAGATCTCCGATCCCGCCGACGATCCCGAGGTCGTGCGCCTCGCCGAGCGGATCGCCGACGCGCAGGACCACGGCCGGCCGATCTGGATCGAGCGCCGCCGCGGCGCCGACATCCCGCTGCGCGGACTGCTCCGCGCGGCGCGCATCGGCCCGATCTCCACCGACCCGCAGCCCCCCGACGACGCGGAGCTCATCCTCGCCGACGACGCCCCTCGGCTCGGCCTCCCGCTCGCCCTGCTCAAGGCGGTGCAGCTCCTCCAGTGCCGCGGCTCGAAGTCGGCGTTCCGCGACTTCACCGTCGTCGACGTCGAGACGACGACGAACGACGTCGAGCGGGCCGAGCTGGTGGAGATCGCCGCCGTGCGCGTGCGCGATCGCGTCATCGTGGAGGAGTTCGCGTCGCTCGTGCGTCCCGACGGGGCGATGGGCGCCGGAGAGATCCACGGCATCACCGAGGCCGACGTCGCCGCCGCGCCCGCGTTCGCCGAGGTGTGGCCGCGCGTGCGCGCGTTCTTCGGCACGGACACCCTCGTCGCCCACAACGGGCACGGCTTCGACTTCCCGATCCTCGAGCGGCTCTCGGGCGAGAAGCTCGCCGGCACCTACGACACCCTCCCGCTCGCGCGGCGGCTCGTCACCGGCGGGGCGCGGCTCGTCGATCTCGCGAAGCGCTTCGGCGTCGACACGGGCAAGTCGCACCGCGCGCTCGACGACGTGCGCACCCTCGCGAAGGTGTTCCTCGCGCTCCGCGCCCTCAACGACGTCTTCGCGCGCAAGACCGCGCTCGCGCATCTCCTCGACTACCTCGTCGTCGCGCTCGTGCTCTGGCCCGACGAGCTCGACCCCGAAGCGGCGATGCTGCGCGACCGGTGCAGCCACTTCGCCTTCGCCCGATTCAGCACCGTGCTCGACGAGTACGACTCGGCGCGCGCCGAGCGCGGCGACGACACCCTCCCGACGATGCACGACTTGATCGAGTGGCTCGGCGGCGCCGAGCGGATGGAGCGCGTGCGCGCCGAGAAGCGCGCCGAGGACCGATATCCCGTGGCGATGGCTCGGCTGCGCGGGCTGCTCGACCAGATCCCCGACGTCCCGTTCGACGATCAGCTGAACCGGCTGCTCGAGCTCGCGGCGCTCTCGCGCGCCGACGGCGAGCCCGCCGACGCCACGCGCGTGAACCTGTTCACCCTCCACTCCACCAAGGGGCTCGAGTTCTCGCGCGTCTACATCGTCGGCATGGAGGACGCCGAGTTGATCGGCGGCTCGGCGAACCGGCCGGCGACGCAGAAGGAGATCGAGGAGGCGCGGCGGCTCGTCTACGTCGGCATGACGCGCGCGAAGGACCGGCTCGTGTTCACCCACGCGCGCGAGCGGAACGGGCGGCCCGGCGGAGGGCACCGGTTCCTCGACGAGATGGGACTGTCGCCGGAAGCGGGTTGAGAGACGACCATGCATCGAGACGGGGACGCATGACGATCGATCGCCGGAGATTTCTCGCCACCGCGGCGGTGAGCGCGGCCGTCGCTCTGCGAAGCATGCCTCACCGTCTCGCCATCCCGCGCGATCCGGACGCGCTCGCCGACCTCGAGCTCGTCGCGTCACTCGGACCGGACGAAGTCCGTGAGATCGGCCGTGCGTACCGCGCGATCGTTCCCGCCGAGGACGATCGCGCCGCGCTGGAGCGTGCGCTGCGCCGCGAGCGTCGCGCCGTCCGGCCGACGAACGAGGATCCGGTGCGCGCCGACTTCGCCGCCGGCCGCGTGATCGCCGTCCGCGGCTGGCTGCTCTCCCGCACGGAAGCGCGCCGGTGCGCCCTCTTCTCGCTGCCCTCCGCGTGACGCACCGAAGCACGGCGCGAGCCGGCGATGCCGTCGCGCCGCCCGGCCGTACGCCCTGACCGCACGCCGCTCTCCCCCCCGATCCGATGCACACGGACGCGCGCACCCTGGAAGATGGCCACGTCCTCGAGGCCGATCTCTGCATCGCCGGCGCCGGCGCGGCCGGCATCTCGATCGCGCGCGAGTGGATCGGGAAGGCGAGGACGGTGCTCCTGCTCGAGGGGGGCGGCTTCGACTACGAGCCGGCGATGCAGGAGCTCTACCGCGGCGAGAACGTCGGGCTGCCGTACTTCCCGCTTCAGGCGGCGCGGCTGCACTACTTCGGCGGCACGACCGGCCACTGGGCCGGCTTCTGCTCGACGTACGACGACATCGACTTCCAGCCTCGCTCGTGGGTGCCGCACAGCGGATGGCCGATCGCGCGCGCGGCGCTCGATCCGTACTACGCCCGCGCACAGCGGGTCCTCGAGCTCGGCCCGTACGAGTATGACGCCGCGTGGTGGCGGCGCCGCGATCCGTCGCTGGTGCCTTTCTCGTACGACGCGCGACGGCTCTGGAGCAAGATCTGGCAGTTCAGTCCACCGACGCGCTTCGGCACGCGCTACCGCGCCGAGATCGTCGGCGCGCGCAACGTGCACCTGCTCACCCACGCGAACGTCTGCGAGGTGGAGACGAACGAGTCCGCGAGCGCGGTGACGGGGCTCCGCATCCGCACGCTCGAGGGGAAGCAGCTCCGCGCGCGGGCGCGCCACTACGTGCTCGCCTGCTCGACGATCCAGAACGCGCGCCTGCTGCTCGCCTCCAACCGTCGCGCGGCGTCCGGGTTGGGCAACGCGCACGACCTCGTCGGGCGCTACTTCATGGAACATCTCGAGATGCCGAGCGGCACGCTCGTGCTCACCGGGACGCGGCCGGCGAGCACGACGATGTACGGCTTCGAGTGGGGAAAGACGAAGGCCCGCGCCGAGATCGCCGCCAGCGCCGCGGCGCAGCGCGAGCGTCGGATGCTCAACGCGACCGTCTCGCTGATCCCGGCGACGCCGGGCGAGTCGGCGAAGAGCACCTTCGAGTCGTTCACGCCGGCCGTGCTCGAGGCACGCCGCCGCGCGGAGCGGGAAGGGCGCTCGCTTGCCGGCTCGCCGCCGGAGAACGGCGCGCAGGGCCAGCGCGTCTTCGAGCTGCACACGCGCCAGGAGCAGGCGCCGAACCCGGCGTCGCGCGTCACCCTCGCTCGCGAGCGGGATGCGCTCGGCATGCGGCGCGCACGGCTCGACTGGCGGCTCACGCCGCTCGACCGGCATTCGTTCCGCTCCTTCTACGACGTGCTCGGCCGCGAGCTCGGACAGATCGGCGTCGGCCGCGTCCGCATGAACGACTGGGTGGCCTCCGGCGGCGAGTCGTGGCCCTCGTCGCTCGGCGGCGGGTGGCACCACATGGGGACGACGCGGATGCACACGGATCCCAGGCAGGGAGTCGTCGACCCGAGCTGCCGCGTGCACGGGGTCGGCAATCTGTCCATCGCGGGCGCATCGGTATTCCCGACGGCTGGCAGCGCCAACCCGACGCTCACGCTCGTCGCGCTGAGTCTTCGCCTCTCGGATCGCCTCGAGTCCACGCTGCGGTGACGGCGGCCTCGGTGCCTCTGGCGCTCGAGCGACGACGCACGGAAGTTCGGCACGACGTCCCGCGCTCACCCACCTGCCCGGAAGCCAACGTGTCGCGTCGATTCGCCGCGTTCTGTGCGCTCGCTCTCTCGTTCGTCGTCGCCCGGGAGCTCCGAGCCCAGAACGACACCGTGCTCGTCACCGTGCTGCGCCCGACGGCCCTGAAGTCGGCGCCGTCGATCACGGCGCGGACCATCGTGATCATCAATCCGACGACCTTCGGCGCCAGGCAGCTCCGCGTCGTCGACGGATTCCTCCGGCTGCGCGTCGACCAGATCATTCGGAACAGGCCGAGTACCGGCCAGCTCGGCTACATCGCGATCGGCGACGTCGACGTCGACAGCGGGACGACGAGCGCATCGGCGCCCGCCAGCGCGGACACCGCGGTCCACGCCCGCGCGGCCGCGCCGAGCCCCCCGCGAGCGAACCCGCCGCCGCCGGCCCGCGACGACGCACCGACCGTACCAATCGTACCGGCCGCCGCACCCGCGAACGCGCCTGCTCCGACGCCGCGCGCGGTGCAGCTCGTCATCCGCCCGAACGCCCCGTCCCCCGCGCCGGCGGCCGTGGACACGCCGGAGTTGAACTACCTCGACGCCGGCGCGCTGACGGCGATCGTGCAGCGGCCGATGGTGCTCCGCATCGGCGACGGGCGCGACAGCGTCGTCGTGCCCGCCGGCTTCGTCGCCGACTTCGCGAGCGTCCCGCGATCCCTGTGGACCGCGCTGTCACCTGTCGGCGCGCAGACGCGCGCGCTCGTCGTGCACGACTACCTGTACTGGTTCCAGCCGTGCGAGCGGGAGGAGGCGGACAACCTGCTCATGCTCGCGATGCGCGAGGGTGGGGTCGCCGACCTCCAGCGGGGCGCGGTGTACGCCGGTGTACGGCTCGCGGGGGAGGACGTCTGGAACGCGCACGGCGCGGCGCGCGATCGCGGCGAGCTGAGAGTCGTGCCCACGGGCGTCGCCCCGGCCGCCGCCGAGTCGTGGCCGGACTTCCGCACGCGCCTCGGCAAGGCCGACATCCGCGGCACACCGGGCCGCATGGCACGCCAGCCTTACTGCGAGCTCGGCACGTCGGAACGGATGCCATGACTCTCCTCCTCTGGCTCGCCGTCGCCCTCGTCGCGCTCTGGCTCGTCGTCAAGTTCGTCTTCAAGATCGTCGGCTGCGCGGTGCATCTCCTCCTGCTCGCCGCCATCGCGGCGGCGGTCATCTGGCTCCTCGGCGGCGGGCTGCACTGACCCCGTCGTTCCGAGCGAGCGCAGCGCCCCCGGTCCTTCCGAGCGAGCGCAGCGCCCCCGGTCATTCCGAGCGAGCGCAGCTCTCTCGTTGTCATTGCGAGCGAGCGAAGCTCTCTCGTTGTCATTCCGAGCGAGCGCAGCGAGTCGAGGAATCGCGATCGTCCCGAAAGAGGGCCCTCTGTCGGGACCCGCGCGATTCCTCGACTCCGGGCCTTCGGCCCTCCGCTCGGAATGACAGCGGCGCCCCCGACCCCCGCATCGCCGCCCGCGGCCCCCCGTCTCCCAGTGGCCGGTATGCCAGTCCCACTACCAGCGACCCGCTACCACCTACTCGCAGTGGCAGTACAAGCTCACAACGTCCTCCTGAACAACACCACCGACCCCGCCGTCATCACCGTCGCGAACGCCGCGAGAAACGCCAGGTCCGGCAGCAGCACGCTCACCGCAGCCCCCTTGAGCAGCAGCACGCGCAGCGCGTGCACCGCGTACGTGAACGGATCCACCTTGCTCACCACGCGCAGCCACCCGGGGAGCCCCTGCGTCGGATACACCGCGCCGCTCGGGAAGTAGAGCAGGGTGTTGAGCATCCCGAAGATCGCCCTCGGCAGGATCGGGTTGCTCATTCGCGCGACGATGCAGCTCGTCATCGACATGAACGACACGCTGACGAGGATCACGAGCACGACGAGCGCGGCGAGCCGCGCCGGCTGAAGCACCTGCGTCGCCCCCGCCGTCAGCGCGCCGACGATCGCCAGCAGCACGCCGCCCACCGTGGCCTTGATCGTCCCCGAGAGCATCTGCGCGATCACGAGCTCGGACTTCGTGATCGGCGTGACGAGATATCCCTCGTGCACGCCGCGCTGCTTGTCGTCGAGGTAGAGGATCGCGCCGCCGATCATCGCGCTCATGAACAGCCCGAGCGAGATGACGCCCGGCAGCATGTATCGCATGTACGGCACGTACGGGTACAGCTCCACTGCGTCGAGCGCGACGGCCGCGCTCACCCTCGGCGCCACCTTCTCGCGGGCCGCACGGTCCACCGCGCCGCCGACGAGGCCGCGCAGCGTGCCGCTCAACACGTTGTCGGTGTTGTCGAGCAGGAGGCCGACGTGCGGCGCGTCGCCCGCGTACACCCGCCGCGAGAACTGGGCGGGGAGCACGATCGCCCCCTGTACGCGGCCGTCGCGGACGTCCTGCGCCGCCTGTGCCTCGGTCTCGTACGACACGGGACGCAGCATGTCGCCGTTGGTCTGCATCGCGTAGAGTCCCTCGCGCACGCGTCGCGCCGCGGGGCCGCCGTCCTCGTCCACCACGGCGACGTCGAGGTGCAGCGCGCGCCCGCCGTACGCGTTCCCGAGCACGAAGAGCTGCAGGATCGGGATCAGCAGCGTCATCATGAGGATCGCCGGCGTGCGCACGAACTTCCTGAGCTCGCGCTCGATGATCGCGCCGACGCGCTGCGCGTTCATCGTGACGCTCCCGGCCGCGCCGCCCCGGCGCCGCCCTCCAGCGCGTGGCCGGCGTAGTGGGTGAACACGTCGTCCAGCGTCGTCGACGTCACCGTCAGCGACCGGAGCCCCACCCCGCGCGCCTGCGCGAGCGACACGAGCGCCGTTGCCGCGCGGCCGGCGTCGTCGGCGACGAGCCGCCAGCTGTCCCCGCCGAGCGCGTGCGCGGAGGCGACGCCGTCGAGCCCGACGAGCTCGGACTCCCAGTCGGCGGGCGCATCCTCGAGCTGCGCCTCGATCGCGCTCGTGCCGGGCACCGACGCCTTGAGCGCGCGCGGCGTGTCGAGCGCGACGAGCCGCCCCTTGTCGACGATCGCGATCCGGTCGCACAAGCGGTCCGCCTCGTCCATGTAGTGCGTCGTGATCAGGACGGTGAGCCGGCGCGCCTCGCGGAGCCTCGTGATCATCTCCCACACGTCGGCGCGCGACACGGGATCGAGACCGGTCGTCGGCTCGTCGAGAAAGAGAATCGCCGGATGATGCACGAGCCCGCGCGCGAGCTCGACGCGCCGCCGCATCCCGCCCGACAGCGTGCCGACGAGCGACTTCCGCCTGTCCGACAGGTGCACGAGCTCGAGCAGCTCGGTGATCGCCCGCTGCCGCTCGTCCTTGCCGACGCCGTACAGCTTCGCGTAGATGTCGAGGTTCTCCTCGACGGAGAGATCGGTGTCCGTCGTCATCGCCTGCGGGATGACGCCGATCGAGAGCCGCGCGCTGTCCGGATCCCGCGCGACGTCGTGTCCGCCGACGAGCACGCGGCCGCTCGTGATCGGCACGAGCGTCGTCATCATCCGGATCAACGTGCTCTTCCCCGCGCCGTTCGGGCCGAGCAGGCCGAGCGTCTCCCCCTGCGCCACGGTGAAGGAGACGTCGTCCACCGCGGTGAGCGCGCCGTACTGCTTCACCGCGTTTTCGACCACGATCGCAGGCTCGGCGTCGGGTTCACCCGACCGCCGTGCCGCGTCGGTTCTCATGGACGCCGGCTCGCCGTGCCGCACCCGCGAGCGACTCACGGGCGCACCGTCGGCAGGACGACGGACGCGGTCGTTCCCGGCACGATCGCGTTCCGCGGATTCGCGATCGCGACGCGGAACGCGACGGCGCGGATGTCGCGCTTCGAGGCGCTCACGTCGCGCTGCGTCGCGAACTCGCCTTCGACGCTCTTGCCGATCACCTTGCCGCGCGTCACCTCGCCCGACGCGAGCCGCACCTCGAGCGAATCGCCGACGGCGACGGCGCCGGCGACGCTCTCCGGCGCGGCGACGCGCACCCACAGCTTCCCCGTCTCGACGATCACCGCCACCGGCGTGCCCGGACCGACGAGCTCACCGCGCCGCGCGGCGAGCACCTGCACGACGCCGCTCACCGGCGCGCGCAGCTCGGTGTAGCCGAGCCGCTCGCTCGCCGCGATCGAGTCGGCGCGCGCGCCGGCGAGCCGCGCGCGCGTCGCCGCGACCGAGCCCTGCGCCGCGCGCGCCGCGAGCTCGCCCGTCTCCGCTCGCTTGAGATCCGCTTCCGTGGCGCGCAGCGCCTGCACCGACGCGGCCGACATCTGCTCCTGCACCTGGAACGCGGTCGTCGCGCGCTCGAGCTCCGACGGCGACATCCCGCCGCTCCCGGCCAGCTTCTCGGCGCGCCCCGCCTCGGCGCGCAGCCGCTCGAGCTCGGCGTTCTGCCGCGCGACGTCGGCCCGCGCCGATGCGACCCGCGCGCGTGCGGCCGCGACGGCACCGACCGCGTCGTCGGCCGTCTGCCGCGCGCTGAGCGACGCCTGCTCGACCTGCGCGCGAAGGCTCTGCGCCGACGCGCCCGCCGCACTCGCCTGCGCGGCGAGCTCGCCGCGATCGAGCGCCGCGAGCGGCTGGCCCGCCTGCACGACGCTGCCCTCTTCGACGTAGAGCGTGTCGAGCCGCGCCTGCACCGGAGGCGTCACGACGACTTCGTCGGCGTCGACGACGCCGACGAGCACCACCTCGCGCGGGTGCGCGCGCACGGTTGCCCACGCGGAGAGCGCCAGCACGGCGGCCACTCCGGCGAGGAGGATGCGTTTTCGCTTGGTCATGCGATCGGTGCTCCGGGCCGGCGGGGGAGGGGCGCCGTTGCCGTGCGCCGGGCGATGGCGCACATTGCGCAGCGGGCTTTTACAGCGTTAAACTGCCCGCCAATGTTCTTTAACACTGTTCAATTGTCAACCCCTTGAGTCGGCCAGCGCCGAGCGACAACCGGGAGCAGCGCCGCGCGGACATCGTCGCGGCCGCGCTCCGGCTCCTCGAGGAGCGGGGACTCGACGGCCTCAGCCTCCGCGGCGTCGCCGGCGCGCTCGGCATGCACCCGCCTGGGCTCTACTGGTACATCGAGGGGAAGCAGGAGCTGATCGACCTCGTCGCCAAAGCCATCCTCGACGACGGGCTGGGCGACATCGGCCCTCCGGCCCCCGGCGAGGGGTGGGAGGCATGGCTCTCGGCGTCGGCGCTCCGGATCCGCCGCACCCTGCTCGCCCATCGCGACGGCGCGCGCGTCGTGGCGAGCGCCTTCCTCTTCCGCACCAACAGCCTCACCGGCTTCCTCGAGCTGGCGCTCCAGACCCTCGAAGCCGAGGGGTTCACGCGCGATTTCGCGATGTTGGGCGCGATCACGGTGATGCGCTACACCGTCGGCATCGCCCTCGACGACCAGGAGTCCCCCGCGCGCGAGCCTGCCGTGCGGCAGCGCATGCTCGAGCAGGCGATGGCGAGGAGCGCGCCCGACGTCGCCGAGCGGTGGCCGCGCGTCGCCGACGTCATGTCGCGCTGGTTCGCCGCCGTGCGCACGAAGGGGGACGAACACGACCACGCGGAGATGCACTTCCGTCACGGGCTCGCGCTCGTGATCGCCGGGATCCGGAGCGAGTTGATGCAGTGACGCAGTGACTCGATCGACTATGTGATGGGAGCGCGCGTGCCCGATCGTCGGACACCAGGCACCGCGCTGCCGTTGCCACGCCGCGTCCAGATCAGCCCTTCCGTTCAAGACCGCGGGTCCCGGTCGGCCCTAGCATACCGTCGCACGCTGCACCGCGACCTTCACGCCGACCGACGACCATGCCCTTCGCCGCCCGCCACCGCTCCGACCCCACGCCGGCGCTCGCGCCGCTCGCCGGCCTCGAGATCCGCCGCGTGCACGACGCCGCGTTCATCGCGGCGCTGCAACGGCGCGCCGCGCTCGACCTGCAGGCGCGCTTGGACGCGGGCCATCGCGCGTACGTCGCCATCCTCGGCGGCGAGCCCGCCGCCTTCGGGTGGTCCGCCACGCGCTCCGCCGAGATCGGCGAGCTGGGCTCGACCTTCCGGCTCCCCGAAGGCGAGCACTATCTCTGGAACTTCGTCACCCGTCCCGCGTTCCGCGGACTCGGTGTCTACCCGCGCCTCGTCGACGCGATCGTGCGCGCCGAGTCGCGCGAGGCCGAGCGCTTCTGGATCGCGTACGCGCCCGAGAACCACGCGTCCGGCTCCGGCATCCGCAAAGCCGGCTTCGTCGATCTCGCCGAGCTGTCGTTCGACGCCGAGGGCCGCCCCGCGCTCCGCTCGATCGTGCCCGGCGCGGCGCGAGTCGTCTCGCGTCTCCTGAACCTTCCGGAGTCGTTCGACGCACTCGCCCCCTGCTGGCGCTGCATCCGCGCCGGCCGCGGCGTGATGTACTGCAAGCCCGGCGAATGCGCCTGCGACTACCAGAAACCCCACGACGCCTGCGCGGCCTGAGGCCGTCACCAACACACCAACACACCAACACACCAACGCACCAACACACCGCCCCATGTCTCCCGACCATCTGATCGCCGGCGCCTTCATCGGCTCGATCCTGACCTTCGTCGCGATCGCCGTCCCGCGCTACACGCGCCACATCCTCGCCGCGACGCTCGTCGGCGCCGCGCTCGTGTACGTCCACTTCGCGGTCATCGCGCACGCGGGCGCTCCCTGGCTCGCCGCGGAGCTGGCCGGCGTCGCGAGCTACGGCGCGCTGGCCATTCGCGGCGTACGCCGCTCCGCGTGGTGGCTCGTCGCCGGCTGGGCACTGCACCCCGTGTGGGACGTCGCCCTCCACTTCGCTGGCCCAGGCCACGGGATCGCTCCCGACTGGTACACGGCGGCCTGCCTCACGTGGGATCTCGCGACCGCCTCGATCATCGCCATCGCGATCCTGATCGGCACGGATCTGTCGGATGCATCCCCAGCCCCCATGTCATTCCGAGCGGAGCGCGTGCGGAGCACGCGCGCAGTCGAGGAATCGCGAGCGTCCCGAGAGGGCCGCTCTACGGGTACGGGCGCGATTCCTCGACTCGCTTCGCTCGCTCGGAATGACGAAGGGGGAGCTTCGCTCGCTCGGAACGACATCGCTTGCACCCACCCCTGCTGCACCGCGAGAGGAGCGCGCGCGGCATGACGACTCGCACACGCACACACCCACACACTCACCCACCCGCACTCCGCCGCCGCATCGAACGATTCGACGCCGTGATCATCGGCGGCGGCCAGGCCGGCCTTGCCGCGGGCTACCACCTCGCCGAGCGCGACGTCGACTTCGTCATCGTCGACGCCGAGCAGCGCACCGGCGACGTCTGGCGCCGGCGGTGGGACTCGCTCGAGCTCTTCACGCCGGCGAAGTACAGCGGGCTGCCCGGCATGCCGTTCCCCGCGCATCCGTCGCATCTCCCCGACAAGGACGAGATGGCGGACTACCTCGAGCGCTACGCCGAACGGTTCGATCTTCCCGTGCGCTCGGGGACGCGCGCCCTCTCGCTCGCGCACGACGGCGAGCGCTGGGTGCTCCACACCGATCGCGGCACGCTCGAGGCGAACAGCGTGGTCGTCGCCACCGGCGCCTTTCACACGCCGAAGATCCCCGCCGTGGCCACGCGTCTCGACCGCGGCATCCATCAGCTCCACTCCAGCGCATACGGCTCGCCGTTCGGTCTCCCCGACGGGCCCGTGCTCGTCGTCGGCGCGGGGAACTCCGGTGCGCAGATCGCCCTCGAGCTCGCGCGGGAGCACTCGGTCTGGCTCGCCGGCCGCGACACCGGCCATCTCCCGCGACGCATCCTCGGCCGCGACGTCTTCGACTGGCTCTGGCCCGTGATCCGCCGCTTTTCCCTCGACACCCGCATCGGCCGACGCATGCGCGCGCGCGTGCGCGACGCCGGCGACGCACTCATCGGCATTCCCGAGCGCGCGATCAGGGAAGCCGGCATCGTCCGCGTCGGCCGCGTCGACGGAGAGCGCGACGGATGGCCCCTCGCCGGTGGCGAGCCGTTGCGTCCGCGCTCGATCGTCTGGTGCACCGGCTTCCTCCCCGACTACTCGTGGATCGACGCGCCCGTGTTCGACGAGCGCGGCTTCCCGCGCCACGTGCGCGGCGTCGTGCCCGAAGCGCCGGGCCTCTACTTCCTCGGCCTGCGGTTCCAGCATCGCCTCTCGTCGTCGCTCGTCGGCGGCACCGGCGTCGACGCGGCGTTCGTCGCCGCGGAGGTCGCGCACCGCTCGGCAACGATCATGGCCGAGTGACCGCCGCGGCGTTACCATGGGCGCGTGCGAGCCCATGGGATGCGCCGGTGACCGAACGGAAGGGACCGTACGTCGGCAACTTCCTCGCGTGGGACGGCGGCTGCCTGTTCATCGGCCGCGGCGGCGCGATCGTGCCCGTCCACGCGCACTACGCCATCCAGATCGCCTTCGGCTCCGTGCCCGGCATCGCCTTCCGCGGCAGCGAGCGTGACGACTGGACGAGCTATCACGGCGCGATCATCCCGTCGCGCCAGCCCCACTCGATGGACGCGATGCACGTCCAGCCGAACGCGGTGATCTTCGTCGAGCCCGAAACGCGCCAGGGCCGCGCGATCGCCGAGCGCTGGCTCGAGGACGGTATCGCCGCGCTGCCCGAGGAGGTCGTCGCCGAGCTCGCGCCACCGCTCTTTCGTGCCTGGAGCGAGGAGCGCAGCGTCGCGGCGATCGAGCGCGCGTCGCGTCACGTCGTGAGCGCGCTCGCCGGCGGCGTCGAGCCGCTCGTCGTCTCCGACGAACGCATCCTCCGCGCGATCGCCCACATCCGCGAGCACGTCGACCAGCCCCTCACCCTCGACGACGTCGCCGCCGTCGCCTTCCTCTCGCCGGGCCGGTTCCGCCATCTCTTCGTCGAGGAGACGGGCATGGCATTCCGCCCGTACGTGCTCTGGCGCCGCTTCCTCGAGGTGTGGGGGCTGCTCGCGCAGGGCGCGTCGATCTCGGCGGCCGCGCACGCCGCGGGCTTCGCCGACGCGGCGCACCTCTCGCGCACGTCGAAGCAGATGTTCGGCTTCCCGCCGTCGGGGATGCACGTCGACAATCCGTTGAAGCCCGACGAGACGGCGGCGCGCTAGAAGTCAGCCCCTACGTTCAAGGGTCCAGCCTCTCCATTCAAGAGTCGCGCATCGAGCGCCGGTAGGTTCGAGCCACGTCCCAGCGACGTGGCTCGTTCACTTCCCACCTTCGGCTCCAGGGCACGAACATGCGCTCCTCGATCTCCCCGTCCACCCGCGTCACGAGCTACCTCCTCGCCGCCGCCGTCGTCGCCGCCTCGCTCCTCTCCGGCTGCATGATGATGGCGAAGGCGCCCTCCGATCTCGATTACTCGCGCACCCGCACCAGCCGGTCGCACCGCTACGTCGCGACGATCCGCCCCGACGGCGACTCGATCCCGAAGGGGAAGCTGCAGCGCTGGACGCTCCACCTCGAGACGACGTCCGGCGTCCCCGTCGATTCCGCGACGATCGCCGTCGACGGCGGGATGCCCCAGCACGGCCACGGCCTCCCCACCAAGCCGCGCGTCACGCGCGCGCTCGGCCACGGCGACCACCTCGTCGAGGGGATGAAGTTCAACATGGGCGGCTGGTGGGTCGTAAAGTTCCGCGTCGCGTCGGCGCAGGGCGCCGACTCCGTCGTGTTCAACCTCTCGCTCTGAGCGGCGCCGACGATGCGCGCCCAACGCGTCCTCTTCGAGCTCGGCACCTGCGTCGCGCTCGCGATGGTCCCCCTCGGCGCCGCCCTCACCGGGCGCGCCGAGCAGCGGCGTGCCGAGCGGTGGAGCGCCGACGAGCGCGCGACGCTGCGGTCGCTCTCGCTCGCATCGCTCGAGCCGCTCGCTCCGGATCCGTCCAACCGTTACGGCGACGACCCGCGCGCGGCCGCGCTCGGCGAACAGCTCTTCTTCGATACGAAGCTCAGCGGGAACGGCAAGGTGTCGTGCGCCACCTGTCACGTTCCCGACCGCGAGTTCCAGGACGGCACGCCACTCGCGCACGGCGTCGGCACCACGGCGCGCCGCACCATGCCGATCGCCGGCACGGCGCACGGCGCATGGTTCTTCTGGGACGGCCGCACCGACAGCCAGTGGGCCCAGGCGCTCGGGCCCCTCGAGAGCGCCGTCGAGCACGGCGGCACGCGCACGCAGTACGCGCACGTCGTGGACGCGCACTATCGCGCGGCGTACGAGGCCGTGTTCGGGCCGCTGCCCGAGCTCGACGATCTCCCCGCGCAGGCCGGCCCCGTGGCCGACAGCGCGTGGCGCGCCGCGTGGGTCGCCCTTCCCGCCGCGCGCCAGGGCGACGTGAGCCGCGTCTACGCCAACCTCGGCAAAGCGATCGCCGCCTACGAGCGCCGGCTCCAGTTCGCGCCGACGCGCTTCGACCGCTACGTCGACGCCGAGCTCGCGGGACGCCCGCACGATTCGACGTCGACACTCACCGCCGACGAGGTCTCGGGTTTGAAGCTGTTCGTCGGCAAGGCGAGCTGCGTGAACTGCCACAACGGCCCGCGCATGACCGACGACCACTTCCACAACACCGCCGTTCCGGTCTCGCCGCTCGTCGCCGCGGTCGACAGCGGGCGCACCGTGGGCGTCCGCCAGGCGGTCGCGGGCGAGTTCGCCTGCACGAGCCGCTACAGCGACGCGACGTCGGAAGACGACTGCGCCGAGCTGCGGTTCGCGACCACGGAGGGGGAGGAGCTGGTGCGGGCGTACAAGACGCCGTCGCTGCGTGGCGTAGCCGACCGCGCGCCGTACATGCACGCGGGCCAGCTCGCGACCCTGGGCGACGTGATCGCCCACTACGACCGCGCGCCGGAATCACCGATGGGCCACTCGGAGCTCAAGCCGCTCGAGCTCACCGAGAAGGAGCGGCGGCAGATCGAGGCGTTCCTCCGGACGCTGCGGTGAGCGTGCGCCGGTTCCAAGGGATGGCGCAACGCTCGAGAATCACACTCCGCGCCCTTCGCTCCTCCGCGCACTCCGCGAGGTGCTTCCTACCATCCCGGGCTCGCGCCACGCTGACCCGCACGAGCCGTCACCGAGTCACCGAGTCAGCGGTCTTCTGCCACGCGACGAAGAACAGCGCGCCGAGCAGGAGATCGATCCCGGCGAAGAAGAGCGTGGGTGCCGCGACGCGTCCCTGCGCGAACAGGATCGCCACCGGCACGACGAACGCCAGCTTCTCGAGCACCGTGACGGGCATCAGCGCCCGATGCCGCTCCGGCGCGCGCGCGATGACGAGAAAGGCGATCTGCCACACGAGCACGGTCGCGACGAATCCATAGAAGTACTCGGGATGCGTGATCGCCGGCGGATTGTCCCGCCCGATGCGATCGTACAGGAAGAACTGCGGCAGCATGACGATCAGCCCGTACACACCGGCGATCGTGTAGACACGACGGGCGAAGCGGTTCATTGGCGTTCTCGCGTGGGGCGTGGTCCGTGAGACGTCGTGAGCCTTCAATCATGCACCAGTTCGAAGCCGGCCGCGATGATGGCGATGATCCGCCGCGCCTTCCTCGTCGTTCCGAGCGAAAGGGCCGCAGGCCTCTCCGTCCGTCGTTCCGAGCGAGCGAAGCGAGTCGAGGAATCGAGCGGATCTCGCAAGAGGGGTCCCTCTACCGGGATGATCGCGATTCCTCGACTGCGCGCGTGCTCCGCACGCGCTCCGCTCGGAACGACAGGGCGGCGCACGCGCTGCGCACGCGCTCCGCTCCGGAATGACAACGCACCGTGCTCGGCGATCACCACTGACCGCGCGCTGACCGCTCAGCCGCTCGCCTCGATGCGTGCGACGACGGCTTCCATCGCCCGCTGGATGTGCTCGACCAGCCGGCGCCGCGCCGCGACCGAGGCGCGGGCGCGGCAGGCTTCGACGATCGCGTCGTGGTCGGCGAGCCACTCGGTCGTGTGCGCGGGGAGGGCGTCGTGCGCCACCTGATAGCGCGCCACGGTGCCGCGAAGCTGCTCGATCGTCGCGAGCTGGCGCGGCCGGCCCGCGGGCCCGTACAGCGCGCGATGAAAGCGCCAGTCGCCCTCGAACCACTCGGGACCCGTCGCGCTGCGCGCCGAGTCGGAACGGGCGGCGTCGATCCGGCGCCAGTCGTCGGACGTCATCCGCGGCACCGCGCGCTCGAGGATGTCCCCCTCGAGGAGCACGCGCATCTCGTAGATCTCGCGGACCTCGCCTGCGGTGAGCGCGACGACGAACGCCCCCCGGTTCGGCACGACGTCCACCAGCCCCTGCGCCTCGAGGCGGAGCAGGGCGTCGCGCACCGGGAGCCGGCTCACCGCGAACCGCGCCGCGAGCTCCTCCTGCCGCAGCGCTGCGCCAGCGGGAATCTCCCCGCGCAGGATCTCCTCCCGCAGCGTCTCCGCGATCACGTCGGGCGTGGTCGCCCCTCGGCGCAGCCTCGCACTCCCGTTGACTCGCATGTTGTATACATGTTAACATCAGCCCGACGGCACGCAACCTCAGCCCGCACGGCCATGTCCGAGCACCGAGCCACCGTCCGCTGGGAACAGCGCGGCGGCCCATTCGCCAAGCGCCAATATTCCCGCGCCCACTCCTGGTCGTTCGACGGCGGCGCCATCGTCCCGGCCGCCGCTTCGCCCTCGGCGGTCCCCATTCAGTTCACCGACCCGGCTTGTGTCGATCCCGAGGAGGCCTACGTCGCCGCGATCGCGAGCTGCCACATGCTCTCCTTCCTTCCCCTCGCCGCCCTCGCCGGCTTCGAGGTGCTCCGCTACGAGGACGAGGCGGTGGGCCACATGGCGAAGACCGACGCGGGCCGCTACTGGGTGAGCGACGTCGAGCTCCGCCCCCGGATCACCTGGGCCGGCGGCCGCGCCCCCGACCCGGCGACGGAATCCGACCTCCACCACCGCGCCCACGCCGACTGCTACATCGCCAACTCCGTCCGAACGGAGATACGCGTGCGCCCCCATCACGAATGACCGCAACGGAGCCGCCTCTCTGATCGACGCCGAACGGCCCCGGAACCGATCACGGTCCAGGGCCGTTGCCGCATCTGATACGGGATCCGCGAGGCGGGGCCCGTCGTGCTTCGCGCGCCGGGGTCGAAACTGCAACTGCCTCTAAGCGGATCGGGCGGATGACTGCACGGATCGAGCGGATCGCTCCTCTCGCGGTCCAGCTCCATGCACCGGCGCACAACTCCTCTCCATCCACAGCCCTGAAGTCTTTATTGGCTGCGGGGTCGAGATGCATGCCCCGCCGCACTGCTCATCTCCATCACCACCCCCAAAGTCCTTGCTTTGGGCCGCGGCGCGAAGATTCGTGCGCGATCGCGAGCGCTCTTTCGGGCCGGCGGAAGAACGCTTCCACGCCAGTAGTGGCGATCCGCCCGATCCGTGCAGTCATCCGCCTGATCCGCATGAAGCAGTTCAGCCCGGGCGCAGCGAACCCTTCGCGCTCCCCACCCGCTACCGACTACCCCCTACTCTCTACCACCTGCCGGCCGTTGCCGTTCTGACAACGCCCCCTCCCCCTCTAATCCCCAAAATCCGCCTCCCTCGGCCGCATCGCCGGCCCGGAGATCCGCGCCGCCCGCTGCGGATCACGCTCGATGAACACGGGCGGATACGACGGACGCTTCACCGGCTTCGGCGCATCCGCCGCCGGTGACGACACGTCGAGCGTGAGACTCCGCCGCACACGCTCCGCCGCGCGCTGGATGCGTTCGTCCGGCTCGGCGTCGAACTCCTCGCGTACGAGCTGCGTGTACGCGCGCGCGTGCTTCAGCGCCGCGACCGGCTCCCCAGCGTCGGCGAGCGCCGAGATCAGGCCGAGCGCGTAGAGCGTGCTGAATGGATCGTGCTCGGCGAGGCGGCGCGACCACTCGACGAGCGCCGCGCGATCGCTCCGCTCGCGTGCCGCCGCGGCGAGCCGCTCGAGCACGTGCGCGTAGCGCCACGCGAGCCGCGCGCGCACGCGATCCATCCACCGCTCGAACTCCACGAGCTGCGGCAGGAAGAACCCGTCGAGGAAGGCGCCGCGATACCGCGCCGCCGCCTCGGTGAATCGCCCCGCGGCCACGTCGCGCTCGAACTCGATCACGTCGGCGGCGACGACGCGTTCGTCGAGCCGCAGCGTCGCGGCGCCGCGATCGAAGACGTCCGCGCCGAGCGCGTGCCGGATCGCGAAGACGGTCTGCTTCAGGTTGTTGCGCGCGTCGACCGCGTCGAGCTCCGGCCAGAGGAGCGCCATCGCCTGGTCGCGACTGATCCCGTCCGGACCGTACACCGCGGCGAGCGCGAGGATCGCGAGCGCGCGGCGCCTGGTGGCGAGTCCGACGAATGCACCGTCGGAACGCGTGAGCGCGAGTGTACCGAAGGTCCTGAGTTGCAGCACGGCGTCGTGCGGCGAGGGACCGGCGGCCGGCTGCGTGTAACCGCCGACTAACCGCCGTTTAACGAGGGGCGGGTAGTATGCCGCCTCCAGCTTCTGTGCGCCAGATCACCAATCTTCTCCGCGTTCCGGATGCTCCAGTCCGGTTCGCCGTCCGGCGTCGACGACAATGCCGGGAAGCGAGGGTGTGCTGCGACGCATCGTCGGATGACGAATTCGCGTTGCCGGGCGAGGAAGCTGGGCAGGTGATTCCTCAACGCTTCACGGGTGAGGTGGGTATGCGGACGCTGGCGGCGATGGCAGTGGGAGCGACGGCGCTCCTGATGGCTGCATCCTGTACGGATCAGAAAGTTCTCACGGAGCCGGGGCACGGAGGTGTGGCCCCGACGACTCCCTTGCACTCCGGCGGCGTCACGGGCGCGGCGTTCACGACGACCAACCCGGATGTCGACGCCACCAACGGCGTGACGGAAGCAGACCTCTGCAAGAACGGCAACCCGGCCGTCAACTGCAACATCTACGGAAGCAAGAGCTACGTCTGGCTCAACGGCGGGCCGGCCGTCGCCTACGTCGGCGCGGGCACGTATTTCTTCGCCGTGCTCCAGCCGGGAGGACAACCCGATCCCAACGACGGATCCGCCAAGAATCTGTCCGATCAGACGGCCGATCCGTGGCCCGTCGGCAGCGACAACGCGGATGGCAGCGCGCGGCCGAGCGGCGACGACATGGGCTCCCGCACCTTCACCGTCGATGCGAGCGGCCAGGTCTCGTACGGTGGACCGCACGATTTCAGCGGCAACAAGATCCGCCTGATGCCCTACGACGACACGCCGAATCACGGCGGCGTGTACATCATGGCGATCTGCTACCTCGGCCCGGAGGGCGGAACTCTCGCGACGACCGTCACGCCGAGCAAGTGCAAGTACGACGCGTTCAAGGTGAAGCAGGCGGAGTGCGTCGATTGCGGCGGCGGCGGCCAGGCGGAGGATCTCACCGTCCTCAAGGACGCCGACGGCAGCGACACGAAGACGTGGAAGTGGACGATCGAGAAGGCGGTGGACAAGACGAAGATCACCGCGCTGAACGGTACTGCGACCTTCAACTACACCGTCACCGTCTCGCACGACGGCGGCACGATCAGCGACGTGAAGGTCACGGGCACGATCTCCGTGTTCAACCCCAACGTCGACGATCTCGACAACATCGTCCCCGTCGGCTCGGTCAGCATCGAGGACAAGCTGTCCGACGGCACCGTCTGCGTGGTGAACGGAGGAACGGATACCGGTCTCGAGCTCGCGGATTTCGAGAATACCTTCGGGTATACGTGCGATCTCGGAAGCACCCTGCCGGCGGGGTCGCTCGACAACACCGTGAAGGTGACGTGGGATGCCCAGACGCTCGGGAACGGAAACGCCCTGAGCGCCGGCTCCGCCCAGTTCGGCTTCTCCGACATCGTCTTCACCGAAGACCAGGTCGACGAGAGCATCGAGGTCACCGATACGTTCGACGGCACGAAGACGACGCTCGGCACGGTGACGGTCGACGACGACAACCCGACCGAGTTCGAGTACTCGCACGAGGTACCCATCCCCTCGTCGGGATGCCACACGTACGACAACACGGCAGCGTTCACGACGAACGATACGGAGACCACCGGCTCGGACGACGCGTCCGTGCAGGCCTGCCGAGTGCCCCCCGCCACCGGTGCTCTGACGATCGGGTTCTGGCAGAACAAGAATGGCCAGGGCATCATCTCCGGGCAGGCGAAGACGGGCACGTGCGCCTCGGCCACCTGGCTCCGTCAGTACGCGCCGTTCCAGGATCTCTCGGCCACGGCGAAGTGCGCCGACGTCGCCACCTACGTGTACAACGTCATCAAGGCGGCCAACGCCAGCGGCGCGAGCATGAACGCAATGCTCAAGGCGCAGATGCTCGCCACGGCGCTCGACGTGTACTTCAGCGATCCGGCGCTCGGCGGCAACAAGATCAAGGCGCCCAGCCCGATCGGCGGCATCCTCATCGACCTGACGGTCATCTGCAAGTCGATCGGCTCCTGCAACGGCAGCTATGAGAACGTCAGCGGCGCGTTCGGCGGAGCGACTTCGTTGACCGTATCGCAGATGCTGAGCTATGCCGCGAGCCAGTCCAACGTCGGCGGAAGCTCGTGGTACGGACAGGTGAAGAGCGTTCAGGAGCTGGCGAAGGACGCGTTCGACGCGATCAACAACGAGGTGGCGTTCCAGGCACCATGATCGCGCGCACCAACGGCTGAGGAAAAACGACACGGGGCTCCGATATCGGAGCCCCGTGTCGCATCCGTCGACGCCGATCGGCGCGACCGGTACCGCATCACAGCTTCTTGAACTTCAGCACCGCGGAAGCCGTGCCCGTCTGCCCCTGGCCGTCGCGCACGGTGAGCGTCACGGTGTAGCTGCCGGCCACCGTGTACGTGTGCGACGCTTTGGCGAGCGACCCCGCGCTCGTTCCCACCGAGCCATCGCCGAAGCTCCACGAGTACGACGTGACGCCGTGATCGTCGGTCGATCCGGAGCCGTCGAACGAACACCTGCCGTGCGCGCAGTTCGTCGTGAAGCGCGCGGTGGGGGGCAGGTCGATCGGCGCGGGCTGCGGCGCGGGATCCGCCGGGGGCGGCGTCACCGGGGGCGGTGTGGTGGTATCGGGTGTGGATGCGCCGCTCGCGAGCTGCGAGTAGAGCAGCAGGTTCGGTGTTCCCGACGGAACGTCCGAGAGCACGTTCTGCGTGGCGCCGCCGAGAATCGCCGCCGAGACCTGCGCCGGCGTGGCGGTGGGATTGGCCGAGAGATAGAGCGCGGCGACGCCAGCCACGTGCGGCGACGCCATCGACGTGCCGCCCTTCACCACGGAGCTGGTGTCGTCGACGTAGTACGCCGATCGGATCGCCTCTCCCGGCGCGAAGAGGTCGACACACGAGCCGAAGTTCGAGAAGCCCGACATGCCGTCGAAGTTCCAGGTCGAGCCGACCGTGAGCGCGGCCGGCGCACTCGCCGGCGTGTAGCCGCACGCGTCACCCGCGTCGTTGCCCGCGGCGACCACCGTCGTGACGCCCGCGTCGATCATCGCCTGGATCGCGGCGTTGACCGACGCCGACTTCGGTCCCTCGAGCGAGAGGTTCGCGACGGCGGGCAGCACGCGATTCGCCGTGATCCAGTCCAGCGCGGCGATGACACCGCTCCACGACGCGTAGCCGCTGCAGTCGAAGACGCGCACGCCAAGCAGCCTCACCCCCTTCGCGACGCCGTAGCGCGTGCCGCCCACCGTACCGGCGACGTGCGTGCCGTGGCCGGTGCAGTCGCTCGTGCCGCGGCCGTCGGAGACGACGGTGAACACGCCCGCGGCGCGTCCGCCGAATTCCTGATGACTCGCGCGAATGCCGCTGTCGATGATGTACGCGTTGACGCCCGAGCCGTCGGTCGCGAACGAGTACGTGCCGTCGAGGGGCCGCGTACGCTGGTCGAGACGATCGAGATTCCAGATGGCTCCGCTCTGCGCTCCGCTCGCGGCGACCACCTGGTCCTGCTCGATGCGCCGGATCTGCGGATTGCGCGCGAGACCCGCGAGCGCCTGCGCGGGGATGCGCGCCGCGAAGCCCTTGATCGCATGGGCGTAGGTGAAGTCCGGGGTCTCGCCGACTCGTGCCGCGATTCGCCGCGCGAGTCCGGGCGCGTCCGCAACGCTGTCCGCGAAGGTGATGATGTACCGATCCGGTGCACTCGGCGATGCGGCGACGACCGACTCGAGAACCAGTCCGTCCTCGGGTGCGCCCGCGGACGTTCCCGTCGTCTGCGCGGTGTCGGAGCACGCCAGCCCGAGCGCGGCGAGCGCCGTCGCGGCGAGCATCGACGCGGGTGCGCTTCGGGGCAGACTCCGTCCAGCACGAATGATCTTCGCCATACTCGCCTCCTCGGGAGGGTCGTTCGGCGGCCCGGCCGGCGTTGCACTCGAACTCGCGAATGCAGTAGCCCCGAAGCTTTGCGGCCCCGGCTTTCGCCGG
Organism: Gemmatimonadaceae bacterium; assembly: GCA_035494615.1. Taxonomy (GTDB): domain Bacteria; phylum Gemmatimonadota; class Gemmatimonadetes; order Gemmatimonadales; family Gemmatimonadaceae; genus AG11. The sequence goes on from DATJGU010000016.1 coordinate 37,288, forward strand.
GTGTGCCTTTGTCGCGGTCCCTCCCGGAGGGGAGGTGCGATCGTGCCGTTCAGTTGTGAAGGTTCCTTCGAATACAGACGAAAGCACGAACGGGCCCGTCACGCTGTGTCGGCGCTCACACCGGCAGGGCGGCGTGCGGCGCCTTCAGGGGGTGTCGACGCGAGCGTCGTCGCGCGTGAGCAGCGCCAGCAGCCGCGGATTGACGAACAGCTTCTCGCGCCCCGCGCGTACCTCGCGCAGCACGCCGGCGTCGACGAGGCCGTGCAGATGGCGCGACGCGGACTGGCGCGTGCCCAGCCCGCGCTGCACGACGTTCCGGATCCGGCAGTACGGCTGCTCGAAGATGACGTCGACGAGATCGCGGTCGTACAGCTTCGGGTGCGCGGACCGGAGCTGCTCCGTCACGCTCGCCGTGAGCTCGCGGATCGCCGCGATCCTCGAGACGGTCCACCGCGCCGTCTCCTCGATGCCGCCGAGCATGTAGAGGAGCCACGGTTCCCACGCGCCGTCGCGCGTGACCTCGAGCAGGAGGCGGTAGTAGTCCGCCTTGCGCGCGATGATGTACCGGCTGAGGTAGAGGATCGGGCGATCGAGGAGCCCGCGCTCGACGAGCAGCAGGCTGTTGATCACGCGCCCCGTTCGGCCGTTGCCGTCGGTGAAGGGATGGATCGCCTCGAACTGGTAGTGCGCGACCGCCATGCGGACGAGCGGATCGAGCGCCGCCGGTCCATCCGGCTCGTGAAGGAACACCTCCCAGTTGCCGAGCAGATCGCGCAGGCTCCCCTCGCGCTCGGGAGGGGTGTAGACGACCGCGCCGGTGCGCGCGCTGGCGATCCGCGTGCCCGGAACGCGGCGCACGGTCATGTCGATGCCCTTGATGCGGCTGCAGATCGCCTCCGCCGTCGCGACGGAGAGGGGTCGCTCCGCGAGCAGGCCGACGCCCTGCAGGAGGGCAGTCCGGTAGCGCAGCGCTTCCCGGGTCGCGGGGTCGGCTCCCTCGTCGGCGTCGAGATGCCGGAACAGCTCGTCGGCGGTGGTCACGACGTTCTCGATCTCGGAGCTCGCCTGCGCCTCGAGGAGGGGCAGGGTGTTGATGAGCACCGCCGGGTTCGGGATGAGGGCGGCGGCCGCCTTGAGCTCGGCCAGCGCGGCCCGAGCCGAGACACACTGCTTGAGGACGGCCCGCGACTCGACGTCGGCGGCCGGAGGGAGCCGCGGCAGATCCTCGTACGGCCGATCCGGGCTCCAGGTGGAGGACATGTTCTAAACGGCCAAGATTTCTAACACGTTTTCAGGATATGTGTCGCTGGAACCCACGTCAAGGAGACATGTTAAAAAATTGGCAAATACATAACATGACAGGTATCACATGTTCGCGCGGCGAACGAGACGGGCGACCTCCGGCCCGCCCAAGATCGGCCTAGACCGGGCCAGATCGGGCTAGATGCCCAGCGGGCTAGATGCCCAGCGGGCTAGATCGGCCGAGCGACGAGGATCCCAGTCCCGCGGCCGAGCGCGGCGACGTATTCGGGGAGCGTCGTCTTGCTGACCTCCACGGTGCCGCCCGAGAGGGGAGCGTGCAGCACCCGAAGCACGCCGCCGGCATCGCGATACGCCATGGCGGAGTGGCTCACGTCGAGGCCCGGGATCGACGTCGCGAAGGCGAGCACGTCACCCGTCTCGATCCGGTCCCCTACCTCGGCGATCCTCGCCGTCGGCACGACTCGGCGCGGGCGTCCATCCAGGCGACGCTCCATGGCGACGATCGCTCCGAGGACCTTATCGTCCTTCAGTGCCGGGTAACTGTTGCGATGCTGGCTCATGAATCGGAGCGGACGCGAGTCCTCCACCCCTCCGAGCGACCTGCCGAGGTCGCGGACGAGCCCTCGGCGCTCCCCATCGGCGATCCACTCGCTGAAGTAATGGAGGCGGGTCGTGTAGTCGCCGCGGGTGCCGTCGCGATAGCGCATCCGCTCGACTTCGCGGCCGAACCCGTCCCACGACGGTGCTCCGCCCGCTCGTGCGACCCGCGCCACGGCGAGACACGACTCCACGAGCGACACGCAGTCGAAGTGGGTGAGCGAGAGGGTGAGCGGCTCCGTCGTCCGCGGGTCGCCGCCCGCGCGCAGGTACGCCTCGAGGGCGAACGCCTCGTAGGGTGAGCCGACCGCGAGCTCCCCGACCCGCACCGCTCCGCGGCCGAGCGCCACCTTCGGCTCCGCCAACCGCTCCGACCGCAGCGCATTCACCCAGATCGTGAGCCGCTCGTGATCCGGGTCGGCGATTCCGCGTCGTCGGCCGCGATCGCGGGTATCAGCCGTGAAGGCTCGCGACTGGATCGCGCGCGCGACGTTCTCCGGCAACGCGAGTCCGACCGCGATGCCGGCGAGCTCGCCGATCACCCTCCGTCTCGAGCGCGGAGCATCCATATCGGGAACCACCTTCCAATGAGAGAAGCCTCGGGGACTGATATACCCTCGAACCGGCGCAACGTCCAACCGTCGCTCGGGGCTCCGTGAGCGGCTCATCAAGCTTCGTGCGCCGGAGCCGAACTGCCCCATGCGCCGGGGCCGAACTGCTCCACGCGCCGGAGCCGATCCGCATGGAGGCGGTTGAGCCCCGGCGCACGAATCCGTCCGCGTTCGCTACCCGCTACCGAGTACCCACTACTCGCTACCACCTACCGGCGGTGGTTGCTCTGAGCGCAACGGCCGCGCCCGCATTACCCAACCCTCTCTGACTCGTCTCCCGCACCCGACCGCGCACGGCGCACACCGTGCACTGTCGCTCGCCGAGTCTCCGCGTCACCAGGGATCCAGCAGCCATGTCTCTCGTTCGTCTCCCACTCGTCGGCGCTGCGCTGACGACCGTCGTGCTCGTCGCCTGCGTCGCCGACGCTCCACGCTCCGGCGTGAGCGGGGGCGACGTCGCCACTCCTCCCGCTCCCGCCGGCGCTGCGGCGAACGCAACGCCGAGCGCGGGCCCGTCGGCGGCATCCGCGTCGCCCGACGTCAGCGCGGCGAGTGCCGAGGCGAGCGCCTCGAGCGCCGAACCGGCCGCGGAGCGCACGAGCGGGGACACGAGTGTCGCACCGGTGCTCGCGGCCGGCCGGAGCAAGAAGGACATGTCGAGCTTCGCCGCGGCGGTGCGCGCGGGGCGCCGGAGCGAGGCGAGCTGGCCGTCGGGGCCGGCCCCCGCCGCCGGCGCGCTGCTGCCGAAGAACCGGATCGTCGCCTACTACGGCAACCCGCACTCGCGGAAGATGGGAGTCATCGGCGAGTACCCGGAGCAGCAGATGCTCGGGATGTGGGACCGCACCGTCGCCTCGTGGAAGGCCGCCGACCCGAAGACGCCGGTCGTGCCGGCGATCCACCTCGTCACCGTCGTCGCGCAGGGCGCGCCTGGTCCAGACGGGCTCTGGGTGCGGCGCGAGGACTCGACGATGATCGAGAAGACGTACAAGTGGGCGCAGAGCCGCCACGGGATCCTCTTCCTCGACATCCAGGCGGCGAACAGCACGGTTCAGAAGGAGCTGCCGCGGCTCCTCCCCTGGCTGGCGCGTCCCGACGTCCACCTCGGCGTCGACCCGGAGTTCTACATGCACTACGAGCGCGAGGGTGCGCGGCCGAGCTCGAAGATCGGGATGATGATGGCGTCGGACGTGAACTACGTCATCCGCACGCTCGACAAGCTCGTGACCGAGAAGAAGATCCCACCCAAGATCCTCGTCGTGCACCGCTTCACGAAGAAGATGGTCCCCGACGCGGAGAACATCCGTCCGACGAAGAACGTGCAGGTGGTGATGCACATGGACGGATGGGGGCCGCCCTGGCTCAAGTTCGATTCGTACCGCGACTACATCGTCGCGCACCCGGTGCAGTACACGGGGTTCAAGATCTTCTACCACAACGACACGAAGAAGGGCGACGCCCTGCTCACGCCGAAGGAGCTGCTGCAGCTGCGGCCACGGCTGAGCTACGTGCAATACCAGTGACTTGGTGACTTCGCTCGTTGGTGACTTGGCTCGTTGGTGACTTGGTGACGTGGAAACGGCCTCGGGACGCTTCGGCGTGCCGGGGCCGCTTTCCGCATCGCCACTGGCCGGCGGGGGGGTGGGCGCGCATGTTTGCTCGCGCGGCGCCCCTCCCCCGACGCTGGTGGACATGGATCTCAGACAGCGCGTCCAGGACTCGCTGAGCGGTACGCACACCATCGAGCGCGAGCTCGGGGGTGGCGGGATGTCGCGGGTCTTCGTCGCCAACGAGCACCGGCTCGGCCGCAAAGTCGTGGTGAAGGTGCTCGCTCCCGAACTCGCCGCGGCGATCTCCGCCGAGCGGTTCGAGCGAGAGATTCGCCTCGCGGCATCGCTGCAGCAGGCGAACATCCTCCCCGTGATCGCCGCCGGCGAGATGGACGGGCTTCCCTACTACACGATGCCCTTCGTCGAGGGCGAGAGCCTGCGGGCGCGGCTGGCGCACGGGCCCGTCCCCCTCGGCCAGGCGGTCGACATTCTGCGCGACGTCGCGAAGGCGCTCGCCTACGCGCACGAGCGCGGCGTGGTGCACCGCGACATCAAGCCGGACAACATCCTGCTCTCCGGGCGCTCGGCGGTCGTCGCCGACTTCGGGATCGCGAAGGCGATCGCGGCGGCGCAGGAGCGGCCGGTCGGCGCGACGTTGACCCAGCTCGGCACGGCGGTCGGGACGCCGGCGTACATGGCGCCCGAGCAGGCGGCCGGCGATCCGGCGACGGATCACCGGGCCGACATCTATGCGTTCGGCTGCATGGCGTACGAGCTGCTCGCGGGCCAGCCCCCCTTTCACGGGCTCGCGCCGCACAAGCTGATGGCGGCGCACATGAGCGAGACGCCGGCGCCGGTCGAGACGCTGCGCCCCGACTGTCCGCCGGCACTCGCGCGGCTGATCGCGCGCTGTCTCGCGAAGGACCCGACTCGTCGGCCCGCGAACGCGGAAGAGCTGCTGCAGGAGCTGTCGACGACGACCTCGTCGCCGGTCGCCGCGATGCCCTTCCACGGCCGCGGCCTGCTGTTGCGTGCGATGGCGATCTACGCGGGGGCGTTCATCGGCGTCGCCATCGTCGCGCGGCTGCTCGTCGACACGCAGGGGCTCCCCGAATGGGTGTTCGCCGGCGCGCTCGTCGTCATGGCGCTCGGCTTCCCGGCGATTCTGTTCACCGGGTACACGCAGTACGTCGCGCGACGAGTGGCGCAGGCGACGCCGACGCTGACGCCGCGCGGGACGCTGGTGCGCCCGAGCGCGCAGGGGACGCTGGCGCAGATGGCGGTGAAGGCGAGCCCGCACGTGTCGTGGGCGCGAACCGCGCGCGGCGGGATCGCCGCGCTGACGGCGTTCGCGTTGCTCGTCGCCGGTTATCTCGTGCTGCGCGTGCTCGGCATCGGTCCCTCCGGGTCGTTGCTCGCCGCGGGCAAGCTCTCGGCGCAGGACCGCGTGGTCGTGGCCGCGTTCGAGGCGGCGAGCAGGGACTCGGCGCTCGCCGACGTCGTGTCGGAGGCGGTGCGGACGAACCTCGCGCAGTCGCGCGCCGTCCAGGTGGTGCCGACGAGCAGCGTGGTGGCCGCGCTGCAGCGGATGCAGCGTCCGGCGACGACGCGGCTCGAGCTGCCGCTCGCGCGCGAGCTCGCCGTGCGCGAGGGGATCAAGGCGGTGGTGAGCGGCAGCGTCGCGTCGGCGGGGGAAGGGTTCATCATCACGGCGCGGCTCGTGAACGCCGAATCGGGGGACGAGCTCGCGGTGTATCGCGAATCGGCGGCGAACGCGGGAGAGATCATCCCGACGGTCGATCGGCTGACGCGGCAGTTGCGGGGGAAGATCGGCGAGTCGCTCAAGACGGTGCACGACGCGCCCGCGCTCGCCCAGGTGACGACGGGCTCGCTCGATGCACTTCGCGCCTTCGCCGCGGCACTCCGCGCGAACGACGTGGAGGGCGACTTTCCGAAGGCGATCCGGCTGTTCGAGGACGCGATCGCGCAGGACTCCGGGTTCGCCGCGGCCTACGTGCAGCTCGCGTACAGCCTCGGCAACGCCGGGTTGCAGCGCCAGCGTCGCGACTCGCTCTTCGCCACCGCGTACCGCCTGCGCGACCGGCTGCCGGAGCGCGAGCGCTACAACGTCGAGGGGGCGTACTGGTTCGCGAAGCACGACCGGGGGAAGGCGATCGACGCCTACGAGCGCCTCGTCGCGAACGACTCCTCCGACGTGGACGGCCTCAATTCTCTCGGGATTCTGTACGAGCAGACTCGCAACGAGCCTCGCGCGGAGCGGCTGTACCGCCGTGCGCTCGTGGCCGAGCCGGAGAACGGCATCATCTTCGGCAACCTCGCCTTCTCGCTCGCGAACCAGGGGAAGTTCGACGCGACGGATTCCGTGATCCGCGTCCTCAAGTCGCGGAAGGTGCCCTTTCCGACGGAGCGCGGCGAGGCGCAGGTGCTCTACATGCGCGGGGAGATCGATTCGGCCGAAGCACGGGCGCGCGCTGGCCTGCGCAGCCCGAACCCCGAGGTCGCGCGCGGCATGATCTCGCTGTTGCGTCTGATCGACCAGGCGCGCGGACGGCTTCACGAAGCGGACAGCCTCGGGCTCGAGCTCGTGGCGCGCAACACCGCTCGCGGCGCACGGGTGGACTCGCTGTCCGTGCCGGCGCGCACGGCGTTCGACGACGCGATGCTGCGCGGCGACAGCGCGCGCGCCCTCGCGAGGCTCGACGCGGCGGTGCGCGCGCACCCGCTCACGCCCGCGTCACCCCCGGGCGCGATGCTGGACATCGCGACGTACTACGCCGCCGCGGGTGTGCCCGAGCGGGGGCGGGCGATCCTCGCCCAGTACGACGCCGCGGCCCACGACTCCGTCGAGCGACAGGTATGGCGCGGCCAGCGCCTCTTCGCGGAGGCGGCGATCCTCCTTGCCGAGGGCCATCCGGATCAGGCGATCCGCACCTACCGGCGAATGGACGTCGACACGGACGGCTTGCCGATCAACTGCCCGTTCTGCCAGCCGTACGGCCTCGCGCTCGCGTACGACCGGGCGAATCAGACCGATTCCACGATCGCCAACATCGAGCGCTACCTCCGCACGAACAGCCAGTTCCGGATCAATTCGGACTCGTGGGTACTCGGGCCGTTCCACAAGCGGCTCGGCGAGCTGTACGAGGAGAAGGGCGACACGAAGCGCGCCGTCGCGAGCTACGCCGCGTTCGTCGATCTCTGGAAGAACGCGGACCCCGACCTGCAGCCGAAGGTGGCGGAAGTGCGGACACGTCTCGATCGGCTGCGGAAGACGCTGCCGCAGTGAGCGTGCGCCGCGCCATCTGCGCCACGCTGCTCGTTCTCACGAGCGCGGGCGCGCACCGAGCGGGCGCGCAGTCCGGCCCGCGCGTCGAGATCACGGTCCCGCGCGCAGCGCACGACGCGCCGATCACCGGACGCGTGTACGTCGCGATCAGCCGCACCTCGAGCGCGGAGTCGACGCCGATCTCGCAAGCCGAGGAGACGGGCGCTCCGCTGTTCGGCGTCGACGTCGACGCGCTCGCGCCTGGCACCGCCGCCGTGATCGACGCGTCCGCGTTCGGTCATCCGGTGCGCAGCCTGCGCAACATTCCCGCCGGCACGTACTGGGTGCAGCCGTTCGTGAACGTCTACACGAGGTTCGCGCGCGCCGACGGCCACACCGTGTGGCTGCACATGGACCAGTGGGAGGGCCAGGATTGGCGGCACTCGCCGGGCAACCTCTACGGCGAGCCGGTGCGGGTGACGATCGATCCGTACGCCACCGAGCCGATCCGGCTCGTCGCCGATCGGGTCATCCCGCCGGTCGTCGTACCGCCCGATTCGGGCAACGTGCGCCGGCTCAGGATCAGGAGCGAGATCCTCTCGCGCTGGTGGGGCCAGCCGATCTTCCTCGGCGCCGTCGTGGCGCTGCCGAAGGGCTACGACGCGCATCCGGACACGCGCTATCCGATCGTGTACGAGGAGGATCACTTCTCGCTCGGCGTGCCGCGGCTCGCCGCGACGCCGGCGTGGAACGCCGACACGACGCCGAGGGTGATCGTCGTGCGCCTGCTGCATCCGTCGCCCTACTACGACGATTCCTACGGCGTGAACTCGGCGAACAACGGCCCGTACGGCGACGCGATCATGCGCGAGCTCATCCCGGCGGTCGAGTCGCGGTTCCGGGTCATCGGCGAGCCGTGGGCGCGGTTGCTCACCGGCGGCTCGACGGGCGGGTGGATCTCGCTCGCGCACCAGATCTTCTACCCCGATTTCTACGGCGGCGTGTGGTCGACGTGTCCCGACGCGGTGGACTTCCGCTATCACCAGATCGTGAACGTCTACGCCGACACGAACGCGTACTTCATCGACCACGACTGGATGCGCGTCGAGCGGCCGACGCACCGCAAGCCGGACGGGAACATCGTCGCGATGATGAAGGACGAGAACTGGTTCGAGCTCGCGCAGGGCGAGCACTCGCGCTCGGGCGGGCAATGGGACATCTGGGAGGCGACGTACGGGCCCGTGGGCGACGACGGCTACCCGAAACGGATCTGGGACAAGCGCACCGGCGCGATCGATCACGCCGTCGCCGACTACTGGCGCACGCACTACGATCTGCGCTCCCTGCTCGAGACGAACTGGGCGACGCTGGGGCCGAAGCTCGCCGACAAGCTCAACGTGTACGTCGGCGACGCCGACTCGTATTACCTGAACATGGGCGTGCACCTGCTGGACGATTTTCTGTCGAAGGCCACGGCGCCGAAATGGACGGGCGAGATCGTGTTCCAGCCGATGGCGCCGCACTGCTGGGGTCCGCCGCCGGAATCGCTGCTCGCGAAGATGGCGGCGCAGATGGAGCGCCGCGCGCCGGCGGGGGCGGACCTGCGGCGCTGGCGGTATCGAGCGTGATGCGCTCGTTGCGGCGCACGCCGTGGTCGGTACCGCCGCGCCTGGCCGGTCTGCTGGTCATGGCCGCGTGCGCTCGCGCGGTCACGCCGCCTCGCGCCGAGCAGGCCGCCGCCGATCTGCGTGCCATCCCGAAAGTCGACGTGCACTCGCACTACCGCACGGACGCGCCCGGGCTCGTGCCGGCGCTCGAGGCGTGGAACGCGCGCGCGGTGCTCGTGGACGTGACCGGTGGCGATCGCGACATCGACGCGAAGTGGCGCGACTTCCTCGCCCTGCGCGCGGCGCACCCCGGGCGGTTCTCCCTCGTCGCGACGTTCGATCCCTTCCGGATCGCCGAGCCGGACTTCGCGACGACGACGATCGAGCGGCTGCGCGCCGAGATCGCGCAGGGGGCGAAGGCGGTGAAGGTGTGGAAGGACATCGGCATGGAGGTGAAGAACGCCGACGGGAGCTACGTGCAGATCGACGACCCGCGCTTCCAGCCGATCTGGGACTTCCTCGCCGAGCAGCACGTGCCGGTGATGGCGCACATCGCCGAGCCGCTCGCGGCGTGGCGGCCGCTGACGCCGGAGAGCCCGCACTACTGGTACTACAGCCACAACCCGCAGTATCACGCCTTCGCGCATCCGGAGATTCCGCAGCACGAGACGATCATCGCGGCGCGCGACCGCTGGCTCGCGCGCAATCCGCGGCTCGTCGTCGTCGGCATGCACCTGGCCAGCCTCGAGTACGACGTCGACGAGGTCGCGAAGCGGCTCGACGCGTACCCCAACCTCTCCGTCGAGACGGCGGCGCGCATCAACGACCTCGCGATGCAGCCGAGCGAGAAAGTGCGCGCCTTCTTCGTGCGCTACGCCGACCGGATCATGTGGGGCACCGACTTCGGCGAGGGCTCGGCGAGCCGCGCCGCGCTCGAGTCGGCATTCGACCAGCACTGGCGCTACTACGCTACCGCCGACACGGTCACGCTCGGCAGCGCGAACGGCTGGCATCGCACGGTGCGCGGGCTCGGGCTCCCCCGGGACGTGCTCGAGCGATTCGCGCACGGCAACGCGGAGCGGATCCTGGGGCTGCCGAAGGACTGACCGCTGACCGCGCTCTCGGATGCGCGCCCTGTCGCGCACCCTGCCGACGGCGCATATCGTATCGCGCAGGCTCGACGCTCCCCTTCTCGCCACTCCAGCCGTGACCACTCGCCGGAAATTCCTCGTCGACGCCCCGCTCGGCGTCGCCGCCACGCTCGCCGCCTGCCGCGGCGCGACGCCGACGGTCGAGACCACGCCGAGTCCGTCGGCTGCCGCCCGGCCGAGCGGGACGCCGGCCACGCCGGGCGCGCCGGGCGCGTTCAACACGGCGCCTCCCGTCGGCCCCGACGTCACCCCGACGACGTTCGCCGAGGCGGAGAAGCTCGTGCAGGTGACGATGACCCCCGCGCAGCGCGAGATGGTCGCGGCGAACTGGCGCACGTCGATGGCGTCGCTGATGGAGCGGCGCACGGGCCCGCGCGTGCTCGAGCTCGAGCCGTCGCTCGCGCCCGCGTCGGTGTGGACGCCGCTCGCGCGCAACGAGCCGGCGATCGCCGCCGACCGCTTCGTGCGCAGCGGCGACGATCCGGGACCGCCGCCGCGGAGCGACGCCGACATCGCCTACGCCACCGTGGCGCGGCTGTCGCGCTGGATCGAGGGGAAGCAGATCACGTCCGAGCGGCTGACGCGGATCTATCTCGACCGCATCGCGCGCTTCGACCCGACGGTGCGCGCGGTGATCACGCTCTCCGCCGACCGTGCGCTCGAGGAAGCGCGCGCCGCCGACCGCGAGATCGCCGCCGGCACGTATCGCGGCCCGCTGCACGGCATTCCGTACGGGGTGAAGGACCTCCTCGACTCGGCGCACATCCGAACGACGTGGGGCGCGGAGCCCTATGTGAATCGCGTCCCGACGACGGATGCGACCGTCGTGGCGCGATTGAAGGACGCGGGCGCGGTGCTCCTGGCGAAGCTCTCGCTCGGCGCGCTCGCGTTGAACGACGTCTGGTTCGGCGGCCAGACGATGAATCCGTGGCTGCTCGAGGAGGGCGCGTCGGGATCGAGCGCGGGGCCGGGCGCGGCGACCGCCGCGGCGCTCGTCGGCTTCTCGATCGGGAGCGAGACGGGGGGCAGCATCATCGCGCCGAGCATGCGCGACGGCGTCACCGGCCTCCGGCCGACGTACGGGCGCGTGCCGCGCACCGGCGCGATGACGCTCTGCTGGTCGCTCGACAAGCTCGGCCCGATGACGCGCGGCGTCGAGGACGCGATGCTCGTGCTCCGCGCGATCGCCGGCCCCGACGCCGGCGACGTCGCGAGCGTGCCGGCGAAGCTCGACTTCGACGCGAGCGCCCCGGTGCGAGGACTGCGCGTCGGCTACATCGCGGACTGGATGTCGAAGCCGCCGGCGACCGACGTCGATCGCGCGGCGCTCGACACGATCGGGAAGCTCGGGATGGTGCCGACGCCGGTGACGATCCCCGACTGGCCGTACGCCTCGCTCAACCTCATCCTGTTCGCCGAGGCGGCCGCGGCGTTCGAGGAGCTGACGCTGAGCGGCAAGGCGGACCAGTTGAAGATGCAGGTCCCCGACGCGTGGCCGAACCTGTTCCGCGAATCGCGGTTCCTCTCGGCGGTGGACTACGTGCAGGCGGACCGGATGCGCCGGAAGGTGGCGGAGATGATGTCGCGGCTCATGGCGTCGGTGGATCTGCTGCTCGTGCCCTCGCTGCGCGACGAGATGCTGACGATCACGAATCAGACGGGCCATCCGTCGCTGACGCTGCGCACCGGGTTCGTGCGGGTGAGCGAAGCGCGGAGTGACTGGGCGCCCGATCCCGCGCATCCGCTGCCGAAGTTCGATCCGCCGCGGCGCGTGCCGCACGGCGTCACGCTCATCGGCCGGCTGTTCGACGAGGGGACGATCGCCCGCGTGGGCCTCGCGCTCGAGCGGGCGACGAACGCGATGGCCGAGCGGCCGGCGGGGTTCCAGTCATGACATCCACCACTTCGATGCGCCGATTCCTTTCCATTCTCGTCCTCGCCGGCGCCTGCGCGGCGCCCGCGTCCACGAGCCACGTGCCGCGTGCGACGGCATCCCGCTGGGTCGCGACCTGGACCGCGAGCGCCTACGACGCGCCGCGTCCTCCGCGCGACTCGGTGGATCGCACGCCGACGTTGTACCGGCAGACGCTGCGCCTCGTCGTGCGGACGTCGATCGGGGGCGATCACGTGCGCATCCGGCTCTCGAACGAGTACGGCGACCGCCCGCTCGTCATCGGCGCGGCGCACGTCGCCCTGCGCGACTCGGGCGCGGCGACCGCACCGGCGACCGACCGCGTGCTCACCTTCGGCGGACGTGCGTCCGTGCGGATGCTGCCGGGCGCCGTCGTGCTCAGCGACCCGGTCGCCCTCGCCATTCCCCCGCTCCGCGATCTCGCGGTGAGCCTCTATCTCGCCGACTCGTCGCGGCTGTCGACACGCCATCCCCTCGCGCTCCAGACGAGCTACGTGGGTGGCGGCGACGTGACGGCGAACCGGGCCTTCGCGCCGGACACGACGATCGAGATCTGGCCCTATCTCGTCGAGGTGGACGTCACCAACGCCGCCGCGGCGGGAACCATCGTCACGCTCGGCAACTCGATCACCGACGGCGCGCTCTCGACGCGCAACGCGAACGCGCGCTGGCCGAACGTGCTCGCCGAGCGGCTGCTGCACAGCGGCGAGCCGCCGCGGGGCGTCGTGAACGCCGGCATCTCGGGCGGTCGCGTGCTCACCTACGGCGCCGGACCCAGCGCGCTCGCGCGATTCGACCGCGACGTGCTCGCGGTTCCGGGCGTGACGCACGTGATCGTGCTCGAGGGGATCAACGACATCGGCCGCAGCCCGCTGGACGGCGTCACGGCCGACGATCTCATCTTCGGCTACCGCCAGCTCATCGCGCGCGCGCACGACCGCGGCGTCACGATCATCGGGGCGACGCTCACGCCCGCCGGGCCGCGCAGGAATTTCTCGCCGGCGCAGGAGGCGATCCGCGCCGCGGTGAACCGGTGGATCCGGACGGGTGGCGAGTTCGATGCGGTGATCGATTTCGACGCCGTGACGCGCGACCCCGCCGACCCGCTGCGCTTCCTGCCGGCGTACGACTCCGGCGATCACCTCCACCCGGGCGACGCGGGCTATCGCGCGATGGGCGAGGCGATCGATCTCTCGCTGTTCCGGAGCGCGCGATGAGGCGCCTCGCCCTGTCGCTGATCGTCGCCGTCGCGGCCGGCGCCCCGGCCTGGTCGGCCGCGCAGGCGCCGGCCGGGGAGCTGATCCCCGTCCTCATCGACTCCGACGCCAACAACGAGGTCGACGACCAGCACGCGATCGCCTACATGCTCTTCAGCGGCGACGTGTTCGACGTGGAGGGGATCACGGTGAACGCGACGCGCGGCGGCGGCGACGCCGAGCAGCAGGCGCGCGAGGCGGAGCGGGTCGTCACGCTGGCCGGACTGCGGCGCGTGTTCCCGGTGATGCGCGGGGCGAACGGATCGTTCGCCGAGATCGCCCCGCATCTCGGCGAGCGGTCGTTCGACGGCTCGGCGGCGGTGAACGAGATCATCCGGCAGGCGCACGTGAAGCGCGCCCGGCCGCTCGTGCTCGTGCCGATCGGCAAGCTCACGAACGTCGCGCTCGCGCTGAAGAAGGATCCGTCGATCGCGCGGCTCGTGCGGATCGTCTGGCTCGGCTCCAACTATCCCGATCCGGGCGAGTACAACCAGGAGAACGACGAGGGCGCGCTGCAGTACGTCCTCGACACCGACGTGCCGTTCGAGATCGCGCTCGTGCGCTACGGGAAGCCGTCGGGCACCGATCACGTGCGCGTGACGCGAGAGGAGATCCTCGCGCACATGCCGGGGAAGGGCCCGCATCTGCGCCAGACGATCGCCGGCCGCAACGGCGGGCGGTTCAACGCGTTCGGCGACTACTCGGTGGATCTGTTCGAGCACGTCCAGCTCGACGGCACGCCCCCCTCGCGGGCGTTGTTCGACATGGCGGCCGTGTCGATCGTGAAGAACCCCGCCTGGGCGCATGCGCGACGGATCCCCGCGCCGCGGCTCGTGGACGGGAAGTGGGTCGAGCGGCCGGACAACCCGCGCACGATCGTGCTCTGGGAAGACTTCGACCGCGACGCGATCATGAAGGACTTCTACGCGACGATGGACCGGCCGGTGCTGGCGCGGTGAACGCTTCAGGGAGGAACGAGATGCACGAGTGGGACGGCATGAGAACGTCGCGACGTATCTGGCGCGGGCTCGCCCTGGCGGCGCTGCTCGCGGGTGGCGCATGCGTGCCGGGGGGCGGTGCGCCGCGCACCGGGACGCCGGCGGCGACTCCCGCGCCCGCGCCTGCGGCGACCACGACGGCGGAGCGCGCGGCGGCGCGGCCCGACACGACGGCGAAGGAGCCACCGGTCATCGACCCGACCACCGGCCGTCCGCGCCAGGACCCGTTCGCCGGTGCGGACTTCTCCCCGAAGCCGCCGGTCGAGCCGCTCTCGCCCGAAGACGAGCAGGCGAAGTTCATCCTCCCCGCCGGCTACCGGATGACGCCGGTGCTCACCGAGCCCGCCATCCAGCAGCCGGCGTCGATCGCGTTCGACGGCGACGGGCGGATGTTCGTGCTCGAGCTCCGCACCTACATGCTCGACCTCGAGGCGCACGACGAGCTCGCGCCCGTGAGCCGCATCTCCCGCTGGGAAGACAGGGACAACGACGGCGTGTACGAGACACACACCGTGTTCGTCGACAGCCTCGTCTTCCCGCGCTTCGCGACGCCGTACGGGAAGGACGCCGTACTCACGATGGAGTCCAACTCCAACGACGTCTACGAGTACACCGACACGAACGGCGACGGCCGCGCCGACAAGAAGGAGCTGTTCACGACCAACTACGGCCGCCTCGCCAACGTGGAGCACCTGCAGTCGTCGATGTTCTGGGCGATGGACAACTGGCTCTACAGCACGGTGAACCAGTTCCGCGTGCGCGAGACGCCCGCCGGCGTCGTGCGCGAGCCCACCGGCTTCAACGATGCGCAGTGGGGCGCGTCGCAGGACGACGACGGGAAGCAGTGGTTCCAGAACGGCTGGCTCGGCGTGCCGGGCTACTTCCAGTTCCCGATCGTGTACGGGACGTTCACCGACTCGCTCCGCTTCGACCCGGGATTCAACGAGATCTGGGGCGCGCCGGTGAAGGTCGCCGACATGCAGGGCGGGATGGGGGTCGTCCGCATGCCCGACGGCTCGCTGACGCACGGCACCGCCGGCTCGGGCGCGAACGTCTACCGCGGCGGCACGCTCCCCGACGAGTTGAAGGGCGACTACTTCTACGGTGAGGTCGTGGGCCGAGTGGTGCGGCGCGTGCACCCGCGACAGGTCGAGGGGCTGACGCGGCTCGCCAACGTCTACCAGCCGCAGCACGCGGAGTTCATCCGCACGACGGATCCGCTCTTCCGCCCCGTCGAGATCAAATCGGCGCCCGACGGCTCGATGTACGTGGTCGACATGTACCACGGCATCATCCAGGAGAGCGAGTGGACGCCGGAGGGCTCGTACATCCGCCGGAAGATCGAGCAGTACAAGCTCGATCGCATCACGGGGCTCGGCCGCATCTGGCGGCTCACGTACGACGGCATGCCGCGCGACACGACGCGCCCGCGCATGCTCGAGGAGCGGCCGGCGCGGCTCGTGGCGCACTTCCATCATCCGAACGGCTGGTGGCGCGACGCCGCGCAGCAGCTGCTCGTGCTGCGCAGGGACCGCTCGGTCGTGCCCGCGCTCCGGCGCATGGCGCGGCGCGACACGATGCTCGTCGCCCGATTCCACGCGCTCTGGACGCTCGAGGGGCTCGGCGCCCTCGACGCCGCGCTCGTGCGCGAGGCGATGCGCGATCCGAATCCGCGCATGCGCATCCAGGGGATCCGCGCGAGCGAGACGCTCTACAAGAGCGGCGACACGACGCTCGCCGCCGACTGGCGGCGACTCACCCACGATCCCTCGGTCGACGTCGCCATCCAGGCGATGATGACGACGCACACGCTCAAGGCGCCCGGCGCGGACGACGTCGTGCGCGCGACCATGGCGGCGAACCCCGCGCGCGGCGTGCAGCTCGTCGGCGCGCAGATCCTCGAGGCGCCGGCGGGATCACCGGGGCGGAACCTGCCGCCCGCGCAGCGCGTGGCGCTCGAGCGCGGCCAGCAGGTGTTCCGCGAGCTCTGTTCGTCGTGCCACGGCGACAACGGACTCGGACGGCGCGCGCCGGAGGGCGGGCTGATCGCACCGGCGCTGGCGGGCTCGCCGCGCGTGGCCGGTCACCCGGACTACGTGCTCAAGGTGCTGCTGCACGGGCTCACCGGCCCGATCGACGGACGCACCTACGCCGGCCAGATCATGGTGCCGCAGGCGCAGCAGTCCGACGACTGGATCGCCGCGGTGGCGTCGTACATCCGCGGCTCGCTCACGAACCAGGCGTCGTTCGTCACGCCGGAGCAGGTGGCGCGCGTGCGCGCGGCGACGCGCTCGCGCACGAGCGCGTACACCGCGCCCGAGCTCGCGGCCGAGGTGCCGGTGTTGATGCACCAGCAGGCGTCGTGGAAGGCGACGGCGAGCGAGAACGGCGAGGGCGCGGCGCGCGCGTACGGCACCGCGGGGTGGACATCGGGCGTGCCACAGGCGCCGGGCCAGTGGTTCCAGATGGAGCTCCCCGAGCCCGCCACGCTGACCGAGATCCAGTTCCTCTCGCCGCCCCCCTACTCGCCGCGGCCTCCGCAGCCCGGTGCGCCGCCGCGCGTCCCGCGGGCGCCCCGCGCTTACACGGTCCAGGTGTCGATGGACGGCACGACGTGGAGTGCACCCGTGGCCGAAGGGACGGCGAGCGGATATGCGACGACGATCGCCTTCGCGCCGGTGCGGGCGCGGTTCGTCCGGATCACGCAGACCGGGCCCGCCGAAGGGGCGCCGACCTGGTACATGCAGAACGTGCAGCTCTACGAGGTGCGCCGATAGCGCATCGGGCGGCGAGCGGGGCGCGCAGCCACGACACCACGGAAACGGCCTCGGGAGAGATCTCTCCCGAGGCCGTCCTCATCGGTCATGCGCCCTTCGCGCGTCGCCCGGCGTCGCCGTGCAGTGACTCGGACTGCCTCACTGCCTGACGAACTTCACCGACAGGCCGCCGCCGGCGACGATGAACGAGTTGCCCGACAGCGATGCGGTCAACGAGCTTTGATCGGAGTAGAGAAACTCCACGGCCGTCCCGTTGAGCGAGTAGGTACCAGCGTCGGTGCTCGTCTGGGTCGTCACGGTACTGCCGTCCGTCTCGCGTACCGTGCTCTCGTCGGTGAAGGTACCGTCCGCGTCGACCACGAACTGCTCGCTGAGGACCTCGAGCTTCGTCGGGGTCGTCTGGAAGACGTATGGCAGTGGCGTGCCGTTGACGGACTCGAGATTCCACGTACCGACGATCGAGGCTTGCGTCGGCCCGGTGCTCTTGTCCGAACCGCATCCGGAAAGCAGGGCAGCCGCAAGGACGAACGTCGTGAGGAACGATCTGCGCATCAGGATCTCCACGTGAGTGGCCGAGGTGGTGGGATTTCGAGCTCGGTCGGCTCTGCCAAGGAAAGACGCGTGGCGGCGCTCGTGGTCAACAATCCAGTGGCGAGGCGCGCATGAGGAGACTCGCGCGACCGATCCGAACGGTCGTGATGTTCGTCGTCATGGTTGCGCTCGCCGGCTGCTCGCCGCGGAACGAGCCCGCTCGGCGCGCGGATGGCTCGGTGCCGACGAATGGCGCGACCGCCGTCGAGAGGCCCGCCGAGGCGCCGGCGCTCGCGCCGGGCGGTGAGGGCGGCGCGGCGCACGTGCCTTTTCGTGCGCGGGGGAACGAGCCGGGATGGTCGTTAGAGATCGGCGACCGGGACATGCGGCTTCTCGCCGACTACGGAGATCTGCAGCTCGCCGGTCCGGCGCCGGCGCCGGTCACCGCCGGCGACACGACGCGCTACTCGGCGCGGCCGCAGGGACACCTGATCGAGGTCACCGTCGTGCACCGGCTCTGCCACGACGGGATGAGCGGATTCCCCTACCCGAGCATCGTCACCGTGCGGCTCGACGGGCGCGAGCTCCACGGCTGCGGCGGCGAGCGACTCGACGCCGACTCGAGCGCGGCGCCGCCCGCGAGGTGAATCGAAGCGCGCACGCCGCGGTGGACGTCAGCGCGCGGCGCCGAGCGCGCGCGCGAGCCCCGAGTCGAGCGAGCTGAGAAAGCGGTCCACGGCATCGGTGTACGGACCGGCGATGCCGAGCTGCTCGTTGATCTCCCGGTGCGACTTCGCCTGCGTCAGCACCTCGGCGCGCACGCCGAACTGCTTCGCTTTCGCGACGAAGCGCATCGACGCGGGGCAGGATTCGCGTCGCTGGCTCGAGCAGACGACGAGCATCGGCGTCATGCCCGCGTGGAGATGGTCGTAGGGTGACGCGGCCCGCCAGAGAGCCGTGTCGGACCCGAAGGCGTGCGTGTACAGCGGGAGGTGCGGATGCGACATGAACGGCGGCACGTCGAGGACGGCGCTGTCGAGGATGATCGTGCCGATCCACGGCTTCGCACCGAGCGACGCGGCGAGCGCGGGATCGGCGTCGAGAAGCGCGACGAGATGCGCGCCCGCCGAGTGGCCGACGAGGACGACGCGCGCCGGATCGCCGCCCCAGGAGGCGAGGCGAGTCTGCGCCGCCGCGAGCGCGCGGGCGACGTCGCGTGCCTGCTCGAGCGGATCGGCGTCGGGAAGGAGGCGGTAGTTCACGGACACGACGATCACACCGGCGCGCGACCAGTGCGCGACCTTGTTCTCGACCACGGCGCGCCCCGCCTTGTCGCCGGTGCGCCAGCCGCCGCCGTGGACGAGGAACACGACCGGCGCGTTCCTGGCACCGGCGGGGATGTAGACGTCGAAGCGCTGCTTCGCCGCCGAGCCGTAGGCGACGTCGTGGACGACGCGCACGTTCGCCGGGATCGTCGCGCGGCCCGGCGCGTCGGCGCCGTCGTCGAGCCCACCGCCGGCCTGACGCGCGGCGCGGCGTCGCTCGATCGCGGCGCG
Organism: Gemmatimonadaceae bacterium; assembly: GCA_035494615.1. GTDB lineage: Bacteria > Gemmatimonadota > Gemmatimonadetes > Gemmatimonadales > Gemmatimonadaceae > AG11. Next base: position 56,383 of record DATJGU010000016.1, read on the forward strand.
AATGCCGCCCCCCTGCGCCGCGGATGGTGCCGGCACGAGGGCGACGGCGAGAGAGAGCGCGAGACCCACGTTCGTCCAGCTCCGCATTCACTCCTCCGGATGATGAGGGTCGTGGCGACCCCGTCCGTTGATTGGACGACCTGAGGGGGCAGGGGGTTAGGATGGAGAACGCCAACCACCGGTAGGTGGTGCGGGTAGCGGCTACTCGGCAGCGGGAAGCCAGCGTCGCGGAGGTCTTCGCGCCAGGGCTCAACTGCCTTCATGCGGATCGGGCGGATGACTGCACGGATCAGGCGGATCTCCTACGGGCGTGGACGCTCGTACCGGCGGCCCGAAAGAGCACTCGCGCTCGCGCACCGATCTCGGCGCCGCAGCCAGAAAGGCAAGGGCTTTGGGGGTGTGGATGGAGAGGAGCGGCGCACCGGTGCATGGATCTCGGCCCAGCAGCAAAAGAAGACCGTGGGGTCGTGGATGGAGAGGGACGGTGCGCGGTGCTGGAACGCGACCCCGCGCGGAGCGATCCGCTCGATCCGTGCTGTCATCCGCCCGATCCGCATAGAGCAGGTCGAGCAGGTCGAGCAGGTCGAGCAGGTCAAGCAGATCAAGCAGGTCGAACAGGCCGAGCAAGCAGCCGAGTCCTGCCTCGAGGAGCATGGGCGTGAGAGGCGCTCGCGAGGGACTGGCGCGCGTTGCGCGCGGCGATTCATTTCGCGTCGAGCTGCTCGGAAATCGGCCCGCATGGAGCTCCGCATGCGTTCGACTCGAATCGTCGTCTCGCTCGTCACGAGTGCATTCGTCATCGTCGCCTGCTCCGGCGGGGGGGCGTCGAGGGCGAGGGACAGCGCGGAGGCGTCGGCGCGGAGCGCTCCGGCGACGACGGTGAGCGGGACGGCGATCGCGGCGCCGCACATGGGCGGGACGGGGGAGTGGCAGACGCCGGGGGGCGATTACGCGAGCTCGCGCTACAGCGCGCTCGATCAGATCACGCCGTCGAACGTGGGGAAGCTGCACGCGGCGTGGACCTTCTCCACCGGCGTGCTGCGCGGGCACGAGGGCCAGCCGCTCGTCGTGGGGAACACGATGTACGTCGTGACGCCGTACCCGAACGTGAGCTACGCGCTCGATCTCGCGACCGAGGGGCAGCCGCTCAAGTGGAAGGCGCGGCCGGAGAATGCACAGACGGCGGTGGGGCTCGCCTGCTGCGACGTCGTGAACCGCGGCGCGGCGTACGCGGACGGGAAGATCTTCTACAACCTGCTCGACGGACACACCGTCGCGATCGATGCGGCGTCGGGGAAGCTGCTCTGGCAGACGCGCATGGGGAGCCTCGCGAAGGGCGAGACGATCACGATGGCGCCGATCGTCGTGAACGGGCGCGTGCTCGTCGGGTCGAGCGGAGGAGAGATGGGCGTGCGCGGCTGGATCGCCGCGCTCGATGCCGCGACGGGGAAGGAAGTCTGGCGGGCGTACAACATCGGGCCGGACGCGGACATCAAGGTGGGCGCGCGGTTCCGCGACTTCTACTCTACCGACCGGTCGCCGAACCAGGGGGCGACGAGCTGGCCGTCGAACACGTGGCAGCAGGGCGGCGCGACGGTGTGGGGGTGGCTGTCGTACGACCCGGCGCTGAACCTCGTGTATCACGGCACGTCGAACCCTGGCCCGTGGAACGGCGCGCAGCGGCCGGGCGACAACAAGTGGAGCGCGGCGATCATCGCGCGCGACGCGGGCACGGGCGAGATGGTCTGGGCCTTCCAGCCTACCCCGCACGACGTGTGGGACTACGACGCCGTGAACGAGAACATCCTCGTCGACCTCCCGATCGGCGGCCGCACGCGGAAGGCGCTCGTGCACTTCGATCGCAACGGCTACGCGTACACGATGGACCGAGCCACGGGCGAGGTGCTCGTGGCGAAGGCGTACGTGCCGATGAACTGGTCCACCGGCGTCGACCTGAAGACGGGACGCCCCGTGCTCGACTCGGCCAAGGTCCCCTACCGCGGCAAGCCGGTGACGGACGTCTGCCCGAGCCTCGAGGGTGGAAAGAATCAGCAGCCGGCGGCATTCTCGCCGGCGACGGGACTGTTCTACGTGCCGACGAACAACCTGTGCATGGACTTCGAGCCGCGCGACGTGACGTACATCCCCGGCACCCCGTACATCGGCGCGAGCGCGCCGGAGAAGGGTGGGCCAGGCGGCTACCGCGGCGAGTTCATCGCGTGGGACGCGACGACGGGCCGCAAGGTGTGGGGGATCAAGGAGCCGTACCCCGTGTGGGGGGGCGCCCTGGCGACGAAGGGCGGCGTCGTCTTCTACGGCACGCTCGACGGCTGGTTCAAGGCGGCCGACGCCCGCACGGGCGCCGTGCTCTGGAAGTTCAAGGTCGGCTCCGGCGTGGTGGGGAACCCGATCGCCTACACGGGCCCCGACGGCAAGGAGTACGTCGCGATCTACTCCGGCATCGGCGGCGACATGGGGCTGCTCATCGCGGGGGACGTGTCGTCGAACCTGAGCTACGACGTTCGGGAGCGAGGATCCACCTTGCCGGAGCTGTCGCGGTGGACGAGCTGGGGCGGGATGCTGTTCGTCTTCTCGTTGTGACGTTCTCGGCGCACCCGCCGAACGGCGGAACGCGGATCCGTGAACGGCGATCGCGCGGGAGGGGCAGGATCGGCTCACTCGTTGCAAGCATCCGACGACGCCGTGGTCGTCGGTCGACAGGGAGGTGCGCCATGAGAGCATTCGTTCCGCTCGTCGCGTTGGTACTCGGTAGTGGCGCGCAGGCGTGCCGGGAGTCGGAAGCCCAGACGCCGCCCACGGGTAGCGCAGCGCAGCAAGCGGTGCAGTCGACGCCCGCGCGCGATTCGTCCGGGCGGTTCGTCGCGCACGTCGAGCACATCACGCCCGGCGGCGGGCCGATGCCGAAGGGGCTGGTGCTTCGCAATCCATACGAAGGAAACGCGTCGGCGGTCGGGAACGGCGCGAAGCTGTTCGTGGCGTACAACTGCGCGGACTGCCACGGCGCCGACGGGAGCGGCGCGATGGGGCCGAGCCTCGCCGACGGGCGGTGGCATTTCGGCGGGACGGCGCCCGAGGTGTTCGAATCGATCTACCAGGGCCGGCCCGACGGGATGCCGGCGTGGGGCGCGGTGCTCTCGCCCGATCAGATCTGGACGCTCGTCACCTACGTGCGCTCGCTCGAGCGTGGCAAGAACGTGACGACAGAGAACTTCACCGGCGCCACGGTCGAACGGACCGGGCACTGACGCGCGCGCCGGCACCGCGCCGGCGCACCGCCGCACGAAAAATGCGGGGTCTCCCGCGTAATCGAGGGGACGGCGCACACGCGCCGTCGTCGCGGACGCTCACGCACGCCCCTCGCCCGCGCACCCACCGCGCTTCTCCCTCTCACCCTGCAGGAGACCACCATGCTACGTTCGCTGCACCCGATCCCCGCGTTCGGTTCGACCGTCGCGCTCGTGCTGCTCGCCGCCTGCGCGGCGGACGCGCCTACCTCGCCGAATGCCCTCCAGCCGGACGGCGCGACGGCGAATCGCGCCGGCTACGACTCGCCCGGCATGCACCGGCAGTACGGGCCGCCGGTGAAGGTCGGCGACGGGATGGGGCGCGCGTACGTCGTGCTCGACGCGAAGTCTGGACAGCGGCCGGTGGAGCTCGGGATCGCCCTCGACGCACGGGCGCTCGAGGGACTGCCCGCCGACGCCGCGGAGCACTCGTTCATCCTCCGGCTCCCCGAGAAGGCGCCGGCGCCATACCGCTTCGCCGAGCTCGACTGGAACCCGCAAGGGCATCCCCCCGCCGGCGTATATACGGTGCCGCACTTCGACTTCCACTTCTACGTCGTCCCGCAGTCGGAGGTCGACGCCATCCTTCCGAGCGATCCGCAGTTCGCCGCCAAGGCCGACAACCTGCCGCTGGACGGCTACGTCCCTCCCGGCTACATCGTGCCCGGCGATCCGGCGCAGCAGGCCGTGCCGATGATGGGCGTGCACTGGTTCGACACGAGCGCCCCCGAGCTGCAGAACCTGCTCGGCAATCCCGCGGGCTACCAGCCGTTCACGCGCACCTTCATCTACGGCTCGTGGGACGGTCGCTTCACCTTCTACGAGCCGATGGTCACGCGCGCGTACCTGCAGACGAAGCCGAACGACATCGTGCCGATCAGCGTGCCGTCGCTCTACTGGCAGGCGGGCCTCTATCCGACCGCCTACCGCGTGAGCTACGACGCGCAGGCGAAGAAGTATTACGTCGCCCTCACGGCGCTCGCCGAACGTCCCGCTACTCCGCCCGCGGCAGAGTGAGCAGGAACGCCGCGCCGGAACCGCCTTCGCCGCTCGCCGCCGTGAGATCGCCGCCCATGCCGCGCGCGAGGTCGCGACTGATCGACAGGCCGAGGCCGGTGCCCTGGTGCGCGCTCGTCAACCCGCGGCCAAGCTGCACGAAGGGCTCGAACACGCTTTCGAGCTTGGCCGGCGGGATGCCGACACCGGTGTCGCGCACGGCGATCCGCGCGAGCCGCGGATCGCCGTCGTCGGGCGCCACCGCCACCGTCACCGTGCCGGGACTCGGCGTGAACTTGAGCGCGTTCGAGAGGAGGTTGAGCAGGATCTGCATCAGCTTCTCCTCGTCGGCGCGAACGCGAAGCGGCGCGCCGTCCGGCACGTCGGCGCGCAGGGCGATCTGCTTCGCGACGAACTCGGGGCCGACGAGGAGACAGACGTCGCGCACGAGCCGGGACGCGTCCACCGGCCGCAGCGCATAATCCACGCGTCCGCTGTCGACGCGCGCGTAGGTGAGCACGTCGTTGATGAGCCCGAGCAGGTGCGCCTGCGCGCGGTTCACGCGCTCGAGCGCCTCACGCTGCCCGTCGCTCACCGGACCGAGCAGCCCCATCTCCATGAGCTGGACGTGGCCGGCGATGGCGTTCAGCGGCGTGCGCAGCTCGTGGCTCATCGTCGCGAGGAACGAGAGCTTGGCCGCGTTCGCCTCCTCGGCCAGCGCGCGCGCGCGCTGCGCCTCGTCGTAGAGCCGCGCGCGGAGCAGGGCCTGCGCGCACAGCCGCGCGAGCGTCTCGGCGAAGGTCCGATCGTCGGGCGTGAGCACACGCCCGTCGAGAAAGCCGAGCGCCATCCCGCCGAGCGTGCTCCCGCCGGCGCGGAGGGGAAGGATGATCCACGACGATGCCTGCCCGCGCGCGTTCGCCTCGCGCAGCGACGGGTAGCGCTCGACGAGGTGGCTCCGCGTCTCCATGACGAGGGTCTGGCCGGTGCGCACTGCATCCGAGAGCGGGTAGTCGGCGGCGACGGGAAAAACGCGGAACTCCTGCGTCGTCGCTTCGGGAATGCCGCCGCTCGCGACGTGGACGAGGTTCTGGCCGTCCTCGGTGAGGAGGTAGAGCATCCCATCCGCCGCATCGAGCGCGGGCACGCCATGCTCGATGAGCGCCGCCGCGACCTCCTGTTCGGTGAGCGCGCGCGCGAGCACGGCCGTCACCTCCTGCAGGCGCGCCGTACGGGCGGCGGCGGACTCGGCCGCCTCGCGTGCCTCGCGCGTCTCGCGCAGCAGCCGCGCCGTGTCGATCGCGACCCCCGCGCGCCGCCCGAGGTCCTCCGCGACGACGAGGTCGTCGTCCGAATAGTGCCGCCCGGACTCCGTCATGCACAGCGTGAGCGCGCCGAGCACGCGATCGCGCGCGACGATCGGCACGATGATCAGCGAGTGGAAGTCGAGCGCGCGGAGGATTCGCAGGTGATCCGGATCGCGCGCACCGCCGGCGAGCATCTCGTCGGTGAGCTGCGGGATGAACACCGAGCGCGCGTGCCGCAGCACCGAGGTCATCACCCCGGTCTCCTTCCACTCCTCCGGATACTTCGTCGTCAGCTCGGCGCCGAGCGCGAGCTTGGCCTGGTCGAGATGGATCATGGCCACGCGCTGCAGCGACGGGGGCCACGCGCTCGAGTTCGGATCGTCGAGCAGATCGACGGCGCACCAGTCGGCGAAGCGCGGCACGGCGGCGCGCGCGACGTTGGCGAGCGTCTCACGGTAGTCGGTGGACGACGCGAGGAGCTGGCTCGCGTCGGCGAGCACCGAGGCGGCCTCGCGCGCGCGGCTGCGCTCGGCGTCGTTCCGCTTCACCGGGCCGCCGTGATCCGCTGGCGTGGCGCCCGTTCCCGGATCGGGAGACATCCCCGGAAATCTACTTCCCGATCGGGACGATGATCCCCAGCCGGTACACGATGAAGTCCGCTTCGCTCTCGGTGGGCGTGATCGTCGGCGTGGTGCTGCCGTCGTACTGCACGCCGTCCGACGTGACGTAGCGTGCCTGGCCGTTGCGATGCCACCGCGCACCGACGTCGATCAGGACACCGCGGCCGAGCGCGGGCACCTCGAAGCCGATGCCTCCGACCGCGGCGAGCGAGAGCACCCAGTCGCTCGAAACCGTCACCTCGTCGAGCGTCTCGGTCTGGCCGGTGTCGGAGAAGCGCGCGGGCACGTTGATCTTCGTGTTCGTGGCGAAGCGCGCGACGCCGATCGTGCCGCCGAGGTACGGACGCATGGAGCCCTGACGCACGGTGAACTGCGGGCCGATGCCGGCGGTGAACACGCCGCTCGTCGTCTCCGACTCGAGGTCGAGGAAGCCGAAGCCCGTGTTGGCGACGAACGGCTGGGTCTTGCGTGCGTACTGCACGTAGCCGAGCTCGGCGCGGAGGCTGACGATGGCGGTGGGGTCGAGACCGATGGTGCCGAAGCCGTCGAGGCCGAAGCCGCGGCTCACGTTGTTCCCGAATTCGCCGAGTGGATCGGCGTAGGCGACGGCGCCTCCGACGGTATATCGCGACTGCGCGCGCGCCGGCGCCGGCGCGGCGAGCGGAAGGAGAAGCGCGGCTGCGAGGGCACGAGTGACGAAGCGCATGCGGAGCTCGGCGGGTTGGGCGTCGCGCAAAGTTGCGGCGCTGCAACGCCCCAATGCAATCCGGATGCGACGAGCGCCGAGGGGCTCGTGGGCTCCTCGGCGCTCGTTGGGCGACGGCCCGCCGGACTACTGGATGTCCGGCGAGCGGTTCGTGCAGCTCCCGCCGGTGAACTGCGGGTTGTTCGATTCCTCCTGCGGGATCGGCAGGTTCACGTCGGAGCCGTAGTTCGTGCCCTGCTTGTCCGGGTTGTCGGCCTGATAGGCCCCGGTGGGCCACACGCTCTCCGGATCGCGGCCGTACTGGTAGCTGAGCCGGCGGAGGTCGCCGGCGCGATGGCCGGTGAGGAAGAGCGCGAACGCACGCTCCGAGAAGAGCAGGTCGACCTGGCCCGCCGGCGTGGCCGGCACGTCGGCCAGCGTGAGCGGATCGGGCGCCGGCCTCGCCGGCGACGTGAGCCCCGGATCCGCGGGGTACGTCGGCGCACTGGCGCGCGCTTCGTTGAGCTTGGCGAGGAAGGTCGCGACGTCGTTCGCCCGCAGCGCCGCTTCCGCTTCGATGAGACGCGCTTCGGCACCGATGGCGAGCGGAGTCGGCGAGCCGTAGTCGCGATACTTGGTGGTGAAGTAGAGCGGCGTGCTGCCGTCGAAGCCGAATTCGTACTGGCCGCCGAACAGGTCCGATGCACGGAAGACCGGCGCGCGTGGGTCGTCGCTCGAGACGAACGGCAGCCCGTTCGTTCCCTCCTGGTCCGAGATCGTGAACCGGCTCTCGAGATAGTTGAAGGTGAAGAAGGCGTTGTTCTGCCGGCCGGTGGTCTCGCTGTGCTGGATGTCGTACTCGTAGTCGGACGGTACGTCGGCGACGGCGACGGCGGCCGCGTCGAACTGGCCGAGGTCGAGGAGCGCGCGCCCCTTGCCGATCTGGGCGAGCATCAGCGCGTCGCTTCCCTCCGGCCCCGCCCCGACGGCGACGGTGATGGCGGAATCGAACTTGGCGATCGCCGTGGTGAGCAGCTGCGTGCCCGACTGCGGCGGCCCGTACTCGAAGGTGCCGTCCGCCTTCACGCGGCTCGTCGGGACGCCGTTGCAGTAGTCCTCGGCGAACATCACGTACATGTAGGCGGCGAGCGCCTGCGCCTCGGCGCGCCGCGGGTTCTCGGGATCGAGCTCGCGGTAGCGCTCGGCCACCAGGTCGGCGGTGGCGCGGGCGCGCTGCGCGTCCTGGAAGATCTGGAGCGCGGTGGTGTTGATGTTCGTCGTGGCGCGGCGGTCGATCTCGATGCGCGAGGTATACGTCTCGGCATTGAGCATCTCGTCGCTCATGAGCGCGGTGATCTGCGCGAGCCCCTCGTTGTAATCGAGGAGCGGGAGCTGTGCGCCGTAGCCTCCGGCGTAGGCGAGCTGGAAGTCGCCGAGCACGGACGCGAACGCGCTCGGCAGCGCCGCCTTCGTCGCGATGTTCTGCGGGAGCACCACGTCGGGGGTCGGCGCGGTGAGCAGCTTGTCCTCGTTGCACGCCGCGGCGGCCGCGGCGAGGAACACGACGGCGACGACCGCGCGTCGAGCCGAGACCGGATGATCGAGTCTGAGCATGAGTCGGCGCCTCCTCAGAAGCCGAGCGCGAGACGCGCCGTGAAGTAGCGGACCTGGGGCATGGTGAGGAAGTCGGCCGTGGTGAAGTTCGACTGTGCGCCCGCGTTCAGCTCCGGATCGAGCCCGCTGTACTTCGTCCACGTGTGCAGGTTGCGTCCGGCGAAGGTGACGACGGCCGACGACGCGCCGAAGCGGGCGACGAGCCGCTGCGGGATCGTGAGGGCGAGCGCCACCTCGCGCAGCTTGGTGAACGAGGCGTCCTCGATGAAGCCGCCGAGGTAGCCGTAGCCCGCGGCCTGCGCGGCGGCCTGGCGCTGCAGGTTGCTGCCGTCGGGGATCTGCACGGCGGCGCCGTTGACGAGGAACGCGTCGCGGTAGACGCCGGTGAGGTTGTACAGCTTCTGGCCGCTCCGCCGGTCGATCGTCGCGCTGAGGCGCGCGAAGCCGTACTGCACCGACGGCGCGAAGGAGAGCTCCACCTTGGGGAAGGGCACGCCGAGGAAGACGGGATCGTCGCTCACGCTGAACTCGCACGAGGCGCTTCCCGGGCCGTCGGGGCAGGCGATGAGGCCGTCGTTGTTGGCGTCGGCATACGACACGGCGTTCGCGTAGAACGCGCCGAGCGGAAGCCCGGACTTGAAGATCTGGATGGCGTCGAAGCCGCCGGTGAACTGCGGGATCGGCGTCCCCGTCTCGTCGTTGCCGAGCGTCTCGAGCCGGTTGGACGTGAACGAGCCGCTGACCGCGAGGTCCGCCTTGACGTCGCGCGTGCTGACGATCGACGCGCGCAGGAGGGCTTCGTCGCCCGAGTTGCGGATGCGGCCGACGTTGATGAAGCGATTGGGACTCGTGCCGAGCGACGGCGCGTTGTTCACGTTCACGAGCGCATCGCGTGTGATCTTGTGGTAGTGCGTGTACTCGAGGCCGAGCCGGTCCTCGAGGAGGGTGAGATCGAAGCCGAACTCGCGCTCGACCGATTTCTCCGGACGGAGGCTGTTGTTGCCGGCGCCGCCGATGGTGAACGCGGGCACGTCCTGGCCCTGCGTGATCGCGGTGACCGGGCGGTAGTACTGCTCGGCGGCGAGATAGCCCGGGTTCTGGCCGGCGGCGCCGACCGCGGCGCGAAGGCGAAGCGAGGAGAGCGCGGCGACCTTCGGGAAGAAGTCCTCGTCGCTCACCACCCACGACGCGCTCGCCGAGGGATAGATGACGCGAGCGAAGTCGGCGCCGAATGCGCTGTTCTTGTCGGTGCGCACGGAGCCGGTGAGGAAGACGCGGTCGCGCCACGCGAACTGCTCGCGCCCGAGGAAGCCGAGCGTGCGGACGTCGTTCGTCTCCTCGCCCACGGCGAACCGCGCCGCGGTGCCGGCGAGCGAGCCGCTCCCCGAGAGAAGCTTGGCACCGTAGGCATCGGTGCGGTGAAAGCCGACGTCGTTGTACTGCGAGCCGGCGGTCGTGGTGAGCCGGATGGTCGGCGTGGCGTTCCACGTTCCGGTCGCGTTCAGGCTCGCCGTATAGGTGAAGATGTTGGCGTTGTAGACGCCGCGGTACCCTTCCTGCGACGTCTGGTCGACGAGCAGCAGATCGGGCGGAAGGTTCTGCAGGTCGGAGCGATGATTGACGTCCGCGCCGAGCGTGCCGTTCACCGTGAGCCATTCGGTCGGCGTCCAGTTGCTCGTGATCCCGCCGGTCAGGCGCTGCACGCGCTGCTTCGTGTCGAGCGCGAAGAAGTCGTACGGGCTGAAGCCGCGGTTGTAGTAGCCGAAGCTCACGGTGTCGGTGCCGCCGAGGCAGATCGTCGGGTGCATCTCGGCGAGGCCGGGCGCACAGTTGGCGGCGAAGCCGAGCAGCGAGGCGGAGACGACGCCGTAGGAGTTGTTGTCGTTCTGCGGGCGCCGGAGCTCGGAGTTGATGAAGCCGATGTTGAGCTGCGCGTCGAGCGTGCGGGCGAGCTGGGCGCGGAGGTTCGTGCGCATGTTCATGCGCTGGAGCCCGTTGCTGGGCACCACGTTCTGTTCGCGCTGGTACTCGCCGGAGACGTAGTACGACACGGCGTCGGAGCCGCCCGTGGCGCCGAGCCCGATGAGGCGGCGGTTGCCGGTGCGCAGGATGCCCGACGACTTGATCGGGATGTTCGTGATCGTGGAGTCGACGCCGACGCAGTCGCCGGCAGTGCGCGAGAAGAGATTGCAGTTGGTGCGCAGGGTGCCGTCGTCGGTGTGGCCGAACGAGCGGAAGTTCTGCGGGTAGTCGTTGACGTCGTTCAGCGAGCCCACCTCGCCGAAGCCGTCCCAGCGGGTGCGGCCGGCGCGGGCGCGCTTCGTGGTGATCTGGATGACGCCGTTGGACGCCGCGGTCCCGTAGAGCGCCGCCGCCGCCGGCCCCTTCACGACCTCGATGCTCTCGATCTCTTCCGGGTTGATGTCGTTGAGGCGCGAGGGGAACTGTCCGCCCACGTCGATCGGCGACGACTCGGGCGTGTTGTCGAGCCGGACGCCGTCGACGATGAGCAGCGGCTCGTTGGAGAGGGAGATCGAGTTCGAGCCGCGGATGCGCACGCGCGCGCCCGCGCCGCTCTCGCCCGCGGAGCTCTGCACGACGACGCCCGGCGCACGCGAGCTGAGCGCGTCGGCGAAGGTGCTCACCGCGGCGGTGACGATCTGGGTGTTGTCGATCACCGCGGTGGACGCGCCGCTCTCGCGCCGGCGCTCGCTCTGGCCCGTCGCGGTGACGACGACCTGATCGAGCGTGGTGACGGTCTGCGCGAGCGTGAAATCTTCCGTGGCGCCGGCGACGCCGAGGGTGATGGTCCGCGACTGCGGCGCATAGCCGAGCTCCTGCGCCACGAGCTGGATGGTGCCGAGCGGGACGCCGGCGATGCGGTAGTGGCCCGCGGCGTCGGTGGCACCGCCGCGCTGCGTGCCGGCGACGCGCACCTGCACGCCGGCGAGCGGGCGCTCCGAGCCGCGCTCGCGCACGGTGCCGGAGACGGTGGAGACGGTGCCCTGCGCGAACGCCGGTCCGGCGAGCGCGAGGGCGGCGGCGAGAATGAACGGGACGAACGATCGGCGCGTCATGGGACTCCTTCGGGTCGGCGTCGGTGGGGCGACGGCGCTCGTCGCACCCGATATCGGGAACACCCGCACGCGAAAACGGCTCGTCACGGCGATGCAGTCATCCGTTGCGTCGGTGCAGGGAACCGCGCATGCGGCGCGGCGATCGGCCCCGCGCAGGGGGCGCGTGGGGGGAGGCGCGGCGGTGCGCGCGATCAGGCGGGCGTGGACTCGATGAGCGCTTCGAGGTCGCGGCGGCGCGCGCGGGTGAGGCGCAGGCGCGTCGCGTCCTCGAGCACGAGCGTGTGATCGCCGCGCGCGGCCATGCGGATCTCCCGGATGCGCGCGAGGTTCACGATCGCGGAGCGGTGCACGCGCGCGAACCGCTGCGGGTCGAGCCGTTGGGCGAGGGAGCGGAGCGGCTCGCGCAGCAGGTGCACGCGGCCGGCGACGTGAAGCTTCACGTAGTAGTCGGCGCCTTCGATCCAGTCGATCGTGTCGACGGGAACGAAGTAGGTGCGCCCCGTCTCGCGGATCGCGAGCCGCGTCACGCGGTCGGGCGCGGGCTCCGGCGCGCCGCCGGTGAGCGCGCGGAGCATCGGCGGACCGTCGAGCGCCGGTGCGATGGAGTCGTCGAGCTGTCGATCGAGCTTCACGTGACGCTCCGGGTTGGAGACGTGGTGAGCGAGGTGAGGATGCCAGCGCCGGTTCTACAACTCGGGGTGACTCTTCCAGTTCGGGGTCGCTGACACCTCGCGCTCGGGCCAGGCGGAGGTCGGGATCGCGGGGCGGCCCTCGGCGGCGCGCCAGGCCACCCAGAGCTCGGTGAGGAAGCGCTTCACGGTGGCGCGCAGCGCCGCGAGGTGCACGCGCTTGGCGGGCCAGTCGTGATGCGTCGCGGCGAGGTGCGCCTTGCGCTCGTCGTAGATCGCGCGATAGGGACCACCGCACCGCACGAACGAGACGCCGATGAGGTAGCACACCGTCTTCGCCTCGAGATCGTACGCGGCGCGCTCGCCGCGTCGCGGGCGTCCCTGGGCGACGCGCACGGAATGCGCGAGCCCGCGAGGACGCAGCGTACCCGGGCACGGACCGCGACGACCGCCGGCAGCGTGTGCGCGCGCGACGCGCGTGCCCGGCGCGACGAACGCGCGCGCGCCGCACAGGTCGCACACCAGCTCTTCCGCGGCGACGGTCCCGAGGCCGCAGTACGACCAGAACGACGCCGGCGACGGCGCACGCGTGATGTCGAGCCGCGCGAGCAGGCGCGTCGCGAGGATCGTCCCGACGCCCCGCACCTCGCGCAGCCACGGCCACGCGGGATGCCGCGTCACGAGCGCCTCCATCTGCGCGCCCATGTCGCACTCCTGTCGCCAGGCGCCGGCGTAGAGCCGGCCGAGCAGCGGCACGGGCCCGCCGCCGGAGTCGCGGACCTCGCGCAGGATCGCGTCCGGCTCGACGTCCGCATCGAGCGCCAGCGACCAGCGCACGTCGCGCCGCTGCAGGATCGCGCGGAGCTGTTCGCCGTAGCGGATGCGGTCGCGCTGCGCGCGCTCGTAGCCGGCGGCAGCCAGCCCGAGCAGGGCGGCCGCCACCGTCTCGTCCCGCGCCGCCGCATCGCCACGTCCCGTCATCGCCGCACCCTCGTGATCGCGCATCGCTCCCGCCTCGTCGACGTCACCGCCGCACGATCGCGCGCGGACTCCGCCAGCCGATGGCGAAACCGTGCGGGAGATGTGCGGGATCGATGACGCCGCGCGGCCAGCCGACCGCGGCGCGGGTTCAGCGCCCAGAGTAGCGCGCAGGTCTCTCGCGCCCCACCGGATTGTGACGGGCCGCGCGCGTGCGCTGGCGAGTCGTGGCGTCGAGGGACGATCCGCGCGGCCGGGATCGGAGGCGGGAGGGGAGGAACGGCCGTCAGGCCGCCACTATCCGCA
>DATJGU010000017.1:0-52766 GCA_035494615.1 Gemmatimonadaceae bacterium
CTGCGGCGCGTGCCTCGGACTCGCGGCAGATCGTCCCTAAAGTGCCCCCCGGGGGGGTCCACCGCAGAAATCCTTGCACTTCGGGACCTATTCGGATATCCTTTTCGGGAGTTGTTCGGGGCCGCGCAACAGCCGCCCGCCTCGCGAGCGGTCGCGAGTGCCACCTTTCGCAGGAGCCGCCATGCCGCTGACCAAGCGCCAACGCGAGATTCTAAACTATCTGACGCTCTACTCCGAACAAAAGGGCTACGCCCCGAGCTTCGAGGAGATCGCGGACAACTTCAATTACAACTCGCTCGCGACGGTGCACGAGCACCTCAGCAACCTCGAGCGGAAGGGATACATCAAGCGGTCGTACAACGAGAGCCGCGCGATCGAGATTCTTCCGAACGAGCTCGTCCCGCGCGCGATCGAGTTGCCCCTGCTCGGCGCCGTCGCCGCCGGCGTGCCGATCGAAGCGATTGCCCATCAGGAGACGATTGCGGTGCCCGACTCCTTCGTGCAGCGCGGCGGGAACCACTACGTGCTCAAGGTTCGCGGCAACTCGATGATCGAGGAGCACATCCGCGACGGCGACTTCGTCGTCGTGAACGAGCGGCAGCGCGCCGACAACGGCGAGATGGTCATCGCGATGCTGCACGGCAACTCCGCGACGGTGAAGAAGTTCTACCGCGAGCGCGACGGCCGCATCCGGCTGCAGCCGGCGAACGAGACGATGGCGCCGATGTACGTGCACGAGAACGACATCACGATCCAGGGGATCGTCGTCGGCGTCATGCGGCGCTATTAGCGCTCGGCGTTCCGGCGGCACGCTGCGACGAAGGCGCGCCCGATCGGGCGCGCCTTCGTCGTTTTCCGCGGTGCTCCACCCGGTGCGTCGGTCAGCTCGTGGCGTACGCGCGGCGGAGTCGTTCGAGCGCCGCGGCGCCGTCGCCTCGATCGAGCGCCTCGGTCGCGCGTGCGAGTGCGTCGTCGAACGAGCGCACCGCCGCCGAGACGAGGATCGCTGCCGCGGCGTTGAGGAGCACGGCCGCCCGCGCCGTCGGCGGCGCGCGCCCCTCCAGCACCGCGCGCACCGCCGCCGCGTTCGCCGCCGGAGGACCGCCCACGAGCTCCTCGGCCCTCCCTCCCCCGAACCCGAACCGTGCGGGATCGATCGTCCACTCGGACACCGAGCCGTCGCGGATCTCGATCACCTGGGTCGGGCCGATCGGCGAGATCTCGTCCATGCCGGGCTCGCCGTGGACGACCAGCGCGTGTCGAGTGCCGAGGGCGCGGAGCGCACCGGCGATGAGCGGAACGCGCCGCGCGTCGGCCACCCCGACCACCTGACGTCCCGCCCCCGCCGGGTTCGCGAGCGGGCCGACGATGTTCATCACCGTCGGGATCCCGAGCTCGCGGCGCACCGGCCCCACGTGACGCATCGCGGGGTGCATCTGCGGCGCGAACATGAACACGATTCCCGCCTCGCGGAGCGCGCGCGCCATCACCACCGCGGGCACCTCCACCGGGACGCCCAGCGCTTCGAGGACGTCCGCGCTCCCGCACTGCGAGGTGAACGACCGGTTGCCGTGCTTGGCGATGCGCACTCCCGCGCCGGCGGCGAGCAGCGCCGCCGCGGTGGAGATGTTGAACGTCGCCACCGCTCCCCCGCCGGTTCCGCAGGTGTCGACGAGCTCGTCGGGGCGATCGGCGTCGAGACGCACCATGGCGTGACGCAGCGCGGCGGCCGCGCCCGCCACCTCGTCGGCCGTCTCCCCCTTCACGCGCAGTGCGACGAGCAGCGCGGAGAGCTGCGCCGGGCTCGCCTCTCCGGACATCACCGCCTCGAACGCCTCGCGCGATTCGTCCGCGGTGAGCGACTCGCCGGCCGCGAGGCGGCGGATCGCGCGCTGGAGCGGCGGGACCGCGCTAGCCGACACTCAGCGTCTCGAGCATCCGGTCGGCGAGGCGCGACTGCGTCGCGACGAGGCCGATGACGAGCGCCAGGAGCCGGACCCGCTCCACGTCCTCCTCGACGAAGATCCCCTGCATCGCACGGTTGGTGAGGTTCACCACGCCCACCAGCGCTCCGTGGTAGATGAGCGGGAAGCTGATGAACGACCCCGTGGTGAAGTACTCGTCGCGGAGCAGCGGGTGCGACTTCGCCTCGGCCACGTCCTGCACGAGCAGCGGCTGGCGCGTCGCCGCGACCTTGCCCGCGACCCCCTCGCCGAAGGGGATGCGATGTCCGGGTGGAACGTTCGGCGCGATCCCGCGGGCGGCCGCGAGATACAGGGTGTGTTCCTCCGGTGCGTGCAGGAGGAGCGAGCAGCGCTGTGCGCCCATGTCGTCGCCGACGAGGGTGAGCAGGCCGTGCACCATCTCGCGCGGGTCGTCCGTCGTGGCGTCGAGGGAGAGGACGCGATCGATCAGATAGAGCGTCCGCGTCTTCTGGCGGAGCGACTCGCTGCGGCGATGGAGCTCGACGTGCGCCTTCTCGAGCTGCTCCACCGCGGCGCCGACCTGTGCCTCGACGGCGGCGGCGCGCCGCCCAGCCTGGCGCGCCTGCTCGAGGGCGTGCGCCGCCTCACGCTCGAGGGCGACGAGGCGCTCCGGATCGGCGTGCGCGGTCTGGGGACCGGACGCCTTGAGGAGCTGCTGCTCCAGCACGCCGAGCTTGCGCTCGTACTCCGCGTGCACGCGCTGGGTCACGTCCTCGAGCGTGCGCACGGCCTCCTCGCGGGCCTCGCGCTCGAGGTAGCGCAGGTACGCCAGCTCGAAGAGCGCGACGGCGGGGGCGAGACGCTCCGAGGTTCGCGTGCCGAAGAACTTGCGCGTCTCGTACAGGACGATGATGCCGGAGAGCTGGCCGTCGAAGCGCACGCCGCGCACGGCGAGCCATCCCACGTCGCTGTATCGCCGGAGCGCGAAGAGCGGGGCGAACTCGTCCGAATGGTCGCCGAAGTCGACGAACGCGCTGGCGGAGGCGATGGCGATCCGCTCGCGTGTCGGGAGGTGGTCGAAGGTGGTATCGAGCCGCGCGCGGTCCACGGTGTCTCCGCTCGCGACCAGGCGGTCGACCAGCATCTCGCGGCGCGCGTCGTAGCGCACGAGGGCGATCTGCGCGAACCGGTCGATCTCCGCCAGCGCGTCGGCGAGCGCGAGCAGCGCCGCCTCCACGTCGGGGGACACGCTCAGCGCGTGCGCGAGGGTGGCCAGGGTGCGTGGAGGCATCCGTCGAGGAGGAGGGAGGCGCCGCGATGCACGGCGGCGCGGAAAGTTGGCCGAGCCGCCGCGCCAAAGTCAATCACGCCGCCGGACGACCACACCGCCCGATTTGCCTGCGACTCCGCAGGGGGATAGCTTTCGGTGCGATGCCGACTCGCATGCTGCTGCTCGTGTTGCACTACGACGGCACGAACTTCAGCGGATGGCAGCGCCAGCCCGATCGCCGCACCGTGCAGGGGGAGCTGGAGACCGCGCTCGGCCGGTTGTGTGCCGGCCCCGTCGCGGCGCTCGGCGCCGGCCGAACCGACGCCGGCGTCCATGCGCGGGGCCAGGCCGTGGGGGTGCGCGTGCCGGCGAAGTGGGCGGTGCTCGAGTTGCGACGCGCGCTGAACGCGCTCCTCCCGGACGATCTCTGGGTGGCAGACGCGCATGCGATGCGAGACGACTTTCACGCGCGATACAGCGCGACGGCGAGAGCCTACAGCTATTACGTCGGTACCGACGAGGACGCGGCGTCGCCGTTCCGGCGTCGCACCGAGTGGGTGGTGCAGCGGCCGCTGGAGTGCGGCGCGCTCGCGGTCGACGCGGCGAGCATCGTGGGCGAGCACGCCTTTCGCGCCTTCGCCGTGCGCGGCACCGCGCCCGAGCACGACGAGCACCGGTGTACCGTGCATCGCGCGCAGTGGCGCGAGCGTCCGGGGGGCCTCGTGTTCCAGATCGAAGCCAACCGGTTTCTCCATCACATGGTGCGCTTCCTCGTCGGCACGATGATCGAGTCGGCCCTCGGCCGCCGGCCGGCCGGCGACGTCGCGCGCCTGCTCGACGCGCACGACAACGCCGGCGTCTCGCCACCCGCGCCGCCGCACGCGCTCTTCCTCGATCGCGTCGCGTATCCGAGCGACCTCTATCTCGCGCCCGCATGAAGATCTACCTGGCGACCGCCAGCATCGACGACGTCGCGTGGGGTGCCGCCCACGGCATGGTGGACGGCGTCCTCACCACGCCCGGCCTCCTCGCCGACGACGCCGACGCCGAGATGCGCGCGCACCTCGCGGACCTCTGCCGGCTCGTGCACGGCCCGATCTTCGCTGCCGTGCACGCCGTCGACGCCACCGGAGCCTACCGCGACGGGAAGGAGCTCGCGAAGATCTCCGACCAGATCGTCGTCCAGCTTCCGCTCCTCGAGGAGACGCTCGGCGCGATGCGGCGGCTCCAGGCGGACGGCGTCCGCGTCTCGGCCAGCCAGGTCTTCAACACGGCCCAGGCGCTCCTCGCCGCGCGGGCCGGCGCGTCGAGCGTCGTGACGGCGATCGAGCGCCTCGATGCCGCGGGGCGCGACGGCGTGTCGGTGCTCGCCGAGCTGCGCACCGCGTTCGACGCGTCCGACGCGGAGTGCGACGTCATCGCGCTTCATCCCGCGTCGCCGGCGCAGTTCGGAGCCTGCGCCCTCGCCGGCGCGGACGCGGTCGCGCTGTCGGCGGACCGCTGCCGCGATCTGCTCGTGCACCCGCTCACCGACCGCGGCATCGACGAGTTCCTCGGCGACGTCGCACGACTCCGCCGCGCATGGCCCACCTCGTGACGCGCGCCACGCTCGGAGTGCTCGCCACGTTCGCGCTGCTCGCGTGCTCGCAGACGCCGCAGAGCTCCGCGCAGGTCACCCGCACCGCGGACGAGCCGCGCGCCGCGTCGGTTCCCGCGTCGCGGCGCACGGCCATCACCGAGGCCGTCGCGCGCGTGGCGCCGAGCGTCGTCACGGTGCAGACGGAAGTCGTGCAGCGCGTCGCCGCCGATCCGTTCGACGCACTGTTCGGCGGGCGCTCCGGCACGCAAACGTCGTCCGGCCTCGGGACCGGGTTCATCATCCGGCCCGACGGCGTGATCGTCACCAACGCGCACGTCATCGCCGGCGCCTCGCGCATCTCGGTGATGCTGCGCGACGGCACCACCTACCCCGCGAAGGCGATCGGCACCGACGAGACGAACGATCTCGCGGTGATCAAGGTGGACGCGACGGGACTTCCCGTCGCACCGCTCGGCGACAGCGACAATCTGCTCGTCGGCGAGTGGGCGATCGCGATCGGGAATCCGTACGGCTTCATGCTCGGGAACTCGGAGCCGAGCGTCACCGCGGGCGTCATCAGCGGGGTGGGACGCAACCTCGTGGCGCGCGGCGAGGGGCCGTCGGCGTACTTCGACATGGTCCAGACGGATGCCTCGATCAATCCGGGCAACTCCGGCGGTCCGCTCGTCGACGCGTCCGGCGAGGTGATCGGCGTCAACTCGTCGATCTATTCCACGAGCGGCGGCGGGTCCATCGGCCTCGGCTTCGCCATCCCGATCAATCGTGCACGGCGCGTCGCGGAGGACCTCCTCGCCCACGGACGCGTACGCCGTCCGTGGATCGGTGTGCGGCTCGAGGAAGTGGCGACGTCGAACCCGCGCGACCTGATCGCGCGCGGCGCGACGATCGCGTCGATCACGCCGGGTTCGCCCGCGCAGCGCGCCGGCCTCCGGCCGGGCGACGTGATCGCGCGCGTCAAGTCGCGTTCCGTCCACAACCGGTTCGATTGGGACGCCGCGCTGCTCGACCTGCGCGTCGGCGATCAGGTGCCGCTCGAGGTGAGGCGCGACGGCAGGACGCTCGACGTCACCGTCACCATCGCGGACCTCCCCGAGGTGAGCGCGCCGAAGGTCGAGGTCCTGCGCGAGATGGAGCTCGTGACGCTCACCCCCGCGATCCGCGCCGAGCGCGGCATCCGCTCGCCGCAGGGGGCGCTCATCTACCGGGCGAGCGACCGCGTCACGGCGGAGCTCGGGATGGCGCCCGGCGACGTCATCGTCCAGATCAACCGGACGCCGGTGGCGAGCGCGGAGGACGTGCAGCGCGCGCTCGATTACTATGCGGGACGCGGCACGATTCGCGTCTTCTTCGAGCACGAGGGGCAGATCTTCCCGACGGACTTCTGGATCCGATGACCGCGCACGATCGCTACTCGTCGCCGCTGTCCGAGCGCTATGCCTCCACCGCGATGCTGGAGCTCTGGTCGCCGCAGACCAGGCACGGGCTCTGGCGCCGGCTCTGGCTCGTGCTCGCCGAGGCCGAGCAGGCGCTCGGCGTCGCGATCCCGGACGACGCCCTCGCGCAGATGCGCGCGCACCTCGACGACATCGACTTCGAGACGGTCGCCGTGTACGAGCGGCGCTTCCGCCACGACGTCATGGCGCACGTGCACGCGTTCGGCGACGCCGCGCCGGCGGCGCACAAGTACATCCATCTCGGCGCGACGAGCGCGTACGTCACCGACAACGCGGACCTCATTCTGATGCGTCGCGGGATGGTGCTGCTGCGCGGCCGGGTCGTCCGCGTCCTGCGCGCGCTCGCCGCGTTCGCCCGCGAGTGGCGCGCCGAGCCGACGCTGGGCTACACGCACCTGCAGCCCGCGCAGCCGACGACGGTGGGCAAGCGCGCGACGCTCTGGATGCAGGACCTCGTGCTCGATCTCGCGGATCTCGACCATCGCATCGCCTCGCTGCCCTGCCGCGGCGTCAAGGGCACCACCGGCACGCAGGCGAGCTTCCTCGAGCTGTTTCAGGGCGACCACGCGAAGGTGCGCGAGCTCGATCGGCGCGTCACCGCCGCGCTCGAGTTCCCGGCGTCGATTCCCGTGAGCGGGCAGACCTACACGCGGAAGCTCGACGCGCAGGTGCTCGGCGTCGTGTCGGGGATCGCGGCGAGCGCGGCCAAGTTCAGCGCCGACGTGCGCATGCTCCAGGCGTTCGGCGAGATCGAGGAGCCGTTCGAGCGCGAGCAGATCGGATCGTCGGCGATGGCGTACAAGCGCAATCCCATGCGCTCGGAGCGCATCGCCTCGCTGGCGCGGTTCGTCGGCTCGCTCGAGCCGAACGCGAACCAGACGCATGCCGTGCAGTTCTTCGAGCGCACGCTCGACGACAGCGCGAACCGGCGGCTCGCGATCCCCGAGTCCTTTCTCGCCACCGACGCGATCCTCGGGTTGACGGAGAACGTGTCGGCGGGGCTCGAGGTGCACCCGGAGCGCATCCGGCGGCGGCTGACGGACGAGCTGCCGTTCATGGCGACCGAGGAGCTGATCGTGCGTGCCGTGCGCGCCGGCGGCGACCGGCAGGACGCGCACGAGCGCATCCGCGGCTACAGCATCGCCGCGGCGCGCGCGATCAAGGACGGCGCGGCGAGCAACGACCTGCTCGACCGGATCGCGGCGGACGAGACCTTCGGCATCACGCGCGACGAGCTCGATCGCGCGATGGATCCGCGGCGCTTCGTCGGCCGCGCTCCGGAGCAGGTGGACGAGTTCCTCGAGGAAGTCGTCGAGCCGCTGCTCGCCGGTGCCGGCACCGACGTTCCGACGCTCGAGGAGGTGCGGGTATGAGCGCGACGATGGCCGAGTCGTCGCTGCCCCTTCCCCTGCTCCGGCGCGGGAAGGTGCGCGAGGTGTACGTCGTCGACGATGCGCGGCTGCTGCTCGTCGCGAGCGACCGGGTGAGCGCGTTCGACGTCGTGATGGCCGAGCGCGTGCCGCACAAGGGGGCGGTGCTCACGCAGCTCACGGCGTGGTGGCTTCGGACGCTCGGCGGGATCGTGCCGCATCACCTGCTCTCGGCCGACGCCGACGAGATCGTGCGGGAGGTGCCGGCTCTCGCGTCGCACCGCGACGCGCTCGCGGGCCGCGCCATGCTGTGTGTGCGAACGGCGGTGGTCCCGATCGAGTGCGTCGTGCGCGGCTATCTCTCCGGTTCGGCGTGGAAGGAATATCGAGCCAGCGGGACGCTCGCCGGCGAGCCGCTGCCCGCCGGCCTCGTGGAGAGCAGCCGGTTCGACGCACCGCGCTTCTCTCCCGCCACGAAGGCGGAATCGGGCCACGACGAGAACATCGGCCTCGCCGAGCTGCGCCGGCGCGTCGGCGAGAAGACGGCGTCCTCGCTCGAGTCGCTCAGCCGCGCCGTGTACGAGCGGGGGCGCGACGTCGCCGCGGCGCGCGGGATCATCATCGCCGACACCAAGTTCGAGTTCGGGCGAGACTCGGCGGGCACGCTCCGGCTGATCGACGAGGTGCTCACGCCGGACAGCTCGCGGTTCTGGCCCGCGGACCAGTATCGACCGGGGCGCTCGCAGCCGAGCTTCGACAAGCAGCCGCTGCGCGACTATCTCGACGGCGAGCGTCGCGCCGGCCGATGGAACGGCGAGGCGCCCCCGCCGCCGCTTCCTCCCGAGGTGATCGAGGCGACGAGCCGCCGCTACCTCGACGCGTTCCGCCGGCTCACCGGCGCGCCGCTCCTTCCGACCGACTCCTGACCAGACTCCCGTGAGCTTCGCGCGCGAAGGACTCGTCTTCATCGCCATCGCGGCGCTGATCGCCGCGGGCACCTATGCGGTCGCGCTCAACCGTCGATCGTGGCCGCTCTGGCTGCTCGCGTTCGTCCTGACGATCCTCGCGCTCTGGGTCGCCTACTTCTTCCGCGATCCGGAACGCTCCGGTCCGCGCGGTGACGCCGTCGTCATCGCGCCGGCCGACGGTAAGGTCGTGCTGATCAGCGAGGTCGACGAACCCGCGTTCATGGGCGGCCGCGCGCGACGCGTCTCGATCTTCATGAACGTCTTCAACGTCCACGTGAACCGGTATCCCGTCAGCGGCACCGTGCGCTACCTGCACTACAATCCCGGCAAGTTCCTCAACGCCGCCGCGGAGAAGTCCAGCCTCGAGAACGAGCAGATGTCGGTGGGGATCGAGACGCCGCGCGGGCGCGTGCTCGTGCGCCAGATCGCCGGCCTGATCGCGCGCCGCATCGTGACCTACTCGAGCGAGGGCGAGCAGGTGCAGCAGGGCACTCGCATGGGCCTCATCCGCTTCGGCTCGCGCGTCGACGTCTTCCTGCCGCCCAGTGCGCAGGTCACGGTCAAGGTCGGCGACATGACGCTCGCCGGCTCGACCCCCATCGCGGAGCTCGGATCGCGATGACGCCGCGCCGCCGTCCTCTGCGCCGGCCGGACATGCGGCGCGCCGTGATCCTCTTTCCGAGCGGGCTCACGCTCGGCAACCTGTTCTTCGGCATCTTCGCCATCATCTCGGCGTCGCGCGGGCAGTTCGTCGAGGCGGGGGTGTTCGTGCTCCTCGGCGGCGCCTGCGACGCGCTCGACGGCCAGGTGGCGCGCGCCACCAACGCCGGCACGCAGTTCGGCGAGGAGCTCGACTCGCTCGTCGACGCGATCACCTTCGGGCTCGCGCCCGGGTTGATCATGTACTTCGCGGTCCTCAACCGCGACAACTGGGACTGGATCTCCGTCTTCCTCTTCTCCGCGTGCGCCGTGATGCGGCTCGCGCGGTTCAACATCGAGCAGGCGGGGACGGCGAAGACCTACTTCCAGGGGCTGCCGAGCCCGGCCGCCGGCATCACGCTGGCGTCGTACTACTGGTTCAGCCAGTCGTGGCTCTACAACTACGGCGCGATCGCGAACCTCCCCTGGCACGTGCTGCTGCGCTTCCTCATGGCGGCGCTCGCGTTCCTGATGATCAGCAACATCCCGTATCCGATCTTCCCCCGGACGGGATTCCGCAGCCTCCGCGCGATCGCTGCCACGCTGATGCTCGTGGGCTCGGTCGCACTGCTGGCCACGAAGCGGCTGGAGTTCTTCTTCCCGTTCGCGCTCTGCTATGTCGCGTGGGGTCCGTTGCGGTGGATCTTCTCCGGCATGTTCGAGCGCCGGCAGCCGACGATCCCGTACGACCTCTCCGAGGGGGAGGAGGACGAGGACGAGGAGGAGGACGTCTTCGGCCCGATCGATTCGCAGGTGCACGCCTCGCGGCAGTCGGAGCGCGAGATGCGGCCGCCCCGCGCGCCGCGGGAGCGGGGGCACCGCGAGCCGGCCGAGCGCCATCCGGCGCGCAGCGAGCGACCGGCACGCCAGGAGGCGTCGTCGCCGGCCGCGCCGAAGGCCGACCGCGATCGCTCCGACGCCGAGCGCGCCGCGCGCCGCGAGAAGCGCGAGCAGCAGCGCGAGAAGCGTGAGCGCCGCGAGAAGCGCCGCGAGAGCGAGTCACGCGCGACCGAAGCACGCGACGCCGCGCCGGCGGCCGCTCCGCTCGTCTCGACGGAACCACCCGAGAGCGGCGTCGGCGCCATCACGGTGGGCGAATCGCCGACGTCCGGTCCCGTGCTCAGCGTCGTTCGTTCCCAGGCCGACGGCGCGAGCGCCGACGAGCGCACCGATGCCGCCGTCGCCGAGGGCGCGCCGACGAAGAAGCGAAAGCGGCGCCGGCGGCGCGGCCAGCGCGATCGTGGAGGCGTCGAGTCGGCCGAGGGCAGCGAGTCGGCCGAGGGCGGCGAGTCGGGAGGTCGCGACGACGAGCCGGGCGACGACGTCGCGATGGATTCCGCCGCGTCCGACGCCGAGCCAGCGCCGGCAGCGCCGCAGCCGGCACCACCGTCCGCACCACCACCTCACTCCGATTCGTCTTCATGAAGCGCTTTCGCGTCGCCGTTCAGGTCGTCCCACGCCGCGGGCTGCTCGATCCACAGGGCAAGGCCGTCGCCGATGCGCTGCACTCGCTCGGGTTTCGCGGGGTCGCGGCGGTCCACGTCGGGCGCCACGTCGTGCTCGAGCTCGACGCGCCGGACGCCGACGCGGCGCGACTCCAGACCCGCGAGATGTGCGAGCGGCTTCTCGCCAACCCCGTGACGGAGGACTTCGAGATCGCCGAAGTGAGCGTGGCATGAAGTTCGGCGTCGTCACCTTCCCCGGCTCGAACGGCGACTATGACGCGCTGCACGCCGTCACCGAGGGGATCGGAGAGGAAGCGGTCTATCTCTGGCACAAGGATGCCGACCTGCAGGGCTGCGACGTCGTCATCCTGCCGGGCGGCTTCAGCTACGGCGACTACCTCCGCGCCGGCGCGATCGCGCGATTCAGCCCGATCATGCGCGAGGTCGTCGCGCACGCGCGGCGCGGCGGCCCCGTCGTCGCGTTCTGCAACGGGTTCCAGGTCGCCTGCGAGGCGGGCCTCCTGCCCGGTGCGCTGCTGCGCAACGAGTCGCTCAAGTTCGTCTGCGCCCCCGTCGGTCTCCGGGTGGAGACCGCGGACACGCCGTTCACGTCGAACTACCAGCGGGGCCAGCACATCGTGCTCCCCATCGCCCACGGCGACGGACGCTACAGCGCCGACGAGCAGACGCTCGACCGGCTCGAGGGCGAGGGGCGCGTCGTGTTCCGCTACGCGCCGAGTCCCCTCGAGGCCGAGGAGGCGTACAACCCGAATGGCTCGATGCGCGACATCGCGGGTATCGTGAATGAAGGGGGCAACGTGCTCGGGATGATGCCGCATCCCGAGCGCGCCGTGGATCCGCTGCTCGGCCCCCCCGACGGTCTTCCCCTCTTCGAGTCGATCCTCCAACGCGTCCCCGTCTGACGAGGAGCGCACCATGCGTCGCCTGATCCTTCCCGCGTTGATCGTCGTGGCTCCGTCGCTGCTCGCCGCGCAGGGCACGCGCGGAACGATCGCGCCCGGCATGTCGCGCGCGCGCGTCGTCGCGTCGCTCGGCAGTCCGGCGAGGGAGCGCACTGCCGGCGAGTTCGCCTATCTCTTCTACGTGAACGAGTGCGGACGGCGGTGCGGCATGAACGATCTCGTGATCCTGCGGCACGACAGCGTCGTCGACGCGATCTTCCGTTCGCCGTCGCGCCACTACACGGGCTCGAGCAGCTCGCCGGCGCCGATCCCGGCGAAGGAGGCGGCCGAGCGCGGCAGCGCGGCCCCGACGAAGCCGCGTCCCGCCGGCACTCCGTCGCGCCGTCCGTCGCCGAGCACGAAACCCAACGACGCCACCCCCTCGATACCGGTCAATCCGCCGGCGCTCGCTCCCGCACCGTCGTCCACCCCCGCGACCCGCTCTCCGTGACCGTCACCGCCCGACCCGGCGACCCGAAGATCTCACCCGCGCTCGTCGCCGAGCACGGGCTCACCACCGACGAATACGCGCGCCTGCTCGCGATGCTCGGCCGCGAGCCGACCTTCACCGAGCTCGGGATCGTCAGCGCCCTGTGGAGCGAGCACTGCTCGTACAAGCACTCACGGCCCCTCCTGCGCACGCTGCCGACGAAGGCGCCCTACGTGCTCCAGGGCCCGGGAGAGAACGCCGGCGTGATCGCCATCGGCGACGGGATGGCAGTCGCGTTCAAGATCGAGTCGCACAATCATCCGTCGGCGGTCGAGCCATACCAGGGCGCGGCGACGGGGGTCGGCGGAATCCTCCGCGACGTGTTCACCATGGGCGCGAGGCCGATCGCGCTGCTCAACTCGCTCCGTTTCGGCTCGCTCGACTCGCCGCGGGTCCGCTACTTGTTCGCCGGCGTCGTGAAGGGGATCGGCGACTACGGCAACTGCGTCGGCATTCCGACCGTCGCGGGCGAGGTCGTGTTCGATCCGGCGTACGAGGGGAATCCGCTCGTCAACGCGATGTGCGTCGGGCTCATGAAGGAAGAGGAGCTGATGCTCGCCGTGGCGCAGGGCGTCGGCAATCCGATCATCGCCGTCGGGGCGCGCACTGGGCGTGACGGGATCCACGGCGCGTCGTTCGCCTCCGAGGACCTCTCCGAGGCGAGCGACGCGAAGCGCCCGCGCGTCCAGGTCGGGGATCCGTTCACCGAGAAGCTGCTGCTCGAGGCGTCGCTCGAGCTGATCCACAGCGGCCACATCGTCGCCATCCAGGACATGGGCGCGGCGGGACTCACGTCGTCGTCCGCCGAGATGGCCGCGCGCGGCGACGTCGGGGTCACGATCGACGCGAGCCTCGTCCCGGCGCGGGAGGAAGGGATGACGCCGTACGAGCTCCTGCTCAGCGAATCGCAGGAGCGGATGCTCGTCGTCGCCCGCCAGGGACACGAGGACGACGTGCGCGCCATCCTCGAGAAGTGGGACCTCACCGCGGCGGTGATCGGCGAGGTGATCGCCGAGCCCGTGTATCGCGTCACCGAAGGTGATCGGGTCGTCGCCGAGTTCCCCGGCACCCGCCTCGTCACCGACTGTCCGACCTACGAGCCGGAGGCGCGCGAGAGCGACGAGATCCGCCGCCTGCGCGAGCGCGACGTCGCCGCGATCGCCGAGCGCCCCGAGGAGCGCGACGTTCGCTGGACGCTCGAGCGATTGCTCTCGTCGCCCTCGATCGCGAGCAAGCGATGGGTGTACCAGCAGTACGACCACACCGTGCGCACGAACACCGTCGTCGGCCCGGGCGGCGACGCGGCGGTCGTCCGCATCCGCGGCACCGACCGCGCGATCGCTCTCAAGACGGATTGCAACGGGCGCTATGCGTACCTCGATCCGCGCGAGGGTGCACGCATCGCCGTCGCGGAGGCAGCGCGCAACGTCGCGTGCGTCGGCGGGCGTCCGATGGCGATCACGAACAACCTCAACTTCGGCAACCCGAAGCGGCCGGAAGTCTACTTCCAGCTCCGCGAGGCGGTCGCCGGCATGAAGGAGGCCTGCGAGGCGCTCGGCACTCCCGTCACTGGGGGCAACGTCTCGCTGTACAACGAGAACCCGACGGGCGCGGTGTACCCCACGCCGGTGGTCGGCATGGTGGGGCTCGTCGATTCGCTCGCCCACGTCACCCGCTCCGCGTTCACGACGCCGGGTGACGCGATCGTCCTCCTCGGCGAGAACACCGACGAGCTGGGAGGGAGCGAGTACCTCGCGCGCATCCACGACGTCGTCGCGGGACGGCCGCCGCGCTGCGATCTCGCGCGCGAGCGCGCGGTGGTCGCGAGCCTGCTCGAGGCGATCCACGGCGGCACGGTGCGCTCCGCGCACGACTGCGCCGAGGGGGGCCTCCTCGTGGCGCTCGCCGAGTGCGTGATGATGGAGCGCGCCGAGCCGACCGGCGCGAGCGTCGACCTCACGACCTGGCGTGCGGTGCCGCGTCGTGCCCTGTTCTTCGGCGAGGCACAGGCACGCGTCGTCCTCACGTCGCCGGATCCGGACGCCGTGCTCACCATCGCCCGCCGGCACGGGGTCTCCGCGGCCGTGATCGGCGAGGTGACGGCCGCCGGCAGCCCGCTCACGGTGGTCGTCGGCGACGAGCGCGTCACGCTGCCGGTGGACGCGCTCGCCGACGCGTATCACGAAGCCATCCCGCGCATCATGTCGCGCCGTGCGTCTGCGCAGGACGTCGCGCTCGCCTCCGACTCGCAGGTGTGAATCCCATATGTGTGGCATCTTCGGTGTTCGCAATCAGCCCGACGCGGTGACCCTCACCAAGCTCGGGCTGTACTCGCTCCAGCATCGCGGCCAGGAGTCGGCCGGCGTCGTCGCCGTCGATTCGAGCGGCGTCGCGCGCGGCGTTCGCAGCATGGGCCTCGTCTCGGACATGGTGAACAAACAGCTCGACGCCCTGCAGGGCACGATGGCCATCGGGCACACGCGCTACAGCACCGCGGGCTCCTCGTCGATCGAGAACGCGCAGCCCGTGCTCGCGTCGTCGCGCGGCGGACACATCGCCCTCGCGCACAACGGCAATCTCACCAACGCCGGCGAGCTGCGCGTCGAGCTCGAGGAGCTCGGCTCCATCTTCGCGTCGTCGATGGATTCCGAGGTCATCGTGCACCGGCTCGCCCGGTCCACCGCGCAGCGCCCCGAGGACCGGCTCGCCGACGCACTGCGCGACGTCGAGGGTGCGTACAGCGTCGTCGCCATCCTCGGCGGAACGCTCCTCGCCGCGCGCGACCCGCGCGGCTGGCGGCCGCTCGCGCTCGGTCGCCTGAACGGTGCGCCCGTGCTCGGCTCGGAGACCTGCGCGCTCGACATCGTCGGCGCGACGTACGAGCGCGACGTCGAGCCCGGGGAGATCATCGCGTTCGACGACGAGGGCGAGCGCTCGATCTTTCCCTTCGAGCGGAAGGAGCTCCGGCGCTGCGTATTCGAGCACGTGTACTTCGCGCGTCCCGACAGCCGCATCTTCGGCGGCTCGGTGGATCGGGCGCGCCGTGAGCTCGGTCGTCGGCTCGCGCGCGAGTGCCCCGCGCCCGGCGCGGAGCTCGTGTTCAGCGTTCCGGATTCGTCCAACTCGGCGGCGATCGGCTTCGCCGAGGAGAGCGGACTGCCGTACGAGCTCGCGCTGATCCGCAATCACTACGTCGGCCGCACGTTCATCCAGCCCACCCAGGCGACGCGCGACGCGAAGGTGCGGCTCAAGTACAACGCCGTGCGCGAGGTGCTGGAGGGGAAGCGCGTCGTCATGGTCGACGATTCGATCGTCCGCGGCACGACCACGCGCGGGCTCGTGTCGCTCGTCCGTGCCGCGGGCGCGGCCGAAGTGCACATGCGCGTGAGCTCCGCGCCGGTCACCGGGCCGTGCTACTACGGCATCGACACCCCGAGCCGCGACGAGTTGATCGCCGCGAACCATACCCTCGAGGAGATCCGGACCTCGCTGGGCGTGGATTCCCTCGGATATCTCTCCCTCGACGGGATGCTGGAGTCCGTGCCCGGCGGCCCGCACGGCTTTTGCCATGCGTGCTTCTCCGGTGACTATCCCACGCCTCCACCCACGGACCCGGACAAGCTCCGCTTCGGCTGCGGGTGCTGAGCGGCAGCCGGCGACGCGGCCGGCGCAAGTCCTTGACCGCGCTCTGGCTCGCGCGGCTAATTCCTCCGAGCTTCGGCTCACCGTTCCCGTCGACCGCGTGCTTCGTCGTCGCCCATGCCGCTCTTGAATCCACCGGCCGGTAGCGCAGGGCTTCGTCACCGTCCGGTGCTGCCGAACCTTCCCGTGCTTCCCGACGCGCACGACGAGCGCACGCTCCGCATCGCGCTCGTCACGGAGTACTACTATCCGCACCTCGGCGGCGTCTGCGAGCACGTGCACTTCTTCGCCCGCGAGGCGCGCCGGCGCGGCCACCACGTCGACATCATCACGTCGCACATCCCGGGCGCGGAGCCGCAGCCGCACGTCATCCGCCTCGGTCGCAGCCAGCCCGTGTACGCGAACGGCTCGCAGGCGCGCGTCACGGTCGGGCTCGGGCTCCGCCGGCAGCTGCGTGCGGTCCTCCGTCGCGGGCGCTACGACATCGTGCACGTCCACTCGCCGCTCACGCCCGTCCTCCCGCTGCTCGCCATCGAAGAAGCGGACGCGCCGGTCGTCGGGACCTTTCACACGTACTTCGATCGATCCGTCGGCTATTTCCTGCTGAACGAATTCTTCCAGCAGCGGCTCGACCGCCTCGCCGCGGCGATCTGCGTGTCGCGCTCCACGACGGTCGCTCTCGAGCGCTACTTCAGCGCCCCCTGGCAGATCATCCCGAACGGCATCGATACCGACGTCTTCCACCCGAGCGTCGCCGCGCCGCCGGCGATCAGGAAGGACGTGCCGTCGATCCTCTTTCTCGGCCGCTTCGATCCGCGCAACGGGCTCACGACGCTCATCGACTCGTTCCGCCGGGTGAAGGGACGCAAGCGCCGCGCGCAGCTCGTCGTCGTCGGCGACGGTCCGCTGCGCGAGCACTACTACACGCAGGCGCGCGGCGACGCCGACATCACCTTCGTCGGCGCGATCCTCGAGGGGCGGCCGAGCTACTACGCGCACAGCTCGATCTACGCGTGCCCCACGACGAAGGCGTCGTTCGGCATCACGCTGCTCGAGGCGATGGCCTGCGAGACGCCGATCGTCTGCTCCGACATCCTCGGATTCCAGGACGTCGTCGTGAACGGGCGCGAGGCGCTGATGACCCCGTGCGGCGATCGCGACGCGCTCGCCGACGCGCTCGTGCAGCTGCTCGACGACGAGGGAATGCGCATCCAGCTCGGCACCGCCGGGCGTCACGAGTCGATGCAGTACAGCTGGCCGCGCGTCACGTCGCAGGTGCTCGACGTCTACCACGCCGTGCTCGGACGCGCCGTCCGCGCATGATCGCCGCGGTCGCCGCCGGGACGGCGCTGCTCGGCGCCGCGGCGCACGGCGTCTGGCATCGCAACAGTCCCGTGTTCGGTCCCGTGCTCGCGCGGCTTCCGGGGTCCGAGCCCGTCGTGAGCATCACCTTCGACGACGGCCCCAACCCGCGCGCGACGCCGGCCATCCTCGACGTGCTGCGTCGCGAGAACGTGCGCGCCACCTTCTTCGTGCTCGGACGCCACGCCGAACGCTGGCCCGAGCTCGTCGATCGTGTACGTGCCGACGGGCATCAGGTCGGCAATCACGGCTACTTCCATCGCAAGCTGCACCGGCACTCGCCCGCCTACGTGCGCGACGACCTCACACGCGGTACCGCAGCGATCGTGGCTGCGTCGGGGTGGACGCCGCGCCACTTCCGCGCGCCCCACGGCTTCCGGAGCCCGTGGGTGACGCCGATCGCCGCCTCGCTCGGGCAGCGCACCGTCGGGTGGTCGCTCGGCGTGTGGGACTCGGCCCGCCCCGGCGCGCGCGCGATCGCCGCTCGTGCGCTCGACGGCATGCACGCCGGCTCGATCCTCCTGCTCCACGATGGTGACGGCTACGATCCCGATGGCGACCGCATGCAGACGGCGGAAGCGCTCCCAGCGATCATCGACGGGCTTCGCGGGCGCGGATTTCGCTTCACCACACTGCCCGACTGAACCGAGCGGCGCGCATGAAGCCAGCCACATCCAGGCTCGTCCGGATCGGCGTCACGGTCATCATCGTCGTGCTGCTGATCCTGTTCGCCCGCAAGGTGAACTGGCACGACACGTGGCGCACGATGGAGTCGGCGTCGCTGCCCGTGCTGCTCGCCGCGGCGGCGGTGAACCTCGCGTCGATCATCGTGAAGGGGGTGCGATGGTGGGTCTTCCTGCGCCCCATCGGTGCCCGCTCGTTTCCCCTGGCGCTGCGCGCGACGTTCGCCGGCGCCGGCCTCAACAACGTGCTCGTCGCCAACGGCGGCGAGGCGGCACGCGTCGTGTTCGTGGCGCGATCGGCGCACGTGCCGAGCGCGCGCGTGCTCGCGACCCTCGCGCTCGAGCGTCTGTTCGAGCTCGTCGGCTACGTCGTGCTCCTCTCGCTGGCCGCCACCTTTCTCACCCTGCCCGGCTCGCTCGAGCGCGTGAAGCCGTTCGCGATCCTCGTGCTCGTCGCGATGGGTGCGCTGCTCGTCTGGCTCCTGCGTCGTCCCGACGTCGTGGAGACCGTGGCCGGTCCGCGCCCGACGACGTGGCATGGACGGCTCCGCGAGTACGGCGCGCGCTTCGTGCGCACCATCGGCCAGGTGTCGAGCGGCCCGCGCTTCCTCTCGGCGTTGCTCCTCAGCGTGCTCGCCTGGGCGCTGCAGGTGGCGACGTATCAGCTCACCGCCCAGTCGGCGCACCTCCCGATCACCATCGTCGGAACCGTCGCCGCGCTCCTCGCGGTCAATCTCGGTTTCGCACTGCGTGCGACGCCGGGCAACGTGGGCGTCTTCCAGGCGGCGTACGCCGCGACGGCGGCCGCGTTCGGACTGGATTACGACAAGGCGGTCGCGGTGGCCTTTCTGATTCAGGCGCAGCAGATCCTTCCCGTCACGCTGCTCGGCGTCGCGCTCGCGCCGGAATTCATCTTCGGCAAGGGCAAGCGCAGGTCGACGGACCCCGCCGGCGAGATTCCGAGCGCATCGAGAGGCGAGGCGGAGATCGGCGCTCGAGCCGCGCGGTGACGGCGCAGGAGGACGAATACGCCAACGGCGCCCATTGCTGGGCGCCGTTGAACGTTCTGGTGCTGCTCGAAGTGGAGGCGCGGGGAATCGAACCCCGGTCCGAAGCTAGATCGACCACAGGCACTACGTGCGTATCCCACCGATTGATGTTCCCGGCGGCTGGCCAGTGGGCAGCCTACCGCAAGGTGAGCCCTCGAAGTTTCGCTCGTCGGCCGAAGGCGAACCGCCGAGCTAGCCCGGATTTGCGTTACCCGTGAAGCCGCCCCGGGCGGGCTTCCTCACGGGCACTTGCAGGCCTAACCGAAGTTAGGCGGCAAGGGCGAAGTTGTCGTTCGCAGTTGGAAGTTTCCCGAGTGTTTAACGAGGTGCCCGAGGACCTCGGCACGCGCCCACGGCTTCACCAGTCCCGTCGAAGCCAGTCGCCCCCTTACCCGATCAAAGCTAGCCGCGACCGCGACGAAGTCAAGCGACCGCAACCTGTCGAACCACTTCAGGCAGCGTCGTTCAACTCGTTGTCCTGCCCTTCGTTGCCGGCTTCGCCCTGACGCGATTTCTCCCCTCGTGCTTCGCGATGTACAACGCCTTGTCCGACGCCGGAAAGAGCTGGTCGCGCACCTTCACCGTCTCCGGGTAGGTCGCCACGCCGAACGAGGCCGTCACCGGGATCTCCGACCGGCCGTGCTTCACGGGCTGCGCGGCGATCCGCGTGCGCAGCCGTTCCGCGACCTCGACCGCGCGGTCGCTGTCCGTCTTCGGCAGGAGCATCGCGATCTCCTCTCCGCCGTAGCGCACGCAGATGTCCACCGCGCGCACGCCGTCCTGGAGAATGCGCGCAACCTGCTTCAGCACCGAGTCGCCCGCCTCGTGGCCCCACGTGTCGTTCACTCGCTTGAAGTGGTCGATGTCGACCAGCACGAGGGAGACCGGTGCGCCGTAGCGGTCCGCCTCGTTCAGCGTGCGCTGGAGCTGTTCGCCGAAATGGTGACGGTTCCACAGGCCCGTGAGCGGGTCGGTGCGTGCGCGCATGTCCACTTCGGCCAGCTGCCAGACCAGCTCGAGCTGGCCCGCGACGACGGCGCCGAGCACCGTGAGGGGCCGCGCCTCGTCCATCGAAAGGCCCTTGGACTCTCCGGTGACGTCGCCCGACTCGAGCACGAGCGCACCGAGGGTTCGGCCGTCCTTCGCCAGCGGGATGATCGCGACCGAGCCGGGCTCGGGAACACTCCGCGGGACCCCGTAGAGCGCGCGCGCGAGCGTGGCGGTGCGCGCGTCCTCCAGCACCTGCACGGTGCCGAGTCGGCACGCTTCGGCGACGATGCTCCCTCCGTCGATCGGTCCCGGAAAGCGCAGGCCGGCGCCCTCGGTCGCGAAGAAGAGCTCACCGGAATCGCCGTCGGCGCTCCAGCGCACGAGCGCGGCGCCGCGCGCCCCCGAGACGTCGAGCGCGGTCTCACAGACGGTGAGCGGCAGCCCCTCCCCGGCCTTCCCTCCCTGGAGACGCTGCACCGCATCCAGCAGCGCCTGACCGTGGCGCATGTGGCGCCCGTAGCGTCGGCGCAGATCGACGAGCTCCTGCACGGCCCCCAGCTGGTCGGCGAGCCGAGGCAGCCAGTCGCGCAGCGAGGTGCGATTCCATCCGAGACCGTTTCGGTGGGTCAGGCTGAGCACTCCCATCAGCGTGTCGCCGCGCCGAACGGGAGCGGCGCCGACGTGCACGATCTCCTCCTGGCCGACGGTCTGGACGACGCCGCCCTCGGCGGACCACTGCACCAGCGGGGCCCACTCCGTGATGCTGAAGAACGCGGGGCGCGTGGTGTCGGACGACCAGACGCCCGGCGCGAGCGAATCCCGGTCCGGTTGCCAGCGCCAGAAGATCGCCTCCTCCGCGCCGGCGAGGTCACGAAAGTCGACGAGCAGCTGTGCGAGCGATGCCCGGTCGTCGCGCTTCGCCTGCGCCTCGAACGAGACGCGCACCTCGCGGCGCAGCGACTTCGCGTCGATCGGTGCGTCGCTTTTCGGAGGCTCCTCGATCCTCGCGAGCCGCTTGCGCGTGCTCTCGAGCTCTTGGCGCGCGCGCGACGTCTGGCGCAACGCGGCGGCGGCCACGGCGATCGCGGCCAGAGCGGCGAGGAGAGCTGCGGCGAGCAGCATCGGCAGAAGCGCGGCGACGGGTTCGGGGCTGCCCGAGCCGTTCGCCGTCGCCGGCTACGTGCGGGAGCCGTGGAGGATGCGAGCGGCGGCCACGGCCGCGCCGAATCCGTTGTCGATGTTGACGACGGTGACGCCGGCGGCGCAACTGTTCAACATCGTGAGCAATGGCGCGATTCCACCGAACGCCGCGCCATAGCCGACGCTCGTGGGAACGGCGATCACGGGCGCGCGTACGAGCCCGCCGACGACCGACGCGAGCGCGCCGTCCATGCCCGCGACGACGATCACGACGGCCGCGCGCTCGAGCACGTCGCCCTTCGCGAGAATGCGATGGATCCCCGCGACGCCCACGTCGGTGAGCCGCTCCACGGCGCAGCCCATCGCCTCCGAGGTGACGGCCGCCTCCTCGGCGACGGGCAGATCGCTCGTGCCCGCCGTGACGACGAGCACCGAGCCGAGCGCTTCGCCGGGTGGGTTCGCCGGCCGGAGCAGCACGGTCCGCGCGAGCGCGTTCGCCTCGGCGCCGGGCAGCGCGGCGAGCAACGGGGCCACGGCGACGTCGGGCACCCGCGTGGCGAGCACGCCGTCGCCCCGTTCGGCGATGCGCTGCGCGATCGCCACGAGCTGTTCGGTCGTCTTCCCCGCCCCGTAGACGACCTCGGGGAAGCCCTGGCGCAGCGCGCGGTGATGGTCGATCGTCGCGAAGCCGAGCGATTCCGCCGGCTCGCGGGCGAGGGCGGCGAGCGCGGACTCCACCGGCACGGAGCCGTCCGCGACCCCGTCGAGGAGGTCGCGCACGCGCTCGCGTCTCACGCCGCGGTGGCCTCGATCGAACGATCGTCGTCGCCCGCGTCCGCCGACTCCTCGCCGGCGAAGCGATCGCGGTGCGCGAGATAGTCGGCGAAGATCCCCTCGATCTCGGAGAACGACGTCACGGCGTACAGGCGACGACGCAGCTCCGCGCCGCCGTGAAGTCCCTTGGCGTACCAGCCGAGATGCTTGCGGAACTCGATCGCCGCGCCGCGCGGGTCCGTCTGGTACTCCATCACCATCCGCGCGTGGTGAAGCGCGATGGCGAACCGTTCCTCGATCGGCGGCGCGGGCCGCTTCGGGCGTCCCGCGAGCAGGTCCTTCACCTGGTCGAAGATCCACGGCTGCCCGTACGATCCACGGGCGATCATGATGCCGGTGCACCTCGTCTGCTCGAGCATCCGCACCGCGTCCTCGGCTGTCTTGATGTCGCCGTTGCCGAGGACCGGGATGTCGAGCGCATCGGCGACGGCGGCGATCTCCTCCCAGCGCGCGCTGCCCGAGTACATCTGCGTACGCGTGCGCGGGTGCAGCGTGAGGACCCGCGCCCCGGCGTCCTGGCAGCGGAGCGCGATCTGCACCGGATCACGCATCTCCTCGTTCCATCCGCTGCGGATCTTGCACGTGACCGGCAGATGCGTCGCGGCGACGACGGTGCGGATCACGCGCTGCACGAGGTCGAGGTCGCGCAGGCAGCCCGAGCCGCCGTTGCGGCGCACGACCTTCTTCACCGGGCAGCCGAAGTTGATGTCGATGAACTCCGGCTGGAACACGTCCGAGACGAAGCGCGCGGCCTCGCCCATCGCGTCCGGTTCGGCGCCGAAGATCTGCACGCCGATCGGTCGCTCGTCGGGCCCGAAGGCGAGCTTGTGGATCGTGGACTGGTTCTCCCGCCGGATGCCTTCGGCAGAGAGGAATTCCGTCACCACCACGTCGGCGCCGTACTGGCGGCAGAGGCGCCGGAAGGGCGACTCCGACACGCCGGCCATGGGGGCCAGGTAGAGCGGCACGTCGGTGTCGAGGAGAAACGGGAAGCCCATGCCGAAAGCTACCGAGTCACGGAAGTGCAAGCAACGTCGTCGTTTGACAATGCACGGCCCGCGCGAATACTTTCTCCGGCTCGACCATCCCGCCGCCGATGGCGCATCGCCATCCGACCCCTGTCACCCACGGCCAGCATCGGATCCAACCAGATGGAACTGCGCGAGTTCTTCAGCGAAGACGCGATCAAGCTCGAGCTCGAAGGGGAGACGAAAGACGACATCCTCAAGGAGCTGATCGCCCTCCTCAAGCTCGACGACAAGTCCGAGGGGATGCTCTTCAAGATGCTGAAGCGTCGCGAGAACCTCGGCTCCACGGGGATCGGCCGCGGCATCGCGATCCCGCACTGCCGCTCGCTCGTCGTGAGCAAGCTGCGCGTCGCGTTCGGCCGGAAGCCGAAGGGAGTCGACTTCAAGGCGATCGACGAGAAGCCGGTGAACTTCTTCTTCCTCATCGTCGCGCCGCCGCTCGAGGTCTCGAACCAGTACCTCCCCGTGCTCGGCAAGATCGCGCAGTTCTCGAAGGAGAGCGACGTGCCGCAGCGGCTCCTGTCCCTCACGGAGCCGGCGCAGTTCCTGGAGTTGCTGAAGGAGAAAGGAGTCTAGGAACTGCCAACTGCCGTCCCGATCGAGATCCCTCGGCGCATTCAGCGAGCCATTCTGCCAGGCCGGCTACCCGGTACGCAGTCGGACCGGATACAGCGGTCGGCAGTCACTCCCACTCGATCGTCGCGGGCGGCTTCGAGCTGACGTCGTACACGACGCGGTTCACGCCGTCGACTTCGCGGATGATGCGGTCCGAGATTCGGGCCATGACGTCGTGCGGGAAGGGATACCAGTCCGCCGTCATTCCGTCGGTGCTCGTCACGGCGCGCAGGGCGACGACGTTGTCGTAGGTACGCTCGTCGCCCATCACGCCGACGCTGCGGATCGGCAGCAGCACGGCGAACGCCTGCCAGATCTCGTCGTACAGGCTCGCCGCGCGAATCTCCTCGAGGTAGATCGCGTCCGCCTGGCGCAGCACGTGGAGCGCGGGCTCCGTCACGGCGCCGAGCACCCGGATCGCGAGCCCGGGGCCGGGAAAGGGGTGCCGGCCGACCATCTCGTCGGGGAGTCCGAGCTCACGCCCGACGTTGCGCACCTCGTCCTTGAACAGCTCGCGCAGCGGCTCGATCAGGGTGAAGCGCATCCCCGGCTTGAGGCCGCCCACGTTGTGGTGCGTCTTGATCGTCACCGACGGTCCGCCGGTGGGCGACGCGCTCTCGATCACGTCCGGGTACAGCGTGCCCTGCACGAGAAACGCCGCGTTCGTGCCCGCGCTCGCGGTGGCTTCCTCGAATACGTCGATGAACGTGTGACCGATCGCGCGCCGCTTCGCCTCGGGATCCTCCACGCCGGCGAGCGCATCGAGGAACCGCCGCGACGCGTCGACCGTGACGAGCCTGATTCCCATGTGCGCGCGCATCGTGCGCTCCACCTGGTCGCGCTCGTGCAGCCGCAGCAGCCCGGTGTCGACGAACACGCAGGTGAGCTGATCGCCGATGGCGCGATGCACGAGCGCGGCGGCGACGGACGAGTCGACGCCCCCCGACAAGCCGCAGATCACCTGCGCGTCGCCCACCTGCGCGCGGATCCGCGCCACTTCCTCCTCGATGAACGCGCCCGCCGTCCAGCTCGGGGTCGCGCCGCACACCTTGAACAGGAAGTTCGCCAGCAGCTCGCGCCCGCGCGGCGTGTGCGCCACTTCCGGGTGGAACTGCACACCGTAGATCGGCTTCGACTCGTGCTCGAACGCCGCGAGCGGATTGCCCTCGCTCACCGCCGTCACGTGGAAGCCCGACGGCGCCGCTTCGATGTGGTCGCCGTGGCTCATCCAGACGGTCGTCGCCTCGGCCGGGTCGAACCCTTCGAACAGCGGGCTCGTCCCGATCGGATGGATCTCCGCCCGGCCGTACTCGCGGCGGTCGCCGCGGATGACCTCTCCGTCGAGCACGTGCGCGATGAGCTGCATGCCGTAGCAGACGCCGAGGGTCGGCGCGACGTCGAACAGCGCGGGATCGGCGGTGGGGGCGTTCTCGCCGTACACCGAGTTCGGCCCGCCGCTGAGGATGATCCCCGTCGGCTTCCAGTCGCGGACCCACGCGACCGACCGGGTCGGCGGATGGATCTCCGAGTAGACTCTCGCCTCGCGCACGCGTCGCGCGATGAGTTGCGTGTACTGCGATCCGTAGTCGATGATGAGGATGCGGCTGCCGGCGGTCATGTCGTCCAGTGCGCGGGATCGAGGCTGAGGAACTCGACGTTCTTGGTCTCGAGGTCGAGGATGGCCGCCTTGGGCGTGCCGTAGATCCATCCGCATGCCTCGCCGGGATTCACGATCAGCGTGTCGCCCCGGTGCTTCATCTCCTGCTGGTGCGTGAAGCCGTGCACCACGATGCTGTGTCCCTCGATGCTGCGCGGCTGCACGTCGCCGATGTCGTGCACCACGAGAATGCGCTGATCCGCGAGCTCGAAGCTGTGGGGCCCCTCGAACAGCTCCTCGCCGAATCCCGCCGACGCCTTCGCGAGCAACCCCTGGGTGTCGCCGTCGTTCTTGCCGAACACCCCGGCGAGCGACATGCTCGCTTCCTCGATCGGCCGGAGCGAGAACGGCGCACAGAAATCGCCGGCGTGGATGAGCATCGCGACCCCGGCCTCCTGCATCAGGCGGACGAACTCGGCGATCGTGGGGATCCGGTCGTGAGTGTCCGCCAGCAGGCCGATGCGCATCAGGCTGTCCTCCAGTCGGGCGCGGCCGTCTCGAGCCGCACGAGGTCCTCGTAGCGCTCGCGCGCCGTCACCACGGCGTACCGGTCGCCGTCGACCAGCACTTCCGCGCCCCGCGGTCTGGTGTTGTAGTTCGACGCCATCACGTAGCCGTAGGCGCCGACGTCGTACACCGCGAGCAGATCGCCCGCCTCCGCGTCGTCCATCTCGCGCCCCAGCGCGAGGAAGTCGCCACTCTCGCAGATCGGGCCGACGACGTCGGCGGTCATCGTGCCACCGCGCCGGCGCACCGCTTCGATGCGATGATAGGCGTCGTAATGCGACGGTCGGATGAGCTCCGTCATGCCCGCATCGGTCACGAGGAAATCGCGGCCGCCGCTGTGCTTCCGGTAGAGCACCCGCGTCACCAGCATGCCGGCGTTGCCCACGATGAACCGCCCCGGCTCCATCAGGAGCGTGAGACCCGTCGGCTCCACGCGCGACACGAGCGCGCGCGCGAACCGATCCAGATCGGGGGCCACTTCGTCGGAGTACGACACGCCGAGCCCGCCGCCGATGTCGAGGTAGCGGACGGTGTCGATCCCCTCGCTCCGCACGTCGGCGAGCAGTCCGACGAGTCGCTCGACCCCGTCGACGTACGGATCGACGCGGAAGAGCTGCGAGCCGATGTGCATGTCCAGCCCGTGCAGCTCGACGTTGGGCAAGCCCGCCGTGACCCGTGCGACGCCGACGACCTCGTCGAACGGGATGCCGAACTTCGCGCCGCGCTCCCCGGTCTTGATGTACCGGTGCGAGCTGTCGACCGTCACCTCGGGGTTCACGCGCAGCCCGACGCGCGCGACGGCGCCGGCTTCGCGCG
Organism: Gemmatimonadaceae bacterium; assembly: GCA_035494615.1. Lineage (GTDB taxonomy): Bacteria > Gemmatimonadota > Gemmatimonadetes > Gemmatimonadales > Gemmatimonadaceae > AG11. The sequence goes on from DATJGU010000017.1 coordinate 26,507, forward strand.
CCAGCCGATCCAGGGCGCGCACCTCGGCCCCCGACTCGGCGTTGACGAGGAGCACCTCCGCGGCCACGGCTTCGCGCAGCTCCCGCTCGGTCTTCCCCACCCCGCCGAAGACGATCTCCTCGCCACGGAACCCGACGTGCAGCGCGCGATGGAGCTCGCCCCCGGACACGACGTCGGCGCCGGCGCCGAGCTCGCGCAGCAGCCGCAGGATGCCGGCGTTCGAGTTCGCCTTGAGCGTGTAATGGATGCGATGCGGCAGCGGTGCCAACGCGTCGTCGAGACGACGGTAGCGGTCGCGCACCATCGCGCTGCTGTACACGTAGGTCGGCGTGCCGACCTCGCGCGCGATCAGCTCCAGCGGCACCTCCTCGCACGCGAGCGCGCCGTCGACGCGCGCGTAGCCGGAGATCAGTATGCCCTGGCCCATAGCGCCTCGGCGATCGCCGGCCGGCCACACCGCAGGCACGTCGCCGGCGCTTCGGCCGACCGGAATTCCTCGTCGGGCAGACAGCGGATCGTCGCCTTGGTCTCCTCCTTGATCCGCGCCTCGCATTCGCCGTCGCCGCACCAGCCGGCATACACGAATGCGCCCTCGCCGTCCATGAGCTCACGGAAGCGATCGTAGCCGATGCGCTCGCGGACGCTGTGCGACTCGCGGCGGTCGAGCGCCGCGGCGAGCATGTCGCGCTGGATGGCGGACAGCGTGTCGCCGACGTCCTCGCCGAGCGTGCGGAGCGACACCGGACGCTTCGCGCGCGTGTCGCGGCGCACCAGCACGCCCTGGTCGTTGGCGATGTCGCGTGGCCCGAGCTCGAGCCGCAGCGGGACGCCGCGAAGCTCCCACTCGTAGTACTTCGCGCCCGGCTTCATCCCGTCGCGCGTGTCGACGTGCACACGCAGCCGGCCGCGCTCGCTCCGGTTCCAGTCGGCGAGCGACGTCACGATGCGATGCGCCGCTTCGAGCACCGCCGAGCGCTCCTCGTCGGTCCGGTAGATCGGCACGATCACCAGCTCGATCGGCGCGAGCAGCGGCGGGATGCGAAGCCCGTTGTCGTCGCCGTGCGTCATCACGAGCCCGCCGACCATCCGCGTCGACACCCCCCAGCTCGTGTTCCAGGCGTACTCGGTGGCCCCGCTCTCCGCCTGGAAGGTGAGGTCGAACGCCTTCGCGAAGTTCTGCCCGAGGTTGTGCGACGTGCCCGCCTGCAACGCCTTGTTGTCCTGCATCATCGCCTCGCACGAGTACGTGCGCAGCGCCCCGGCAAACCTCTCGGCGTCGGTCTTCTGGCCGGTCACGACGGGCATCGCGATGTAGCCTTCCATGAAGTCGCGATACACGCCGAGCATGCGCCGCGCTTCCTCCTCCGCCTCGTCGTGCGTGACGTGCGCGGTATGCCCTTCCTGCCAGAGGAACTCCGTCGTGCGCAGGAAGAGCCGCGTGCGCATCTCCCAGCGAACGACGTTCGCCCACTGGTTGATGAGGAGCGGCAGGTCGCGGTAGCTCTGGACCCACTTCGCGAACATCGAGTAGATGATCGTCTCGGAGGTGGGCCGCACCACCAGCGGCTCCTCGAGCTCCTTCCCTCCCCCGTGCGTGACGACGGCCGCTTCGGGGGCGAAGCCTTCGACGTGCTCCGCCTCCTTGTGCAGGAACGACTCCGGGATGAACAGCGGGAAGTACGCGTTCTGGTGGCCCGTGGCCTTGAACATGTCGTCGAGCTGCCGCTGCATGCGCTCCCAGATGCCGTAGCCATTGGGGCGAATGACCATGCAGCCACGGACGGGCGAGTAGTCGGCCAGCTCGCTCCGCAGCACGACCTCGTTGTACCAGGCGCTGAAGTCCTCGGCGCGGGTCGTGAGCTTCTTGTCGTCAGCCATTCGTGCCGTCGTTCGAGAGAGTGACGAAGGTCTTCGCGCCGCTGGCGACGGCGGCCTTCTTCTGCTTGCTCGGCGATTGCGGCCGGAGGGCGTACTCCACCGAGTGTCCCTCGCCGCGCAACCGCGCCGCCTCGCGCATGATCCGCTCGAGCGGGACGTCGTCGGCGCCGGAGAGCCAGTAGTCCGCGCTCGCATCGGCGGGGCGCATCAGCCCCTTCGAGCGCAGCAGCTCGCCGAGCACGACGTCCCCCATGCCGAATCCCAGCGCGGGAAGATCGGCGCCGCCGAGTGACTGGAGGAGGGTGTCGTACCGTCCGCCGCCGCAGATGGCGCGGAACTCCCCCGAGCGATCGAACAGCTCGAAGACGATCCCGGTGTAGTATGCCAGTCCGCGCACGATCGAGAGATCCACGCGCAGCCACTCCTCGGCGCCGCCGAGCAAGGCGGGCACGAAGCGCAGGAAGTCGCCGAACTCGCGCACCGTCGGCTCCGCGGCCGTGCCGGCGAGCGTCGACTCGAGCTGCGCGAAGTCCACCTCCGCGATGCGGAGGATCCGGTCGATCGCCGCACCGGGCACGCCGGCCGCCGCGAGCTTCTCCGAGGAGACGCCCGCCGGCTGCCGTTCGAGCTTGTCGATCACGCCGTAGACGTCGGGGATCGACGCGCCGGGAACACCGAGCGCCTCGAGATACGCGTGCAGCACGCGGCGATCGGAGACGCGCACGACGACATCGGACGCGCCGAGGCCGAACGCGCGCATGATGTCCACGGCGCACGCCACGAGCTCCGCGTCGGCCGCGACCTCCGCCGCGCCGAAGATGTCCACGTTGAGCTGGAAGTGCTCGCGCAGTCGCCCCTTCTGCTGCCGCTCGTAGCGGAAGAGCTGCGGCATCGAGAACCAGCGCACCGGCTTCCGGAGCGCGTTCGCGCGCGCGGCCACCATGCGCGCAACCGTCGGCGTCATCTCGGGTCGCAGGGCGACGTCGCGGCCACCCTTGTCGACGAAGTTGTAGAGTTGTCCGACGATCTCGTCACCGCTCTTCCGCGTGTACAGCTCGAGGGGCTCGAGCGGCGGTCCGTCGTATTCGACGAACGCGTAGCGCCGGGCCACCTCGCGCCACGTGGCCATGATGAAGGCGCGCTCGGAGAGCTCCTGGGGATAGAAGTCGCGAAAGCCGGGGAGGGCGCCCTTGAACATTCAGGAAAGCTACCCGGTCAGCGGAGACACCTGCAAGCGCGCCATCGCGTCGCCCACGGTGTGAAAGGAGCCGGTGACGAGCGTGATCCCGCGCTCGGATTCAGCGAGGGTCAGCGCGGCGTCGAAATCGGGCTGCGCCACCGCGTGCAGCGTCGACGAGCGCGCGTAGTCGAGTGCGTCCGCCAGCGACCAGCGCCTGCTCGCCGGCGCGGTTGGCGCGTCGGTGAGGATGAACCGCGCGGCGATCGGACGCAGCGCCTCGAGCATCCCGCGCCAATCCTTGTCGGCGAGCACGCAGATCAGCACCGTCACGTCGGTATCCCCCACGGCGCGCAGCGTCGCGGCGAGCGTGCGCGCGCCGTCGGCGTTGTGCGCGACGTCGAAGATCCACCGGTCCACGCGCTGAAAGCGCCCGGGCAGGCGGATCGACGGCGCGGCCTTCGCGGCATCCGGGAGCGACGTGGCGAACGGCGCGCCCGCGGCGTCGAGCAGCACGAGGGTGAAGGCGAAGTTGAGCGCCTGATGCCGCCCAGCGAGGGGCGTGACGACCCGCGCCCGCTCGCCGAGGGCATCGAGCGTGAACGCCGTGCCCGTCTCGTCGAGCGCCACGTCGCTGACGCGGGCTTCCACGGGCGCGAGTCGCACGGCGGACGCGCCGGCGCGCTTCGCCGCCGAGGCGAGCCACCCACTGACGGCGGGATCCGGCTCGCCGATGACCGCCGGCACGTCGTGCTTGAAGATGCCGGCTTTCTCCCGCGCGATCGACTCGAGCGTCGGCCCGAGGTACTCGGTGTGATCGAGCCCGATCGATGTCACCCCCGCCGCGCGCGGCAGCACGACGTTGGTCGAGTCGAGCCGGCCGCCGAGTCCCGTCTCGATCACGGCGACGTCGGGGCGCATCGCCGCGAAGTGCGCGAACGCCATCGCGGTCGTCGCCTCGAAGAACGACGCCCCGATGCGCTCCACGTCGGGCATCCAGCGGTGCACGAACTCCACCACCGCCTCCGGGGCGATCGGCCGCCCGTCGACGACGATGCGCTCGCGGAAATCGACCAGATGCGGCGACGTGTAGCGCGCGACGCGCAATCCCTTCGCGCGGAGCAGCGCCTCCGCCGTCGCGACCGCGCTCCCCTTGCCGTTCGTCCCCGCGACGTGCACCACCGGCACGGCGAGATGCGGATCGCCCAGCTCGGCCAGCAGCGCGCGCGTTCGTTCGAGCCCGAACTTGAACGCGCCCGTGGTGCGCGCGTAGAGGTAGTCGAGCGCCGCCTGGTACTCGCTCAGGGCGAGCTCCACCCCGATGCGGCCGGCTTGCCGCTCATGTGCCGCAGAAGCTGGCTCACGGTGCTCTTCAGCTCGCGGCGATGCACCACCTGATCGAGCATCCCGTGATCGAGGAGGAATTCCGCCGTCTGGAACCCCTCCGGCAGATCCTGGCCGAGCGTCTGCTTGATCACGCGCGGGCCGGCGAAGCCGATCACCGCGCCGGGCTCGGCGATGATCGCGTCGCCCAGCATGGCGTAGCTCGCGCTGACGCCGCCCGTGGTGGGATTGGTGAGGATCGCGATGTAGGGGATGCGCCGCTCGGCGAGCTGGGCGAGCATCGCGCTCACCTTCGCCATCTGCATGAGCGACAATACGCCCTCCTGCATGCGCGCGCCGCCGGAGGCGCAGACGACGATGAGCGGATGCTTGCGCTCGAGCGAGCGCTGGCCGAGCCGCGCGATCTTCTCGCCCACCACCGAGCCCATCGAGCCGCCCATGAAGGCGAAGTCCATCACGCCGAGGCTCACGGGGAGGTCGCCCATCGTGCCGGCGGCGGCGAGCAGGGCGTCGCCGTCGCCCGCGCCCGCCGTGGCCTTCTTCAGGCGCGCGGGATACTCGGGGAAGCCCAGCGGATCCGTGGAGCGGATATCGAGCTCGAGCTCCTCGATCGTACCGTCGTCGAGGAGGAGGCTGCAGTACTCGGTCGCCCGGTAACGGCGGTGGTAGTCACAGTTCGGGCAGACGTTGAAGTTCCGGACGAACTTCTCGCGGATGTCGGTATGCCCGCAGGCTTCGCACTTCTCCCAGACGTCCGCCGGGATCTCGAGCCGCTCCCGCCGAGGCTGACGCGGCTTCTTCTCCTTCCGGAACCAAGCCATGCAGAAATGTGACCGGGGTCACCGAGGTGGGCAAGGGATTGACGAGGCCGCGTCGCCTCGCTCGACGATGCTCAGACGACGAACGGCCCGGTGCGGCCCCCGCGTCCCTCGGCGGCGATCCTGACGAGGATGCCGACCGCGATCCAGCTCGCGAGCATGAAGCTGCCGCCGTAGCTGAAGAACGGCAGCGGGATGCCGGTGATCGGCATCAGGTTGAGCGTCATGCCGACGTTGACGAGCACGTGCACGAACCAGCTCGCCAGAAGCCCGAACGCCACGAGGCTGCTGAACGAGTCGTTCGCGCGCTCCGCGATCTTCGTCGTGCGGAGGAAGAGCAGCAGGAACAGCGTGAACGCGAGCAGCACGCCGATGAAACCGAGCTCCTCGCCGACGACGGCGAAGATGAAGTCGGTGTGCTGGGCGGGCAGGAAGGCGAGCCGTTTCTGCGGCCCCTGGGTGAAGCCGCGGCCGAACAGGCCTCCCGACCCGATCGCGATCTGCGACTGGATCACGTGATAGCCCGCCGCGCGCCGGTCGATGTCCGGGTTGATGAACACGAGCAGGCGCTTCTGCTGGTACGGCGCGAGCCGCTCCCAGATGATCGGCGACACCACGCCGAAGACGACGTTGGTAACGGCGAGGAAGATCCCCTCGTACAGGTACGGCTTGTACCAGAGCACGAGCGCCACGAGGAGCAGGAACCACGCGCCCCACAGCTTCACGCTGAACGCGAGAATGAGGCTCACCACGGGGCTGGCCACGAGCACGAGCAGCGGCCACGACACCCCGGACCAGAAGAGCATCGCGAAGGCGAAGCCGACGAACACGATCCCCGTGCCGAGGTCGGGCTGCTTCATGATCAGCAGCCACGGGACGCCGACGACGAGCGCCGGCTTCCAGAGCTCGAGCAGCGACTTCGGGGGCTCCTTGAAGGTGGAGAGCACCTTCGCCAGCGCGAGCACGACGGTGATCTTCGCGAGCTCGGCGGGCTGGCCGATGCGGAATCCGCCGATCGCGAGCCAGCTCTTGCTGCTCGCCGCGGTTCCAGCGCCCTTGCCGACGAACAGGAGCAGCACGAGCATCGCGACGCTCACCCAGTAGGCCGGCCAGGTGAGCCAGTCCATGAGCCGCACCGAGCAGCGAGTGACGCCGTACGCCGCCGCGATGGCGAGACAGAACCAGACGAGCTGCGTCTTCCAGAGCCGAGCGACGGCCGTCGGGATGTCCGTCTGCCCCGCGGAGTAGACGATCGCGATGCCGTAGAACGAGAGCAGCAGGGCGATGACGACGAGCTGCCAGTCGATTGGAAGTCGCTTCGTCGCCATCAGCCGTCCGTCTGCAGGTCGACGATGGGCGTGACCTTGAGGTAGTTGGCGATGATCGCCGACGCGATGTGCGCGGCGCGCGTACCGTGGCCGCCGAACTCGATCATCACGGCGACGACGATCTTGGGATCGTTCGCCGGCGCGAAACCGACGAACCACGCGTGATTGAGCTCCTTTCCGAACTGGTCGAGCGTCCCTGACTGCGCCGTACCCGTCTTGCCGGCGAGCTGCACCCCCTTGATCGCCGACGCCGACGCCGTTCCGCCGGCCACCACGCCGACGAGGGCCCCTCGCACCGCGTCGAGCTGCTCGGGGGTGAGCTTCATGATCGCCTCACGCTCGGGCTTCGAGCGCACGATCTCCGGCCGCGCCGCCTTGCCGTCGGTGGCGAGCGCCGTGTAGAACTTCGCCATGTTGAGGATGGTCTGGGAGTTGTCTCCCTGCCCGATCGCCATGCTCAACACCACCGACTGGCTCCAGTTGCGCCCGTAGCGGCGGTTGAAGTACTCGAGGCTTTCCGGAAAGCGCGGCCGCTTCTCCTCGGGCAGGTCGATCCCGGCCTTCTGGTCGAAGCCGAGGCTCACGCCTCCCGCGATCAGCCGCGCGAGCCCGAGCTTGAGACCGAGTTGATAGAAGTAGACGTCGCACGACTTGGCGATCGCGCCCGAGAGCGTGAGATAGCCGTGGCCGCGCTTGTCCCAGCAGCGGAAGTAGCGATTGCCGTACTGCATGCCGCCCGTGCACGGGATGGGCATGCGGTCGTTCATCGTGACCGCGCCGGTCTCGAGTCCCACGACGGTCGTCGCCAGCTTCCACGTCGAGCCCGGCGGGTACTGCCCCTGGAGGGCCTTGTTGTAGAGCGGACGGCGCGGGTCGGTGCGCAGCGAATCCCAGTACTGGATCGGAATCCCGCCGATGAACCGGTTCGCGTCGGGCGTCGGCGCGGAGTACAGCGCGAGCACCGCACCCGAGCGAGGCTCGATCGCGACCGCGCCGCCGATCAGCGAGTCGCCGAAGATGCTCGCCACGTAGCGCTGCAGGTCGAGATCGATGTTCGTGTACAGCGGTGGCGCGGCCACCGGCAGCAGATCGGGACGCGCGCCCCCCTGATCGGAGACGACGCGCCCACGCGCGTCGACCTCGACGAACTGGCTTCCCTCCGTGCCGCGCAGCACCGATTCGTACGCCTTCTCGAGCCCCTGCTTCCCGATCTGCTGGCCCGCCTTGTAGTCGGCGTACTCGGGGCGCGCGAGCTCGGACTCGCTGATCTCCCCCGTGTAGCCGACGAACGGCGACACGACCGGACCGTCCGGATAGAAGCGTCGCGGCGAGCTCTGGATGATCAGTCCCGGGAACTGGATCCGGTGCTCCTCCAGGACGCTCACGACGTCGAACGAGGCGTCGGGGATGATGACCGTGGGGCGCGTCGGCGCGCGGCGGAAGCGGCGGACCGCCTGCTCCATCTGCGACGACGTCATGTTGATCGTGCCCGACAGCCGCTGGAGCACGGCGCGCAGCGTATCCTCGCGCTGCGCGAGCACGGAGACCGAGTAGCCGATCACGTTGTCTGCGATGACCTTGCCGTTGCGGTCGTAGATCACGCCGCGCGGCGCGGGAAGCGGCACCTCGCGCAACCGGTTCGTCTCGGACTGCAGGGCATACTTCGCGTGCTGCAGCACCTGCGTGCGGAAGAATCCCGTCGCCAGGGCGAAGAGCACCACGGAGACGATGACGTTCGCGGCGATCCCGCGACGCCGGATGTCGTTCGGATGGAAGCTCACGCCGCCCGGGTCTCCAGCACGGGGCGCAGCGCCATGAGCGCGAGCACACCCGCGACGGCGGTGACGAAGGCGGACAACGACGACCAGACGAGGATCTGCATCAACAGCTCGGCCCCCTGCATGCGACGTTCCGCCACGTTCATCACGATCTCGTACGCCCACTTCCCGAGGAAGAGGAAGAAGCCGTTGAGCAGCACGTGGTCGGCGAAGAAGACGGCCTTGAGCTTCGACCAGCTGAAGCCGATCAGCGTCATCGCGAGCGCACCCGCGCCGAAGGTGCCGAGCGCCAGCGAATCGGAGGCGAGCCCGATGAGGAAGCCGATCATCGCCGCGACGCCGGGGCGGACGCGCACCGCAGCCAGCAGGAGTGCGATGATCAGGAAGTCCGGCGCCGCGCGCCAGGCGAGCAGCGGCCGCAGCGTGTAGTGCAGGAAGACGAGCACCGAGCACAGGAGCACGGTGCGGATCGTGGCGCTCCAGTTCACGGGCGAGCTCCGGTGGTCGTGTCGCGCCGGGTGGAATCCGCGCGGGCGCGGCGTGCCGCGGTGTCGCGTCGCACCCGAGCCGTCGAATCGGCCGGTCGCGCCGCGGGAGGCGCGGGAGCCGGCGTGGCGCGCGGGATCGCGCGCGCTCCCGGCACGAACTGGGCGATCGAGTCGGCCACGCGCGCCGTGTCGCGCCCCGCAGAATCCCGGAAGTCCCGGACCGCCGAGTCGATCGCCGCGCGCCGCGCGGCGGCCTCGGCAGCCGCGGCCTGGCGCGCCAGCGAGTCGCCGGCGGCGACGACGCCGCGCGCCGCCGAATCGACGCTGCCGATGTTGGCCCACACGTTCGTCAGGCCGGACGTCGCACGTTGCGGGGTCAGAACCATCACGGAGCTGATCTCGGCCGGGTTCACCGACGGGCGCAGCAGGTAGGTGCGCGCCCAGGCCTCGGTGGTCTTGATCTCGCCGAGCACCACCCCGACCGGGATGCCGCGCGGATAGATGCCGCCGAGTCCGGAGCTGTACACCACGGCGCCCGGTTTGAGCGTGCTGCGGAAGGGGACGCCTCGCAACTCGAGCAGCCACCGCTCCGACTGCAGGTGCGACGACTCGGGCGTCGTCCCCGTGCCGCTGCCGGGAATGTGGGGCTGCACGATGCCGAACGCGCTCCCGTCCGCCGACATCGCACTCACCCGGAAGTCCGGGTGCGCGAACAGGATCGCGAGGCTCAGCGTCGGGTCGACGGTCTGTACCATGCCGACGACCCCCTCCGGCGCGACGACGAGGCTGCGCTCCCGGATCCCGGCGTTCGAGCCCGCGCTGAGCGTGATCGTGAAGTCCTCGACGCGCCCCCGCCCCTGCAGCGCCTGCGCTGGAATGAAGCCCCACTGGAGCTTGCTCCCGAGGCCGAGCATCTGGCGCAACCGCTCGTTCTCGGCCTCGAGCGTGGGCACGCGCGCTGCGGCGAGGGCCAGCGTATCGCGCCGCAGCTCCTCGCGCTGCGCCGAGAGGTACGCGCCCCGCCACCGCTCCGCGCCCTGCTGCAGCCGCACGAGCGGCGCGACGAGCGAACGCCGCAGGCTGCCCGCGACCGGCTCCCGCAGGTTCGGCGGGAGCACCATCGAGACGAGCGAGAGCAGGATGCAGCCGCCGAACAGGACGGCGTCGAACCGGTTGGTGAATCGAGCCGCGCGCGCCACCGACGACTCAGGTGCTCAGGACCGACCAGTACTTCTCCTCGTCGTCGAGGATCCGGCCGGTCCCGCGCACGACGCTCGTCAACGGATCCTCGTCGACGTGAATGGGCAATCCCGTCTCCTGGCTCAGGAGGAGATCGAGGCCGCGGATGAGCGCACCGCCGCCGGTCATCACGATTCCGCGGTCCACGATGTCGCTCGCCAGCTCGGGCGGCGTGATCTCGAGCGCGCGGCGCACCGCGTCGACGATCTGCTGGATCGGCTCCTGGATCGCCTCGCGGATCTCGCTCGAATGGACGCGCACCGTCTTCGGAATTCCCGAGACGAGATCGCGCCCCTTCACCTCCATCTCGCGCTCCTCCCCCACCGGCGCGGCGCTTCCGATCTGGATCTTGATCTGCTCTGCCGTCGGCTCGCCGATCAGGAGGTTGTAGTTCTTCCGCATGAACTGCACGATCGACATGTCCAGCTCGTCGCCGCCCGTACGGATCGACGTGTCGCTCACGATCCCCGAGAGCGCGATGACCGCGATCTCCGTCGTCCCTCCGCCGATGTCGATCACCATGTTGCCCGTCGGCGTCTCGACCGGGAGGCCCACGCCGATCGCCGCCGCCATCGGCTCGGCGACCATGAACACCTCCTTGGCCCCGGCGCCGAGCGCCGAATCGCGCACCGCGCGCTTCTCGACCTCGGTGATCCCCGAGGGGACGCACACGATCACGCGCGGCTTCACCTTGAAGACGTGATTGTCGATGATGAGCTTGAGGAAATACCGCAGCATCTTCTCGGTCACGTCGAAGTCGGCGATCACGCCGTCCTTCATCGGCCGCACCGCGATCACCCCTTCCGGAGTGCGTCCCAGCATGCGCTTCGCCTCGAGGCCGACCCCCTTGATCTGCTTGCTCTCGCGGTCGATGGCGACGACCGACGGCTCGTTCAGGACGATGCCTTCACCCTTGACGTAGATCAGCGTGTTCGCGGTGCCGAGGTCGACACCGATCGCGTTTGCGGGGAAGAGGCTTCCCGCCTTGAAGAAGGGCCAGCGCATCAATCCGGGGTTGGGGCGCCCGACCCGCTGCAGAGAGCGAGCCGGGCGAATTCCGTGGGCGAAAACGCCGAAAGCTACCGACCGCGAAAACCACCAGCAAGATATTGTCCCACCACGACCTAGGGCACCTCACCCTGGTGTGCGGGCTGCGCGGCTCGCGCCGTCGCGCAATACGGCTCGTGTGCGATCAAGGGGGACCAGGGTGTGACGAGTGCCATGCCCCTTCGTCACCGCCGCGCGAGCGACCCTACTCGACGAACTGCGCGGGATCGTGATACGGCATTCCGAACGCCTCGGCGACTCCCGTGTAGGTCACCTTGCCCTCGGTGATGTTGAGCCCCTTGAGCAGCGCCGGGTTCTCCCGGAGCGCCCGCTTCCAGCCCTTGTTCGCGAGCTGGAGGGCGTAGGGGAGCGTCGCGTTGGTCAGGGCCAGCGTGGACGTCCGCGGCACGCCGCCCGGCATGTTCGCGACCCCGTAGTGGATCACGCCGTCCACCACGTACGTCGGATTTTCGTGCGTCGTGGCGTGGATCGTCTCGACGCATCCGCCCTGGTCGATCGCCACGTCGACGATCACGGAGCCGGCCCGCATGCGCGAGAGATCCTCCCGCCGGATGAGCTTCGGCGCCTTCGCTCCCGGGATCAGCACGCCCCCGACGACGAGATCCGCCGTCGCGATCTGCTCGAGGATGTTGTGCCGGTTCGAGTGGATCAGCTGTACGTTCGCCGGCATCACGTCGCTGAGGTAGCGGAGCCGCTCGAGCGAGATGTCGAGGATGACGACCTTCGCCCCCATCCCCGCCGCCATCTTCGCGGCGTTGATCCCGACGATCCCGCCGCCGAGGATCACCACCTTGGCCGGCGCGACGCCCGGCACGCCACCGAGGAGCACTCCGCGGCCACCGTACAGCTTCTCGAGGTACTTCGCCCCCTCCTGCACCGCCATCCGGCCGGCGACCTCGGACATCGGCGTGAGCAGCGGGAGCTCGCGGGTCGGCAGCTCCACCGTCTCGTACGCGACGCAGGTCGCGCCGCTCGCCATGTGGGCGCGCGTCAGCTCCTCGTCCGCGGCGAAGTGGAAGTAGGTGAAGACGAGCTGCCCCCGCCGCATGCGCGGCCACTCCACGCGGATCGGCTCCTTCACCTTCATGATCATCTCGCTGTCGCGCCACACCGCGTCGGCGTCGGCCGCGATGGTGACGCCGACCGCGGTGAAGTCCTCGTCGGAGAAGCCGCTGCCGAGTCCAGCGCCGGTCTCCATCAGCACCGCGTGGCCCGCGCCGACGAGCATCTCGGCCCCCGCGGGCACCAGCGCGATCCGGTTCTCGTTCGTCTTGATCTCCCTGGGGACGCCGATCTTCATGGCAGCAGCTCGGTCTGATGTGATCGGCCCGCGCGGGCCGTGGCCTCGTTAGAACTCGTCGCCGGGGCCGAGGGACACCACCGTCTGGCGCTCCGGTGCGAAGAAGTCCCGCGCCACGCCGGCCACCTCCTCCGGCGTCACCGCATCGATGAGCGCGAGCATCTCGTCGAGCGAGCGATACGGCTCGCCGTACAGCTCCACGCCGGCGCAGCGGTACATGCGCGACGTGACGCTCTCGAGCGAGAGCGTGATCTGCCCCTTCAGCTGGCTCTTGCCCATGGCCAGCTCCGCCTCCGGCAAGCCTCGCTCCGCCACGTCGGCCAGCTCCGTCCCGATCGCTTCCAGCGCGTCGCGCGCGGTCTCGGGCCCCGTGCCCACGTAGACGCCGTGCATGCCGACGTCGGCGTGGAAGGACTGGAAGGTGTAGATGGAATACGCGAGGCCCAGCTCCTCGCGAATGCGTTGAAAGAGGCGCGAGCTCATCCCGCCGCCGAGCATCGTGCTCAGCAGGATCACCGCGTGCCGCCGCGCATCGCCGTGCGCGACGGTCGTGCTGCCCACGACGATGTGCGTCTGCGCCCCGTCGCGCGCGACGTGGCGCCGCACCGGGGGCTCCGCGACGGGCGTCGGCACGTCGAGACGCGACGCATCGCCACCCGAACGGCTCGTCCACCCGGTTCGCTCGAGCGTCTCGAGCAGCGCGTCGTGCTCGACGTGGCCCGACGCCGCCACGATGAGCTGCGAGGGATGATAGGCGCGCTCGTGCAGCGCGCGCAGATCGGTGGTGCGCAGCGCGGACACCGAGTCGCGCGTGCCGAGGATCGAGTAGCCGTACGGGTGCCGTCCCCAGAGCGACTCGTTGTGGAGCTCGAAGACGAGGTCGTCCGGCGTGTCGTCGACCATCGCGATCTCCTCCAGCACGACCTTGCGCTCGAGATCCAGATCCGTCGCGCGCAGCGAAGGGCCGAAGACGAAGTCGCCGATCACGTCGGCGGCGACGTCGAGGTGCTCGTCCAGCACGCGGGCCTGATAGACGGTGTGCTCCCGGGAGGTGTACGCGTCGAGCGAGCCGCCGAGCGCCTCGAGCTCGAGGGCGATCTGCTTGGCGGAGCGGCGCGCGGTACCCTTGAACACCATGTGCTCGAGGAGGTGCGACACGCCCATCAGCTCGCGCGGCTCGTGCAGCGACGCCGCGCGCACCCAGGCCCCAAACGCGACCGACCGCACTCCCGGCATGGTCTCCGAGAGCACGGTCAGTCCGTTGGCCAGCACCGTCCGGCGGAACGTCCCCGCCGGCGTGTCACCGCGCCGCACTAGCGCCGCGAGCGCTCCCCGCCCCGTCCGCCGCGGCGCGATCGCTCACCGCCTCCGTTCTCCGAGCGCGAGCGCTCGCCGTCTCCCTCGCCGCGCGGTGGACGCGGCTCCTCGTCGGGCATGCCTTCCGGCTTCGGCAGCAGCGCCTTCATCGAGAGCCGCAGCCGTCCGCGCTCGTCACGGTCGAGCAGCTTCACCGTCACGCGGTCGCCCTTGTTGACCACGTCCTCGGTCTTCTCGGTGCGGCCGTGCTTCAGCTCCGAGATGTGGACGAGGCCCTCGGTCCCCGGCATGATCTCGACGAACGCACCGAACGCCGTCGTCGTCTTGACGGTGCCCTCGTACGTCGCGCCGATCTCCGGCTCCGCAGTGATCGCCTGCACCATCTGGCGGGCGCGCTGCATCGCCTCGCCGCCCACCGCGGCGATGGTGACGAGCCCCGAGTCGTCGACGGTGAGCTCGGCACCCGTCTCGTCCTGGATCCCGCGGATCGTCTTTCCCTTCGGGCCGATCAGATCGCCGATCTTCTCGGGGTTGATCTGGAGCGTGACGATGCGCGGTGCATAGGGGCTGAGGTCCGCGCGCGGCTGCGCCAGCGCCTTGTCCATCTCGCCGAGGATGTGCATCCGCCCTTCCTTCGCCTGCGCGAGCGCCTCGGTCATGATCTGGAGATCCAGTCCCTGGATCTTGATGTCCATCTGGATCGAAGTGATGCCCTGACGCGTGCCGGCGACCTTGAAGTCCATGTCGCCCAGGTGGTCTTCGGTCCCGAGGATGTCGGTGAGGATCGCGTACTTCTTCCCCTCCTTGATCAGCCCCATCGCGACCCCGGCCACCGCGCTCCGGATCGGGATGCCGGCGTCCATCATCGCGAGCGACCCGCCGCACACCGTCGCCATCGAGCTCGAGCCGTTGGACTCGAGGATCTCGGACACGACGCGGAGCGTGTACGGGAAATCCGCGAAGTCGGGGAGCGCCGCCTGAAGTGCGCGCTCGGCGAGATTGCCGTGGCCGATCTCGCGCCGCGAGGTGCCGCGCACCGGGCGTACCTCGCCCGTGGAGAACGGCGGGAAGTTGTAGTGCAGCATGAAGGTGCGCGTCGTCTCGCTCGGGCTGTCGATCGAGTCGAGCCGCTGCGCGTCGTTCGCCGTGCCGAGCGTGACCGACACGAGCGCCTGCGTCTGCCCGCGCGTGAACAGCGCGGAGCCGTGCGCGCGCGGCAACAGTCCGGTGTCGATCGAGATCGGCCTGACCTCGTTCGTCGCGCGGCCGTCGACTCGCTTCTTCGTGCTCAGCACCTGGTTCCGCAGGGCGTTGTATTCCAGATCGCCGAGGATGGTCTTGATCTCGCGACCGTTGTCGGGCAGATCGCCCGCGAGGCTCTCCGCCACCTCGCGCTTGACCTGCTCCACCGCCTGGATGCGCGTGTGCTTGTCCTTCTGGTTGAGCGCGTCGGTGATTCGCCCCTCGGCGAGCGCCTTCACGCGGTCGGCGAGCCCCTCGGTCTCCGTCGCCTTCTCCCACGCCATCTTCTCGGGGCGTCCCGCGAGCGCGAACAGCTCCTCCTGGAAGCCGATCAGTTCGCGAATGCCGCCCTGCGCCACGGTGAGCGCTTCGACGATGTCCTCCTCGCTCACCTCCAGCGCGCCGCCCTCGACCATCGTGATCGAGTCGGTCGAGCCGGCGACGACCAGCTCCATGTCGCTGTACTCGAGCTGCTGGAAGGTCGGGTTCAGCACCCAGTTCCCCTGCACGCGCCCGACGCGAACGCCGGCGATCGGAGTGGCGAAGGGAATGCGGCTCGCGTTCAGCGCGTAGGAGGTCGCGACGAGCGCGAGCACGTCCGCGTCGTTCTCCTGATCGGCCGAGATCACGTAGCAGAAGACCTGGACTTCGTTCTGGAAGCCCTCCGGGAAGAGCGGACGGATCGAGCGGTCGATGATCCGGCAGCTGAGGATCTCGTTGTCGCTCGGCCGGCCCTCCCGCTTGATGAAGCCGCCGGGGATCTTCCCCGCGGCGTAGGTCTTCTCCTTGTACTCGACCGTGAGTGGAAAGAAGGGGAGCGCACTCTTGTTGTCGCTCACCGTGACGGCCGCGAGGACCACGGTATCGCCGAACGTGATCAGGCACGAGCCTGCCGCCTGCTTGGCCATGCGTCCGGTCTCGATGATGAGCCGGCGTCCCGCGAACGTCTTCTCGATGCGTTGCATTTCGTCTTGTCGCCTCATTGCGCCCGGCCCGATGCCGGTGCGCGCCTCGTGGAATGCAAAACGCGCGGGCCGCAAGGATGCGCCCGCGCGTGTGCAGAGTTGGCCGTCTTAGTACCGGAGCCCCAGCTCCTGGACGATCTTGCGGTAGCCGTCGATGTCCGTCCGCTTCATGTAGTTGAGCAGGCGTCGGCGATTCCCGACCATCTTCAGCAGCCCGCGGCGGCCGTGATGGTCCTTCTTGTGCGTCCGAAAGTGCTCGGTGAGGTAGTTGATCCGCTCCGTGAGGAGGGCAACCTGAACTCTCGCGGACCCGGTGTCCGTCTCGTGGGTCTGATACTTCTCGAGCGTCGGCGCGTTGTCGAAGGCCATGTCGATGAACTGTCCCCGCCGTGGCGGCGGTCTAAGCGAAGCCAAAGTGATTGAGCACGGGAAGTTAGCCTGCGTCGGCACCGGTGTAAAGGCCGCTCCCGCTAGGCGAACACCCGGCTCAGCCACGCCTTCAGATCGTTGAAGGTGGAGAGGACGAAGATCATCAGGATGACCACCAGCCCGACGCGCAGGATGTACTCGCGCGTCCGCATGCTGAAGGGCGTCCCCTTCGCCGCCTCCACGACGTTGATCAGGATCTGGCCCCCGTCGAGAATCGGGATCGGCAGGAGGTTCAGCACGGCCACGTTGACGCTGAGCAGCGCGATCAGCCCGAGCAGGTTCTCGAGACCGCTCTTCGCCGCGGCGACCGACGCGCGCGTGATGGCGATCGGGCCCCCGAGCTGATCGAGCGCGACTTCGCGCGTGATCAGCTTGCGGACGACGTCGACGATCGTCGTGCTCGTCGCCCAGGTCTGCTGCGCGGCGAGGGTGAGCGCACGGCCGGCCGGCATCGGCTCACGGCTGGACACCGTCCCGTTGTAGGCGCCGATCCGGCCCACCGTCTGCGCCGTGTTCGTGCGAGGATCGCGCACGCTCGTCGACTCCGGCCGCAGCACGAACGACAGCGGCTTGCCGCCCCGGACGACCACGAACCGGAGCTCCGCGCCGGGAGACGCGCTCACGCGGTCGAGCAGATCCGACCAGCCCGTGAGGGGCGTCCCGTCGATGCTCGCGATGCTGTCGCCCGCGACCAGACCGGCGCGCGCGGCCGGCGAGCCCGGCACGACGTCGCCGATCACCGAGGGCAGCGCGACGTCGATCGCGCCGGCCAGGTCCGTTCCCGTGGGCTGGCCGGCGGCTCCCACCGGTATGCGCACCTCACCGCGGTTCGTGCGAATCGAGACCACACCCGGCTCGGCGCTCGCGAGCCGCTCGGCCACCTGGTTCCAGTTGCGGACCGGCGCGCCGTTCACCGCGCTGATCGTGTCGCCCCGATGCAATTGCGAGAGCGCCGGCGCGCCCGGGAGCACCGTGACCGAATCGACCACCCGGGACGGCACCACCGGTTGGCCGTAGCGCAGGTTCAGTCCGACGAACACCGCGTACGCCAGCACGACGTTCATCACCACGCCGGCGATCATGATGAACAGCCGGGCCGGAAGGCCCTTCGACTCGAACCAGCGGTCCTCCGGTACCGGGCGAGGCCCGAACGGCATCATCGCGTCGGGGTCGTAGCCCGGATCCCCCGGCTTGAGCGCCGATGCCTCCTCGCTGCCCCCCTCGATCAGCGCGGCCTCCGCGTCGTGCCGCGACGCCATGCGCACGTAGCCGCCCAGCGGGAGCGCGGCGAGCACGTACTCCGTCTCACCGCGGCGCGTGCGGAAGAGCGCCGGCCCGAACCCGATGCTGAAGCGAGGCGCGTACACGCCCGTCAGCTTCGCCGCCACGAAATGGCCGAGCTCGTGAACGAAGATCACGAGGCCGAAAACGATGATCGGTGCGACGATCGCTAGCATCGGAAGAGCTCCTGCACGTGGCGACGCGCTGACGCGTCGGCATCGAGTATGGCATCTCGCGAGCCAGCGGGTGCGTCGCCATGGCGGCGGAGCGCACTCTCGATGGCGCGCGGGATGTCGCCGAACCGGATGGAGCCCTCGAGGAAGAAGGCCACCGCCTGCTCGTTGGCCGCATTGAACACCGCCGGGGCGGCTCCGCCCTGCCGTCCGGCCCCGATGCCCAGGGCGAGCGCCGGAAACTCCTCGGCTCGAACCTTCTCGAATGTAAGCGGGGAGAGCTCGACGGGGTCGAACGGAGGTACCCCCGTGTCGGCCAGGCGATCCGGATACGAAAGCGCGTAGAGCACCGGCAGTTCCATGCTCGGTACGCCAAGTTGCGCGAGCACGCTGCCGTCCACGAACTCGACGAACGAGTGCACGACGCTCTGGGGGTGGACCACCACCTCGATCCGGTCGTACGGGAGCGCGAACAGGAAGTGGGCCTCGATGACTTCGAGCGCCTTGTTCGCGAGCGTGGCGCTGTCGACGGTGATCTTGCGGCCCATCCGCCACGTGGGGTGCTGCAGCGCGTCGGCGAGCGTGGCCTGCTCGAGCTGATGCTTGCTCCATCGGCGGAAGGGCCCGCCTGAGGCGGTGATCACGAGGCGCCGCACTTCGGTCATCGGGCGGCCGGCGATGCACTGGAGAATCGCGCTGTGCTCGCTGTCCACCGGGACGAGCTCTCCGCCGCCGCGCACCGCGGCTTGCGCGACGAGCGCGCCACCCATCACCAGCGTCTCCTTGTTCGCCAGCGCGACGCGCTTTCCGCGCTCCAGCGCCGCGAGCGTGGCGTCGAGGCCGGCGGCGCCGACCACGGCGTTGAGGACGATGTCGGCGGCGTCGCAGCTCGCCGCTTCGATGAGGCAGCCGTCGCCGCGACCCCATCCCGGATGCTCGCCGTCGCCGTTGCGCACCAGACCGACGTAGCGCGGACGGAAGCGCGCCGCCTGCTCGGCGAGGAGCGCGGCGTTGCTGAACGCGGTCAGCGCCGTCACGCGGAACCGATCCGCCTGGCGCGCGAGCACGCGCAACGCCGTGGTGCCGATCGATCCCGTCGAGCCGAGGATCGCGACGCCGCGCGGTGTCACCGGACGATCGGGATCGGCAGCCATCCGAGCAGCAGATACGCCACGGGGAGCACGAAGATCAGACTGTCGAAGCGGTCGAGAATCCCGCCGTGGCCGGGAATGATGTGCGAGCTGTCTTTCACGCGCGCCTCGCGCTTGAGCAACGACTCGAAGAGGTCTCCGATCTGCGCCGCCACGCTGATCGCCGCGCCGAAGCCGAGCGCGCCCCACGGCGTGAGGCCGAGGCTCGCCACCGGCACGAGCACGCTGCGCGCATAGAGCCACGCGACGAGCATGCTCGCGAGCAATCCGCCGACCGCGCCGGCGACCGTCTTCCCGGGGCTCACCGAGGGGATCAGCTTCCGGCGGCCGAGCGCGCGGCCGACGAAGAACGCGCCGATGTCGGACGCCCAGGTGACGACGAGGGGGAAGATGAGCAGCACGCCGCCGGGCGCGAGCGCGACGCCGACCGCGCCGATCCCGAGGCGGTGTGCGCCGACGGCGTCGTAGCCGCGCACGATGTCGTGGTAGCGGATCGCGTAGCCGAAGCTCAACGCTCCCGCGGTATACGCGATGCCGAACAGCGTCGTGGCGGCGGCGCGGAGCGGGCCCCCCTCGACGCCGCGCAGCCAGATCGTCGCGGCGCACAGCGCGAGCGCCAGGACGGCGACGATCGCCGGATGGAGGGTGAACAGCCCGAGGTACTGTGCGTGGACGGCGAGGGGCAGCAGTCCCGCGAGCGCGATGCCGGCGTCGTCGAGGGGACGCGCGCCGGACGCGCGCGCGAGGCGATAGAGCTCCCACGCCCCGAGCGCGCTCACCACGGCGAGCAGCGCCGCGAGCGGCGCGCCGCCCGCGAGCACGATCCAGAGCGCGACGGGGGCGGCGACGACGGCGAAGAGGATTCGGAGCGCGAGCTCGGACATCGGAGCGGGCGCGGTCGCCCGCGTCAGACTTCCATGATCTCGGCCTCTTTGGCCTTGATCATCTGATCGATCTTGCCGATGTAGTCGTCGTGGACCTTCTGAAGGTCCTTCTCCGCGTGCTTGACGTCGTCCTCACTCACGCCGGAGAGCTTCTTCAGCGCGTCCCGCGCGTGGGTGCGCGCGTGCCGGATGGCGATCTTGCCGTCCTCGGCGAGCTTGTGCACGACCTTCACGAGCTCCTTGCGCCGCTGCTCGTTCATCTGCGGCAGCGGCACGCGGATCGCGCCCCCCTGGCTGCTCGGCTCGAGCCCGAGATCGGACTCGCGGATCGCCTTCTCGACGGCCTTCACCTGTCCCTTGTCGAACGGCGTGACGATCAGCGTCCGTGGCTCGGGCGCGGCGATGCTCGCCACCTGGTTGAGCTGCATCGACTGGCCGTAGATCTCGACGCGCACGGTGTCGAGCATGTTCGGCGTAGCCTTGCCGGAGCGGACGGACGCGAACTCGCGCTTGGCGAGCTCGATGCCGCGGTCCATCGACGCGCGGCAGTCCTTCATGATCTGTTGGATAGTGCTCATCGGACGAGGGTGCCGATGCGCTCGCCCTGCACGGCAGCGGCGATGACGCCCGGGCGGTGGATGTTGAGGACGATCAGCGGCAGCGCGTTCTCCTTGCAGAGCGTCACCGCCGTCTGATCCATCACCTTGAGCTCCTCGAGCATGACGTCGCGGTAGCTGATCTCCTCGTAGAACGTGGCGGTCGGATCCTGCTTCGGGTCGGCGGAGTACACCCCGTCCACGCTGGTGGCCTTGATGATGACGTCGGCCTTGATCTGGATGGCGCGCAGGACCGCCGCGGTGTCCGTGCTGAAGTACGGATTGCCGGTGCCCGCGGCGAAGATGACGATGCGTCCGTTGTCGAGATGCGCCAGCGCGCGCCGGCGGATGAACGGCTCCGCGAGCTCCTCCATCCGGATCGCCGTCATCACGCGCGTCTCGAGGCCCTTCCGCTCGAGGATGTCCTGCACGGCGAGGGCGTTGATCACCGTGCCGAGCATCCCCATGTAATCGGCGCCGACGCGATCCATCCCCAGCTTCGAGAGCTGCGACCCACGCACGATGTTGCCGCCGCCGATCACCAGTCCGAGCGAGGTGCCCACCCGGACGACGCCGGCGATCTCCTCGGCGATCCGATCCATCGTCTCGAAATCGAACCCCAGCCCGCGATCCCCGGCGAGCGCTTCGCCGGAGATCTTCAGCAGCACGCGCTGGTACTGGAGCTCCGCCACGGGCGCGCTCACTCCTGGCCGATCTGGAAGCGGGCGAACCGGCGGATCGACGCGCCCGCGCCGGCGGCCTTCACGAGATCGCGGATCGCCTTGCTGTCGTCGCGCACCCATGGCTGATCGAGCAGCGTGACCTCCCGGTAGTACTTCTCGACGCGCCCGTCGACCATCTTCTGCACGATGTTCTCGGGCTTCCCGCTGGCCGCCGCCTGCTCGGCGAAGATGCGGCGCTCGCGCTCCACCAACGCGGAGGGAACGTCGTCGCGCGCCACGGCGACCGGCACGGCGGGCACGCCCGCGGTGACGTGCTCGGCGACGGTGCGCGCGAGCTGCTGTCCCGCCTCGCCCGACACGCCGGCGACTTCGACCAGCGTGCCGACCTTGCCGTTGTGGTGCACGTAGGCGTCGGCGGCGCCGTCGCCGGCGAAGCGCGCGAACCGGCGGAGCACGATGTTCTCGCCGATCGTGCCCGTGAGCGCCTTCAGCGCCTCGCCCAGCGTGCCTCCGCTTCCGAACTGCGCGGCGAGGAGCGGGCTCCCGTCGACCGACGTCGTGACGCCGTCGATGGCCGAGTCGGCGAGCAGCAGATCGGCGATCCGGTCGATCGTCTGGCCGAACGCCTCGTTCCGCGCGACGAAGTCGGTCTCGCTGTCGAGCTCCACGAGCGCGCCGACGAAGCCGTCGCGGCTGACGCGCGCGACGATCTTCCCCTCGGAGGCGGCGCGGCCGGCGCGGGACTCGCCGCGCGAGATCCCCTTCTTCCGCAGCCACTCGACCGCCTTCTCCATGTCTCCCTGGCTCTCCTCGAGCGCCTTCTTGCAATCCATCATGCCGGCCTGCGTGCGCTGCCGCAGCTCGGACACGTCCTTGGCGGTATATGCAGCCATTGCTCGTCGATTCCTTGCGTCTGTGGAAACGCCGCCGGATGTCCCGGCGGCGTATGAATGGTAACGGGTGCCGGGGGGTGCCGCCGGGCGGCTCCCCCGCGAGTCCCCTTACTCGGCCGGCTCCTCGACCGCCGCCTCGCCGTCGCCGGCCTCGCTGTCCGGGCTCCGGAGATGGGCCGCGATGGCTTCGGGCTTCGCGCGACGGCGGCGCGGACGCCGACGGCGGCGCTCGTCACCGCGGTCGCCCGCGGCTTCGGTCCCGCGCTCGGTGCTGTACGTCATCGCACCCTCGCTCCCTTCCTCCGCCTCCTCGCGCACGGGCGCCTCGCGGCGCGCCTCGGCGATCGTGTCCGCGATGGCCTTGGTGATCAGCTCCACCGATCGGATCGCGTCGTCGTTGCCGGCGATCGGCACCGTGATGAGGTCGGGGTCGGCGTTCGTGTCGACGATCGAGATGATCGGGATGCCGAGCTTGTTCGCCTCGGCGACGGCGATCTTCTCCTTCTTGGCGTCGACCACGTACATGAGGCCTGGCGTGCGCGTGAGCGTGCGGATGCCGCTCAGATACTTCGAGAGCTTGTCCTTCTCGCGCGTCATCATCAGACGCTCCTTCTTCGTGTAGTTCTCCCACTCGCCGCCCTCGGCCGAGCCGGCCTCGAGCTCCTTCATGCGCCGGAGCTGCTTCTTGACGGTCTGGAAGTTCGTCAGCAGGCCGCCGAGCCAGCGCTCCGTGATGTACATCGCGCCGCAGCGCTCCGCCTCCTGCTTCACGATGCCCGCCACCTGCGGCTTCGTGCAGACGAAGAGCACGTTCTCGCCGCGGAGCACGACGTCGCGCACGAGCTTCTGCGCGAGCTCGAGCTGCCGGAGCGTCTTCTGCAGGTCGATGATGTGGATCCCGTTGCGCTCGGCGAAGATGAACCGCCGCATCTTGGGATTCCACCGGCGGGTCTGGTGTCCGAAGTGGACGCCAGCCGCGAGGAGGGCTTCGATCGAGGGCTGTGAGTCGGTCATGAGTGTGTCGATTGGTTGATTCGTCGGCGAACGTCAGCGTCTCGATCCACCGGCTCGCGCCGGCACCGGACTTCGACTCGGTGCGCCTGTGAGGTGAGCTGCCTACCGCTTGGAGAACTGGAACCGCTTGCGTGCCTTCGGGCGACCGGGCTTCTTGCGCTCGACGGCGCGCGCGTCGCGCGTGAGGAGCCCGAGGTCGCGCAGCTTGCGCCGGTGTCCCTCGTCGATCTTCACGAGCGCGCGCGCCACGGCGAGGCGCAGCGCGCCGGCCTGGCCGGTCTGGCCGCCGCCGTTGACGTTCGCCTTGACGTCGTACTGTCCGAGCCGGTCGGTCGCCGTGAACGGCTGCTGGATCGCGGTCACCAGTGCCGGCCGCGGGAAGTAGTCGCCGAGCGTGCGGCCGTTGATGTCCCACTTGCCGCTGCCGGGGCGGAGGTACACCCGGCACACCGCTTCCTTGCGACGGCCGATCGTGTGCGTGGTCTGCGTGTCAGCCATGGGTTACTTCGTCTCGCTCGTCGAGAGGGTCAGGGTCTTCGGCTGCTGCGCGGCGTGCGGATGCTCCGCGCCCGCGTAGACTCGCAGCTTGCCGCGCAGCGCCTGCCGGCCGAGCGCCGTCTTGGGGAGCATGCCGTACACCGCCTTCTCGATGATCCGCTCAGGATGCTTCGCGAGCATCGTCGCGAACGGCGTGAAGCGCTCGTGCCCCATGTAGCCGGTGTGGCGGAAGTATTCCTTCTGCTCCGCCTTGCGGCCCGTGACGCGCACCTTGGCGGCGTTGATGACGATGACGCCGTCGCCGGTATCCATGTGCGGCGTGAAGATCGGTTTGTGCTTTCCCCGGATGATGCGCGCGACCTCGGTCGCGAGGCGTCCGAGGACCATGCCCTCGGCGTCGACGACATACCACTCCTGCCGGATGTCGTTCGGCGTCGCGCTGAACGATTTGAACATGAGCTGACCAACTCGAGATGGGTCCCTCGCCTCACCGGTGCGTCATGCAACCCGGGTCTCGGCCGCCAGCGAAGGCGTTTTTAGACAGACTCGAAAGCTAGACAGCCCCTTAAGCGCAGTCAACGCTTGGGGTTGCCGGCCCATCCCCCGTGCCGGCCGCGACCGGCGCGCTATCTTACGGCGCCATGACCGGGGCGCCCTCCCTTCCTCGCCGGATCCTGCTCGTCGACGCGGACGCATTCTTCGTCGCCGTGGCGCGTCTCGAGGACCCGGAGGGCGCCGGCAAGGCGGCCCTCTTGATCGTCGGCGGCGCGGCGGGGAGCCGCGGCGTGGTCTGTTCCGCCTCGTACGAGACGCGCCGGTTCGGAGTGCGCTCGGCGATGCCGATCTCGCGTGCCCTCCGGCTCTGCCCGGACGCCGTGTGCGTCCCCGTGCCGCGCCGCGCCTGCTCGGCGAAGCACCGGGAGATCCGCGCCGTGCTCGAGCGCTACACGCCGGACGTGCAGGCCGCGAGCATCGACGAATGGTACCTCGACCTCGGCGGCACGGAGCGGCTCCATCACGACGCCGAGCTGGCGGACGTCGCGCGGCGCATCCGTGCGGACGTCGTCGCGACGACGGGACTCTCGGTGTCGATCGGGGGCGGGACGTCGAAGCTGATCGCGAAGCTCGCGGTGGAGCGCGCGAAGCCGAAGCCGGGCACGGGCGCCGCCGGCGTGCACGTGGTGCCGCCCGGTGGCGAGCTCGCGTTCATGCGCGAGCTCGTCCTCTCCGACATTCCGGGGATCGGGCCGAAGTCGAGCGCGAGGCTCGCCGACG
The DNA here is from genome assembly GCA_035494615.1 of Gemmatimonadaceae bacterium. Lineage (GTDB taxonomy): Bacteria > Gemmatimonadota > Gemmatimonadetes > Gemmatimonadales > Gemmatimonadaceae > AG11. The sequence goes on from DATJGU010000017.1 coordinate 51,326, forward strand.
CGGGGCTGCGCAGCGTGGAAGACGTTCTCGCGCTCGACGCGGCGGCGCTCGTGCGGCTCGTCGGGGAGCGCGAGGCGGGGTGGCTCGCGCAGCGCGTGCGCGGCGTGGACGAGGCCGAGGTCGCCGAGCGGGAGGTCGCGAAGAGCATCAGCCGCGACGAGACGTTCGACACCGATCTCCACGACGACGTGCTCCTCGAGGGAGAGCTGTCGGAGCTGATCGGCCGCGCGGCGGCGGAGCTTCGCGCCGAAGGGCTGACCGCGCGCACGGTCACGGTGCGGATCCGCGACACCGACTTCACGACGCGTCAGGCCAGCCGCACCGTCGTGGAGGCGCTCGCATCGGATCGGGGACTGTTCGCCGTCGCGCGGCCGTTGCTGGCGAAGCTGCGCCGCGCGCGCAGGGTGCCCGCGCGGCTCCTGGGCGTGGCGCTCTCGAACTTCACCGCGCCGCCGACGCGGCAGCTCGCGCTCTTCGACAGCGAGCCGACGACGCTGGAGACGGAACGCGATCGCGAGCTCTCCCGCGCGGTCGACGCGGTGAGGGCGCGGTTCGGGCGCACCGCGATCGCGCCGGGCCGGCGTCCGCGCGAGCGCTAGGTCGGCTCCTCGAGCTCGATCAGCACGGCTCCCTTCTCCACCGCCGACCCGGGCTGCGCGCGCACTGCGCGCACGCTCGCCGGCGTGGCGGCGCGGAGCTCGTTCTCCATCTTCATCGCCTCCATGACGACGAGCCCCTGCCCCGGCTGCACGACGTCGCCCGGTTGCACCAGCACGCGCACGATCATGCCGGGCATCGGCGCGACGAGCGGCTCCGGTCCGCTCGGGCCGCTCGTCGCCGCGGCGAGCTCGCGGATGGCGCGCATGCGCTCGTCCAGCGCATCCACCTCGAGCCGGAAGCCGTCGATCCAGAGCGTGTAGCGCCCGCGCGACGCGCCCGGACGTACGACGACGCGATGGACCTCGTCGCCGACCGTCAGCCGCCGCACCGGGGTGCCGTCGACATCCGAGAGCCGCACGACGAAGCGCGCGTCGGCGACGCGCGCTTCGTCTCCGTCGAGCACGACCTCCAGCTCGGACGCGCCGATCCGGACGTGATACTTCATCGGCCGCCTTCCAGCTCGCAGAGGGTCTCGACGTGCGCCGTCTGCGGGAACATGTCGAAGCCGCGCACGGCGACGAGCCGGTAGCTCGGCAAGCGCGCGAGATCGCGCGCGAGCGTCGCCGGATCGCAGCTCACGTAGAACACGCGCCGCACGTCGCTCCGCGCACGCTCCAGTGCGGACGCGACGCGCTCGTCCACGCCGCTGCGGGGCGGGTTGAGCAGGACGACGTCCGCCGGCAGCACGGCCGCGATGTGATCCTCGACGCGCCCCGCGACGACGGACGACGGCGGCGCGAGCCGAACCGCCACACGGTCGACTGCCGCGCGATCGAGCTCG
>DATJGU010000018.1:0-43241 GCA_035494615.1 Gemmatimonadaceae bacterium
CGGCGCCCAACACACCGACACACCGACACACCGACACACCGACACACCGCCTTCACGGCACCAGTACCTGCTGGCTCGTGCTCGACGTCAGGCCGGCGGCGTCCGTCGCCGTGAGCGTCACGGTGTAGGTGCCCCCCGCCGTCCACGTGTTGCGGGCCGTGGCGCGGGCGTGGGATTCGCTCCGGCCGTTGCCCCAGTTCCACGAGTACTGGACGATGCCGGTGTCGTCGGTCGAGCCGCTCGCGTCGAACGCGCACTGGTGCGGGTACTGCAGGCCGGCGCAGGTGAAGGTGAAGCTCACGACCGGCGGCTGGTTCTGGCCGGACGCCGTCACGACCACCTGCTTCGTGAGGCTCGCCTGATTGCCGTTGCCGTCGAGCAGGAGGAGGTTGACGGCGTACGTGCCGGGCTGTGGGAACGTGTGCACCGGCGCGACGGTCTGGAACGCGGTCTGGCCGTCGTCGAAGGTCCAGAGGCGATCGAAAGGCACGGGGCCGGTCGAGCCGTTCGAATCGAAGGTGCAGGTGAGTCCCGTGCAGCTGAACGTGAAGGCGGCGACCGGCGTGTCGGTGATCGCGAAGGTCCTCGACGTGCTCCTCGAGACGCCGCTCGCGTCGGTCACGGTGAGCGTGACGTTTCGCGTGCTCGCGTGCGGATACGTGACGGTGACCACCGCGCCGATCGCCGAACCGCCGGGGAACTTGTCGAGGTTCCAGCTATAGGAGAGTCCCGGCTTGTCGTCGAGCGAGCCGGTCGCGTCGAGCACGCAGGTGAGGCCGTTGCAGTTGACGGTGAACACGGGCGTGGGGGGCGCGTTGGACTGGGTGACCTGGAGCTGCACCAGCCGAGGATTCAGGTCACCGGTCTGCGGCACCGGCGCAGGGGCCAGCGCGCCGGTGAGGGTCTGCAGATCGACGTTCAGCCGCCGGACGTCGTTGATGCCGCTCAACGCGGTGATGTCCTCCATTCCGTCGGCGGCCGTCCACAGGAACGCGTGCGTCGTGCCGTCGCCGAGCGTGCTGCTGCCGACGACGTCGCCGTGATCGTTGAGCCCCGTCGGCTCGCTGGTCGTCCCGCCGAGGGTGCCGAGATCCTCGAGGCCGGAGCCCGGCGTGTACAGGAACGCGTGAGACTCTCCGCCGGCGGTCGTGAAGGTACCGGTGATCTGGGACGAAGCGTTGATCTCCAGGACGCTCGTGATCGGCGTGCCGATGAGCGACTCGAGGTCGGTCATGCCGTTGATCGACGACCAGAGGAAGAAGTGCGTCGCCGCGTTGCCGCTGGTCTGGCTGGAGCCGATCACCTGGCCCGCATCGTTGATGTCGATCGCGAGGCTGTTCGTGCCGCCGAGCGTGCCGAGGTCCTGGATGGAACCCTGGTCGTCCCAGAGCACGGCGTGCTGGCTGAAGCCACTGGCGGGACTCACGCCGACGATCTGACCGGAATTGTTGATCGCCATCGCGCCGGCGCTCGACTCCGGATCTCCGCCCGGGAGGATGGAGAGCGCGGTCATCGTGGTTCCGGTCGCGACGAAGCCCCGGCTGCCGTCCAGCGCATTGGTCTGCGCCACGCCGACCACGGCGCCGGCGTCGTTGATGTCGTTTCCCGACTCGGTATCGCAGCAGCCGACGAGCTTGACGGTGCCGGTCCCGGCCGACCAGCGGAACGGCTTGAAGTCCCCGTCGATGGACACCAATCCGGACTCCGATCCGGTGACCTGACCCGTGTTGTTCAACCCGATGGCGACGCCGATGACCTGCGGGTCCCAGTCGGGACGCAGGGGGAGAACCGGCGTGCCGGCGCCACCCGTGAGCGTTCGCACGGGCTTGCCCGGCGTGAGTGCCGTGGGATCGGTCGGCGATTCGCCGCTGCAGGCGGCGAGCAGGGCGAGGGCAAGTGCCGCTGCGCCAGAAGGAAATCGGACGGGCGAATGCATGCGGCGCCCGGCAGCGGACACCGTGCGAGGGGTGGAGACGGCGAGGCGCATCGGGAGACCTGAGCGGGGTGGGACCGCAGCGACGCATCCGAGCACTCGGAGCATCGCGCCGCGACTCGGCGGCGGGTCGCAGCATGGCCCGTCGGGGCGATGCAACAAGCGCACCCTGTCCTGTGACCGCCGTCACCAGTCTGCGCGCGCCGCGTCCCTCGGCGAACGCGGTACGTTCGGTCGCTCAGGATTGTGTCGTCGCCGCTCTCGGCGAGATGCGCGTCAGGCGATCGCGGCGCGGATCCTCGCCGCCGTCTGCCGCATGCCGCGCGGTCGAACTGTCGGGCTCGGCGAACGGATGCGCGTTGCGGACTCGCCCCACTCGCGCCGTCTCGATCCAACACTGGAGACGCACGAGCTCGCTCGCGCGGAGCGCGCTACTTCCGCTTGGCGCGGTACGCGGCGGCGTCGGCCTCGGCGAGCAACGCCTCGAGCGTGCGCGGCTCGGCGGGCGTCCAGGCGGCGCCGCCCATGCTCAGCGTGACGCAGTATCGGCGCGAGCGCTCGCCGTTCAGCACGGTCTGCCATCGCGCGAGACGATCGAGGACGATCTCGATCGTGCTCGGCGGAGCATCCGGAGCGAGGATCGCGAACTCGTCGCCGCCGTAACGCGAGACGATGTCCGCCGAACGAAAGGTCTGGCCGAGGATCCACGTCGCATCGCGGATCGCGTCGTCGCCGGCGGAATGGCCGTGCAGGTCGTTGATCGCCTTGAGTCCGTCGAGGTCCGCGAAGAAGACGACGAACGAGCGCCCCGCGCGCTCGGCGAGCCGCGCGAGCGGCTCGGCGGCCATGAGGAATCCGCGCCGGTTATAGAGTCCCGTGAGCTCGTCGCGCGTGGACATCCGGAGGAGATCCGTCTGCCGGCGATGGCGCTCCATCGAGTAGCGCACGACGCGGCGGAGCGTGCGCGCGGTGAGCTCGTCCTTGCCGAGGAAGTCCTGCGCGCCCGCCTGGAGCGCGGTGGCTTCGATCTCCGGATCCTCGACGGCGGTGAGCAGCACGACGGGCACGAAGCTGAAGCGCTCACGCAGCCGGTGCAGCGTGTCGAGTCCGCGCGCGTCGGGGAGGGTGAGATCGAGGAGGATGAGATCGGGCGTCTCGCTCACCGCGCACGCTTCGGCGAGCGTCTCGACGTGCGCCACCCGCCACTCGCACCCCTCCGGCGACGCGCGCAGCGCGGCGCGGGCGAGGTGTGCGTGGACCGGATCATCCTCGACGAGCAGGATCGAGAGGGCGGGAGCGTCCGAGCTCATACGTTCCCGACGACCGCGGAAGCCTCGCTGTCACGATCGGTGGCGTGCGTCAGGGAAATCCCTAGCCCCGAGCAGAATGGCGATGCCCTACTCGGCGAGCGTGCCCCGGACCGCCGCGCTACGGACGCGTTCGGGGACCGACCGACCTGGTCCGGTCGCGCGGGACCTGGGCGGGCACGGCGTCGAGGATGACGGCGGTGCGCGCGCGGGTCGCGACGTCGGGCGATTCCCTCGACCGATCAGCCGTTCGACATGGGCGCGCAGCGCGGCGAGCTCACCGTCCGGTGCGCCGCGCTCCGTGAGCGCGATGACCGCGGCGGTGGCGACGTCGGGAGTCACGCGCCTCGCGACGAGATCCGCCAGCACGACGAGCGGCATCACGAGCGAGCCGTCGGATCTCGATGCGGTGAATCCGCCCGATCAGCACCGTGTACGAGAGCTGGCCGATATCTCGGTGGGCGCGCCGCCCTCGGTGATCAGCGCGAGCTTCCCCGAGCCGGCCGCGCGTCGGGCGCTCGGCGGAGGCGGTGCGCTCACGCGCGTCGCGTCAGTGGATCTCGGGCTCGGCATCGCGCCCAGGGCCACCGATCGTCTCGAGGAAATCGAAGTCGCAGCCGAGGTCGGCCTGCATGACGTGGCGCGAGTAGAGGAGCCCGAAGCCACGCTCGAACTTCGGTGCCGGCGCGACCCACGCCGCGGCGCGCGCGGCGAGCTCCTCGTCGCCGACGAGGAGCTCGAGCCGGCGCGCCGGGACGTCGAGGCGGATGGCATCGCCGTCGCGCACGAGCGCGAGGGGCCCGCCGACGTATGACTCGGGCGTCACGTGCAACACGCAGGCCCCGTAGCTCGTGCCGCTCATGCGCGCATCGGAGATGCGGACCATGTCGCGCACCCCCTGCGCGAGGAGCTTCTTCGGGATCGGGAGCTGACCCCATTCGGGCATGCCCGGCGCGCCGACCGGGCCGGCGTTGCGCAGCACGAGCACCGACGACGCGTCGACGTCGAGCGCGGGGTCGTCGACGCGCGCCGCCATGTCGGCGTAGCTGTCGAAGACGACGGCGCGCCCGGTGTGCCGGAGCAGCCTGGGATCGGCGGCGGGGGGCTTCATCACCGCGCCGCGCGGCGCGAGGTTGCCGGTGAGCACGACGAGGCCATCCGCTTCGACCAGCGGCGTCTCGCGCGTGCGGATCACGTCGCCATTCAGGATCGTCGCGCCGGCGACGTTCTCGGCGAGGGTGCGCCCGTTCACGTTCAGCGTGGTGCCGTCGAGCAGGTCGCCGAGCTCGGCGAGGAGCGCGCGCAAGCCGCCGGCGTAGAAGAAGTCCTCCATCAGGTAGGCGCCCGCCGGCCGGACGTTCGCCAGCACGGGCACGCGCCGCGCGATCGTGTCGAAGCGCGCGAGATCGAGCGTGCAGCCGGCGCGGCGCGCGAGGGCGACGAGGTGAACCACGGCGTTGCTCGAGCCGCTCAGCGCGAGCACGGTCGTGACGGCGTTGTCGAACGACGCCTCGCCGAGGATGTCGGCCGGCTTGAGATCCTCCCACACCATCTCGACGATGCGGCGTCCGCTGAGCGACGCCATCTGCGCGTGACGCGAATCGGCCGCGGGGATCGACGCGAAGCCGGGCAGGATGAAGCCGAGCACCTCCGCGGCGCTCGTCATCGTCGAGGCGGTGCCCATCGTCATGCAGTGGCCGGGCGAGCGCGCGATGCCGTTCTCGATCCCGTTCCAGTCTTCAGAGGTGATGTTTCCGCAGCGGAGCTCGGCCCAGTACTTCCACGTGTCCGAGCCGCTGCCGAGGACGACGCCGTTCCAGTCGCCGCGGAGCATCGGGCCGGCCGGGACGAAGATCGTCGGCAGGTTCATCGAGATCGCGCCCATGAGCAGCGCGGGCACCGTCTTGTCGCACCCGCCCATGAGCACGCAGCCGTCGGCGGGATACGAGCGGAGGATCTCCTCCGTCTCCATCGCGAGCAGATTGCGATAGAGCATCGTCGTCGGCTTCTGGAACGGCTCCGACAGCGTCATGGCCGGGATCTCGACGGGAAAGCCGCCCGCCTGCCAGATGCCGCGCTTCACCTCCTCCACGCGCTGCTTGAAGTGCGTGTGACAGGGGTTGATGTCACTCCACGTGTTGACGATGGCGATCACCGGCTTGCCGCGGTAATCCTCGGCGACGTAGCCCATCTGTGCCGAACGCGAGCGGTGGCCGAACGAGCGGAGGTCGTCCACCCCGTACCAGCGGTGGCTGCGCAGCGTCTCGGGCGTCTTCCGGCGACGTTCGCTCACGACGCCGCGAGCTGTGCGTCGTGCTCGCGCAGGGCGCGCGCGGCATCGCGCACGCGCGCACGATCGCGGTCGGGCAGATTGGAGAGCATCGGCAGCATCGGGCCCATGTCGGCGATGCCGGCGAGGGTCACCGCCTCGTGCAGCACGCGGATCGGGCTGAGCGCGTCGCGACAGTCCTCGAGCGGAAGGAACGCCTCGCGCTCGTGCATCGCCTCGTCCCAGCGGCCCGACGTGGCGAGGGCGAGGATGCGCATCGAGCTGTTCGGCGCGATGCAGACCGAGCCGGAGGTGAAGCCCTGCAGGCCGAAGTCGCGGAGGTGGACGATCGCGGGGCGCTCGCCGATCCCGCTCACGACGATGCGCCGGTCGACGACGTCGAGCAGGGCGCGCAGGTAGTCGTCGTCGCGCGGATCGCGGCGCACGGTCGCGTACTTGATCGCCGCGACGAGCCCGTCGCCCGCGAGCGCGGCGACCTGTCCGGGCTCGAGGTAGCCGTCGGCCTTGATGTACACGATCACCGGCTTCCCCAGCCGCTCGGCGAACCGCCTGATGCCCGTGGCGACGCCATCGCTCGTGGCGGGAGATCCGAGCGGCAGGATCATCGCGGTGGGGAAGTCGCGACCCTTCAGCACGGGAAGCTGATCCATCAGCTTGCCGTAGTCGGGTCCGACGGAGGGGATCACCCACGTGTCGTCGCCCGCCTCCTCCTCGAGCATGTCGAGCAGCTCGGGCAGCTCGCTCGCGCCGACGTTGTAGAGGTTGGCGTTCCCACCGTACAACAGGGTTCGCACCCCGCCCTCTTCGAGATGCCGGATCAACGCGCGGTTGTCGGCGTTGCTGATCGTCAGGTCGCGATGCCGCGCGAGCGGCGGCACGGCGATGACGGAGGCGGCGAGGTCGCTCGGAGAGACGGAGGTCTTCACGGAGGAGATGGTTCGACGGTTCTTCGGTTGGCGGTTCGACGTCAGCCGACAGGAGCCGCAACGGCGTGAACGGCGCCCGTGGCCAGTATGGTGTGCCGGCCGTGAACTGACAAACCGTTCACCCGTCGAACGGGGAACGCATCGTGGCCAGCGTCAGTCCACAGTCCCCAATCGGGCCACGATGGACTCCCCGATCGGAATCGCGGACGTCGCGGCGGGAGAGGGGGCGTTGCAGACGTGGAGCATGCGCGCGCTCTCGACGAAGAGAAAGTCGTGGACGAGTGCGCCGTCGCGCGTGACCGCCTGGGCGCGGATGCCGGCGGCATGGGGCAGGAGATCGCGCTCCTCGAGGCTCGGGCAGTACTTGCGACACTCGCGGAGGTAGCGCGACTTCCGCAGCGAGCCGGCGAGCTCGGCACACACCGAGGCGCGGTGTCGGACGAGCAGCGTCCAGAGCCCGGGAAAGAGCAGATACTGCGCGACGTCGCGCACATTCATCGACAGCTTCGGGTATCCCTCGCGGGCGAAGCCGAGCACCGCGTTCGGGCCGACGGTGACGCCGCCCTCGATGGTGCGCGTGAGGTGCACCCCGAGGAAGGGCAGCTCCGGATCGGGGATCGGATAGATCAGGGTTCGGACGACGTCGCGCTTCGCGTCGGGGAGCCGGTAGTACTCGCCGCGGAACGGCACGATCTGGTGCGCGATGCGCAGTCCGGCGAGCCGCGCGAGCCGGTCCGACTGCAGTCCCGCGCAGGCGACGAGCCGTCGCGCGGTCAATCGCCGATCGCCAGCCGTCACGTCGACCCCGTCATCCGTCTCACGAATTGCGGCGACGCGCGCGCCGAGCACGATCTCGCCGCCGGCGGCCTCGATGACGCGCGCCATCGCGGCGCACACGAGCCGATAGTCGACGATCGCCGTCGCGGGGACGAACAGCGCGCCGAGGCCGGCGACGTTCGGCTCGCGCCGCCGGAGCTCGGCCGCGTCGAGCCGCTCGAAGGCGATGCCGTTCTCCGTCGCGCGCGCGGCGAGCGCCGCCATGCGCTCCATCTCGAGCGCCGAGGTCGCGACGAGCGTCTTGCCACAGGTCTCGACGGGGATGCCGTGCCGGGCGCAGAACGCCTTCGTCGCACGCTCCCCGCGCTTGCACAGATCGGCCTTGAGGCTGCCCGGCGCGTAGTAGATCCCGCTGTGAATCACGCCGCTGTTGTGTCCCGTCTGGTGCGTCGCGAGCGCGCGTTCCTTCTCGACGAGCACGAGCCGCGCGCCCGGATCGCGCGCCAGATACGCCATCGCCGTCGCGAGGCCGACGATCCCGCCGCCGACGATGCAGACGTCGTACGTCGCCCGCCTCACGCGTCGAGCAGGAAGGGCGCGCCGCAGCGCTCGCAGATCGCCCGGATCTTCTCGCCCAGCGCGTCGGGGATCGGAATGCCGGTGCGCGAGCGCTCCTCGCGGGCGATCGCCTCCGGCTCGCCGGCCACGAGCACCGGCTCGCCCGGGTCCGTCGCGCGCGCGGCGTGCAGGACGTCGATCACGTCGTCGAGATCGTCCTCGAACTCGCCCGGATCGCGAAACGCCGTCGGGTCGAGCGCCATGAGGAAGTGGCCGATCTCGTCCGGATCGCCGCGCCCCTGCGTGCGCTTCCGGATCGGCGTGAAGGAGCCGCCGGCGAGCGTCGCGGAGAGGATCTGCACCATCACGCTCAATCCGTAGCCCTTGTGGCTCGACATCTCCGCCGTGCCGCCGAGCGCGGTGATCCCGCCCGTGAGCGTGACCGTCACGAGGTCCATCGCGCGCGCGGAGTCGGTGACGGGGCGCCCCGCGTCGTCGAGCACCCACCCCGCGGGGAGCGGCCGGCGCTGGAAGTCGAAGATCTTCACCTTGTTCTGCGCGACGGTGCTCGTCGACATGTCGAGCAGGAAGGGCTGGTTGCGCCTCGTCGGGGCGGAGAAGGCGATCGGGTTGGTGCCGAGCACGGGCACCGCGCTGCGCGTCGGCAGCACGGGGTTGCCGCGCGTCGTGCAGGTGACGAGGCCGAGCAGCCCGCGCGCCGACGCCATCGCGGCGTAGTAGCCGGCGGCGCCGAAGTGGGTCGAGTTGCGCACCGAGACGACGCCGACGCCGTTCGCCCGCGCCTTCTCGATCGCGAGCTCCATCCCCATCACGGCGCTCACGTGGCCGAGCCCCGCGTCGCCGTCGAGGAGGGCGGTCACGGCCGTCTCGCGCACGACGCGCGGGACCGGCCTCGGGTTGAGCTGCTCGAGCTGGAGCGCCTCCTCGTAGAGCATGAGCATCGAGATGCCGTGCGAGTCGATGCCGGCGAGATCGGTGTCGGTCATGACGCCGGCGGCGGTGCGCACCACGTCGGGGGGCATCCCCCAGGCGGAGAGGATCTCGGAGATCTGGCGGTGAATCGTCTCGGCGGGGTGGGCGGGCATCGGGGAGAGAAGGTGACATGGGGGCTGCGAAGTGCCAACTGCTGTAGCGGGTACGCCGTCGTACTCCGTACAGCAGTCGGCGGTTACCTTCCTCCGATGCCTCCCGTCGTTCACGCCGAGAATCTCGTCCGCGCCTTCAGCGGTCGGCGCGTCGTGGACTGCGTCAGCTTCACGCTGAACGAGGGCGACTGCCTCGCGCTGTTCGGACCGAACGGGGCGGGGAAGACGACGCTCCTGCGGATGCTCGCCGGGCTGCTCGCGCCGGGCCAGGGCGCGGTGCACGTCGACGGCGTTCCGCTGGCGGCCGGGCCGGCGGCGCGTGCGCGGGTCGGGCTCGTGAGCCACGCGAGCATGCTCTACGGCGCCCTCACCGCGCGCGAGAACGTGGCGCTCGCGGCACGCCTGCACGGCCTGCCCCATCCGGACGACGCGGCGATGCGGGCGCTCGCGACGATGCGCGTCGACGACCGGGCCGACGTCGCGACGCGCACGCTCAGCCGCGGGCTGCAGCAGCGCGTCTCGATCGCGCGCGCCATCGTGCACACGCCGCGGCTGCTCCTCTGTGACGAGCCGTACACCGGGCTCGACGACGCCGGCAGCGTCGCGCTCACCGCCACGCTCGCCGAGCGGCGCGACGCGGGAGCGGCGCTGCTGCTCGTCACGCACAACCTCGCCGAGGGGCTCGCGCTCGCGACCCAGGCGGCGATCATGCGCCGCGGACGGTTCGTCCGTCACGAGGCGCGCGCGCTGCTCGACGTCGGCAGCTACCAGTCGCAGTACCGCGAGCTCGCGGCGGTCGATGGCTGAACGCTTCGCTCCCCCGTCGTCGCCGCCGGGGACGCTCGCCGCCGCGTGGATCGTCGCGCGCAAGGACCTCGCGATCGAGTTCCGCACCCGCACGGCGTTTCTCGCGGCGCTCGTCTTCGCGCTGCTCGGCGTCACGATCTTCTTCTTCGCCTGGGACTCGACCGCCGTGGCCGCGGCGGACCTCGCGCCGGGCGTCCTCTGGGTCATCTTCACCTTCGCCGGCCTGCTCGGCCTCCAGCGCTCCTTCGGGAGCGAGCTCGGCGACCGCGCGGTGGACGGCCTCCTCGGCGCGCCGATCGCGCGCGAAGCGATCTACCTCGGGAAGGCGCTGGCGAACCTCGTGTTCGTCTCCGGAATCCTCGTCGTCACCATTCCGGCCGTCGTCCTGTTCTACAATCTGCCGCTCGGCCGCGAGATCGCCGCGCTCGCCGGCATCGCGGGGCTCGCGGCGATCGGGCTCGTCGCCGTGGGGACGCTGTTCAGCGCGATGGCGGTGAACACGCGCATGGCCGAGCTGCTGCTGCCGATGCTCAGCCTCCCCTTCTTCGTGCCGATCGTGATGGCGGCGGCGCAGTCGTCGGCGCGGCTCATGGCGGGGCGTCCGGCGGCGGAGGCGTGGCCGTGGCTCCGCATCCTCCTCGCCTACGACGTCGTGTTCGTCACGGCGTGCACGCTCGCGTTTCCGTATACTCTCGACGAATGACCAGTCCTCCCCCGATGATCCGCTCCGTGTCGCCCGCGCGCGACCCGCTGCTCGGCGTCGCCGTCCTCGCGATCGCGGCGGTATACGTGCGCGCCCTCGCGTTCACGCCGATCGAGGCGCGCCAGGGGGCGGCGCAGAAGATCATGTACGTGCACGCGACGTCGGCGTTCATCGCGCTGTACGTCGCGTTCGTGCTGCTCGCCGTGTGCAGCCTGCTCTACCTCTGGCTCAAGGACGAGAAGCTCGACCGCGTGGCCGAGAGCGCGGCGGAGGTGGGGCTCGTGTTCACGACGGTGGTGCTCGTCACGGGGCCGCTGTGGGGGAAGACGATCTGGGGGGCGTGGTGGACGTGGGACGCGCGGCTGACGGCGACGCTCTTCCTCTGGTTCCTCATCGTCGCCTACCTGCTGCTGCGCGGCGCGGTGGAGGAGCGGGGCCGCCGCGCGCGGTACTCGGCGGTGCTCGGCATCCTCGCCGCGCCGCTCGTGCCGTTCATCCACCTGAGCGTGTATCTCTTCCGCACGCTGCACCCGATGCCGATCCTGCTCAAGCCGAGCGCCCCGTCGATGCCGTCGGAGATGGTGGTCACCTTCGTCGCGTCGTTTCTCGCGTTCGCGCTGCTGTTCATCGCGCTGCTGCGCGCGCGCTACCGGATCGCCACGCTCCGCGACGCGCTCGCCGATCACGAGGAGGCACACGGATGACGCCGGACAACGCGGGCTACATGGAGGCGGCCTACGCGCTCGCCGCGCTGATCTACGCGGGCTACGTCGCCGTGCTCGTCGCGCGGGCGCGGCGGCTGCGCGAGCGGCTGGCGCGGCTCGAGACGCCGCCGCGCACCACGCGACCCGACGGCGCGTGAGCGGCGTCGTCTATCTCGTCGGCGCCGGACCGGGCGATCCCGGCCTGCTCACGGTGCGCGCGCAGCAGCTCCTCGCGAGCTGCGACGCGATCGCCGCCGACGCGCTCGCCAACCCGGCGATCGTCGCGGCGGCGCGCGCGGACAATCCCTCGGTCGAGCTGCACGACGTCGGCAAGCGTGGCGGCAGCGGGGATTCGGCACGCCAGGACACGATCAACGCGCTGCTCGTGCGGCTCGCGCGCGAAGGCAAGCGCGTCGTGCGGCTCAAGGGCGGCGACCCGCTCGTGTTCGGGCGAGGAAGCGAGGAAGCGCAGGCGCTCGCGCGGGCGGGCGTGCGGTTCGAGATCGTGCCCGGCGTGACGGCGGGGGTCGCCGCGGCGGCGTACGCGGGGATCCCGGTGACGCATCGCGCCGCCGCGACCGCCGTCACCTTCGTCACCGGCCACGAGGATCCGGGGAAGGGCGCGCAGCAGACCGACTGGGCGGCGCTCGCGCGCGCGGGGGGCACGATCGTGCTCTACATGGGGGTACGCACGCTGCCGCGCATCGCGGATGCGCTCGTGCAGGGCGGCATGTCCCCCGACACGCCGGCCGCCGCGGTGCAGTGGGGGACGTATGCGCGCCAGCGCACCGTCGTGGCGACGCTCACCACGCTGGCCGATGCCGTGGAGCGCGACGGGCTCGGTGCGCCGGTGATCACGGTGATCGGGCCCGTCGTGGCGCTGCGGGACGAGATCGCGTGGTTCGATCGGCGGCCGCTGTTCGGCAAGCGCGTCGTCGTGACGCGCGCATCGGCGCAGGCGGGAGCGCTGCGCGGCGCGCTCGAGTCGCTCGGCGCGGACGTGCTCGAGCTCCCCGCGCTGCGCATCGTGCCGCTCGATCCGGAGCCGCTGCGCGAAGCGCTCGACCGGATCGACGAGTACGACTGGATCGTGTTCACGAGCCAGAACGGCGTCGCGCTGCTCTGGGAGTCGCTGCGCGTCGCCGGCCGCGACGCGCGCGCGCTCGCCGGCCGCAAGCTCGCGTGCGTCGGCCGCGCGACGGCGGACGCACTGCGCGCGCGCGGGCTCGTCGCCGACGTGGTGCCGGAGCGGTTCGTCGCCGAAGGGGTGCTCGAGGCGCTCGACCTGCGCGACGACGTACGCGGGAAGCACGTGCTGTACGTCGCCGCCGAGGGGGCGCGCGACGTCCTTCCGGAGGGGCTCGCCAATCGCGGCTGCACGGTGGACGTCGTGCCCGTGTATCGCACGGCGAGCGACGGCGCAGGCTCGGCGGCGCTGCGCGACGCACTCGCCGCGGGACGGGTGGATGCGGTGACCTTCGCGTCCGCGTCGGCGGTGCGCGGCTACATCGACGCCGTCGGCGCGGAGCTCGCGCGGCGGGCACCGGCGGTGAGCATCGGCCCCGTGACGAGCGACGCCGTGCGCGCCGCCGGCATCCCGCTCGGCGGCGAGGCGACGGACGCGTCGATCGCCGCGCTCGCCGATGCGACGGTGCGGCTCGTGGGCGACGGGCGCTCGGCGGGATGAGCGAGCCGGTCCGCATCGGCACCCGGTCGTCGGAGCTCGCGCTCCGGCAGGCGCGGCTGGTGCAGGCGGCGCTCGTTGCGCGCGGCATCGAGAGCGAGCTGACGACGTACAGGACCCTCGGCGACAAGCGGCTCGACGAGCCGTTGAGCGCGATCGGCGCGAAGGGCCTGTTCACGAAGGAGCTCGAGGTCGACCTGCGGAAGGGGAAGACCGACCTCGCCGTGCACTCGCTCAAGGATCTGCCGACCGATTCGCCGCCGGGGCTCGTCGTGGCCGCGGTGCTCGAGCGCGAGGATCCGCGCGACGCGCTCGTGCTCAATCGCGACATCCAGGGACTCTCGCTCGACGATCTGCCGCGCGGCTCGCGGGTGGGGACGTCGAGCCTCCGCCGGCGCGCGCAGCTGCTCGCGCTCCGCCCCGATCTCGAGGTCGCGGAGCTTCGCGGGAACGTGCCGACGCGGCTGAAGAAGGTGGACGAGGGACGCGTGCACGCCGCGATCCTCGCCGCGGCCGGCCTGCACCGGCTCGACGCGCGCCAGCACATCACCTGCTACCTGGAGGCGCCCGCATGGCTGCCGGCGGCGGGGCAGGGCGCGATCGCCGTGCAGGTGCGCGACGACGACGAGCGCATGCTCGCCCTCGCCGCCGCGCTCGACGATGCGCCGACGCGGCTCGCGGTGCGCGCCGAGCGTGCCTTCCTGCAGGCGCTCGAGGGTGGCTGTCAGGTCCCGATCGGCGCCCTCGCCGTGCCGGCGGACGGCCGCGCCGAGCTGCACGGCATGATCGCCGACGTGCGCGGCACGCGCCTCGTGCGCGGCACGATCGCGCTCGACCCCGCCGAGCCCGAGCTGAGCGGCGTGCGCCTCGCGAACCAGCTCCGGAGCGAGGGAGCGACGGAGATTCTCGAAGGGCTGCGGAGAGCCCAGGGACTGCCGGCGCCACAGCCGGAGTAGTCGGGGGACGGCTCCTCGTCGAACGACAACAGCAAGTAGGAAGTAGGGAGTAGCGAGTACGAGGTAGCGGGACACGACACGGCCTCGGGAGGCAAGAGCTTCCCGAGGCCGTTGCCGTTCTCTCGCTGCCAGCTACTCGCTACACCCTACTCGGTACTTGCCGTTGCGGTTGGCCACGTGCCCTCCCCGCACGATAGCTTACGGCGTGCCCCCCTTTCCGCTCTCCCGCCCCCGCCGGCTGCGGCGCACCGAGGCGCTGCGTGCGCTCGTGCGCGAGACGTCGCTCGTGCCGTCGCAGCTCGTGCTGCCGCTGTTCGTCCGGTCGGGGGAGCGGGTGCGGACACCGGTGTCGTCGATGGCCGGCGTGTCGCAGACGTCGGTCGACGAGCTGCTGCGCGACGCGGCGGCGGCGGCCGAGGCCGGCGTCGGCGGCGTGCTGCTGTTCGGGATCCCGGACTACAAGGACGACACGGGCTCGAGCGCCTGGGACGACGAAGGGCCCGTGCAGCGCGCCGTGCGCGCGCTCAAGCGTGAGGTGCCGCACGTCGTCGTCATCACCGACGTCTGCATGTGCGAGTACACGTCGCACGGACACTGCGGCGTGCTCGTGCACGGCGAGGTCGACAACGATCGCACCCTCGAGCTGCTCGCGCGCGAGGCGCTCTCGCATGCGCGCGCGGGCGCGGACATCGTGGCGCCGAGCGACATGATGGACGGCCGCGTCGCGGCGATCCGCGCCGCGCTCGACGAGGCGGGGCTGACGTCGACGTCGATCCTCAGCTACGCCGCGAAGTTCGCCTCGGCGTACTACGGTCCCTTCCGCGAGGCGGCGGAGAGCACGCCGCACGAGGGCGACCGGCGCGGCTACCAGATGGATCCCGCCAACGTCGACGAGGCGCTGCGCGAGACCCGGCAGGACATCGAGGAGGGCGCCGACATGGTGATGGTGAAGCCCGCGGGCCCGTTTCTCGACGTCATCGCGCGCGTGAAGTCGGAGACCGCCTTTCCCCTCGCCGCGTACCAGGTGAGCGGTGAGTACGCTATGATTCAATCAGCGGCCGAGCGCGGCTGGATCGAGCTGGAGCGTGCGATGCTCGAGAGCCTCGTCGGCATCCGGCGCGCAGGGGCGGACGTGATCATCACGTATTTCGCGCGGGAGGCCGCGCGGGCGCTGCGTGAGCGGTGAACGGTGAACGGTGAACGGTGAACGGTGAACGGTGAATGGTGAATGGTTCGTCGGTTGGCGGTTTGTCGGTTGGCGGTCGGCCTCGGGACGCTTCTCAAGCCTCACACACCGCCGTCGCCGTTCCTGCTCGCTGACGTAAACCGTTAACCGTCAAACCGTTCACCGCTCTTTGCCGTTCCTGCCCGCTGACGTGAACCGTTCACGGTGAACCGTTCACGGTAAACCGTTCACGGTAAACCGTTCGCGCTGTCTCTCCACACGGAGTCGTCCATGCAGTACCGCACCTTCCCCAACACCGACATCACCGTCTCCGAAGTCGGCTTCGGCACGTGGACGCTCTCCACCGGATGGTGGGGGGAGAAGACGGACGAACAGGCCGTCGGCATGCTGCGCCGCGCGCTCGACGAGCACGGCGTCACCTTCTTCGATGCCGCCGACGCGTACGGGAACGGGCGCGCGGAGCGCCAGCTCGCCGAGGCGTTCCGCGGGCGGCGGAGCGAGGTCGTGCTGGCGACGAAGGTCGGTTACGACATCTACGACGAGGCCGCGCGCGCGGCGCGGCGCGGGCAGCAGGAGCTGCCGATGCGCACCGATCCCGCGTTCCTGCGGCTCGCCGTCGAGCGCTCGCTCGAGCGGCTCGAGACGGACTACGTCGACGTCCTGCAGATCCACAACGCGAAGATGGAGCACGTGCGCGACCCGCAGCTGTGGGGGACCCTCCGCGAACTGCAGCGCGAGGGGAAGATCCGCGCCTGGGGCGCGGCGTTCGGGCCGGCCATCGGGTGGCTGTACGAAACAGTCGAGCTGCTGGAGCGCGAGCCGGACATCAACACGGTCCAGATGATCTGGAACGTGATCGAGCAGCACCCGGGCGCGGCGATGATCGAGGCCGCGCGCCGGCACGCGCCGAACTGCTGCTTCAACGTGCGCGTCACGCACGCGAGCGGCATGCTCGAGGGGAAGTACACCGAAGACACCATCTTCCCCGAGAACGACCACCGCCGGCATCGGCCGCGGAGCTGGCTCGTGAACGGCGTGCGCAAGGTCCGCACGCTCGACTTCCTCGAGCGTGGCATGACGCTCGGCCAGGCGGCGATCAAGTGGCTGCTCGCCGAGCCGCTCGTCGTGACGACGCTGCCGAACGTGTACGACGACGAGCAGCTCGCGGAGTTCGCGGCCGCGAGCGATCTCCCCGATCTCTCGGCGGAACAGCTCGCGCGCGTCGAGGCGCTCGACGCGACGAACTTCGGCGTCGACGAGGCGCCGATGACCTACAAGGGCGCGATGACGCGCGAGCGCGGCGACAATCTCGATCTGCAGCATCCGCGCAATCCGACCGGCCGCCCCGTGCGCGCCGCCGACGCCGCGCGGGCCGGCTGATGCTCAACCTCTGGCACGACCTGCCCTGCGGGCAGCAGCCGCCGGAGATCATCTCCGCGGTGATCGAGATCCCGTCGGGCAGCCGCAACAAGTACGAGCTCGACAAGGCCTCGGGGATGCTCAAGCTCGACCGCGTGCTGTTCAGCGCCGTGCACTATCCCGGCGACTACGGATTCATCCCGCGGACCCTGCACGAGGACGGCGACCCGCTCGACGTCCTCGTGATGGTGAAGGAGCAGACCTTTCCCGGCTGTCAGATCGACGTCCGCCCGATCGGCGTGCTCGAGATGCTCGACCGCGGCGAGCCGGACGACAAGATCCTCGGTGTGCCGGTGCACGATCCGTATCAGCGCGAGTTCTTCGACATCGCCGACATCCCGCAGCACATGCTGAAGGAGGTCGAGCACTTCTTCCACACCTACAAGGATCTCGAGGGGAAGCGCGTCGAGATCACCGGCTGGGGGAAGAGTGAAGAGGCGATGCGCGTGATCACCGAATCGATGTCCCGCTACGAGGCGACGTACGGGGCGACGAGGGGGGGACAGATCGTCTAGGGCTCACTCCGGCGTCCGCACCGTCCGCGGGCCCGGAGCGAGGAGCGGCTCGCCGGCCGCGGCGAGCGCGCGGTCCTTGCGGACGATCGCGATCCAGAGGAGCAGGCAGGTCAGCAGGCCCACTCCGTTGAACACGATGTTCGTCGTCGCGCGCTCGGCGGGGGTCCAGGCCCGGAGGGCGAGTGGGCCGAACCAGGTGCGCATCTGCGGCGGGTCGAGGAGCACCAGGTCGCGCACCCAGATGATCGCCGCGTGCGCGCCGACGGTGAGCGGGATGCTGCGCCACCGCACGTAGAGCAGGCCGTAGATCAGCGAACCGATGATCGTGGCGGTGAAGGCGACGTGCCACGACCAGCCGTTCACGACGTGGTACGCGCTGTACAGCAGCGCCACCGCGAGCTGCGCCGGCCAGTGGCCGATCGCGCCGATCAGCCGCTCGAACGCATAGCCGCGGAACACCAGCTCCTCCGTCCCGCTCGTCACCAGCGCCCAGAGCAGCGACACCAGCGCCAGCGGGAGGAAGAACGCCGGGTTGTACACCCACTCGAACGGCAGCACGAGGTGCAGCAGCACGGCGACGAGCGCGACCATCGCCGCGCCGCCGATGAATCCCGCCACGAGCTGGACCGGCCGCTTCCACGAGAGGTCGAGCCCGAGGATCGACGGCGGCGCTTCGTCCCACCAGAGGAAGAGCAGGGTCGCGCCGAGCGCGACCGCGAGCAGCACCGCCGGATGGAACAGGTGCATCCGCTGCGGCACGAGCCACATCGGCGAGGTGGCGACGACGAAGAGCAGCGCGCGGCGCAGCGCCGCGAGGCGCCCGGATGGTGCCTGGGTCATCGGCTCAACCCTGGGGGCTGACGGCGCCGTGGTCGACCGGCTCTTTCCCGCGACGCAGGAAGAGGGTGTCGTACAGCAGCGCCGCGGCGAGACCGCCGAGGATCGGTCCGATCCAGAAGACTGCCTGGGCCTCGAACACGCCGCTCGCGAGCGCCGGCCCGAACGACCGCGCCGGATTCATCGACCCGCCGGTGAGGGGACCGATGGCGAGGATGCCAGCCGTCACCGACAACCCGATCGCGAAGCCTCCGACCTTCGGCGCGTGTGGATCGACCGCGGTGCCGAACACGGCGAACACGAGGAAGAAGGTCGCGATCGCCTCGAGGAAGATCCCCTGCGTGAAGCTGACGTCGAGCGCGAGCGACTGGCCGCCGAGCCGCGCCGCGACGCCGACGTCGTGCGGGAAGAGCCCCCGCAGCGCGTACGCCGCCGCCACCGCGCCGAGCAGCTGCGCCACGATGTAGAGCATCCCCATCATCGGCTCGATCCGCCGCGCGGCGAGGAAGCCGAGGGTGACGGCCGGATTCAGATGTCCCGAGATGCGCATCGTCGCCGTGACCATGATGGCGAGGATGAGCCCGTGCGCCGCGGCGACGATGAGGAGGGATTGCTCGATCCGCGCCATCTGGGTCGCCATGATCGAGGCGCCGCCGACGAAGACGAGCGCGAAGGTGCCGATGAATTCCGCGGCGAAGTGCCGCCAGCTGTCGCGCATGGGTGGTGAGGCTCGATGGTGAAGACGCGCGGGCGTCCCGCCCGCGCGTCAACGTTAACGGCCCCGGCCCGTGGGCGTCAGACCCCGTCGTGCCGCTTGAGCGCCACGGTCGCGTTGATCCCGCCGAAGCCGAAGCTGTTGCTCAGCGCGTACTCCACGTCCGCGTCGCGCCCGAGCTTCGGGATGTAGTCCAGATCGCACCCCGCGTCGGGCGCGTCGAGGTTCAACGTCGGCGGCAGCCACTTGCGCTCGAGCGCGAGCGCGGTGATCGCCGCCTCGATCGCCCCCGAGGCGCCGAGCGCGTGCCCGTAGTAGGCCTTGGTGCTGCTGACCTGGAGCCGCAGCGCGTGCTCGCCGAAGGTGTGCTTCACGGCGAGCGTCTCGGTGGGATCGTTGAGCGGGGTGGAGCTCCCGTGCGCGTTGACGTAGGCGATCTCGGTCGGCGCGAGTCCCGCGTCCTGCAGCGCGAGCCGCATCGACCGCGCGGCCTGCGTGCCGTCGGGACGCGGCGCGGTCATGTGGTGCGCGTCGTTGCTCGTGCCGTACCCGACCACTTCGGCGTACACGTGCGCCCCGCGCGCCAGCGCGCGGTCGAGCTCCTCGAGGATGAGGATCGCCGCCCCCTCGCCCATCACGAAGCCGTCGCGGTCCTTGTCGAACGGGCGCGACGCGGCCGACGGATCGTCGTCGCGCGTCGACATCGCGCGGATGATCGCGAACGCACCGTAGCAGAGCGGCGCGAGCGGCGCCTCCGCCGCGCCGGCGAACATCACGTCGGCGTAGCCGTCGCGGATCGCGCGGAACGCGTCGCCGATCGCCACGGTGCCCGACGCGCAGCTCATCGCGTTGCTGCTGTTCGGTCCCATCGCGCCGAGCTCGATCGCGATGTTGCAGCTCGACGATCCGCCGAACACGCCGAGCGCGAGACCCGGCTCCACGGCGCGGATCCCCTGCGTGAGAAAGACGCCGAGCTGCTCTTCGGCGAAGCGGATCCCGCCGAGCGCGCTCCCCATCATCACGCCGATGCGCTCGCGGTCCTCGCGCGCCATGTCGATCCCCGCGTCCTCGATCGCCAGCTTCGCGCACGCGATCGAGAAGGTGCCGTAGCGGTCGAGCCGCTTCACCTTCTTCCGCTCCACGAAATCCGTGTCGACGAAGTCGTCCACCTGGGCGCCGTTGTGACTCCGGTACGCCGACGTGTCGAACCGAGTGACGCGCCCGACCGCGGAGCGCTGCGCGCGGAGTCCCGCCCAGAGCGCCTCCCGTCCCGTCCCGATCGGCGTCACCGCGCCGATCCCCGTCACCGCCACTCGCCGCCGTTCAGCCACGTCTCCCTCCCGATGTGCTCACGTCGTCGCGCCGGCCAGCTGGCCGCGCTCCGCGTGAGTCGCCAACCCCTCCAGCGTCCGGCTCGCGATGCCGTGCACGAACACCGGCCCGATCACCAGCGTGGCCGCCGGCACGCTCGCCGCGCGCCACGCCGGCCCATCCCAAACATGCACGATGCGCACGAGCGTGCCGCCCGGCGTGCTCTGAAAGCTCCACTCCACCTCCATCCCCGTCGTCACCCCGTCCACGTGGGTGAAGCGGATCGACGGCGGCACCGGGCCGCCGGGCGGGCGCACCCGCATCCGCGACGTCCACCACGTCGGCCACCGCATCGGACCGAACGGGCGCGACGCACTCATCTCCACGATGCCGCCGCCGTCGCTCCGCCGCTCGAGAAAGCGCACGTAGCGATAGTGCGGGAGGAGCGCCGGCCACCGCTCGACGTCCGCCGCGAGCGTGAAGATTCGCTCGAGCGGCGCGCGCACGAGCCGCTCGTCGACCTGCGTCATCTGCCGCCCGACCGGCATCGGACCGAGCTCGAGCGGAGGCAGTGTCGTCATGCTGGTCCCGTCTCCCAGGTGGCCGTGAGGCGAAAGCCGAGGTGCCGCCGCACGCGTGGACGGCGATCGGTGGCATCGAGGACGTGGTGCGCCAGCTCCTCCGCCGTGAAGCCGCGCCGCACGGAGACGAAGCCGTCGTGCCGCGTGATCCGGTGGAAGCCGAGCGGCCACGCCGCGAGCCAGAAGCCGCATGCCGCGAGCCAGCTCCGCCGGAGCTCGCTCACGATCACGTGGCGCCGAGCCACCCGGTTCAGCTCGCGCAGCACGGCGGGCACCTCCTCGTCGGCGAAATGATGCAGCAGCTGCGAGCAGGTGACGACGTCGACGCTCGCATCGCCGAACGGAAGCCGGCGCACGTCGGCGCAGGCGCTGCCGGCGAGGAGCGGCCGCGCGGCGGCGGCGAGCGACGCCGCCGCGTCGACGCCGAACGCGTCGAGCGAGACGCCCGCGCGCGTCGCCAGCTCGCGCGCGGCCACCGGGATGTCGGCGAGCCCGGTGCCCACGTCGAGCAGCGTGCACCGCGGCGCCAGGCCGGGGAGCAGCCCGCCAAGCACCGCGAGCACCGCCCGCCGCCCGCCGAACACCACGTTCGACCGCCGCACGTCGCGCAACGAGCGCTCGCGCAGTGCGGGCGAGATCGTGGGATCGTCCAGGATCTCGCGGTCGCGGCGACGGGGGGGCATGGGATTGGTGACTTGGTGACTGAGTGACTTGGTGACTTGGTCGGTGACTTGGTGACTCGGAACGGCACCGGCCACCGACGCCCAACCAAGTCACGCCGTGGAGACTCCAGGCTGGGTGGGCGCCGGGTCGAGGTCGGGAGCATCGAGCCTGAAGCCAGAGCCTTCCCCCGGGATGCACGCCGGCGCTCGTTCGCCACGCAACCACGGTGACTTGGTTCAACTGCCGTGTCGAAGTCACCGACCAAGTCACCAAGTCACCAAGTCACCAAGTCACCAAGTCACCGGTTCATCGCTCCAACTGCGCATACCCTCCCCGATAGTACAGCAACGGCCTCGCGCTCCGCGCCGTGGCGCTCTCCACCTCGCCCACGAACATCGTGTGGTCGCCGGTCTCGTGAGCGGCGACGATGCGGCACTCGAGGTGGGCGAGCGCGTCGTCGAGGAGGATCACGCCGCTCTCGCCGCGCCGGTAGCCGATGCCGTCGAAGCGGCGCGTCGAGTTGGCCTCGGCGAAGCGGCGCGAGAGCGCTTCCTGCTCGGCGGCGAGGATGCTCACGCCGTAGTGCGTGCTGCCCGCCAGCGCGCCGTGCAGCGACGCCGCGTGGTCGACGCACACCTGCACGAGCGGCGGGTGCAGGCTCGCCGAGCAGAACGCGCTCACCGTCATCCCGAGGTCGCGGCCGTCGGCGTCGCGCGTCGTGACGACGGTGATGCCGGAGGCGAACCGCCCGAGGACGCTGCGAAAGGAATCGGGATCGATGGTCATGCGCGGGGCAGGGGAGAGCCGCTCGACGGGCGAAAGAGATTGAGCAGATACGTGGGACGCAACACCTCGCGCGCGGGAACGAAGTCCCCCGTGACGCCGACGAGGAGATCGGCCATGTCCTTCCTCGCCTCGAGGGTGCGCGCGAAGTAGTTCATCGCCGGCGCCCAACCCACCGCCGCCCCGATCAGTCGCTCCACGATCCACTTGCCCGCGAACTCCGCGCGGCGCGCGCGGTGATATCCGGCCAGTGCACGATCCGCCTCGCGCGACGACGCCGCGCCGAGCGCCGCGAGCGCGAACGGCGCGAGCAGCTCGCCGCCGCGCAGGCCGGCGTAGATCCCCTCGCCGGTGAATGGGTCGAAGAAGTCGGCCGCGTCGCCGACGAGCGCCGCGCCGGGCGCCCACGCGCGGCGCGCATGCGACGCGAACGGGCCCGTGACCTGCACGCTCGACGCGAGCCGCGCGCCGCGCATCCTCGGCGCGAGGTGCGGCCGCGCGCGGAGCCACGTCATGAAGTAGCCCGCGCGGTCGGCGCTCACCGCGCGCGCGTCGCGCGGCGACACGACCATCGACGCGTTCACGAGGCCGCCGTCGACGCTGGCGATGCCGACGTAGCCGGCGTCGCGCTCGACGTGCAGCTCGCCCCACTCGCGCATGTCGCCCACGTTCTCGAGATGCGCGACGAGCGCCAGCCGGCGCGGCCACCGTGCGGCGTGCGCGAGCCCCAGCCGGCGCGCCACGAGCGAGCGCAGGCCGTCGGCGCCGATCACGAGCCGCGCGCGGACGACGTGCGTCCCGCCGTCGGGAGCGAGCGTGCGCACGCCGCACGCGCGTCCGTCCGCGTCACGCTCCACGTCGGCGACGCGAACGCCCTCGCGCACCTCGGCGCCCGCCTCGCGCGCACGGTCGAGGAGGATCGGGTCGAGCACCGTGCGGCGCACCGCGAGCCCGCGATCGCGGAACGCGCGGAAGCCGTGGCCGGCGACGAAATCGCCGCGGAGCGTCGCCCCGTTGGGGGCGCGCACGACCATCCCCGTGAGATGCGCCGCGCCGGCGCGGTCGATGGCGTCGAGCGCGCCCATCGCGCTCAGGATGCGCGACGCCTGCGGGCTGAGATACTCCGCGCACGGCTTCACGCGCGGGAAGCGGGCACGGTCGAGCACGAGCACGCGCACCCCCGCCGTCGCGAGAGCGAATGCGGTCGATGCGCCGGCGGGACCGCCCCCCACGACGACGACGTCGAGATCGCTGGAGCGTGCCGTCATGCGGAGCGCGTCACGTGTACCACGGCGGCGATCGCGGCGCCGGCCACCGTCGCGATCAGGTTGACGAGGTCGTTGTCCATCGCGGCGAGCCCGCCCGCGTGACGCGTCGCCGTGCCGCAGCCGTGCACGGTTCGCTCCGTGCTGGTCTGGCATGTGTCGCACCACCGGCGGTCCTGGAGCGTCGCCCCGACCACCGAATCGGCGATCGCACCGAGGAAGCCGCCGAGCACCACCGCGAGGACGGGCGTCGAGATCGCGACGGCGCGGGCGAAGCAGGCGACGAACGCGGCGCCCGCGACCATGGCGAGCATCCCCGTCACGTTCACTCCTCCCGAGGTGCCGGGCGCGACGGGACGCCAGGTCACGATCGACCTCGGCGGCTTCGTCGCCAGGCTGCCGATCTCCGTCGCCCAAGTGTCCGCGGCCGACGCGGCGAGCGCGCCGAGCGCGGCGGCGGCCAACGTCTCGCCGAGAAGGGGAGCGCCGAGGTCGGCGGCCATTCCGGCGGCGAGTGCAGCGATCGCGTATACGCCGCCGTTGGCGACGACCTGGATCGCGTCGCGCGCGCCGCCCTTGGCGACCACGGCGCCCGTGCGCTCCGCCTTCTCCGCCGCGCGCAGCCGCGACAGCGCGATCGACGCGCCGAAATAGGCGATGAGCAGCGCGCCCCACCCCCAGCCCGCCGCGACGGCCACTGCGCCGACGAGGAGCGCCGCGGCCGTGCCGCCGTCGCTGAGCGCGTGCGCGCGCCGCGCGGCGAGCGCGACCGTGGAAGCGACGAGCAATCCCGCGAGCGCGCGCCCGAGCACTAGCGCGCGTGCACGCCGACGGCGGGCGTTCGGCGCATGCGCGCACGGTGCGCGCGAGGCGCACGGCGAAGCTCGGTGACGAATCGCGACATGGCCGGTCATCCTCGGGCGCGAGAGGCGGCGAATGTGAGCCGCGCCGTCGATCGCGGCAACCACGGCGCAGGTGGTGAAGCCATTGAGCGCCACCGATGTTCCCGCTAGCTTCGCACCGCGCACGTGCCGCGCGTGAAGCCTTCCGCTGTCGCCCTCCCGCAGTCGCAGATGCTCGCCACCGTCGACGCCCTTCTCCCGCTCAGTCTCCTCGAAGCCGTCCGTGACGTCGATACCCCGGAGGGCGTGGCCGAAACGGAGTTCGTCGACGAGCTGCGCAACAAGCGGTTCGGGCTGAGCGAAACCGTCTACACGCAGATCAAGCGGTACACCGAGGCGGTGCGCCGCAACCAGCGCACGGCGCAGGAGGAGGCCGTCGCGCTCGCTCGGCTGATCGGGCGCCGGCCCGACGCCGAAGCCGTGTTGCGCGCCGCCGGCCGCTTCCTCGCGCGCGAGGCGTACATGACCGTGTCGCCGGTGACCCGCGGAATGATGCGCTTCATGCCGTCGATCCTCTCCCGGCCGATGGCGCTCCGCCAGGTGCGCCGGATCGCGCGCCGCTACCTCAACGGCAACGTCCGCCGCGTCGGCACGTCGATCGTCCTCGAGGTCCCGCGGTCGATCACCGTCGGCGTCGCCGCCGGCAACGCGGGCTGCGCCTTCTACGAGGCGACCCTCCGCGAGCTCCTCCGCCTCCTCGTCGGCCAGACCGGCAACGTCGACCACACGCGCTGCGAGGGACGGGGAGAGGGAGGATGCGAGTGGCGGGCGGATTGGGCGTGAACGGCGGGGACTGGTTGACTGGCTGACTGGCTGACTGGGTGACTTGGTGACTTGGATCGTTGGTGACTTGGTCGGTGACTTCGACTGAGCAGTTGAACCAAGTCACCGTGGTTGAGCACCGGAGCAGACGTGTGCGTGCATCGAGGCGGAAGTTCTTGGCTCGAGCCTCCCTGCTCCCGACCTCGACCCGCCGCCCAACCAGCCTGGAGTCTCCACGGCGTGACTTGATTTGGTCTCCGTGGCCGGTGCCGTTCCGAGTCACCAAGTCACCGACCAAGTCACCAAGTCACCAAGTCACCAAGTCACCAATCACCAAGTCACCAAGTCACCGCTCATTTGAGCGTACTCAGATACTCCACCACGTCCCTGATCTGCCGCCTCGTGAGCAATGAGCCCATCGGGGGCATCGGCGACGGGCCGTTGGTACGCTGGGCGATGTCGCTCTTGGCGATCTTCTTCGGTGCGGGACTCACGTCGACGACGATGTAACTGTCCGTCTCCTCCTTGAGCGTGCCGAAGTACTTCTGGCCGTTCTTGAGCGTGACCTGCACCGGCCCGTACCCCGGCGCGATTCGCGCGCTGGGCTCCACCAGGGCCTCGAGCAGCTGGTCGCGCGTGAGGCGCGAGGCCACGCCGCGGAGCGGCGGCCCGACGTTCGCGCCCGGTCCGATGCCGAAGTTGTGGCAGCGCGTGCACTGCGCCGCCGGCGCCTGGAAGACGACCCGCGCCCCGCGGCGCGCGTCGCCGCCGCGCAACGCGTCCGAGTACGCGACCGCCGCGGGCTTGCCGGTGCGCGACTTCTCCATCGTCTCCAGCCGCGAGATGAGCGCCGGATCCTTCGTCGCCCGCGCCGCCTCGGCGACGTCGAGCTGGATCTCCGGCGCGATCTTTCCCTGCTCGAGCTGACCGACGAGCCGCGTCAGCGCGGCACGGCCGGTCGCCCCTTCGATCTGGCCGAGCGACGCGAGGGCGCTCTGCTGCTCGGCCACGCCGCCCTTGCCGATCACCGACGACAGGAGCTCGGCGGTGGTCGCTTCCGGAAGATGGAGCGGCGGGATGGAGCTCAGCGCGTTCATGCGCACGGTCGCGTCGGGATCGGCGAGGGCGGCGCGCACGGCGTCGGCGGTGCGAGGATCGCCGAGCATGCCGAGCGCCCGCAGCGCCGCGATGCGCACTTCGGGCGACGTGCTGGAGCGCGCCTTGTCGTACACGAGCGACGCCGCGTCGGTGAGGCGCAGCCGGCCCACCGCTTCCGCGAGCTCCACCTGCAGCGCCGTGCTGCCACTGGCGAACAGCGGCGCGACGATCGGCGCGAGCGCGGCGCGCGCGCCCGCGGTGTCGCGCTGCGCGAGGCCGACCACCTTGCCCGTGTCGTGCTGCACGGGACCGAGCGAGTAGCCGTCCACGCGATCGAGGATCGACGGGCGCGGCCAGACGCCGAGCACCGCGATCGCCTCCGTGCGCAGCTCGTCGGTCGCCGAGGGACGCATGGCGTACGCCGCCACGCGCCGTGCGGCATCGGGCGTGCCGACGCGCAGGTTGGCGTTGATCGCCCGGCGGATCAGCGGCTCGCCGGTGAAGCTGCCGTCGAGCACGGCGGCGAGCGCGGGCAGCGCGCCCTCGATGCCGCCGTCGTCGTTGATCGCGCGCGCCGCTTCGGTGACGATGTACTCGTCCTTGTCGGCGAGGAAGGCGCTGACGCCCGGGTCCTTCATGCGCCGCAGGGCGACCACGGCGGCGATTCGCACGGCGCGGCTCGGGTTGCTCGCCAGCGCGACGATCGGCTGCGCCTGCCCGATCCGCGCCAGCGCGAGGGCGCCGGCGTGCCGGAGATAGACGTCCTCGTCGTCGTTCGCCGCGAGCATGTCGATGATCGGCTGGATCGCCGGACGATACTCGATGCGACCGAGGGCGTCGGCGGCGAAGAAGCGCACGCGCGGCGACGCGTCCTTGAGCATCGCGACGTACTGGTCGGCGGGGGGCGCGTAGCGCAGGTCGCCGAGCAGCTTCGCCGCCTGCGCGCGAACCTCCGCGTCGCCGTCCTGGAGGAACGCGACGAGCGGCTGCGCCTGGCGGATGTCCTTCAGCGCGAGCTGATGCAGCCCCCACAGGCCGTGGATCCGCTCGAGCTCATTCGCCGTCTGTCGCGCGGCGCCGAGCAACTCGGCGGACGCGCCGCGATCGACGAGCTCGAACTGCGCCTTCTGCCGCACGCGCATGTCGGCGTGCTGGAGCAACGCGACGAGATCGGCGACCGACTTCGTCTTGAAGTCCGCGGTGATGAGCTCCTTCGTCTGTGCGCGGAGCGGATTCGCCGCGCTCGGCGCGACGTCGAGCTTCCAGATACGGCCGCGGCCCTTCGGCGCCCACCCCTCGATCCAGTCGGCGATGTACAGCGCGCCGTCGGGTCCGAAGCGCATGCCGGTGGCGAGCACGCCGTTGCGCACGACCGAGCTGTCGACGACGAGCCGGAAGCTCGCACCCTGCGGCGCGAGCGTGAACCCCTGGATCGTGGCGTTGGATGGCGTGCCGGTGAACACCGCGTTGAAGAAGTAGTTCTTCCACGCGTCGCCGAGCGCCGTGCCGGGGTTGTAGGCGAAGCCCGAGGGGCCGGTGTGCCACGCGGCGAGCGGCGGTGTGAAGTATGCCGCCTGACCCTTGAAGCGCGGCTTGAACATCCCCTCTTCCATCCAGACCTTGTACGTGTTGTTGTCCGGATCGACGTACTTCCCGAACTGCCAGTTGATCCGCCAGCCGCTGTCCATCCCGTCCACGACGTAGACGAGCCGCTCCGTCTCGCCCGGGTGATCGCCGTCGTTGTCCGGCGCGATCAGGTTGCCGTACTCGTCGAAGGCGAACTCCTGCGGGTTGCGCAGCCCCGTCGCGACGATCTCCTCGTTGGTACCGTCGAGGTTCGACCGGAGGATGACGCCGCTGTTCGGGTTGTTCAGCTCCTTCCCTTCGCGATTGATGATGTGGACGCCGAGATCGCCCTGCTTCCAGTAGAGGCGTCCGTCGGGGCCGACGAGTGGGCTCGAGTGCCCGTGGCCGCCGAAGCCGATGTGCACTCCCGAGCCATGCGACAGCGACGTCTTGGTGTCGATGATGCCGTCGTGATTCGTGTCGTCGAGCTTCCAGAGGTCGGGGGAGATCGTGACGAACAGGTCGTCCTTGTACGCGAGCACGCCGTGCAGCACGTCGGAGACGAGATCGTTGAAGTCCTCGAGCACGAGCGTCGAGCGGTCGGCGAGGCCGTCGCCGTCCGTATCCTCGAGGCGGTAGAGCCCCTCCTTGTCGGCCGTGAGATCGCGCCAGTCGCGCGAGCCGTCGCCGTTCCGGTCGGCGAGCCACTCGTTCTGCGCGCTCCGCTCCGGCGCGAGCACGTTGTGGTAGAAGGCGCGCTTGTCCTCGATGTCCTTGAACGTGATCGACGGGACCATCCAGTCCTGATGGCCGCGGATGTCGATCTCGTCGTTGTCGGTGCGGCGCGTGCGCGTCGCGAACAGCCGGCCGTGGTCGTCGAACGAGATCCCGATCGGATCGGCGATCATCGACGGTCCGGCCCAGAGGCTCAGCTCCAATCCCGGCGCGAGCTGGGGGGCGATCGACGCGCGCTCGGTGCGCGCGATGGCCGCCGCCGAGTCCCTCGAGAGCGAGACGACGCTCGGCGTGAAGGCCGGGACGGGGACCGGCGTGAGGGCGCGCTCGGTCACGGGCGCCGACGCCGGGGCGGGGGAGGTGGTCGCCTGCGGCGTGCTCGTCGTCTGACAGGCCGCGATTCCCGCGAGCAGCGCGATCGATCGCAGGCCGCCGCGACGGCGGGGGGCAGCGCCTGGTGTTCCTTGAAGTGGCATCTTCTGCATGAGCCGGAAGTGAGGAGGTGAAGCGGAGAGCAGCGCTCCGGTGACGGCTGGAGCGGCGGGCTCGTCGCGACGCGTGCAAGATTGGCTCGGGCACCCTGTCTCGCAATGCGCCGCGCACGGAGAGCTCACGTGGCCGCGGCGCTCGCGTCCGGCAGCCGCTCGGCGCGGCCGACGACGAACACGTAGGAGAGCGCGCCGAGCACCGCCAACGCCCCGACGTAGGTGAGTCCCGCGGAGAAGCCGTAGCTCCGCGCGAGGTAGCCGACGACGAGCGGCACGGTGATGCCCGAGAGATTCCCGACGAAGTTGAACACGCCGCCGGTCAGCCCGATGAGCCGCTCGGGTGCGATCGCCGACACGAGCGACCAGGTGATCGACGCCAGGCCGTTTCCGAAAAAGGCCAGCGTGAGGAAGAAGACGACGAGCGCCGGCGTCTCGACGTAGTTCGCGCCGACGATGCTCCCGGAGAGCAGCAGGCCGGTCACGATCGGCACCTTGCGCGCCGCGCCGAGCGAAACGCCGCGCCGCACCATCGCGTCGGACAGCGCCCCCGAGCAGAGCACGCCGACGAAGGCGGCGAGGAAGGGAAGGGAGGCGAGGAAGCCCGCCTTCACGAAGCTCATCCCGCGCGCCTGCACGAGATACGTCGGAAACCAGGTGAGGAAGAACCAGAGCGTCGACGTCAGCGCGAACTGTCCGAGATAGACGCCCCACAGCTTCCGCGAGCCGAGCACCCGCGCGAGGTCCGCGCGCGAGACCGATCGGCCGAGATCGCGTCGTCTGTCGAGGTCCACGAGGCCGCCGCCCTGCCGGATGAGCGCGATCTCGGCCGCGTTCGTGCGGCGCGATGCGTGCGGCGTGCGATACACGGCGTACCACACCGCGCCCCAGACGAGACCGAGACAACCCGTCGCGACGAACACCATGTGCCAGCCGACCCGCGCCTGGATCCAGACGAGCACCGGCGTGAGAAACGCGAGCCCGACGAACTGTCCGCTCGTGTAGAAGCCGATCGCCGTGGCGCGCTCCCGTTCGGGAAACCACGTGGTCACGACGCGATTGTTGATCGGATACGACGGCGCCTCGAGCGCGCCGACGAGCATGCGGACCGCGATCAGCGCCGCCGTGCCGCGCGTGACGCCGAGGAGGATCGTCGCGGCGGACCAGAGCACGATGAGGGTGGCATACAGCGTCCTCGGCGCGAGTCGGTCGACCAGCCATCCGCCGGGGATCTGGCAGAGTGCGTACGTCCAGCCGAACGCCGCGAGCACCCATCCCATCTGCGCCGTGTCGAGCCCGAGGTCCGCGCGCATCGCCGGCGCGGTGATCGAGAGGTTGCTCCGGTCGAGGTAGTTGATGGTCACGCTCACGAACAACAGCACCATGACGAGGAAGCGCGACCGGGTCGGCGCACCGTCCCTCGCGTCGTCCGTCACCACTCGGCGACGCTCCCGTCGGCGTGCCGCCAGACCGGGTTGCGCCACCGGTGTCCGATGCGCGCCATGCGCTCAACGACCGCGTCGTCGATCTCGATGCCGAGCCCCGGACCCTGCGGGATGTCGACGAAGCCGTCGCGATACGCGAAGACTCCCGGATCCTTCAGGTAGTCGAGCAGATCGCTCGTCGTGTTGTAGTGGATGCCGAGCGACTGCTCCTGGATGAACGCGTTGTAGCAGACGGCGTCGAGCTGGAGGTTCGCCGCGAGCGCGATCGGCCCGAGCGGGCAGTGCAGCGCGAGCGCGACGTCGTACGCTTCCGCCATCGCGGCGATCTTCCGGGTCTCGGTGATCCCGCCGGCGTGCGACGGATCGGGCTGCACGATGTCGACGTGGCCGTCGGCCAGGATGCGCTTGAAGTCCCACCGCGAGTAGAGCCGCTCTCCCAGCGCGATCGGCGTGGAGCAGTGCGCGGCGATCTCGGCCAGCGCCTCGGCATGCTCGGAGAGCACCGGCTCCTCGATGAACATGAGGCCGACCGGCTCGAGCGCCTTCGCGAGCACCTTCGCCATGGGCCGGTGTACGCGTCCGTGGAAGTCCACGCCGATGCCGAAGTGCGGGCCCATCGCCTCGCGAATGGCCTGCACGCGCGCGATGACCGCGTCGATCTTCGCGTGCGTGTCGACGTACTGCAGCTCCTCCGTGGCGTTCATCTTCACCGCGGTGAATCCGCGTGCACCGCACTCGCGCGCCGCGTCGGCGGTATCGGCCGGCCGGTCGCCGCCGATCCACGAATACACCCGGATGCGCTCGCGCACCGGCCCGCCGAGCAGGCGGTGCACGGGCACGCCCAGCGCCTTGCCCTTGATGTCCCACAGCGCTTGGTCGATGCCGGCGAGCGCGCTCATGTGAATGCCGCCGCCGCGGTAGAATCCGGCGCGGTAGAGCACCGTCCAGTGGTCCTCGATCGGCGAGGGATCCTTCCCGATCAGGTACTCGCCGAGCTCCTCCACCGCCGTCGCGACGGTGTGTGCGCGCCCTTCGAGCACGGGCTCGCCCCAGCCGCTGATCCCCTCGTCGGTGTCGATGCGGAGGAAGCACCAGCGGGGTGGGACGATGAACGTCGTCAGCCGGGTGATCTTCATCGGCGACTCCGATCGGCGAGGTGATCGCGCACGCTCACGCGTTCTCGAGCCGGCGCAGCCGCGCCCATGCGTCGACGAAGTCTCGCGCGTTCGCCGCCACGCGGTCGGGAGTGTCACCGCGCCGGTACAGTGCGGAGCCGAGCCCGAATCCCGCCGCGCCCGCGGCGAGATACGCGGCCATCGCATCCGGAGTGATCCCCCCGACGGGAAGGAATCGGACCGCCTGCGGGAAGACGGCGCGCATCGAGCGCAGCACCGCCGGCGCGAGCAACTCGGCGGGGAAGAGCTTCAGTGCGTCGGCACCGGCGGCCAGCGCGGCGAAGCCCTCCGTCGGCGTGGCGATCCCTGGCATGCACGCGAGCCCCGCATCCTTCGCGGCACGCACGACGGCGACGTCGGCATGCGGCATCACGACCAGCCGCCCCCCCGCGTCGGCGATCTGGCGTACCTGCGCGATCGACGTGACGGTGCCGGCGCCGATGAGGACCTCGTCACCGAAACGATCGCGCAACCGGCGGATGCTTTCCAGCGCATCGGGAGAGTTGAGCGGCACTTCGACGATCGCGAACCCGGCGCCGGCGAGCCTCTCGGCGATCGGCACGACCTGGTCGGGCAGCACGCCCCGGAGGATCGCGACGAGCGGCAGCCGTTCGAGGTACCGGTCGATCATGGTCTGCTCATGGTGAGCGCGCGATCACGGTCCGGATGCGCCACGCGCATGGGAGCACGAAGGTGCTCCCATGCGCGACGGCACGTGAGTGCGGCTGCCCGCTCGGGCAGTGCACGCGACTCAGGCGATCGCGGGCACCGTGAACGGTGCGCGATACTCGGCGCCAAGCAGGCGGTTCGCCAGCTCCGCGTTGGCCCCGGTGAACCGCTCGTTCTTGCCGTCGATCTCGAGCGGGATGCCGAGCGTGAGCGGCGTCTGATTCAGATCGACGTTGTTCGCCTTGAGGTGCTCGACCATCCGGCCGTACGCCTCGGCGAGCGGGGCGTTGGACTTGATGTGCTCCGCGATCTTCTCCGGGCCGTCGCCGTGACCGATCTGGTGGGAGATGTTGCCGAGGTGGCACAGCACGCTCGACGTGTTCCCCTCCTCGATCGGGCCGTAGAGGTCGGCCGTCTTTCTGCTCCGCACGACGTCGACGAAGTTCTGCATGTGCCGGTCGTTGCCACGGAACTCCTTCACCACCTTGCCCGCCTTGTCGTACGCCGTGGCGGAGAAGTACTGCGTCGTCACGAGCTTTCCTCCCTCGCACTCGACGACGTTGCCGATCTGGACGCCGCTGTAATCGTCCATGTCGCGCGCGCCGCCACCCTGTTGCAGCCGCGGATCACCCCCGGCGCCGGTCGCCTTGGCGCTCTTCGGAAGCCCACGCACCTCGAAGATGAGCGGAGCGGACGCGTAATCGTGAATCACGACCTGCGTGTTCGGCGTGTTGCCGTCGTCGACGTATCCGAGTCGCCCGCCGATGCTCAGCGTGTGGCGCGGGAGGCCGGACTCGCCGAGGAACCACCGCGCGACGTCCATCTGGTGGATCCCCTGGTTGCCCACGTCGCCGTTCCCATAGAGATAGACCCAGTGCCAGTCGTAGTGGATCGGGCCGTTCTTCGGGTTGTTGCGGTAGGGGGGAACGAGCGGAGCGGGGCCGGTCCACAGGTCGTAGTTCACCGTGGCCGGGACGGGCTGCGGCCCGACGGTGTCACCGATGCTGTCGCGACGCTTGTAGCAGAAGCCGCGCGACGCCGTGATTTTGCCGAGGTTGCCCGCCTGGATCCACTGCACCGCCTCGCGGAGCCCCTCGCCCGAGCGGATCTGCGTGCCCGCCTGCACGACCTTGTCGTACTTCTTCGCCGCGTTCACGAGCTGGCGGCCTTCCCACACGTTGTGGGAGACCGGCTTCTCGACGTAGACGTCCTTGCCGTTCTGCATCGCCCAGATGCCCGCGAGCGAGTGCCAGTGGTTCGGCGTCGCGATCGTCACGGCGTCGACGTCGCGGCTGGCGAGCAGCTCACGGATGTCGGTGTACGTCTTCACGTTCCCGCCGTTCACCTTGCCCTTCACCCG
Source organism: Gemmatimonadaceae bacterium (assembly GCA_035494615.1). GTDB lineage: Bacteria > Gemmatimonadota > Gemmatimonadetes > Gemmatimonadales > Gemmatimonadaceae > AG11. The sequence continues at coordinate 33,224 of DATJGU010000018.1, forward strand.
GTCGAGGACCGCCGTATCGGGATCGCAGAGCGCCACGACGCGCACGCCCTGGATGCGAGCGAGGCTCGAGAGGTGGTTCTGCCCGCGTCCGTTCAGCCCGATGACGGCGACTCGCAAGTCGTCGTTCGCGCCAAGGACCTGCGCCCAGGAGCGCGCGGGCAGAATCGAACCAGCGGCGGCCAGCGCCGATGTCTTCAGGAACGTGCGGCGTGAAGTGGTCATGGTCGGATGGCTACGGTGAGGTGGGAGCCAGGGAACGGTGGGCGGTCGGATCCGACAGGGTCCGATGACAATGCGCGCGCGCGGCGCGGTGGGCAACCGGCCCTCTACTCCACACGTGCGGATACTGGGTTACGCGATTCCCCGCGCCGACGTTGCGCCTCGTGGAAAGCGTACTCGGCGATGGTCCAGAGCCCCAGCGGCGCCGGGTCGCCGAGCACGGGCACGCCCTCCAGACCGAACAGCGCCAGCGCGTCGGCGTACCGGGCGCAGAGCGAGGGATCTCCCGCGAGCGCATCCGGAGGCCCCGCCACGGCGAGGCCGGACCGGATCTCGTCGCCGAGGAGGAGGCCCGAGAGGTAGTCGACGCTCGCGCCAGGAGGCAGATCGCCGACCAGCGCGCGGGCGCGAACGCCGAAGAGGAGCGGCGCGAGACCGCCCGTCGTTTCCGCGTCGCGTGCCCGCCGTACCCCCTCCGTGAATGCCGCGCTGCGCTCGCTCCCCGAGGCCTCCGGCCGCTCTTCGGCGAGCCGGCCGAGCGTGGAGTGCTCGCGCAGCAGCGAGTAGAGCTCTCCGGTGAGATACGTCGTGAACCTGTCGATGCGTCCCGCCAGGACGCGGACCCACTTCGCGTGCGTGCCCGGCAGCAGGATGAGCGATCGGCCGGCGAGCTCGGGATGGCGCGCGAGCGCGCCGATGACCTGCGTCTCCTCGCCGCGCATCACGTCCGGATGCGCGCTGCGCTGCGCCACGCCCGGCACGATCCGGAGCCCCTCCACGGGCGCATCGACGAGCGCCCCCGCCACGTCGGCCGCATCGGCCGGAGCCGTCACGTACGGAGCCTCGCGCCATCCTTGCGCGCTGCCGATCATCCCGCAGGCGAGGGCCGCGACACCGGGATGCGCGCGACGCCAGTCCCCCGTGATCGCCTCGTACGCGGCGAGGAACGCGCGATCGCGCACTTGGAGGAGGCCGAAGGGCCCCGCGCGTCGCTCGAGGACCTCGGCGCCGGGCCCGAGCAGGTACGCGCGGAGCGAGGTCGTCCCCCAGTCGAGGGCGATGAGCGCGGCGGCGCGCGGTGCAGGAGCGGCGGCCATCGGCCGACAATATCACGCGTCCGAGCGCGTCGCCAGCGCGCACTGGCGTCGATTCACGAGCCATTCTATCATCGAGCGGATCACGCTCCGTTCCCGCCAACCACGTGCGATCGATGGCCTACATGCGCGCTCTATTGATCGCACGCCGCCACCCGTCACACCCCGGATGACGGCTTCGCACGACGAGCCCTCCACGCCCCCGTCCCGCCGTGGAGAGCCGGCGGCGGATCCGGCCGCGCTGTATCGACTCCTCGTCGAGAGCGTTCGCGACTACGCCATCTACGTCGTGGACGCGCGCGGCCACGTGCTCACCTGGAACGCCGGCGCCGCGAAGCTCAAGGGATACGAGGCGTCCGAGATCGTCGGAAAGCACTTCTCTACCTTCTACGAGCCGGCGGACATCGAAGCGGGGAAGCCGGCCAGGGGTCTCGACACCGCGGCACGCGAGGGGCGGTTCGAGGACGAGGCGTGGCGTGTGCGAAAGGACGGTACGCGCTTCTGGGCGAACGTCGTCATCACCGCCCTGCGCGACGACCGCGGAGCGCTCGTCGGGTTCGCGAAGGTCACGCGCGATCTCACCGAGCGGCGGGCGGCGGAGCGTCAGGCGCTGCGGCTCGCCAGCGAATCGGCGGCGCGCGAGGCCGCCGAAGAGCGCTCCCAGGAGCTCGACCGGCTCAACCACGATCTCCAGCAGCAGACGGTCGAGCTCGAGGCGCAGACCGAGGAAGCGCAGTCGCTCGCCGAGGAGCTCGAGCAGACCAACGAGCAACTGGAGGACGCGCTCGCCGACGCGGAGTCGGCCCGCCAGGCCGCCGAGCGCTCCGAGCGCTTCACCCGGGAGATCCTCGAGAGCATCGCCGACCCGTTCGTCGTGCAGGACGCGGAATGGCGGTTCCTCTACATCAACGAGAGGGCAGCCGAGGTGTTCGACCGGTCCGGCCGCGGTGGCCACGCGCTGATCGGCCGCGTGCTGTGGGAGGTCTATCCCGAGATCGTCGGCACGCCGATCGAGCGGGAGATGAAGCGCGCGGCGCGCGATCGCGTGCCGGTCACGCTCGAGACGCCGAACGTGGACCGCTCGCAGTGGTCGGCGCTCTACTGCTACCCGCTTCCCGACGGTGGCCTCGCGACCCAGTGGCGGGACATCACGCAGCGAAAACGGGCCGAGGAGGCGCAACACTTCCTCGCGCGGGCGAGCGAGGTGCTGGGCGCCTCGCTCGACTACGAGCGCACGCTCGCCGAGCTGGCGACGCTCGTCGTACCGCAGCTCGCCGACTGGTGCAGCGTCGACGTCGTGGGCGACGATGGCCAGCTCCGGCAGCTCGCGCTGGCACACGCGAACCCCGAGAAAGTCCGCTGGGCGCACGAGCTGTCGCAACGCTATCCGCCCGACCCGAATGCGCCGTCCGGTGGGCCGAACGTGCTTCGCACGGGGCGGCCGGAGCTGTACACGGACATCCCCGACGAGCTGCTCGCCGCCGGCGCGGTGGACGAGGAGCATCTTCGCATCCTGCGCGAGGTGGGCCTCCGCTCGGCGATGGTCGTGCCGCTCACGACGCACGAGAGCACGCTCGGCACCCTTACCCTCATCGCGGCCGAATCGGGGCGGCGCTACGGCGACACGGACCTCGAGCTCGCGATGGAGCTCGCGCGGCGTGCGGCACTCGCCGTCGACAACGCACTCCGACACCGCGCCGAGCAGAGCGCGCGACAGGCCGCCGAGCGCGCGAACAGAGCCAAGAGCGACTTCCTCGCCGTGATGTCGCACGAGCTGCGCACACCGCTCAACGCGATCTCCGGGCACGCGCAGATCCTCGAGATGGGGCTGCACGGGCCCATCACGGAGGGGCAGCGCGAGGCGCTCGAGCGCATCGGACGAGCGCAGCGCCACCTGCTCGGCCTCATCAACAACGTGCTCAACCTCACGCGCATCGAGACGGGACGCGTGGAGTACCGCATCCGGCCCGTGCTGGTGAGCAGCGTGCTCGCCGACCTCGCGTCGCTCGTGCAGCCGCAGTTCGCCGCCCGCGACATCGCGCTCGTCTCGCGCCTCCCCGACGAGGGCGCCGGCGCCGACCTGTACGTCTCGGCCGATCGCGAGAAGCTGATTCAGATCCTCACCAACCTGCTCGGCAACGCGGCGAAGTTCACGCCGCCGCGTGGAGAGGTGGAGCTGCGTCTCGTCGAGGGCGCCGACCCCGCGATGGCGCAGATCCACGTGCGCGACAGCGGCCCAGGCATCCCGGCGGACAAGCTCGAGCTGATCTTCGAGCCGTTCGTCCAGCTCGAGCGGTCGCTGACGACGCCGAGCGAAGGCGCGGGGCTGGGGCTCGCGATCAGCCGCGACCTCGCGCGCGGCATGGGAGGCGATCTGCACGCCGAGAGCGTGGAAGGCGAGGGGGCGACGCTCGTTCTCACGGTGCCCCGCGCCACACCCGAAAAGGAGCCCGGCAGCGGATGACCTGATCGCTCGCACGACCCGCTCTTCGAGGCCGTTGGCAGTTCACGAACGGTACGCCTCCTGCGACTACGTCCACCCCCATGCCTTCGCACGCCCCCCGCCGACCGCCGGTGCCGTCGCTCCGTTCGCCGGCGGAGCTCGGGGAGCGGTTCGCGGAGCTGCAGCAGCTGGCCGGCGCTCGCGCCCTCGCCGTCGCCATCTCGGACTTCGAGACCGACGCGCACTTCGCCTATCACGGCGACCGGTGGTTCCACGCCGCCAGCACGATCAAGCTCGCCGTCCTCGTCGGCGTCTACGGCGCGATCCATCGCGGCGACCTCCTGCCGCAGTCGCGCGTGCACGTCCGCAACCGCTTCCTGAGCGCCTACGACGGCACTCCGTACCGCATCCGCGCCGACCGCGATGCCGACGACGAGGTGCATCGCGAGATCGGCCGCACGATGCGCGTCTCGGAGCTCGCCGATCACATGATCACGTCGAGCAGCAACCTCGCCACGAACCTCCTGCTCGACCTGGTGGGGCTCGACGTCATCCAGCGAACGCTCGACGACTTTCACGTCGAGGGGATCGATCTGCGCCGCGGCGTGGAGGACGAGCGCGCGTTCCAGCACGGCATCATCAACCGCGCGACGGCACGCGGACTCGTCGCGCTCCTTCGGCTGATCGAGCAAGAGCGCGCATTCAGCGCCGAGCTCTCGCGCGAGATGCTCGACATCCTCCACCGCCAGGAGTTCCGGAGCGGCATCCCCGCCGGGCTCCCGAGGGAGGCGCGCGTCGCCAACAAGACGGGCGACATCTCCACGGTCGCCCACGACGCGGGCCTCGTGTACCTCCCCGATAGAAAACCGTATGCGATCGCGGTGCTCACCGAATGGGACCCGTCGACAACGGGTCGCTCGACGACCATCGCCGCGGCGTCGTACCTCGGCTACGCCGCCCTGCTCGGAGACCGGGGCGATGCCGACTAGCGCCGATTCGTCCACCTTTCCGCTCCGCCTCGTCGACGGCCGGCGTCTCGAGCGGAAATACCGCGACGTGCTGCTCCCGGGCGGCGTGCTCTGCGACCACGACGGACGAGCACGCGTCCTCCCGCGCTACTTCTACGAAGTGGAATCGTGGGAGCAGGCCCGGGTGACGCGCCTGTCGCAGCACTTCGCCGTTTCCGAGTTCATCCATACGGACGTCCGCGAGGCGGCCCCCCTCCGCGTGTTCCCACGGTACATCCCGTGCGCCACGCTGCTCCTCGCCCTCGCCCTCGAGCAGCTTCGCGCGGCGGCCGGCACGTACGTCTTCATCGGCGCCAACGGCGGTTACTGCTCGCCCCGCCACCGCGGTACGGGCGGTGCGTCCCTGCACTGCTGGGGCACGGCGGCGAACATCTACCGGATCGGCGACACGTACCTCGACACGCCGGAGACGATCCGCCGATACGCCGCCCTCGCGCGGGAGGTGATACCCACGGTGTGGACGCGCCCGCTCGGCGACGAGCGCGAACTCACGGACGATCATCTGCATCTCGACCTCGGTTACGTGATCTCCGAGCCGCGCGAAGCGGCCGGAGAGACCTACAACCTCAAGCTCGCCGACGAGCCGCTGTGAGCGGGCCGGCGACGTCGGACCCGGTCGCTGGCGCTGGGGCCGGGAAGGAGTGGACATGGCGTTCGGCGGCCGCACGAAGCATCCCAGACGAAGCGACCGGATCGCGGCATCGCGCGATGTCCGCTCGCGCCGGATGCCGGCGATCGGACTCGAGGCCGAGTTCGCCACCGTCGTCGACGGGGTGCTCGCCCGACCGGAAGACGTGTTCGGCTCGCCGCGCCGGATCGTGCGCGGACCGATGGTGCACCGAACGGGCCGCTCGTATCACCTGCCGGCGGGCGGCGGTGCGGTCTACTTCGACACCGGGGTCATCGAGATCGCCACGCCGATGATCGAGATCGAGCGGGGGTGCGGCGCACGGGGCACACGCTCGCTCTGGGAGAGCCTCGGCTTCCTGCGCAGCGAGCTCGATGCGTGGGAGGCGTCGCAGGAGCGGAGCGTGCGCCTCGTCGGGTTCAGCACGCACTACAACGTGTCGTTCGAGCCGCCTGGCGACGCGAGCGGCACACGGACCGTGCAGCGCCTCGGCTATCTCCTCGCGCACGTCCTCGCCGCGCCGGTCATGCTGCTCGCCGCGAACCGCCGCTCTACCGGCATCGGCGTGCGGCCGCGCGAGAATCGCGTCGAGGTGACGGCCGACTTCACGCCGGACGCCGCACTGATGGCGGCGACCGCGACGCTCGTCGTCGGCATCGTGCGCGCCGTCATGGCGTGGCCGAGCTACGACCTGACGGAGCTCGAGGCGCACGGGATTCCCGTCGTCTCGGGCTACGCGCCCGTGCCCCACAGCACGCGCAAGGGATGGGTCGCGCGTCCCGGATGCTTTCCGCGCAATCCGTTCACGTCGGACGTGAACCGTGAGATGTGGGCGACGACCACCGGCGAGCGGCTCTCCCTTCGCCAGATGGCGGGGCGAACCACGCGCGCATTCTGGGCGTCGATCCGCTCGTTCGGCGATCCGCTCTCGCTCAAGCTGATCGGCGCGGTGATGCGCGGGCGCGCACCGTCGTTGCTCGAGCTCCCCGATCGTCCCGCGGCGTACGACGACGTCGGCCGCCTGTGCCGGTGGGACGACCTCTTTCCGCTCACGCTGCTTCCACGCTCGCGGTACGAGCGCGTGCTCGGCAACGCCGTCGCGGGGCGCCGCGTGCGCATGGATGGATGCTGGCACAAGCCGATCGGAGTGCGCGGCTGGACGCACGTGGTCTTTCGCCGCGAGCGCGACGGCGCGCGACGCGTGCTGTCGCTCGACGAGATGCTCGCCCACCTCGACGCGTGGGACCGCACCGCGGACCGCCGAATGTCCCAGCGCCGCATCGCGCGGGCGATCCGCGCGCTCGAGCGACGCCTGCTCGCCGACCGCCGCGCCGAGGTCGCCGCGCTCGAGGAACGCCGCCGCGTGTCACGCCTCGCATCCGGCTCGACGGAGCAGGAAGACACTCACGCCGTGGAGACGGACGATCGCTCGGCGACGCCGACGCGGAGCCCCGACGCCGAGATGCCCCTGCCGTACTCGGCCGAGCCGCATGCGTCGTCGTCCGGTCCGCTCGCCGGGCGGCCGGCGCCGATCGAGGGGCGTCGAGCGACGGACGCTCCGCGGCATGCTCATTGAACTGCGTGGCGCGCTTCGCGACGTCGGCTCACGCCTGTACAGGAGAGAGGACATGCTGGATTCGGTCATGAAACGCGACGCGAGCGGCGACACGCCGAGGTACGTCGCGCCCGAGCTCTCGTACCTGCTCGACCGGATCGTGAACGTGTGCTTCATCGGTGCGCCCGGAGCGGGAGATCGCGGCTGGACGCTGGTGGATTGTGGACTGCCCGGCTCGGCGTCGAAGATCAGGCATGCGGCCGAGCGGCTGTACGGCGAGGACGCGCGGCCGGCGGCCATCGTGCTGACGCACGGACACTTCGATCACATCGGGGCCGTGCACACGCTCGCGCGGGCGTGGGACGTCCCCGTGTACGCGCACGAGCTCGAGCTGCCGTATCTCACGGGGCAGTCGGCGTATCCGCCGCCCGATCCGCTCGTCGGCGGCGGGGCGATGAGTGCGATGTCGGTGCTCTTCCCGAAGCGCCCCATCGACCTCGGGCGCTACGTCCGCGAGCTGCCGGCCGACGGCAGCGTTCCAGGCGCGCCGGGCTGGCGCTGGATTCCGACTCCGGGTCACTCGCCGGGCCACGTATCGCTCGTGCGCGATGCGGATCGCACCGTCGTGGCCGGCGATGCGTTCACCACGACCAGACAGGAGTCATTGATCGCGGCGCTCACGCAGCGCGCGGAGCTGCACGGCCCGCCGATGTATTTCACGCCGGACTGGGACAGCGCGCGTGCGTCGCTCAAGCATCTCGCCGACTACGCGCCGACGGCCGCGATCGCGGGCCATGGTCCGCCGATGCGTGGCGAGCGACTCCAGGATGGCCTGCGCAGTCTGTCGGCGCACTTCGATCTCTGGGCGCGACCGGAGCGCGGGCGATACCGCGACCATCCGGCGGTCACCGACGGTTCGGGAGTGGTCGCGCTGCCACCGTCGCAGGTCAATCCGACCGCCGTCGTGCTCGCGGGCCTGGCGATCGGTGCCGCCATCGCGCTGGCGACGTCGATCGGCGACGAGGACGACACGCGGCGCACGGAGGAGCTCGCGCGGCTGATGCCCGTCCCGCTTGCCGACGCGCCGGCGATGGCCGAGTCCGGTAATGGCAGCGAAACCGGGACGGCCAGCGACGACGTGTCGATCCTGGCGAGCCGGCTCGCCGACACCACCTCCGAGGTGGACGCCCGCTGAAGGCGCCTCTCACTCACCTGCATGCTCTCGAGGATCCATCCATGGTACTCGCCACCACCGGTCCCAGCCGCCTCCGTCACACGACTCCGGTCGACGATGGGAGAGGATCCGATTCACGGGACGAGAGCTGGCACAACGTGGCGGATGTGGAACGGATCGGTTCGGTGGCCATCGGCGCTGCGCTGGTGGGACTCGGACTTCGCCGGCGCGACGCGGGAGGCATCGCGGCCGCGCTGATCGGGAGCTATCTGATCGGGCGTGGGGCCACGGGGCACTGTCCGGTCTATCGGGCGCTCGGCGTCAGCACCGGCTCGGCCGACGCGGTGCTCGGTGCGCCCCAGCGCGACGACGTGACCGGCCGCGCGGCGACGGTGAACGCGCGCAAGTCGGTCAAGGTGGAACACACGGTCCGCGTGGCGCGTGCTCGCGCCGAGCTGTTCGAGTACTGGCGCGACTTCGAGAACCTGCCCGGGATCATGTCGCACCTCGTGGCGGTGCGGGTGGCCTCCCCGACGCGATCGCACTGGACGGCGAAGGCGCCGGCGGGGCGAACGGTGGAGTGGGACGCGGAGATCGTGAACGAGGTGCCGGACGAGATCATCGCCTGGAAGAGCGTCGGCGACCCGGACATCCCGAACGCCGGCTCGGTGAACTTCAGGGATCTTCCGGCGGGCGGAGGGACGGAGGTGCGCGTGACGATCGACTACGAGCCCCCCGCCGGCAGAGTGGGTGCGTTGCTCTCCCAGGTGCTGGGGGAGGAGCCCGACCGGCAGATCCGGGAGGATCTGCAGCGGTTCAAGGAGCGGATGGAGGCGGGCGAAGCGAGCTGATACCGCTCCGGGCGACGGGGGCGACGGTCGAGAGCCGAGCGTTGGCGCGGCTGAGAGCTCCCATGCGCGCCATGCGCAGGCCGTTGCCGTTCTCCGCGCCCTCCGCACTCCTCCGCGCCTCCGCGCGATGCTGTCGACTCCGAGGCCACGCTGCCCCACGAGCGAGTAATGGCAGTCCGGCCGCTCGCGCTCCGATCAGGGTCGGCGTTCCGTGGTGGACGCCGACGCGCGAAGCGCCGGACGCAGCGCGCGTCCGACGACCCGGTTGACTCCCACTGAATCGCCAATAAATTCAAGGGGCTACGGGTTTTTGCGGCTCACTGCGGCCGAACTTATGGAACGCCCCGCGTCAGCGGCGGCGTGGCTCTTCAGGCCGGCGGCTTCGCGCCGCTTCCGAGAAGCAATGCAGGACAACTCGACGTCGAGCGCGGTTTTGCTCGGCGCGCCTTGGGTCCCCGCTCGCGCTGCAGAGGCGAGCACACCCTGGCGGCAGCGGATGGATACCGGCCCGAATGCGGGCGCCTGGTCCACCCGCGTTTGTATTTCCGGACTTGCGCATACCCGCTGGCGCTGACGTGTCACACGACGGCCGCCGCGAACACCTGACGGATTGATATGGCACGCACAACGCCGCTCGAACAGTATCGGAACATCGGCATCATGGCCCACATCGATGCCGGGAAGACGACGACGACCGAGCGCATCCTCTACTATACCGGCAAGTCGCACAAGATCGGCGAGGTGCACGACGGCGCCGCGACGATGGACTGGATGGAGCAGGAGCAGGAGCGTGGCATCACGATCACGTCTGCTGCGACCACGTGCTTCTGGCGCCGTCACGGTGCGAGCGCCGATGGTGGAGAGGGGCCCGAGTATCGGATCAACATCATCGATACGCCCGGCCACGTCGACTTCACGGTCGAAGTGGAGCGGTCGCTTCGCGTGCTCGACGGCGCCGTCACCCTGCTGGATTCGGTTGCCGGTGTCGAGCCGCAGACTGAAACCGTGTGGCGTCAGGCCGACCGC
>DATJGU010000019.1:0-2134 GCA_035494615.1 Gemmatimonadaceae bacterium
CGTCGAGAACCGCGTCTCGTTGCACGCGGTGCCTTGACACCCCCGCCCCTCATACGTCATCAATTGAGTCCCAAATTCCGGAGTAGCTCAGTGGTAGAGCAGGCGGCTGTTAACCGCCGGGTCGGGGGTTCGAAACCCTCCTCCGGAGCCATCTAACGACGCGGGGGGGCTCTTGGCTCTTCGGCTCTTCTCCAAATGCGGGGGCTCTTCTCCAAATGCGGCAGTCCGCGTTTTGGATGAAGTGCCACGTCGCGAGCGAACAGCGCCCGCAGGTGGGCACGCGAGATCGGGATGCGCGCGAGCTCGCGGCGATAGTCGATGGCGGGCGTGCGCAGCGCCTCGATGGCAGCTGCGACGCGGCGGTCGAGCGCACGCGGGGGAGCGCCGATGCGGCGGTGGAGCTCGCTCGCAACGTCGGTGAGCGCGGCCGGATCCGCGAGGTGGTCGCGGGCGGGCAGCGCGATCGAGAGCAGGGCGCGCGGGCAGCGCGCACGGCGCGGCGGCCGCGATCGGCGAGCGCTCGGGGTCGTAGCAGATGCCGATCGTGCGACCCGGGCTGACCACGGCGTTCGCGACGCCCGCGGGGACGAGTACGACGCGTGCGCACAGCGTCCCCGCGGCGGTGGTCACCGTGACGTCACGGTCGAGCCCGACGAACAGCGCGTGACCGTGCTGCGCGTGCGGCGAGGACTGCGTTGCCGTCGACGTGCGCACGGCGAACGCATCGGCGAGCACGCCGGCGATCCGCGATCCGTTCAAGCGCGCCGTCGCCACGAGCCGTAATATAGCGCGATGGACCTGCTCTCCGAGGAAGTCCGCCGTGACCCGTACGCGGTGTACGAGCGGTTGCGGGCCGTCGCGGCCGTGGTCCCGTTCGGTCCCGCGTGGTTGCTGCTCGATCACGCGAGCGTGTCGCGCGCGCTGCGCGAGCCCGACGTGTTCGGCTCCGAGGTCGTGCCGCCGACGGGCCGGGCGCCCGACTGGTTGATCTTCACCGATCCGCCTCGCCATGGCCGCCAGCGCGCGCTGATCGCGAAGGCGTTCACGCCGCGCTCGGTCGCGCAGCTCGAGCCGCGGATCCGGCAGCTCTCGCGAGAGCTGATCGCCGGACGCACCGAACTCGAGCTCGTCGGCGAGCTCGCGACGCCGCTGCCGACGCTCGGGATCGCGGAGATGATCGGCATTGCGGCCGCCGATCGCGAGCGCTTCGTCCGCTGGGCCGATGCCATCAACGGGCTCAGCTACGCCGCCGTCGGCGGGGCGGCTGCGCAGGAGATGATCGCGGCGTACTACCGCGTGCGCGACGAGGCCGAGCCGTACGTCGCGGCACTCGTCGACGAGCGGAGGCGCGGGCCGCGCGAGGATCTAATCACGCGCCTCGCGCTCGCGGAGATCGACGGTGAGCGGCTTACTGCCGCGGAGCTGTTCGGCTTCTTCCAGCTGCTGCTCGCGGGCGGAACCGAGACCACGACGAACTTGATCGCGAACGCGATCCTGTGTGCCGCGGAGTACGGCGTCCCGCGCGATCTGCCGCTGTTCGTCGAGGAGGTCCTGCGCTACCGCACGCCGGCGCAGATCATGTTCCGGCAGACGAAGCAGGCGGTCGAGCTGCACGGGGTCACGATCCCGCGCGATGCGTTCGTGCTCGTTGGCCTCGGAGCGGCGAACCGCGATCCGGCGGCGTTTCGCGACCCGAACCGCTTCGACCCCACGCGCGATCCGAACCCGCACGTTGGCTTCGGCCACGGCATCCACTCCTGCATCGGCGCGGCGCTCGCGCGGCTCGAGGCGCGCGTCGTGCTTGAGGAACTGTTCACGCTCGGCACGCCGGTGCTCGCGAGCGGCGAGCCATGGACGCCGCGCCGCGCGCTCCACGTGCTCGGACCGGCCGCGCTGCCGGTCGCGTTCAGAGGCTGAGTTCGAGACATCGAGGAGCGCTGCCCGGTTCACCAGTAGCGAGGAACGCGAGCCTGGTACTCCCGATAGGCGTCGTCGAAGCGACGGGAGAGGTATGCCTCTTCCCGCAGCACCACGGCATAGTGCAACGTGATCACGGTGAGCGGCAGCAGTGCGAGCGACCAAAGTTCGACGAGCGCGAGCGCGAGACCCGCATACCAGATGGAACCGAACAGGT
>DATJGU010000020.1:0-11680 GCA_035494615.1 Gemmatimonadaceae bacterium
CCGTCGATCTCGACGTACGCGGGCGCGTGGCTGGCGACGAACACGCACAGCCAGCTGGCGAACTTCAGCTGCGGCATCGGCGTGAACACGACGAACCCGCTGGTCACCGCGGCCGGCGACGGCGAGCCCGTCTGCAAGTAAGCCGCACGCAGCATCGTTCGACGCAGTCGCTTCACGACTGATCCAGCGCCGGATTGGACGAGGGTCCTCGACGGGGTCGCAGCCGACGGACCGGCACTGGACGACACGGCACCTGGACCGGCATCGCCGGAACGGGTGCCGTGTCGCATTCCGTCCGTTCGCGCGCACGAGCAACGGAGGAGCAGTGCGCCGGTGCGGGTGATCTCGCCCCTGAGAGGCGCCGATCCTCCCTCTTCCGCGTGATCGCCGTTCAGAGATCCGCGTTCCGTCGTTCAACCGTGAACGCGACCGATCAGAAGTCCCACATCCGCGTCACGAACGCGCCGAACACGCCGGTGCGCAGCGTGGGGTGCGTGATTCCCAGCTCCTCCGGCGCACGGAACAGGAACCGCGGCTCGAGGCCGACGTCGAGCCGGAGGTCCGGCCCGAACCGCTCCTCGTAGCGCACGCCGGGAATGCCGCGCGTGAGCCGGAGCTGGCCCGCGACGTAGCGGTCGACCGTCAGGTACTGCCCCGCCTCCACGAGCGCCCCGCGCACACCACCCGTCTTGCCGAACACGAGCTCCGTCGGCACGTCCGCCGGTGAGACGCTGATCGCGTCGAGCCCATACTCCTTCGTCCCACCGGTGCCGATGTCGTGCAGCACGACGCCGAGGGCGATCGCGCCCTGCTGCCGCCGCGCGAGCGCGCCCGACTCGCCGGCGAGCTGGCCGCTCCACGCCTCGCTCCCCGCGAGCGACGAGCCCGACTGCTGCAGCAGCGACGTCGACGTCCGGCCCTGCGTGAGATAGCCGTTCAGCTCGCGGCCGCGAATGGGGAACAGCGTTCCACTCTCGAGACCGATCGCCGGCGACTTGGACGTGCCGCCGGTAAAGAGCCGCAGCGGCAACCAGCCACGCCCGGGCTCCCAGAGCAGCCGCTCGGAGAGATCCTGCACGATCGCCGGCGCGCCGGTGTGCGGCTCGAGCGTCAGACTGCCGCGCACCGGCACGAAGGGCTGCGTGCGGAAGTACGCCACGCCGCCCGGGATCCGCACGAAGCCTACCGCCCACTGATCGTCGGTGCGCTGGTCGATGTGCGCGAGCACGGCCTCGCCGTCACCGGTGAAGAACTCCGTGTTCGCGTCGGGGCGATGCCGATAGTAGTTGCCACGATCGATCACGAGCGCGAGATCGGCCACGATCGCGAACGCCCTCGGCTGCCGCAGCGCCAACGCGACGCGTGCGCTGTCGCTGGGCGCCCCGGTGGTGTCGAACACGCTCATGAAGGTGAGGTCGCCCGGCGACTTCACGCGCAGCAGGTCCTTGCGGAACTGCTTGAGCGCGAGGAAGCCGTGCAGCATCTCGCCGCGCCCCGTCACGCGCACGGCGTCGAGCGGCCCCTCGACCTTGAGCTCGGCGTTCGCGTCGACGAGCCCGCGATGCTGATCCATCACGCGAATCCGATCACCGGCCGCCGACGCATGCACCACGGGGTGCGCGCGATCGGAGAGGTCGAGGTACCCGCTCGCGCGCAGCGGACCGCCGGCGCGCGCCACGAGCGAGTCGAGCCGCACGGTGTCGCGCGCGAGGCTGACGTCGGCCGTCGCGTCGGTGATCGTCATCCCCGTCGCGGCGACGGTCACTCCACCGTCGCGCACCGCGGCGCGACCCGTCACGAGCGGCTCGCGCCACGTACCGCGCACGTGCACGTCGGCGCCGACATGCCCGTGCACACCCGCCACCGCGCGCGAGGAAATTGGCAGCGTGGCGAGCGAGAGACTGTCCATCACGACGTCGGCGACGAGGGGGCCGGCGATCCGCCGCGAGCCGTCCACGTGCTCGAGCGCGAGATCGTACGGCAGTTCGGCCCGCCCCTCGAGCACGCGCTTCCCGGTGCTGTCGCTCGCCGTCGCGCCGAGCGTGAGCACGCGGCCCCGATACGCGATGGCGACGTCGACGTCCGGTGCCCGGACGCCCCGGAGATCCGCCTCCCGCAGCGCCGCGTTCCCCTCCGCGGTCGGCGCGCTCCGCGTGCCGCCGAGCCGCGCGTGGAGCGCCAGCACGCCGTCGGCGTCGGGATCGCGGTCGAGCGCGCGCAGCAGCGTCGATACGCGTACCCGCTCGGCGGCGACGTCGAGCGCGACCGGCCCGTCCTTCGCCACGTGCCCCGTGGCGAACAGCCGCCCGCCCGAAAAGCTGTGAAGCTCCACGGAGTCGATCGCGATCGCGCCGCGATCGAGCGTCACCTCCGCCGGCCGCGCGAGCCGCCAGACGAGCGTGTCGAAGGTCGCACGCAGCGAGTCGAGCCGCACGACGCGCACGCCGCTGTCGGGCTGTGCGTAGGCGCCGAGCATCGCGTACGAGACGAGCGAGTCCTGCCGGACGCGCAGGTCGCCGGCGACCTCGTGGCCGCGCCACGTGCCGGTCGCGTCGACGTGGTCGAACGACCGTCCCGCGCCGTCGACTCCGTCCGCTCGCAGCTCGAACTGCAGCGGCGTCGAACGATCGCGTACGTCGCTGCTCGAGACGCGCGCCTGGAGAGAGTCCACTTCGTACCCGTGCGCCACGATCGCGGCGCCCGATATCGTGCCGTCGACGCCGGGCTCGCGCACGCTGCCGCGAAGCGTCGCGTCGACGTCCAGTGCGCCGGCGAGCGAGTCGCGCCGGAGCGGGGTGAGCGTGTCGAGCGCGAGCGTGACGCCCTCCGGCAGCCCGAGCGCGAGCCGCTCGATGCGCGCGGAGTCCGCGCGCCGCACCGAGTCGGCGCGCGCCGAGGCGAGGAGTGTACGCCGGCGTGCAGCGGGCGGCGCCGCGATCGTCGTGTCGGACGTGCCGATCCATGTCCGCAGCGCGCCGAGCGAGTCGACGTGCGCCGACACGCGAAGCGTTCCTTGCCGATTCGCCACGAGCCCGAGCGTGCCGCCGGCGGTCGCACGTGCACCGCGCACCTGCACCGCCAGCGTGTCGACGCGTGCGATGCCCCCCGCGATGCCGATCCGCGCGAGCAGGCGATCCACCGCGACCGTGTCGTACCGCGACGCAGCAAGGTCGGCGCGAAGCTCGGCGCTCGCCGTCGCCGCCCGCACTCCCTCGCCGCGCGCCGCGACCGTTCCCGTCAGCGACGTGCTCGGCGCGCGCGCCGACAGCGCGCGGGCATCGAACGCGTTCGCCACGGCGACGACGTCGTAGCGCGGCGTACCGCCGCGAAGCGCTCCCGTCCCGCGCAGATCGAGCGTGCCTCCGCCCGACGTCGAGCGGAGCGTGCCGGCGAGCCGCAGATCGCGCGTCGTGCCGTCGGCGCGCACGTGCCCCGTCACCGAGCCGCGCAACCGCGCCGCCGGCGCGAGCCGATCCAGCGTCCCGAGCGCGAGTGGCGCGAGTCGCGCGTCGATCGCGATGCGCTGGCTCGCCGGTACATAGCTTCCGCCTCCGATCAGGTGCGAGCGCGCGCCGCGCTCCACGTGCGTGAGGTCGCCGCGCACTCGCCACCCCGCTGCAGCGCCGCCGCTCACGGTCGCCGTGCCCGAGAGCATGCCGCCGAGCGGAGCGCGGACGCCGGCGCCCGCGAGCGTCGCGAGCCGCAGCGGCTGCAGGACGACGGCGAGCTCCCGCGCGCTCGGCTCCGGCTTCATGCCGATCCCTCCTCGCGCCACGACGTGACTGCGCCCCGCGGCAGCGTCGTCGAACGTGATGTCGGCGTCGAGTCGCAGGTGGCTCGGTGGGCCGCTCACCGCCACGTGTCCGCCGAGCGTGCCGGAGCGACGCACCCGGATGGACGGCGCGAGGTCCCGCACGATCGCCGTCGTGAGACCGGCGATCGTCAGGTCGGCCCCATCCACGAGAATGCGGCTCTGCTCGCGCTTCGGATGGATGCGCGTCAGCGCCGCCCTGCCGAGGACCCTCGCGTCGCGATAGTGCACGTTCGCGTCGGCGACGGAGAGCCACGTCGTGTCGCCGTGGATCCGCATCGCGTAGCGCAGCGATCCGCCTCCGGACTCGGGCAGCTTGACGTTGAGCCATTGGAGGTCGGCGAACGCGACCGGCGCTCCGGTGAGCTCGAGGGCGAAGCCCATACGCCGGAAGCGAATCGCGCCGTCCCCCGCGACGCGCGTGCCCGGAAGCGTCATCCGCGCGCCGTGCCACCAGAGCGAGTCGCGCGTGGCGTATACCGTACCCGCGAGCGAGCGCACGTCGATCGCCGGCGGACGGTACGGCTCCGCGAGCATCGAGAGCGACGCGATCTCCACCGCGAGCGGCTGGCCGTCGCGCGCGAGCCGCAGGCTCGGGATCCGCGCGTCCATGTCGTGATAGTCGAGCACGCGCTGGAATCCATTCGGCACGCGCACGATCAGACTGCGCGACTTGCCGCCGAGCGCCGCGGCGATCGCCGAGTCGCGCCGATCCGCCGCGAGCGTCGTGTCCGGGCTCCACGGCCGCCGGTAGATCATCTGACCGTGGCGGATCGTGACGTCGGAGATCTCCGGGGGCGCCCCCCGCGCCGTCGTGTCGCCCGTCCCCCGCCCGCTCGGCCGGAGCAGCGACTGGAAGTTCCATCGGTTGTCCGGACGCTTGTCGAGCACGACGACCGGCGTGTCGAGCGCGAGCGAGCGCACGACGAGATGTCCCCGCAGCGCCGGCACCAGCGCGTAGCGCACCTGCACGCGCGTCGCCGTGAACAGCGGCCGGCGTGCGCTGTCGGCGAGCCGTACGTCGGTGAGCGTCGCACCGGTGAAGAGGTTCCCGCGCAGCGAGCCGATGCCGAGCTCTCCCGTCAACCGTTGGTTCGCCTGTGAGACGACCACGCGGCGCACCTGCTCGTTCCCCCACGGCGTGAGCGCGAGGACGCACACGACGAGCGCGCCGAGCACGATCGGCAGCACCACCACGGCGACGATCGCGCGCAGCGCCCGTGCACGCCGCACCGGCTCTGCAACCCGCGCCGCGTTTTGCGGCGTGGCGGGGCGATGGAGCGGCTCCGCCATCAGAACGCCTGGCCCATGGCGAAGTGCACCACGATACGCCGGCCGAGGGCACGCAGCCGGCCGGGCGAGGGATCCGCCACGGGCGACCACGACTTCTCACGGTCGAGCGGCACGACGCGATCCGTTCCGGACGGATCGGTGACGGCGACGACGACCGGCAGCGACTCGTGGCCGACCGGCCGCAGCCCGAAGTCGAGCCGCAGCACGCCGAGCGGCGAGCGGTAGCGGAAGCCGACGCCCGGCGTCACCGCGCCCTTCCCCTTCGCCACGGTCGAGAGCCCGCTCGTGCCGACGTACGCGCCGTCCACGAATGCGACGCCGCTCAGATGCTTCACGAGCGGCACGCGCACTTCGGCGTTCGCCTCGACCACGCTGCTGCCGCCGGTCGGGCGCGCGAAGAACTGATCGTTGGGCACCGCGGACGGATCGCAGGTGCCGGCGGCGATCGTCGCCTCGGTGCAGCCGGCGGCGAGCAGCGACGCGCGCCGCACCTGGAGCACGCGCGGCCCCAGCTCGTTCTCGGCGAACCCTCGCACCGACTGCATCCCGCCCGCGTAGAAGCGCGCGCGAGGATGCAGCACGCCGTCCGTCGTGCCCCCGATGCCGAGCGAGGACGAGCCGCCTCGAGGCCGCACGAAGCCGGCGCGCGCATGCAACGCGAGCACCTTGGGCTCGCGGAGTGTGCCGTCGTCGGGCAGGATCGTGCCGAACGGACGGTAGTACGAGCCGTCGGCGGAGATGCGGTCGTGCTCGAACGTCGAGCCCAGGGCGCGCGACGCATGCTCCGCGTCGACCACGGCGGTGTAGCCGCGTGTCGGGCTGTCGAGATCGTCCGAGCGATCGATCCAGCCGCTGACGCCGATCCGCGCGAGCCGCTGGCGCCGCCCGAGCGCGTCGATCGTCGGCGCGTCGCAGATGCCGTAGCCCGCACAGAAGTACACCGCACCCGCCTCGACGCGCGTCGTCTCGAACCGGTAGCTCACGCCGAGCGGGATCTTCGGCGCCAGCTCGTGCACGAGGCCGAGCGAGCCGCCGGCGTTCTCGTCGACGGCGACGCCGACGCGCGAGCGCCGGCCGGCGAACGCGGTGAGCGCCGCCGACGTGCGTGCGCCGCCGATCCACGGTTGCGTGAGCGTGAGCGACGCCTGATACGTCGGCTGCACGAACCGGTCGACGTCGAACGTCGCATCGCGCGGGATGACGCGCTGGAAGATCGCGCGCCCGTTGAGCTGCTCGCTCAGCAGGTTGCCGACGGCGCCGCGCAGGCGCAGCCAGCGTGCGTCGCCGAGCGCGTTGTGGCGGAGCTCGACCGCGGCCTGGCCGAACTCGATCGTGTTGAAGCCGAGCGACGTCTCGACGTGGCGCGGCGGCACCTCGGCGATCGCCATCGTGATCGTCTTCACGCTGTCACCCGCGGGCGGCGTGACGACGACGGCGCGCGCGATCGCCGGCGATTCGAAGAGCCGCCGCTCGCTCTCCAGCACCGCGTCGCGCGTGTAGAGCGTGCCGGGCTGCAGCACGACGCCGCGGCGCAGCGTCGCGTCGGAGAGCCGCTCGTTGCCGTCGAACTCGACGCGTCCCACGCGCGTGATCACCCCCGGGTCGATCGCGATCCCCACGGGGACGACGCGCTCGGCGTCGGGGCGAGGCACCGTCGTGTCGACGCGCACGTCGCCGTAGCCCTTGTTCCAGGCCGCGTCGTGAATGCGTGCGACCGTCGTGTCGAGCGCGACGAGATCGAACGGCTCGCCGGTGCGGAGAGTCACCGCGCGCTCGAGCTCCTTCGGCGTGAGCACCGGCGCACGCTGGGTGACGTCGAGCGCGCCGACGACCGTGGGTGGCCCTTCGACGATGCGGAAGGTGACCGAGACGCCGCGCCGCGCCGGCGCGATCACGGTGTCCACCTGCGCGTGGCGAAATCCGCGGCGCCAGTAGTACACGCGCAGCTTGGTGATGTCCTCGCCGAGTGCCGCGGGCGTGGTGCGTCGGCGGTCGTTGAAGAGCTGGCTGGCCGAGAATCGGCAGAGGGGCGCGATGAGCACGAGCCGGCAGCTCGTGCTGCGGGTGAACACGACGCGCTTGAGATCGTCGGGCGACACCGCGTGCGCGCCCTCGAACTCGAGCGTCGCGACGTCCATCGAGTCGTGCAGGGCGAGGATCGGCCGTCCGACTCCCGCCGGGGATTGCGCGGCGACGACGACGCAGGGCGTCACGAGGAGTGACGCCGCCAGGAATGCACGGAGGCGCAGCGTGTGAAGCAGGTTCACGGATGGTGAGCGTGGCCGACGGTCGAGCACGCGTGGTGCGAAAAGCGGGCCGCGTGCTCAACCCGTGCAATCGCAAGGAGTTGTGGGCCAGCGGCGAGGGGCGTGCGGCGTGGTGCGTAGCCCTCAGCCGGCATCAGTCCGAGCGATCGGAGCTCACCCTGTCATTCCGAGCGAGCGGAGCTCACCCTGTCATTCCGTGCGAGCGGAGCTCACCCTGTCATTCCGTGCGAGCGGAGCTCACCCTGTCATTCCGTGCGAGCGGAGCTCACCCTGTCATTCCGAGCGAGCGGAGCGAGTCGAGGAATCCCCCCCGTCCGCGCGTCGATCGGCCGATAGCGGGGCGTGGCGTGCGGATCCATGTTCATGCGCGCGCGATCGCGCGAGGCGGCGTCGCCAACCCTCAGCTCGAGAGGCCGACATGATTCTCGTGACCGGAGCCAGCGGCAACGTGGGACGTCCGCTCATCGACGCGCTCGCCGCCGCGGGGCAGTCCGTGCGCGCCGCGTATCACTCCGCGGATCGCGCGCGTGCGGCGGCCGCAGTGGGGCGCGAGACGGTGACCGTCGATCTCGCCAACCCGGAGACGCTCGCGCCCGCCCTCGACGGCGTACGGACCGTCTTTCTCCTCGGTCCGATCGGGCCCGGTCACGTGGAGCGGGAGCTCGCGGTCGTGAGCGCGGCGCGCGCGGCAGGAGTGGAGCGCATCGTGAAGCTCTCCGTCATGCGCGCGCCGGACGAGAGCTACTCCTTCGCGAAGATCCACCGTTCGATCGAAAAGGCGATCGAAGGGTCCGGGATGGCGTGGACGTTCCTCCGTCCCACGAGCTTCATGCAGAACTTCGTCAACTTCATGGCGCCGACGATTCGCGCGCAGCGCGCCATCTACACCATGATTCCCGACTCGCCGTTCAACCACATCGACGCGCGCGACGTCGCGCGCGTCGCCGCAACCGTGCTCACGAGCGACGGACATGCGGGGAAGGCCTACACGCTCTCCGGGCCGGCGTCGTTCACGTATCGCGACGCCGCCGCGACGATCGGCCGCGCGACCGGGACGCCGGTCCAGGTCATCGGCATCACCGAGGCCGACGCCCGCGGCGCCATGCAATCACACGGCGTCTCCGACCCCCAGATCGACGCCCTCCTCGACCTCGACCGCTTCTACCGCGACGGCGGCGCCGATTTCACGACCGGCACCGTGCGCGAGCTGACGGGACGGGAGCCGACGAACTTCGAGCAGTTCGTTGCCGAATTCCTCGACGCGTTCCGATGACACCCGGTGTGTTGGTACCAACACACCAACACACCGACACACCAACACACCAACACACCGTCAGTATCGGTAGTGCTCCGGCTTGTACGGCCCCTCCACCGGCACGCCGATGTACGCCGCCTGCTCGGGGGTGAGCGTCGTGAGCTTCACGCCGAGCTTGTCGAGGTGGAGGCGCGCCACTTTCTCGTCGAGATGCTTGGGGAGCGTGTAGACCTTCCGCTCCAGGTTCGACGCGTTGCGGTGCAGCTCGAGCTGCGCCATCACCTGGTTCGTGAACGACGCCGACATCACGAAGCTCGGATGGCCGGTCGCACAGCCGAGATTCAGCAGTCGTCCCTCGGCAAGGATCATCACCGAGTGGCCGTCGGGGAAGACGTACTCGTCGTACTGCGGCTTGATGTTCACGCGCGTGATGCCGCGCTTCTTCAGGCCGGCCATGTCGATCTCGTTGTCGAAGTGGCCGATGTTCCCGACGATCGCCTTGTCCTTCATCTTCCCCATGTCGTCCACGGAGATGATGTTCTTGTTCCCCGTGGCCGTGATGAAGATGTCGGCCGTGCGCACGACGTCGTCGAGCGTCGTGACCTGGTAGCCCTCCATCGCCGCCTGGAGCGCGCAGATCGGATCGATCTCGGTGATGATGACGCGCGCGCCCTGGCCCCGCAGCGACTGCGCGCATCCCTTGCCGACGTCGCCGTAGCCGAACACGACGGCCACCTTGCCGGCGAGCATCACGTCGCTCGCGCGCAGGATCCCGTCCGTGAGCGAGTGCCGGCAGCCGTACAGGTTGTCGAACTTCGACTTCGTCACCGAGTCGTTGACGTTGATCGCCGGAAAGCGCAGCGTGCCGGCGTTCATCATCTCGTAGAGGCGGTGCACGCCGGTCGTCGTCTCCTCCGAGACGCCGCGGATTCCCGCGGCGACCTTCGTCCAGCGGCCCGGATGCGTCCGCTGCTCGGCGCGCAGCAGGTCCAGGATGATCCCCCACTCTTCGGGCTCGTGCTCGGCGTCGAACGCGGGCACCGCGCCCCCTTCCTCGAACTCGGCCCCCTTGTGCACGAGCAGCGTCGCGTCGCCGCCGTCGTCGAGCAGCAGGTTCGGCCCCGAGCCGTCGGGCCACATGAGCGCCTGCTCCGTGCACCACCAGTATTCCTCCAGCGTCTCCCCCTTCCACGCGAATACGGGGATGCCCTTCGGATTCTCGATCGTTCCGTCGCGGCCGACGGCCACCGCCGCGGCGGCGTGATCCTGGGTCGAGAAGATGTTGCAGCTCACCCAGCGCACGTCGGCGCCGAGCGCGACGAGCGTCTCGATGAGCACCGCCGTCTGCACGGTCATGTGGAGCGAGCCCATGATCCGCGCGCCGGCGAGCGGCTTCTGTCCCTCGAACTCCGCGCGGAGCGCCATGAGACCGGGCATCTCCTGCTCGGCCAGCCGGATCTCCTTGCGGCCGAAGTCGGCGAGCGAGAGATCGGCCACCTTGAACGCGGGGCGATCGAGCGGAGTAGTGGGGGCGGGACGGGTGGTGGTTGCCATTGAACCGGTGTGGTGGTGTGTTGGTGTGTCGGTGTGTTGGTGCGTTGGCGTCAGGACGAACGAATGGCGCGGGCGGTGAAGAGGGTGGGGCCCTTCGCGTGCGGATCGGGAGGAAGGGACACGATGCGCGGCGGGCCGAAGCCGGCATCGGCGAGCCACCTGCGCACCTGCTCGGTGGAGAACCCGAGCCAGAGATGTCCCATCGCCGTGCGGTATTCCTCGCGCTCGTGCGGCTCCATGTCGACGACGAGCAGGCAACCGCCGGGGCGCAGCACGCGCGCCGCTTCGCGCAGCACGGCCGCCGGATCGACGACGAGGTGGAGGACCAGCGAGAGCACGGCGACGTCGAGCGCGGCGTCGTCGACCGGCAGGGACTCGAGTCGTCCGGAGCGCAGCTCGACGTTCGCGTGATGCCCCACGCGCGCGCGCGCGGCGGCGAGCATCGCGTCCGAATCGTCGACGGCGATCAGGCGAGCGACGAAGGGCGCGAGCGCCGCCGTCGTCTGGCCCGTGCCGCATCCGAGATCGCCGACGACCGAGGCGGGATCCACGAGCGCCGCGAGCGGCGCGAGGTCGGTGCGCGCGCCGAACAGCTCCGCGCGCACGCGGTCCCACTGTCCCGCCGTCGAGGCGAAGAACGCCTGCGACGCGGTGCGGCGCTCCTGGAGCACACGCTCCGCGCGCGCGAGATCCTGTCGCGCAGATGGCGTGGCGCCGACCTGATCGCGCACGAGCTGCCAGAGCCCGCGCGCGGACGCGTCGAGCGCCGACCCGGGCATGGCATAGCGCCGGCTCGTGCCTTCCGCACGTGCCGACACCCATCCCTCGTCGGCGAGCGTCTTGAGGTGTCGGCTCACCGTGCTCTGCGGAAGCTGGAGGGCGGCGCACAGCTCGCCGACGGTGAGCTCGTGCCGGTCGAGCAGCAGGAGCAACCGGCTCCTCGTGGGATCGGCGAGCGCCGAGAGGCGGTCGAAGATGGGGCGGGCCTGTATCATCCGTATATCCGGATGAAAGGTTGCTTCGCCCCGGCCCGCTGTCAAGGGACCGAGACCGATCAAGCTCGAACGATTCACGGCCGACCTCGGGGGACGGAGGAACATCCCGAGGTCGGCCGTGAACCGTGCAGCCTGCGATCGGCGCCCTGCGCGTTGCGCGCCTCTATCTCGAAGATCCCGTGTCGGGTCGGGCCATGACGGGTTGAGTCCCGCTGGGGGTATTCTTGGGCGCCACTACCGGTACAGCTACCTGACACAGCAGCGACAGCCGCTCCCTCGGCAGGGAAGTCCAGTCGTCGGGCACCTGATTGAGGCGCCGACGCTCGGTGCCGTCCTCGCGCTCGAACACGAGCCAGCCGTTCCGATACTGCGGATCCATCAGATGGGCCCGCGACGAGGGCGTGTCCACATGCCACGCTCGCCAACTAACCCCATCCTTATCGGCAAATTCGACCAGTCCCATCGCAGCCCTCCGTAGCATCATGTCGCGGATCCGCGGCCTCGT
>DATJGU010000021.1:0-15516 GCA_035494615.1 Gemmatimonadaceae bacterium
GGCCGGCTTCTTCGACTTCCCGTTCACCGTCGCCGGAGTGCGGACGGATCCGGATCTCGTGCCGGTCTTCCCCGCGGTCTCTGTCAGGGCCCGCGTGCGCCCCATCGTTCCCCGAGCCTTTCCCGTAACGTTACGTTCGCCCGTAACTCCAGTCCCTTTCTTGACTTTCCCCACCTGCTCTCCTTAGACTGCGCAACAGACGTCGCATGAGTTCGGGATTCGTTCGGGATGGAAATCTAGGATAGACTGCAACGTATGTCAACGGAAGTGCTGCTCGATTCGGTCCTGCCGGAGGGTGCGCCCGAGCTCACCACACTCGGCAAGCGACTCGAGATCCTGCGCATCGAGCGAGGGATCTCGAAGCAGCACCTGGCTCGCCACGCGGGCACGTCGCGGCAGCAGCTCTGGCGCGTCATGACCGGGAAGTCCGAGCTGACGAGCTCGCTGAGAGATCGTCTGGCGGGCGCGCTGTCCGTCGAGCCTTCTTTCCTCGCCTCGGGTGCGGCCCCCCCCGCCACACGCACCTTTGCCCTCCACGGCGCCCCGAGCACCACGGTCGCGGCCGCGACGGCGCTGGTTTCGCCACCCACGATCGACGACTACCTCGCCGATCCTCAGGCTCTCGCCGCGACGCTCCGCACGCTTCCCTCGGGCGACGCGGGACGCCGCCTGAAGCGTGCGCTCCTGAACGCGGTCGAGGATCTGGCGATGGAGACCGCGCGTGCCCTTCCCGCGGACTACTCCGAGACGCGCCGCCGCGTCCTCGCGGGCGAGCTCTAGCCACGCCCCGTTTTCGCCCAGTGCATCCGCGCTTCGATGCGCGGCTGGCGCGCCTTGTGCACCCCCTCCGTGCTCGTCGGACCGATCAACGGAGGAGCCATGGAACGAGGCATCGATTTTCTGAAGAGCCAGGTCAACAACGCGGTGATGCAGCACCAGACGTTCGTCGACAACCTGAGCGATCACGAGAAGCAGGCCGACGACGCACGCTTCCGGTCGCTCTGCGCGCGATTCCTTCCGAAAGCGCTGTCACACCAGCGCATGCTCGAGGACTATCAGCGTGAGCTCGGCGCCGAAACCGGCACGGCGAAGAAGATGATGGGCAAGGCGCTCGGCATGGCGCGCGATCTCGCCGACGCCGCGCGGGAGAGTGACTTCCTGCGGCTCGTCGGCGACATCGTCACCGCGCGGCAGTCCGAGGACACCTTCAAGACCTTCCGCGAGGCGGGCAAGGCGCTCGGCATCGCGCGGCTCCAGCAAATCGGCGAGACGGCCGAGCGCGATCACGACGAGTTCCACCGCGAAGCGAATCGTCTCGTGCAGCAGATGTTCGTCGAGAACGTGCGGCAGGGCGACACGACCGGGTTGAACCTCGCACCGGCGGCGAGCAGCACCGTCTCGGGCGACTCCAGCACCACCGGCTCGAGCACGTCGTTCTAGCGCGTCACGCGACGCGGCGAAGCGGGGGCGGCGGTGGAATTCACCTCCGCTCCCGGCTACTATGTGCGCTATGACCGACGTCGTCGCGCTCGCTGCGGAATTGCTCGCCCTCCAGTCGTCCACCGGCGCCGAAGGTCCCGCCGTCGACTTCGTGTCGCGCTGGCTCATCGCCCGCGGGTGGAACGTCACGCTGCAGGAAGTGGCGAAGGGCCGGGCCAACGTGTGGGCGTCGCGCGCCGGCGGTGGCGTCACGCTGTCGACGCACCTCGACACCGTCCCGCCGTACATCGGACCGCGGCTCGACCGCTCGAAGCTCTACGGCCGCGGCGCGTGCGACGCGAAAGGGATCGCGGCCGCCATGCTCTGCGCCGCCGACCGCATCGCCGAGTCGGGCGAGCAGCGTGTCGATCTCCTCTTCGTCGTCGGCGAGGAGAAGGGGAGCGACGGCGCGCGCGCCGCGAACCATCTCCAGGCGACGAGCCGGTTTCTCGTCAACGGTGAGCCGACGGAGAGCAAGCTCGCCTCGGGCGCGAAGGGCTCGCAGCGCGTCGTCGTGCGCACGCGCGGGCGCGCCGCGCACTCGGCGTATCCGCATCTGGGCGTGTCGGCCATCGAGCCGATGCTCGCACTCCTGCCGAGCGTCGCCGCGCTGCCGCTCCCGACCGATCCCGCGCTCGGCGAGACGACCGTGAACATCGGCACGATCCACGGTGGCACCGAGGCGAACATCGTCCCCGATCTGTGCGAGGCGGAGCTGATGTTCCGCCTCGTCGGCGACGTGGCACCGCTGCGCGAGCTGCTCACCGCGTGGGCCGGCGATCGCGCGGAGCTCGAGTGGGGCTCCTACATTCCCGCCCAGCACTTCCACACCATCGACGGGTTCGAGGTGTCCCCCGTGGCCTACACGTCGGACATCCCGCTGCTCAGCCGGTGGGGCACCCCCCTGCTGTTCGGTCCCGGCTCCATCCACGTCGCGCACACGAGCGACGAGTTCATCGACGTGAAGGAGCTGCGCCAGGCCGTCGACTCGTACGAGCGCATCGTGCGTACCCTCCTCGCGTCATGAGCCCCTTCACGCCCAAGTCCCGCATCCCCGTCGCCGTGCTCGGCGCCACCGGCGCCGTCGGCCAGTCGTTCATTCGCCTGCTCGCCGACCATCCCTGGTTCGACGTCGCGGAACTCGCCGCCTCCGAGCGGTCTGCGGGACGCACGTACGCCGACGCCACGCGCTGGATCGGCGCGAGCGCGATCCCGGCATCGGTGCGCGACATCGAGGTGCGCACCTGCGACCCCGCGGCGGTGCGCGCGCCCATCGTCTTCTCCGCCCTCGACTCCGGCGTCGCCGGCGACGTCGAGCAGGCTTTCGCGCGCGCCGGCCGGCTCGTGCTGAGCAACGCGAAGAACCACCGGATGGATCAGGACGTCCCGCTCGTCATCCCCGAGGTCAACGCCGATCACCTCGGCCTGCTCGACGTGCAGCGCTCGAACCGCGGCTGGAAGGGCGGGATCGTCACGAACGCGAACTGCGCGTCGATCATGGCGGTGATGGGCCTCGCGCCGCTGCACGAGGCGTTCGGCATTCGCCGGCTGTTCGTCGCCACCATGCAGGCGGTGTCCGGCGCAGGCTATCCCGGCGTGCCCTCGCTCGACATCCTCGGCAACGTCGTCCCGTACATCAAGGACGAGGAAGCGAAGATCGAGACCGAGATCCAGAAGATGCTCGGCCGCCGCCAGGAGACGCACATCGAACACGCCCCGATCGCCATCAGCGCGCACGCCAACCGCGTGCCGGTGGAGAACGGGCACACGGTGTGTCTCTCGGTGGACTTCGAGACGCACGTCGACGCCGGCGCCGCGCTCGAGGCACTGCGCGAGTGGCAGGGCGACGAATGCGCGCGCGGCCTGCCGAGCGCGCCGGAGCGCGCGCTCGTCGTGAGCGACGCGCCGGATCGGCCGCAGCCCCGCCGCGACGTCGAGGCCGGCCACGGGATGACGGTGACCGTGGGCCGCGTGCGCGAAGATCCGCTCTTCGACGTGAAGCTCGTCGCGATGGGCCACAACACGGTGCGCGGCGCGGCCGGCGCCTCGGTGCTCAACGCGGAACTGCTCGTCGCGACGGGGCAGGCGGGCGTCGCGTGATCGTCTGCAAGTTCGGCGGCACCTCGGTGGGAGACGCCGAGGCGATCGCGCGGACGGCCTCGATCATCGCCGCGCGCCGCGAGCGCCATCCGGTCGTCGTCGTCAGCGCCCTCGCCGGCGCGACGAACGCGCTGCTCGCCATCGCCGAGCAGGCGGCGCGCGGACAGCTCATCGGCGCGCTGCGCGCCATCGAGGAGCTGCGCGAGCGGCACCTCACGCAGAGCCAGCTCCTCCTCGCCGCGGATCAGGCGGTCGCGGACGACATCTGCGCCGAGCTGTCGGCGATGTTCGACGAGCTGGCGATGCTCGCCGACGCGCTCACCACGCTCGGCGATCTCACCCCGCGCTCGCTCGACGCGATCGCCTCGCTCGGCGAGCAGATCTCCTCCGTGCTCATCGTCGCCGCGTTCCGGCTGCGCGGCCTGCCGGCGACGCACGTCGACGCGCGCCACGTGGTGATCACCGACGACAGCTACACGCGCGCGGAGCCCCAGGCCGACGCGATCGCCGAAGCGGCGCATCGGCTGCTGGGTCCGATCCTGCGCGACGGGGAGATTCCCGTCATGGGCGGCTACATCGGCTCGGCGCGCGATACCGGCGTGACGACGACGCTCGGGCGCGGCGGCTCGGACTACAGCGCCTCGCTCGTCGGCGCGGCGATGCAGGCCGAGGCGATCGAGATCTGGACGGACGTGGACGGGATGCTCACCGCCGATCCCCGCGTCGTGCAGGGCTCGCAGCTCATCGAGCGGATCGCGTTCGACGAGGCGTCGGAGCTCGCGTCGTTCGGCGCGAAGGTGCTCCACCCGAACACGATCGCCCCCGCGGTCACGAAAGGGATCCCGGTGTGGATCCTCAATTCGCGCCGCCCCGAGGGCACGGGGACACTCATCACCTTCGACGCGCCGCGCCGACCCGTCACCGCGATCGCCGGCAAGAGCGGCGTGAGCCTCGTCAAGGTGCGCAGCGCGCGCATGCTCCTCACCGAGGGCTTCATGCGCCGGCTGTTCGGCGTGTTCGAGCGCCACCGGACGTCGGTCGACGTCGTCGCCACGTCGGAGGTGAGCGTGTCGGTGACGATCGACGACGCCTCCCGTCTCGAGGCGCTCATGGTCGACCTGCGCGAGCATGGCGACGTGACGGTGGAACGGAACCGCGGCATCGTGTCGGTGGTCGGCACGGGGCTCAGCGACGGCGGCACCGCGATGGCCTGCGCCCTCACCGCCATCGGCGACATTCGCGTCCACATGCTCTCGCTCAGCGCGAGCGGGATCAATCTCACCGTCGTCGTCGACGGCGAGCAGGTGAGCCCGGCGATGCAGCGGCTGCACGCCGCCTTCTTCGGCGACAGCGCGACCTGCCCGTGACCGCCACCCCCGTCGCGCTGATCGGCATGGGCCGCATGGGGCGCGCGCTGGCCGCCCTGGCGCCCGAGCGCGGCTTCCAGGTCGTGGCCGCGCTCGACGCCGCCGATCCCGGCTACGCCGGCATCACGAGCGAGAGCCTCCGCGGGGCGAGCGTCGCGATCGAGTTCACCGAGCCGTCGGCGGCGCCGGCGAACGTGCGCGCCTGTCTCGCCGCGCGGTGCCCGGTCGTGGTGGGCACCACCGGATGGTACGAGGAGCTGCCGGCGATCAGCGCGGACGCCGAGCGGGCGGGCGGCGCGCTGCTCACCGCGCCCAACTTCTCCATCGGCGTCGCGGCGTTCGACCGCATCGTCGCCGAGGCGGGCCGGCTGTTCGCGCGGCTCGAGGGGTTCGAGGCGCACCTCGTCGAGACCCACCACTCGGCCAAGCGCGACGCCCCCTCCGGCACCGCCGCCGCGCTCGCGCAGACGACGGAGCGCACGCTCGGCCGGCGCGTTCCGATCACGAGCGTTCGCGTCGGTCACGTGCCCGGGACGCACGAAGTCGTGTTCGACGCGCCGTTCGAGCAGATCCGGCTGGTGCACGAGGCGCGCGACCGTCGCGTCTTCGCCGAAGGCGCGCTCGTCGCCGCGCGCTGGCTGATCGGACGGCGCGGCGTGTTCACCCTCGCCGACGTGCTCGACGCGCAGCCGGAGACCATCGCGTGAGCAGCGCGCTCGTGGGCTGCGGCACCGCCCTCGCCACGCCGTTCACCGCATCGGGTGCGCTCGACGAGCGCGCCTTGCGCGGGTTCGCCGACTGGCAGCTCGACGAAGGGATCGACTTCCTCGTGCCGTGCGGATCCACCGGCGAGGCCGCGACCATGTCGATCGACGAGCAGCGGCGCGTCGTCGAGATCGTCGTGGAGCGCGCGCGCGGTCGCGTGCCCGTCGTCGCCGGGGCGAGCTCCAACGACACCGCGCGGGCGATCGAGATCTCGCGCGCGATGCGCGACGCGGGCGCGACGCATCTGCTGCACGCGGCGCCGGCGTACACGAAGCCGCCGCAGCGCGGCATGGCGCTCCACTTCCGCTCGATCGCCGACGCGGTCGATCTCCCGATCGTCCTCTACAACGTGCCTTCGCGGACGGCGTGCAACATCGAGGCGTCGACGACCGTGGAACTGGCGGCCGATCCGCGCATCGTCGCCACCAAGGAAGCGTCGGGGCTCCTCCCGCAGATCACCGACATCATCACGCGCCGGCCGGCCGGGTTCTCCGTCCTCTCGGGCGACGACGAGGTGACGCTCCCGATGCTCGCGCTCGGTGCGGACGGGCTCATCTCGGTCGTATCGAACGTCTCGCCGCGGCTGGCGGTCGAGCTGGTACGGCTCGGCCGCGCGGGCGATTTCGCGGGCGCGCGCGAACGGCACGTGCGGCTGCTCCCCCTCCTGCGCGCGGCCTTCGTCGAGACCAACCCGATCCCGATCAAGGCGGCGCTCTGGATGATGGGACGGTTCGAGAACGTGCTCCGCTCGCCCCTCGTGTCGCTCGAGCCGCGTCACGAGGAGGTCGTGCGCTCCGCGCTGCACCACGTGGGGGCGTTGTGACGGCGGTCGTCGCGGACGTGCGCGATCCGCGGTTCGCCGAGCGTCTGCTCGCGTGCGCCGACACGCCGGCGGGCGCCGCGATGAGCGACGAGGCCGAGCCGCTCGTCGACGCGCTGCTCGCGGCGCTCGAGCGCGGCGAGGTGCGTGCCGCCGTTCGTGGCGAGGACGGCGCGTGGCGCGCCGTTCCATGGGTGAAGCGCGGCATCCTGCTCGGGTTTCGCGTCGGCCGCCTCGTCGACATGTCCGTCGGGGGCGCGCCGGGCGCGACGCTTCCCTTCTTCGACAAGCACACGTATCCCGTGCAGTCGTTCGACGTGGACCGCGGCGTGCGGCTCGTGCCCGGCGGCTCGTCCGTGCGCCGAGGCGCCTACCTCGCGCCGGGGGTCGTGTGCATGCCGCCGATGTATGTCAACGTGGGCGCGTGGATCGGCGCGGGGACGATGGTCGATTCGCACGCCCTCGTCGGATCGTGCGCCCAGATCGGCGAGCGAGTGCACCTCAGCGCGGCCGCCCAGGTCGGCGGAGTGCTCGAGCCGGTGAACGCCGCGCCGGTCGTCATCGAGGACGACGTGCTCGTCGGCGGCAACTGCGGGGTGTACGAGGGCACGATCGTTCGCGCACGCGCCGTGCTCGCGGCGGGGGTCGTGCTGACGCGCGGCACGCCCGTCTACGACCTCGTGCACGAGCGCATCCTCCGCGGCAGCGGAGAATCTCCACTCGAGGTTCCCGCCGGCGCCGTCGTGGTGCCGGGCGCCCGCGAGGTCGCGCGGGGCTGGGGGCGCGAGCAGGGGCTGTCGCTCCAGACGCCGGTGATCGTGAAGTACCGCGACGAACGCACCGACGTCGCCACCGCGCTCGAGGGGTGGCTCCGGTGATCGCCGGCGAGCTGCGCGTCGCGGGTGAGCTCACGGTCCCGGGCGACAAGTCCATCTCCCACCGCTCGCTCATCTGCGCCGCGCTCGCGGAAGGCACGTCGCGAGTGCGCGCCGTGCTCCAGTCGGCCGACGTGCATTCCACCGCGGGGGTCCTTCGCGCGCTCGGCGTGGAGATCCCGCCGCTCGCCGACGACCTCGTGATCCAGGGCGTCGGCCTCCGCGGGCTGCGCGAGCCGTCCGTCGACCTCGACTGCGGCAACAGCGGGACCAGCACGCGGCTGCTGGCAGGCGTGGTGGCCGGCGCCGGCGTCGTGGGACGGTTCGTCGGCGACGCGAGCCTGAGCCGGCGGCCGATGCGCCGCATCGCGCGCCCGCTCGCGGCGATGGGCGCGACCGTGGAGCTCCCCGAGCACGGCGGCCTGCCCATGACGGTGCGCGGCGCGCCGCTCACGAACGTCGAATGGGTGAACGAGACCGGTAGCGCGCAGGTGAAGAGCTGCATCATGTTCGCCGCGCTCTGCGCCGGCGTCGAGGCGAAGATCGTCGAGTCGCCGCGCTCGCGCGACCACACCGAGCGGATGCTCGCGTCGCAGGGCGCCGACGTGTGGGTGAACGAACAGTCGGTGCTGCTGCATCCGGTGGCGCGCCTCACGCCCCTCGACGTCGTCGTGCCCGGCGATCCGTCGTCCGCCGCCTTCTTCGCCGCGCTCGCCGCGCTCGCGCCGCGCGGTGAGCTCCTCCTCCGGCGAGTCTGCGTCAACGACACGCGCATCGGGTTTCTCGCCGCGCTGCGCGAGATGGGGGCCTCGATCGCGCTCGACGACCGCGACCGCATCGCCGGCGAGTGGATCGCGGACGTGCGCGTCGACGGCGGCGCGACGCTGCGCGGCATCTCGATCGGGCGCGACGCGATCCCGACGCTCATCGACGAGCTGCCGCTCGTGGCCTGCCTCGCGGCGTATGCCGATGGCGAGACGCGCGTCACCGGCGCGGCGGAGCTGCGCGTGAAGGAGAGCGACCGGATCGCCGTCGTCGTCGGCAACCTCCGGACGCTCGGCGCCGACGCCGAGGAGCTTCCGGACGGCTTCGTCGTGCGGGGCACGGCGCCGGCGCTGCGCGGCCGCGTCGTCACGCACGGCGATCATCGCATGGCGATGGCGTTCGGCATCCTGGGCGCGCTGCCGGGCAACGACATCGAGATCGACGACCGCGAGTGCGTCGCGGTGTCGTATCCGACGTTCTGGAGCGATCTGGCGGCCGTCACGGGGACGTGAGCGACGCCGTGCGAACCGTCATCGCGATCGACGGGCCGGCGGCGTCGGGCAAGTCGTCGACGGCACAGTGGGTCGCCGAACGGCTCGGATTCCGGCACGTCGATTCGGGCTCGCTCTACCGCGGACTCACCGCGGCGATGCTGCGTGACTCGGCCGAGCCCTCCGCGTGGACCGCCGACGGGGTGGTGGCGCAGGGGGCGCGCGTGGGCCTGCGACCCGACACCACCTCGTTCACCGTGCTGCTCGACGGCGTGCCGAGCGAGGAGGAGATTCGCGGCAGCCGGGTGACCGAGCACGTCTCGCTCGTGGCGCGGATGCCCGACGTGCGCCGGTGGGTGAACCTTCGCGTGCGGGAAGCCGCGTCGGAGCACGACGTCGTCGTCGACGGCCGCGACATGGGCACGGCGGTGTTCCCGGACGCGTCGCTCAAGGTCTTCCTCATCGCCGACCCGTGGGAGCGCGCCCGCCGCCGGTTGATGCAGCGTCTGGGACGTCGTCCGACCGACGCCGAGATCGCCGAGGAGACGGATCGGCTGGTGCAGCGCGATGCGCGCGACGCGACGCAGACCGTTCAAGCCGCCGACGCGGTGCTGCTCGACACGACGTATCTGACGCAGGAGGAGCAGGTGGAGCGGATCGTCGCGCTGGCCAGGGCCGTAACCCACCGTCCGCACGCGAGTTAAGGCGACCGTCCGGTTGACGGTGCCGATCGCGCGCCGTATATTTTCAGGTTCGCTCCAATCGGGCCATCCGGCGGACGCCGGCGGGCCTACCGTGCATCGCTCCTCACCGGAGCGCCCACGTCACCTCCGACTCGGCGCGGCGAGCGAAAATACCCGCGATTCAGGAGACCCGTCTTTCCGTATGACTGAGCTCGACACCCCTTCCACCGACAAGGCGGCACTGAGCGCCCGCGAGAAGCGCGACGCACAGCGCGCGCAGCTCCGCCCCCTTGCCAACCTCCGTCCCGAACTCGTCGACGATGAGGGCTATTCGCCCGACGAGCTCGAGGCGATGATGGAGATGTACAACGGCACGATGGCCTCGATCGACGAGGGCGAGATCGTCAAAGCCCACGTCCTCGAGATCCGCGACAACCTCGTCGTGCTCGACATCGGCTTCAAGTCGGAGGGGAGCGTTCCCCTCGAGGAGTTCAAGGACTTCCCCGACCTCAAGATCGGTGACGAGGTCGAGGTCCTGCTCGAGCACCTCGAGGATCAGGAGGGCTCGGTCGTCCTGTCGAAGAAGAAGGCGGACTTCATGCGCGTGTGGGAGCGCATCCGCCTCGCGTACGAGAACGACCAGCCGGTGGAAGGCACGCTCGTCAAGAAGATCAAGGGCGGCGTCGTGGTCGACCTCATGGGCGTCGACGCGTTCCTTCCCGGCTCGCAGATCGCGCTCCGCCGCGTCCCGAACATCGACGAGCTGCTCGGCCAGAAGTTCGAGTTCAAGATCATCAAGCTCAACAAGCGCCGGCGGAACATCGTCGTCTCGCGCCGCGTCATCCTCGAGAACGAGCGGGCGGGGAAGCGCGAGAAGCTCATGAAGGAGCTGGAGAAGGACCAGATCCGGAAGGGCGTGGTCAAGAACATCACCGACTTCGGCGCGTTCATCGATCTCGGCGGGGTGGACGGCCTGCTCCACATCACCGACATGTCGTGGGGCCGCATCTCGCACCCGTCGGAGATGGTGCAGATCGGGCAGGAGCTCGAGGTCAAGGTGCTCGACATCGACTGGCAGCGCGAGCGCATCTCGCTCGGGCTCAAGCAGCTCCAGAGCTACCCCTGGAAGGACGTGGCCGAGAAGTATCCGGTCGGCACGCGGGTCCAGGGCAAGGTCGTCAGCATCACGAACTACGGCGCGTTCATCGAGCTCGAGCCCGGCATCGAAGGGCTCGTCCACATCAGCGAGATGAGCTGGACGCGGAACGTGCGGCATCCCTCCAAGCTCGTCAGCATCGGCGAGACGATCGAGGCCGTCGTGCTCAAGGTGGATCCGAACGAGGAGAAGATCTCGCTCGGCATGAAGCAGACGGAGCAGGATCCCTGGGTGGTGCTGCCGCTCAAGTATCCCGTCGGCACGCGCATCAACGGAAAGGTGCGCAACCTCACGAGCTTCGGTGCCTTCGTCGAGATCGAGCCGGGGATCGACGGGCTCATTCACATCTCGGACATGAGCTGGACGAAGCGCGTGCAGCATCCGTCCGAGGTCGTGAAGAAGGGTGATGCGGTCGACGTCGTGATCCTGAACATCGATTCCGAGAACAAGCGCATCAGCCTCGGCCTGAAGCAGGCGGAGGAGGATCCGTGGCTCCGCATCGGCGAGACCTATCCGGTCGGCACGGAGATGCGCTCGCACGTCGTGCGGCTGATGGACAAGGGCGTCGTCGTCGACATCGGCAACGACATCGAGGGCTTCGTGCCGATCTCGCAGCTCGGTCAGGGCGCCGCCGTCACGAGCCCCGCCGAGGTGGTGTACGAAGGGATGAATCTCGACACGCGCGTGCTCGAGGTGGATCCCATCCATCGCCGCATCGTGCTCAGCGTCGTCAGCATCCCGGAAGAGCAGCCTCCGCGCCCCGAGACGCCGTCCAAGATCCATACGGACGACGGCGACGCGCTCGAGATCCCGACGGACGCGATCGTCGAGGAGTAATCCTCCGCGTTTTCGCCGGGACGCGAGCGCCCGCCTCGATTGCCGAGGCGGGCGCTCGTGCGTCGGGCCGCCACCTGCGACCGCCGGCGCCCGCGCTCGCCTAGAAGGCCCGAGGCGCGCGCGCTAGCTTCTCTGTCCTATGACGATGCGAGAACGGGTCGCGCTCCTGGAGCGACGGGCGGCGGAGGCGGAGCTCGGCGGCGGACCGGAGCGTCTCGAGGCGCAGCACCGCAAGGGCAAGCTGTCGGCACGGGAGCGGCTGGATCTTCTCCTGGACGACGGCAGCTTCGTCGAGCTCGATCGATTCGTCGTCCATCGGTCCCACGACTTCGGGCTCGACGAGCAGCGCATCTACGGCGACGGCGTCGTCACGGGTCACGGACGAATCGACGGCCGGCTCGTGTACGTCTTCTCGCAGGACTTCACCGTGTTCGGCGGCTCGCTGAGCGAGGCGTTCGCCGAGAAGATCTGCAAGGTGATGGACCTGGCCGTGCGCAACGGCGCCCCGGTCATCGGGCTCAACGACTCGGGTGGCGCCCGCATCCAGGAAGGGGTCGTCTCGCTCGGCGGCTACGCGGAGATCTTTCTCCGCAACACGCTGGCCTCCGGCGTGGTGCCGCAGATCAGCGCCA
Organism: Gemmatimonadaceae bacterium; assembly: GCA_035494615.1. Lineage (GTDB taxonomy): Bacteria > Gemmatimonadota > Gemmatimonadetes > Gemmatimonadales > Gemmatimonadaceae > AG11. The sequence continues at coordinate 11,971 of DATJGU010000021.1, forward strand.
TTCTCGGACCGTGCGCCGGCGGCGCGGTGTATTCGCCGGCGATCACCGACTTCACGTTCATGGTGCGGAAGTCGAGCTACATGTTCGTCACCGGCCCGAACGTCGTGAAGACGGTCACGCACGAGGACGTGACGATGGAGGAGCTCGGCGGCGCCGATACGCATCATCAGACGTCGGGCGTTGCGCACTTCGCGTGCGACTCGGAGCCGGCCTGCCTCCAGTCCATCCGCGAGCTGCTCCAGTTCGTGCCCTCGAACAACGTCGACGAGCCGCCGCGCGGCCGCGGGACCGATCCGCGCGACCGCCGCGACGAAGCACTGCTCGACGTCGTGCCCGACAACCCGAACAAGCCGTACGACATGCACGACGTGATCCGCCGCGTCGTGGACGACGGCGCGTTCTTCGAGGTGCAGCGCGACTTCGCGGCGAACATCCTCTGCGGCTTCGCCCATCTGGGCGGGTTCAGCGTCGGGATCGTGGCGAACCAGCCGGCGGTGCTCGCGGGAGTGCTGGACATCAACGCGTCGACCAAGGCGGCGCGGTTCATTCGCTTCTGCGACGCCTTCAACATTCCCATCGTGACGCTCGAGGACGTGCCCGGCTTTCTCCCCGGCGTCGCGCAGGAGCACAACGGGATCATCCGGCACGGCGCGAAGCTGCTCTACGCGTACTGCGAGGCGACGGTGCCGAAGCTCACCGTGATCACGCGGAAAGCGTACGGCGGCGCGTACGACGTCATGAGCTCGAAGCACATCCGCGGCGACTTCAACGTGGCGTGGCCCACCGCCGAGATCGCGGTGATGGGCCCCAAGGGCGCCGTCGAGATCCTCTTCCGCAGGGAGATCGCCGACAGCGACGATCCGCAGGGGGCGACGGACGCGAAGATCGAGGAGTATCGCGAGAAGTTCGCGCATCCGTACATCGCGGCGGGGCGCGGCTATCTCGACGACATCATCGACCCGCGGGACACGCGCCCGCGCCTCATCGAAGCTCTCGAGACCCTGCGGACCAAGCGCGACCGCAATCCTCCGCGCAAGCACGGCAACATTCCGCTGTGACGGGCGTCCGCGCGATCGATCGTCCGCGGCACCGGCCTCGACTCGCTCGAGCGATCGTGCGCGATGTTACGTTGCGCGATGTTACGTAAGGTCCTCGTCGCCAACCGCGGCGAGATCGCGCTCCGCGTGATCCGCGCCTGCCGGGAGCTGGGCATCGCGTCGGTCGCGGTGTACTCCGAGGCGGACGCGCGGGCGCCGCACGTGATGGAGGCCGACGAGGCGGTGCTGCTCGGTCCGGCGCCCTCGGCCGAATCGTACCTGCGTGGCGACGCCATCGTCGCGGCCGCCCTCCGTCTCGGCGCGGAGGCGATCCATCCGGGCTACGGATTTCTCTCCGAGCGCGAGTGGTTCGCTCGCGCGGTGCGCGACGCGGGACTGGTGTGGGTCGGGCCGCCCGCCGAAGCGATCGCGGCGATGGGCAGCAAGACGGCGGCGCGCGAGCTCGCCATCGCCGCGGGCACGCCGGTCGTGCCGGGCACCACGACGGCACTGCGCGACGCCGCCGAGGCGGCGCAGGTGGCGGCGCAGTTCGGCTATCCCGTGCTACTCAAGGCCGCGGCGGGAGGGGGCGGAAAGGGGATGCGCGTCGTCCACCGGCGCGAGGAGCTCGCGGATGCGCTCGCGTCGGCGCAGCGCGAGGCGCGCAACGCATTCGGCGACGACGCGGTGTACGTCGAGAAATACATCGTCGGCCCGCGCCACGTGGAGATCCAGGTGCTCGGCGACCAGCACGGCACGATGCTGCATCTCGGCGAGCGCGAGTGCTCGGTGCAGCGCCGGCACCAGAAGATGCTCGAGGAGGCGCCGAGCGTGGCGGTGACGCCGGAGCTGCGCGCGCGCATGGGCGCGGCGGCGGTCGCCGCGGCGCGCGCGGCCGGCTACACGAACGCGGGCACCTGCGAGTTCCTCCTCGACGCGGACGGCGCGTTCTACTTCCTCGAGATGAACACGCGCATCCAGGTGGAGCATCCGGTGACGGAGCTCGTCACGGGCATCGACCTCGTGCAGTGGCAGCTCCGCATCGCCGCCGGCGAACGGCTCCCGTTCGTTCAGGAAGAGATCGCCCCGCGCGGGTGGGCGATCGAATGCCGGATCACGAGCGAGGATCCGGCCAATGGATTTCTCCCATCCACCGGCCGCGTCGACTATCTGCATCTGCCCGCAGGACCGGGCGTGCGCTGGGATGGCGGCATCGAGAGGGGGAGCGTCGTGACGCTGCACTACGACCCCATGCTCGCCAAGCTGATCGTCTGGGCGCCCGATCGCGCGCAGGCGATCGAGCGGATGCACCGTGCGCTGCTCGAGCTCACGATCGACGGCGTCGACACGTCGCGCGACTTCCACCTCCGTGTCATGGAGGACGGCGAGTTCCGCGCCGGGGCGATCAGTATCCAGTGGCTCGAGCGGCGCCTGCCCACGCTGCTCGGCGCGACACCCCCACACGAGAGCGTCGTGCGCGCCGCGATCGCCGCGGTCCTCCTGACGGAGCGTGATCGCGCGTCGCGCCGTCCGGTGCCGTCCGCGTCGGCCGAGCCGGATACGAGGCGGGAAAGCGCGTGGCTGCAGCTCGCGCGGCGCGAGGCACTGCAGTGATCGATGCCGGAGCGCGTCTGGCGATCACGTCGATCGCGGCGGGAGGAGACGGCGTCGGGCGCACCGACGGGGTCGTCGTGTTCGTGCCGCGCACCGCGCCGGGCGACGTCGCCCGCGTGCGGCTCGTTCGGGCGAAACGGTTCGCGCGCGGCCGGCTGCTCTCGCTCGACGAGCCGTCGCCGGACCGCGTCGAGCCGCCCTGTCCGCACTACACGGGCGATCGATGCGGCGGCTGTCAGCTCCAGCATCTGCGCTACGAGGCGCAGCTCGCTGCGAAGCGAGCGATCATCGGCGACGCGCTCAGACGCATCGGCCGGCGCGACGTCGCGGACCCGGACGTGGAGCCGAGCGATTCGGCATGGCGATATCGCCGCAAGCTCACGCTGCACGTTCGGCGCGCCGGCGCGCGGTGGATCGCCGGCCTGCATCCGTACGACGACCCGTCGGCCGTGTTCGATCTCGTGGACTGCCCGATCACGGACGAGCGCGTGCTCGCCATCTGGAGCGAGCTGCGGCCGGCGCTCGACCGGCTGCCGCGGGATCCCGCGCTTCGCGTCGCCGTCCGGCTCCTCGAGGACGGTGCGGCCGCCACCGTGGAGGGCGGCCAGGCGTGGCCGGCGGCCGACGCGTTCTTCGCCGCGGCGCCAGCGCTCACGGAGCTGTGGTGGAGACCCGACCGCGGCGCGCTGCGGCGGCTCGCGGCCCGGACGGGTGAGTCGCGAGCGGGGGCGTCGTTCGTCCAGGTGAACGCGCGCGTCGCCGCGCGCCTGCGCGACGCATTGCTCGCCGCCGTGCGAGCGGTCGACCCGACGCGCGTCATCGATGCGTACGCGGGCACGGGCGAGACCGCCATTCCACTCGCGGCCGACGGCCGCACCGTCGTGGGGGGCGGGCG
>DATJGU010000022.1:0-23036 GCA_035494615.1 Gemmatimonadaceae bacterium
GAGAAGGTGAAGAGCTGAGAGGCCGACGTTCTCCCCTCCTCACCTTCTCACCTTCCGCCTTACTGCACGCACGCCCCCTTCGGGTTCGGCTTCGGCTTGTCCACCACCACGCGATGGTCGAGGTCGGCCACCTTCCACGCCGCGTCGTATACCAGCGAGGCGACGCTCGCCATGCGGTGGTAGTCGATGTATTGCGGCTCGTCCGTCACCTGGTGATAGTCGGAGTGGCCGCCCGTGGTGAAGAACACGATCGGGATGCCGTAGCGCGCGTACTCGTAGTGGTCGCTCCGGCAGTAGATGTTCTGCGGGTGGCCGTTGGCGTCCATCGAGTAGTCGAAGGCCAGACCGAGGCCGGAGCGCTTGTTCACCGCCTCGATGATGTCGCCGAGCTCGGTGGAGAGCCGCCGCGAGCCGACCAGTTGGAGGTAGCCCGGCCCGCCCCGGGTGAGTCCACCCTCCTTCTTCTCGCCGGTGATGTCCGTGGCCGCGCCGCGCCCGACCATGTCCATGTTGAGCTGCGCGACGATGGAGTCGCGCGGCACGGTCGGATGGTCGGTGAAGTACTCGGAGCCGTAGAGACCGGCCTCCTCGCCCGTGTGCCAGACGAAGAGCAATGACCGCTTCGGACGTACCGGTGCCTTCGCGAACGCCTCGGCGATCTCGAGCACGCTCACCGTGCCGGAGCCGTCGTCGTCGGCGCCGTTGTAGATCGAGTCGGCGCGCGCGCCGTGCAGCCGGTGCAGGCTGTCGGTCATGGCGCGGATTCGCGCGATCTGCTCCGGCGTCACCTCCTTCGGCACCGGGCTGTCGGCGCCCTGCGGACGCGCGACGGCCATGTAGGCGCGCAGCGAATCGTGGTCGACCGGATGGTGGTTGAAGCCCACGTGGTCGTTGTGCGCACCGATGGCGACGTACTGGCCGCGGAGCGCCGGATCGGAGCCGGGAAGGATCGCGACGACGTTCCGGCCGGGGGCGCGCTCCTCGACGAGCACGATCTTGCCGGAGAGCGGCTTGCCGGCGGCGCCCGGCTTCAATCCGTCGGCGGAGCCGAACAGCAGGTCGACGAGCCGAGGCCCGACGAGGATCGACGAGGGGGCGGAGCCCGACGCGGGATCGTCGCGAAGCGACGAGCTGCGCTCGACCTGCTGGAGCACGCCCGGCGGCATCCGATCGAGATCGGCGACGAGGATCGCCGCGGCCTGGCCGAAGCGGGAGTTCGCGCTGTAGATGACCCCGCGGAACGGGTTCGCCGAGGCCGGAACGGTGAGGAGCACGATCTTGCCCGCGGACGCGGCGGCGGAGATCCAGCTCGCGGTGTCCGACGTCGCCCCGCCGTAGACGACCGGGACGCCGTCGAGGGTGATCGTTCGGCCGGCGCGCGGGATCGGGAACCAGTCGGTGCCGTACGCGAGCGTCTGGCCCTCCACCTTCACCGACGAGCCGGCCGTGTCGGTGTAGTTGGTGAACAGCGGGATGTTCTGGAAGTAGCCGCCGTCCTCACCGGCGGGCCGGAGGCCGAGCCGTCGCACTTCACGCTCGATGTAGGCGGTGGCCTTGAGGTTGTACTCGGTACCGACCTGGCGCCCCATGAGCGAATCGTCGGCATAGACGTACAGCCGCGTCATGAGGTCGGCGGGGGTGATCGCCGCCGTCGTCGGCTTGCCGGTGTACTTGAGCGGCAGCTCGTGCGGGGCGAAGGTGCGGGCTACCGGCGCGGCGGCCTGCGCGGCGACCAGCGAGGGTGCAGCGAGCAGCGCGCCGATCGTCAGGTGAACGGCGGAACGAACGAAGGACATGTACGAGCTCCGGGGATCGTGTAGAGGCTGGTTCGCGACGTGCCGTCAGCGAGCCGGAAAGATATTCCCGCGCGCCGTCGAGTTATTGGACACCGTTGCCCTGTCTCTGGTTATACTCGATGCCGGCTTCGTACCCGCCACACCGGCGCATGCTCCAGCGTGATCTCCAGCAGGATCTCCAGACCCGCACCCTCGCCCTCCGCGACCGGATCGCCGCGCTGGCGCGGCCGCTCGACCCGGAGCGGCTCCTGCGGCGGCCGGCCGACGGAGGCTGGAGCGTCGGCCACGTGCTCGAGCACCTGTGCGTGACGTCCGAGCTGTACGAGCCGCCGATCCGCGCATTGCTGCGGAATAGCCCACCGGACGCCGCGGCGGCGTTGCGCGAGTGGAAGCCCAGCCTCGTCGGCGGGCTCATGGTACGCCGATTCGAGAATCCAAAGCGGATGTCCTCGCCTCGCCGCATGGTCCCGGCGAGGACGCCGCGGGGAGGCGTGGTCGAGCGGCTGCTGGGGCATCTCGACGCCCTTCAGCTCATCCTGGCCGACGCCGCCGGGTTCGACTGGCGCCGCCTCCGCATGCGATCGCCCGTCGTGCCGCTGTTCCGCTTCAATCTCGGTGACGCGTTCCTCATGCTCGTGGTGCACGCGGAGCGGCACGCGAGCCAGATGGAGCGTGTCGCTGCCGAGCTCCGGTGACCGTCTCCGCGCTGGCGAGCACTGGTATTTGTTCGTTCGCTGAATAAAATCCATCCCCCATGCACATCGCCGTCCCCGCCGAGACGACGCCGGGCGAGCTCCGCGTCTCCATCACGCCCGATAGCGTCGCCCGACTGGTGAAGGCGGGGCACACGCTGCGCGTCCAGGCCGGCGCCGGCCTGCATGCCGGCTTCACCGACGCTGCCTACGAGAGCGCCGGCGCGAACGTCGCCGCCGGGAACGCGGTGTACGAGGGCGCGGAGCTCGTCTGCCGCGTGCAGCCTCCCTCCGCCGACGAGATCGTCGCCATCCCTCAGGGCGCGACGCTCCTCTCCCTGCTTCAGCCGGGCCGCAACAGCGTGCTCCTCGATGCGCTGGCGCGGCACGGCGTCACCGCGCTGGCGCTCGAGCTGGTGCCGCGGATCACGCGTGCCCAGTCGATGGACGTGTTGTCGTCGCAGAGCACGGTGGCGGGCTACAAGGCGGTCCTCATCGGCGCCTCGGCGCTCCCGAAGTTCCTGCCGATGCTCACGACCGCGGCGGGGAACGTGTCGCCCGCCAAGGTGTTCGTGATCGGCGCCGGCGTGGCGGGCCTGCAGGCCATCGCCACGGCGCGCCGGCTCGGCGGGGTGGTGTCGGCGTTCGACGTGCGCCCCGCGGCGCGCGAGCAGGTCCTCTCGCTCGGCGCCAGCTTCGTCGCCAACGACCTCGTGGCGGCGGGGGCCGAAGCGGCCGGCGGCTACGCGCGCGCGCAGAGCGACGACGAGGCCGAGCGCACGCGCGCTGCGCTCGCGGCGCACCTGCGCGAGGTCGACCTCGTGGTCACCACGGCGCAGATTCCCGGGCGGGCGGCACCGCGCCTCATCACGGCCGACATGGTGGCGGGAATGCGGCCAGGCGCCGTGATCGTCGACCTCGCCGCGGAATCCGGCGGGAACTGCGAGCTCACGATCGCGGGGGAGACCGTCCAGTCGGGGGGCGTGATGGTGATCGGACCGGTGAACGTGCCGGCCAGCGTCCCCTTCCACGCCAGCCAGATGTTCGCCAAGAACGTGCTCGCCCTCGTGACGCACCTCGCCTCGAAGGAGGGGGTGCTCACCGTCGATCCCGCCGAGGAGATCACCGGCGCGATGCTCGTCGTCCGCGACGGCGCCGTCGTCGCGCGTCCCTGACCGAGTCCCCATGCTGATTCTCGAGCTGTACATCTTCGTGCTGGCCGGCTTCGTCGGCTTCATGGTGATCACGCGCGTCCCGCCTCTGCTGCACACGCCGCTCATGTCGGCGACGAACGCGATCTCGGGGATCTCGCTCGTGGGCTCGATGGTGGCGGCGGGGTCGCACCGGAGCAGCGTCGCCACGTTGCTCGGCTTCGTGGCCGTGGTATGCGCGACGACCAACGTCGTCGGCGGGTTCCTCATCACGGACCGCATGCTCAAGATGTTCAAGCGCGACGAGCCGAAGCCGAAGTCGTCCACCGAGCCGACGTAAGCGATGCGCGAGCACTTCACGCAGCTCACGTACGTCGCCGCGACGGTCCTGTTCATCCTCGGGCTGCGCAGTCTCACGCGGCCCGACAAGGCGCGGCAGGGAATGCAGATGGCCGCGGTGGGGATGCTGCTCGCCGTGTGCGGCACGCTCGTCAACCACGAGATCGTCGATTACCGATGGATCGCGGCGGGACTCGTCGTCGGCGCGGTCATCGGCTATCCGCTCGGGATGTGGGTGCCGACCACCGCGCTGCCGCAGCGTATCGCCGTCTCGCTGAGCTTCGGCGCGCTCGCGGCGGTGCTCGTCGGCGTGTCGGAGTACTACAACGCGATGCACGGCATGTCGGAGGCGATCGGCACGGCGCGCATGGCGGCGCTCGGCTTCGAGGTGCTTCTCGGCTCGCTCACGGTGACGGGGGCGCTCGTCGCGTTCGGGAAGCTCCAGGAGGTGCTTCCGTCGAAGCCGCTGACGTTCCCGGGGCAGAACGTCGTGAACGGCCTGCTCTTTCTCACCGCGTTCGTGCTGCTCGTCGTCGTGATCGCGAGTCCGGCGCAGTCGGCGGCGTTCTACACGATGATCGCGATCGCGACCGTGCTCGGCGTGCTGATGGTGATCCCCATCGGGGGCGCCGACATGCCCGTGGTCGTGGCCCTGCTCAACTCGTACTGCGGCCTCGCCGCGGCGGCGACGGGGTTCGCGCTCGGCAACAGCATCCTGATCATCTGCGGCGCGCTCGACGGGGCGTCGGGGTTCCTGCTCTCGATGCTCATGTCGAAGGCGATGAACCGCTCGTTCGCCAACGTGCTGTTCGGCGCGTTCGGCGGCGACCAGCCGAAGGCGGTGGGAGGAGGGACCGCGCTGCCCGTGCGCAGCATCTCCGCCGACGACGCGGCGATCCAGCTCGCGTACGCGTCGCGGGTGATCATCGTGCCGGGCTACGGCATGGCGGTGGCGCAGGCGCAGCATCAGGTGCGCGAGCTGGCGGAGCTGATCGAAAAGCGGGGGGGTGAGGTGAAGTACGCGATCCATCCGGTGGCCGGCCGGATGCCGGGGCACATGAACGTGCTGCTCGCCGAAGCGAACGTGCCGTACGACCGGCTGTACGACATGGAGGAGATCAACGCCGAGTTTCCGCAGACCGACGTGGTGCTCGTGATCGGCGCGAACGACGTGGTGAACCCGGCGGCGCGCGACGATCCGACGTCGCCGATCTACGGGATGCCGATCCTCGACGTGGACCGGGCGAAGACGGTGATCGTGCTGAAGCGCGGGATGGCAGCGGGGTTCGCCGGCATCGAGAACATGCTCTTCCACTCGCCGAGCACGAGCATGCTGTTCGGCGACGCGAAGGCGTCGCTGGCGAAGCTGGTGAGCGAGGTGAAAGCGGCCTGATCGCGCGGCGCGCGATCAGGCCGCGTGAACGGTCGACGGTTGACGGTTTCCGTCAGCCGACAGGAACGGCAAAGGGCCGTGCACGGTGAACGGTTGACGGTTTCCGTCAGCCGGCAGGAACGGCAAAGGGCCGTGCACGGTGAACGGTTGACGGTTTCCGTCAGCCGGCAGGAACGGCGACGGCGGGAGGTGAGGCGTGAGAAGCGTCCCGAGGCCGGCCGTCAACCGAAAAACCGTGAACCGAAAAACCGTTCACCGTTCACCGTACTCGATCACGAATCGGATAGCTGCCCCCGACCCGCGGAGCGATTCTTCCTCCACGTTTCGAGGAGAGCTTCCCATGCCGACCATGTCTTCCCGCCGTACCGACGTTCACGTCGCGCTCGCCGCCCGCGTGCGCCGCTACATCGACGACCACGCGGACGAGCCGCTGCCGCTGGCGCGGCTCGCGCGCGAGGCGGGAGTGAGCCCGGCGCACCTGCAGCGCACCTTCACGCGCGTGGTCGGGCTGTCGCCGAAGCAGTACCAGGAGCAGCGCCGCGTCGGCGCGCTCAAGTCCGCGCTGCGCGAAGGGCGCACGGTGAGCAGCGCGACGTACGAGGCGGGGTTCGCCACCGGGCGCCGCGTGTACGAGGCCGCCGACGACGCGCTCGGCATGACGCCGGGCGCCTATCGCCGGCGCGGGGCCGGCGTGACGATCCATCATACCGCGGTGCGGACGTCGCTCGGGCTGCTGCTCGTGGCCGTGACGGAGCGCGGCATCTGTGCCGTGTCGCTCGGCGACGACGAAGGCGCGCTCGTGGCGGCGCTCGGCGAGGAGTATCCCGACGCGACGCTGGTGCGCGCCGACGACGGCCGCGACCGGCTCGTGGACGCCGTGGTCGAGCACGTGGAGGGACGTGCGCTCGCGGGCGACCTGCCGCTCGACCTGCAGGCGAGCGCGTTCCAGTGGCAGGTCTGGCGCGCGCTGCAGCGCATCCCGGAGGGTGCGACGAGGAGCTACCAGGCGATCGCGCGAGAGCTCGGGCGGCCGTCGGCCGCCCGCGCCGTGGCGCGGGCATGCGCCAGCAATCGGGTGGCCGTGCTGATCCCCTGTCATCGCGTGGTGCGCGGCGACGGCGCGCTCGGCGGCTATCGCTGGGGGGTGGCGCGGAAGGCGGCGCTGCTCGAACGAGAGGGCGCGCGGACGGTGTAACTTCTCGCCTCGGGGGGGCGTACAGCCTACATTGGCAGCGCCGCCACGGCCGGCGGCGCCGACTCCCGAGGTGAAGTGCCATGCACGTCCGCGTCGTGTTGCAGCAGCAAGCCCAGACCGCCACCCAGGCGAACCCGCGCACGACGGAGCGGCCGGAACGCCCCGAGCGTCCCGAGCAGCCCGAGCGGCCGGAAGCGCAGCAGCAGAGCGGCCCGCCCCCGGCAGAACAGCTCCGCGCGGAGATCCGGAACGCGATCGAGGCGGCGCGCCAGGCAGAGGCCGACGCCAGCCAGCAGCGCGCGGCCAATCAGGTCAGGATCCAGAACGGGTTCCCCGTGATCGCCGGCGGTGCGCAGACGCACGCCGGCGTGCCCCCCGACGTGCAGAACATGATTCCGCCGCAGGCGGTGGACATCGCGATCGGGTTCTTCGTGATGTGCGCCGTGATGGTCGTCGGCTGGCCGCTGGCGCGGGCGTTCGGCCGGCGTCTCGAGCGCGGCGGCTCGAACGTCGCGGTCCCGGCCGGGATGCAGGAGCAGCTCCAGCGCATCGAGCAGGCGGTCGATGCGATGTCGATCGAGATCGAACGGATCTCGGAATCGCAGCGCTTTCTCGCGAAGCTGCAGGCCGGCGCCGCGGAGCCTGCCGCCTTGCAGGGCGAGCGGCGGTGAGCGGTGAGCGGTGAACGGTGAATGGTGAACGGTTCTTCGGTTCACGGTTTTTCGGTTGACGGCCGACCTCGGGACGCTTGTCACGCCTCACCTCCCGCCGTTGCCGTTCCTGCCGGCTGACGGAAACCGTCAACCGTCGACCGCTCACCGTCAGCCGTTCACCGTCGACCGTTCACCGTCAACCGTTTCCTCCCTACACCAGCTCCAACTCCACCGCGTTCAATGCCACGTCGCGCGTGAGGTAGCAGTGCATGCCGCACGCGACGAGCCCGGCGTCGGCGAAGAGGCGGCGATACTCGCTCTTGCTGCGCGGATGCCAGCCCTCGAGATCGCCCTCCATGTCGTCTCCCGTGGTGTACGCCTCGAGGAAGGCCAGGCCGCCGAGCAGGGTGGCGATGTGGCGCAACCCGCGGCTGAGCGCCGCGTCCGGGACGTACTGCAGCATGTCGGCGCACACGACGAGATCGTAGCCACTGCCGAGAGACATGGTGTGCAGCTGCTCGAACGAACCGAGCCGGATGTTGCGACGCCTGCCATGGTGCGCGACGACATAGTCGCTCGGGTCGACGCCGACGTAGCGGATGCGCGGGCGAATCCGCCGGAGCTCGGCGCGCCACCTGCCCTCGCCGGCGCCGACGTCGAGCACGGTGCGCAGCGGGCGGCCGAGGAAGTACTCGGCGGCGCCGGCGACCATGCGGACCTTGCGCCGCACCGCGTCAGGTGAATGGACCCGGGTGCGCGGGTCGTGGTACCATTTCCTGAAGTAGGCTTCGTCGTAGGACTTGCGGCCGGCGGTCGCCGGCGACTCGGACGGGGGAGGGACCATGCGGCGGATCGGCGGAGGCTCCACGGTGAGGGGAGGTCGAGCGGCGCGGCTCGGGGCAATATGGCGGGTGGTGATCGCGGGCGCGGCGCTCGCCGTCGCGTGCAGCAGCGCGCAGCAGCCGCGCGCTCCCTCGGATCAGCCGGTCGACCTCAACGCGCCGGCGGGCCAGCGGTCCCAGAGCAACGAGACGGTCGTCGTCGTGGACAACCAGAACCTCTACGACATGACCATCTACGCCTATCAGGGAACGCAGCGGATGCGGCTCGGCCGCGCGCGCGGCACGGCGACCACGACGCTCAAGATCCCGAAGAGCATCGTGAGCGGGGTGACCCAGATGCGATTCTTTGCCGAGCCGATGGGAAACCAGCGCTCCTACCTGTCCGAAGTGATTCCGGTGCAGCCGGGGGATCAGGTGGAGTGGATGATCCCGGCGCGCTGAGCGCTCGGATCGTCCGGATCCTGATCGCGGGCGCGGCCGTCGTGCTGCTCGCCGCCGGGGTCGGGCTCGGCTACATCGCCGCGGTGGCGGTGCGCCGCCGCGAGGGGGTGTTCATGCCCGCGGGGTACCTGGCCCTGCTCTGCCTCGCCGGGGGCGGGTTCCTGGCGCGGCTCGCGCTGCGCTGAAGGACCGCCGCGAGGGTTCCAACCCTCGGAGGGAGCGCGCTGTCGCACCTCAGTCGGCCGTCCCTTCACTCCACCACCGATCCGATGCGAACCTTTGTCGCCACCATCGCGCTCGCCCTCGCGTTCGCGGGCATCGCCGCCGGCGAGGCCGGCGCCCAGCTCGTGGGCCGCAGCGAGGCCGTCTACACCTGGCGGGGCAACATCCCCGACGGGCGGCAGTTCACCATCCGCAACTTCAACGGCCCGATCACCGTGCGCCCAGCGTCGGGGAACACGACCGAGCTGCGCGCGGAGAAGAAGCCGCGTGGCGGCGCATCGGTCACCGACGTCGCGTTCGACGTGCAGAGGTCGAGCAACGGCGACGTCACCATCTGCTCGACGCAGGACGACGACTCCTGCGAGGGGCGGCACCGGAGCCGCGACGGCTGGCGAAACCGCGAGGTGACGGTGGAGATGACCGTGCTCGTGCCGCGCGGGGTGCGCGTGCGGCTCGGCACGGGGAACGGCGCGGTGAGCGTGGAGCGCGCGGGAAACGAGGTGGAGGCGTCGACGGGGAACGGTCGCGTGCGGGTCGTGGAGACCGAGGGCCCGGTGCGCGTGTCGACGGGGAACGGCGAGGTGGAGGTGCGCGGCGCGAAGGGGCGCGTGCACGTCTCGACCGGGAACGGCGACGTGACGGTCGCGACGAGCGAGGGCCCGGTGGAGGTGAGCAGCGGCAACGGCGACATCGACGTCCGGATGGCCGCGCTGCGGGCGCGCGAGGACATGGAGTTCCACACGGGGAGCGGCGACGTGCACGTGACGCTGCCGGCGAACTACAACGGTGAGCTGGACGCGTCGACGGGGAACGGGACGATCCAGTCCGACTTCGATCTCAAGGTGAAGGGCCGGTTCGACCCACGTCACGTCCGCGCGACGATCGGCAATGGCGGCCCGATGCTGCGGATGACGACGGGAAACGGGGAGTTCGAGATCAGAAAGGGGGCGTGAGTTGGTGAGTTCGTGAGTCGAAAACGGCGGACGGCCTCGGGACGATCCTGCGCCCCGAGGCCGTTCACCAACACAGTGACCACCAACGCACCAACTGCCGCGGTCAGGCCGCCAGCTTGCCCTCCGGCATCCACACGGGCTTGCCGCCGCGCGCGGAGCTGACGCACTGAAAGCGAGCTGGGGGAAAGCCGAACACACCGATCTCCAGCGAGTCGCCGGTGCGTACCGGGATCTTCTCGCCGAGCAGCACGACGGCCTCGTCGAACGAATCGCTCTCCACGAAGCCAGCCTGCCGGACCGACTCGGGCCCGGAGCTGATCGCGAACTGGAACTTGGACATGAGGCCTCCTTGTGCCTGTGCGTACTTCTACACTTCCTGTCCAGAAAGTTCACCCACAGGCCTGGGGTTCCCGACACCGTTGGGGCGCAGGCACCGCCATGGCAGCAGGCGATGGCGGACAGCGCCAGAACCACGACGGCCTCGCGATGCAGGAGCATCGCGAGGCCGTTTCCAACTCACCAATTCTCCGACACACCGACTCACCGTATTCGATTCCTCTCATCCACCTGCACCACCGTCGGCGTGAAGCTCGCGTCGACTTCGGTGTCTTCGTACTCGGCGTACGTCATCAGGATCACGACGTCGCCCGGGGCGCCGAGGCGGGCGCCGGCGCCATTGAGCTGGACGATCCCGGAGTTCGCCTCACCCGGAATCAGATAGGTCTCGAGCCGCGCGCCGTTGTTGACGTTCACGACCTGCACGCGCTCGTAGGGGAGCATGTCGGCGGCGTCCATGAGGGCGCGGTCGAGGGTGAGGCTGCCCTCGTAGTTGAGGTCGGCCCCGGTGAGGGTGGCGCGGTGGATCTTCGACTTGCAGAGGATTCGGCGCATGGGCTGGAGCGGCGGTCGTCGGGCACTCGAGAGCGGCGCCCTCACGAAGTATAGACGACCGAGCAGCCGGCGCGCTCCACTATCACCCCCCGCGGCGACGCGATTAGCTTCGCGGCATGCCGACGACATCGCTCCGTCCCGCGCTCGCCGCGCTCGCGGCTGCGCCGACCACCACCACGGTGCGCAAGCTCTGGAAGGCGCTCACGCACGAGGAGCGCGCCGCCGCGGTGACGGCGGCGCTCGCCGACGACGAGAACGGGTGGGTGCGCACCACGACGCGCGGCGCCGTGGCGGGCGCACTGAAGTTCCGCCCGCAGACCGTCGCGACCTGGCCGCGCCAGAAGTTGGTCGCCGAGGCCGCGCGGCTGCCGCTCGACGACGCGTCGCTGCTCAGCGCGTATCTCGTCGATCTGCACCTCGGCACGCGCCGGCCGATGATGCGCGCCTTTCTCGACTCGCTCGGCGTGGCGAACGACGACGGCCGGATCGATAGCGCGACGAGCGGGCCGATCGAGGTGTCGCCGGAGCGGCTGCGCGCCGCGGCGGACGACCTCGTCGGCCGGTATCCCGCCGACGAGGTCGTGACCTACTTCCTCACGCTGCTGCTCCAGGACCCCGAGACGTGGGGCGGCGCGATCGCGTGGCTCGAGTCGCTCGGCGCGCGCTGATCGGCGCGCACGGCGGCTAACGCCGCACGAGCGGCGAGTAGCCGATGCCGTCCGGCCCCGTTCCCGTCGCGCCGAAGCCGAGCACCTTGTAGCCGCGGAGGTCGATCGCCACGACCTGGTTCGTGCCGTGGAGGGTGACGTACGCGAGATCGGCGATCGGGTCGAATGCGATCCCCTCGGGGCCCGCCTTCGCCGCGGGCGCGCCGACCCCCTTCTCGCGGGCGAGGTCGACGCGCGCGAGCTCCTTGCGCGTGTAGATGTCGAACAACAGCACGCGGTTCGAGTCGGGATCGCTCACCACGGCGACGCGCCCGGTGCGCGCGACGCCGACGCGGTACGGACGGCCCATCCCGGCGACCGTGCCGACGATCTTCGCGTCGGCCGAGTTGACGACGGTGACCGTCTTCGCCGAGTTGGAGCCGACCCACAACTGCACGCCGCCCGGCGTGGCGGCGATCGCCTCGTCGTCGGGCGCGACCGGATAGGTGCGCCCCGTCGCGAGCGTCTCGAGGTCGTACTCGGTGACCGTGCCGTCGGCGATGTTCCCCGTCCAGGCGCGCCGGCCGTCGCGCTGCACGGTGACCAGGTGCGAGCCGCGCCCGTTGGTGGCGAGCGCGGTGTCGACCCGGCCGTTCACGAAGTCGACGAGCAGCAGCCGCTGCGCCGTCTCGCTCGTGACGACGAGCTTCGCCCCCGCTCGTACGAATGCGGCACCGTGCGGGCGCGAGTACTGCCCGAGCGAGATCGTCCGGACGACGGACGGCGTTTCCGCGGCGAGGTCGATCACGGCGAGCGAGTTGCCCGCCGTCGCGTCGCCGTAGAGGGTCACCACCGCCCAGCGGCCGTCGGGAGAGATCGCCACCTCGTGCGGACCGTTGCCGACGGGGACCGTGGCGATCGTCTTGAACGTCGCCGCGTCGAGCACCGTGGCACTCCCCGCCTGCTGGTTGGCGACGACGAGCACACCCGCTCGGGGACCGACGTCGGGCCGATTGTTCTCGATGACCCTGTTGCGCCGGATCGAGTCGCGCCGCGCACCGGCCGGTCCCCGCGCATCGATGGGCGGTGAATCGGTGTCCGGCGGTGGCGGGTTGGAGGAGCGGCACGCGGCGGCGAGCGCGAGGGGAACGACGGCGGCGAGCGAGAGGAGGCGGGTGGACATTCGGCGGTGCGGTTGGTGGAGAGTTGGATCAGCAGGCAATCTGGGCGGCCGCGGCCGGCGCACGCCATAGTGCGATACACCGGCCGGCTCGAAAGGAGACACCGCTCCATGCGAACACCCGCTTCCCCCCACCCTCATTCTGACGAACGGTCGAAGGCGGCTGCGCGGCTCAGGCGGCGGCGGTGGCCAATTCGCGCTCGCGCGTGCGAGCGGGGGGCGCAGCCGGGAGCCAGACGGTGAACGTCGTGCCGCGACCGAGCTCGCTCTCCACGTCGATCGCCGCGCCGATGAGCTCCGCGAACGCCTTCACGATCGAGAGCCCGAGGCCCGTGCCGCCGAACTCGCGGCGCGTGGAGCTGTCGCCCTGCTCGAACGGCTCGAACACCTTCTGCTGCCGGTCGGGAGCGATGCCGATGCCGGTATCGCGCACGCTGATCGACACGGGCTGGCGCGTCACGTCGTCCGTCTCCACGGTCACGCTCACCTCGCCCACGCTCGTGAACTTGATCGCGTTGCCGATCAGGTTGATCAGGATCTGGCGCAGCTTCCCCGCGTCGGTGACGATCGTCGCCACCTGCGCCGGCACCTGGCTGCGGAGCGCGATCCCCTTGGCGTGCGCCGTGGACTCGAGCATCGCGATCGTGTCGCGCACGAGCGCGTCGACCGCCACGGTCTCGGTCTCGAGCTCCATGCGTCCCGCCTCGACCTTCGCCACGTCGAGGATCTGGTTGATGAGCGACAACAGGTGCATCCCGTTCGCGCGGATTCGCTCGGCGTAGAGCTGCGCGTTCGCCGTGAGCGCTCCCTCCTTGCCGGCGAGGAGCACGCGCGAGAAGCCGATGATCGCGGTGAGCGGCGTGCGGAGCTCGTGGTTCATGCGCGTCATGAACTCGCTCTTCGTCCGGTTCGCCGACTCGGCGGCATCCTTCGCCGCGCGCAGCGCGTGTTCCACCTTCTTCTGCTCCGCGATGTCGTGCCAGACGCCAAGGATGACCTCGCGGCCGTTGAGGCGCACGGGAGTGAGCGTCGTCTCCACCGGGAAGGTGCTGCCGTCGCGGCGCTGGTGGGTCCACTCGAAGCGATAGAAGCCGTGGTCGCGCGCACGTTGGAGCATCTGGGCGGCGACGACGACGGACAGTCGCCCGTCGGGCTGCCGCGCGGGGGACAGCTCCGCCGAGCCGCGCCCGAGCACTTCCGTCTTCCGCACGCAGCGCAGCATGCGGAGCGTCGCGTCGTTGCAGTCGATCACGCCCGTGTCGTCGAGCAGAAGGTGCGCGTCCGACGAGCGCTCGAACAGGATGCGGAACCGCTCGTCCGACGCCTCGCGCTCCGTGATGTCGACTCCCGCCGCGATGAGGCCGTGCGGCGCGCCACCGTCCACCGTGCGCAGCGGCGTGATGTTCCAGATGACGGTGCGCCGCTCGCCGTGCGCGCCGTGCACCGGCCACACGAGGTTGCGCAGCACCTGGCCGGCATACACCGAGTCGAGTCCCTTGGCGATCTGTGCGCGATACTCCGCCGTAGCGAAGGTGCCGACGTAATCGCGGCCGAGCGCCTCGGCACGCGGCACCCCGAACAGCGTCTCCGCCTCGCGATTCCACTCGAACACGGTGCCGTCCATCCGCAGGCCGACGATCGCGCTCCCCGCCGTGTCGACGAGCGAGCGGAAGAGCGCCTGCTCGCGCTCGAGCGCCTCGGCCTGCTCGAGCAGCTCCTGGTTCTGGAGCTCCTGCGCCTGCGCCTGCGCGCTCCGCTCTTCCTCGAGCTGCCGTTCGTCGGTGACGTCGCGGAACACCGAGAGACAGGCGTACGGCTGCTCCTCGGGACGACGGCGCATCGGGCGCGTGTTCACCACGATCCACCGGACGTCGCCCGCTTCGCGGAGCACGCCGAGCACGTGATCCGTCACCGGCTCGCCCGATCGGAGCGACACCGCGGCGGGCAGGTCGTCGGCGGTGCAGGGTACGCCCTCGACCGTCACGATGCGCCGGCAGAGGGAGGCCAGCGTGGTGCGGCCGGGGAGTCCGTCGAGCCCGAGAATGCGCACCGCGCTCGGATTCGAGGCGATCACGGTGCCGTCGCGATCGAACAGGAGCATCCCTTCGTCCATCGCGTCGAGCACGGCGCGCGTGCGCGATTCATGGTCGGCGAGGGCGGCAGCGGTCTCCTCGAGGCGCGCGTGCGCGGGCCGGATGGCGAGGCGCAGACCGAGCGCGATCGCCGCGAGCAGCAGGACGACGGCTCCCGCTTCGAGGGTCACGAGCGGCGCCAGCTCCTCGCGGGGCAGCGCGTGCAGCGCGGCCAGCCGGTCGGTCCGCGCGACGAGCAGCGCGAGCATGGCGGCGGCCGCCCCCGTCACGACGAGGGCGGCGATGCTGGTGCGCTTGACGAGCTGGCTGGAGGAGGACACGGCGGGCGGTCGGGGAGCGGACAGTCGCTCCCTTCAAGGATCGGCAACCCTGGTATCCGGTAACAGCACGGCCGCCCGGCACCACTCGGTGCCAGGGCGGCCGCGCACGCCATGCCGCTGGACGGCGCTAGTACGTGCGGTCGGGAGCGAACAGCCGCTTCGCGAGCCAGACGAGGAGCGCGAGCGGGAGCACGATCATCAGCGCGACCTTCAGCACCGTGACGATCATGCCGAGGATGCCGAGCCCGACGCCGACCACGACGCCGACCATCGCGCCGCCGAGCACGAGCAGGGCGAAGGCGAGCGGCAGCCCGACGAAGAGAACGAGCGCCGAGTAGAAGATGATCTTGAGCGTCTTGCGCATGGCGGCGGGCTCCGAAAGGGGTGGTCGCGCATCCCTACGGGCGCGCCCGGGCCGGGGTTTCCCGCCTGGCCGGCGCCGGTCAATCCGCGCGGCCGAGCCGGAACAACGCGTCGGCGTCGAGCGTCCGCCACCGGTCCGGATAGCTCCACACGCGGCGGACACACTCCCGCGAGCCCATCACGAGGCAGCGCGGCGCGCGCGCCCACGATTGCGGGGTCGCCACCTCGCGGACGGTCCATTCCACTCCGTCGCGATCGATGACGACGTGGGGCAACTCGTCGCCGTCCGTGTCCCCGTGAGCCGGGAACACGTGGCCGGTACTATCGACACTCCAGGACACACTCCACCTGCCGCTGCGCTGGTGAGAGCGGCGACATCCGCGTCGCCGCGCTCGCTCACCGTGCGGATGGCACTAGGAAGGTTCGTGCCGGGAGGTCTCGAGGCGGCCTGAGGCGCCTCTCGTGCGCCTCAGATTCCGCCGAGGAGGTTGTCGATGCGCTTCTGGCCGGCGTCCATGCCGCGGCCCTCGAGGATCGAGCGCATGAGGTCGTCCACCTCGAGCTCGAAGTCGCCGGGAAACTTGCGATTCTCCGGGAAGCGGAGCACGGCGCCGATCACGAGCGGGAAGTGCGGCTCGGCGTCCCCCTCGCTGTCGTCGTCGTCCTCGTCGTCCTCGTCGTCGTCGTCATCCTCCCCGACGGCTTCCTCGTACGACGTGCCGCCGAGCGTGGCCGAAGCGGCCCAGGGCTCCTCGTCCTCGTCGTCCTCCTCGGGCGAGACGGTGTCCTGAATGGCGCGCATCGTCCGCTCCGGGAGCAGCGCCGACAGCTCGCCGCGCACGCCGCCCTCCTCCTCCCATGCCGCGCCGACGACGATGACCGGCTCGCCGAATGCGTCGCTGGCGAAGAACGCATCGACGAGCGGCGCGGGATACGCGTTCACCGCGAGAAGCACCTCCTCGGGGCCGGCGCGCGTGAACGCCACGGGCTGCTCGCCGGGCGGTGCGCCTGGCCGCTCGACGCGCTCGAGGCGAAGGAGGATCGGCTCCGGCACGAGGAAGGTCAGCGGATTCTCGCGCGTGTACGGGCCGTGCGGCTCGGGCGCGTCGTCCCCGGGCGTGTCGTCGCGCTGTTCGTCGTCCGGTGGTGGCGGCGGGGTCCAGCTCATACCGCAAAGTTAGTCGCGGTCGCGCGCACGATCGACCGTGGTTGGCTCAGCCCGGCACGACGGAGCCGATCGCGTCGCAGAGTGCGTCGATGGTGTACGGCTTGGTGAGGAAGGCGGTGCGCTCGCCGACGGGAAGGTCCTGCTCCTCCGCCGTATAGCCCGACACGAACACCACGGGCAGATCGGGACGCTGCGCGCGCAGCGCGGCGACCATCTCCACCCCGCCGACGATCGGCATCACGACGTCGCTCACGACGACGGTGATCTCGCGCTGACGCTCGGCGAAGCGATCCTTCCCCTCCACGCCGTCCGACGCCTCGACGACGTCATAGCCCGCGCGCCGGAGCAGGCGCTGGGCCTGCGCGCGCACGCGCGGCTCGTCCTCGACGAGGAGCACGAGCCCGCGGCTCGGCTGCGCGCGCTCGGGGACGGCGGGTGCCGCGTTCGCGTCGCCGCGCGGGAGATGGATGCGCACCCGCGTGCCGACGCCGGGTGCGCTGTCGAGCGTCACCGCGCCTCCCGACTGGCGCACGATGCCGTACACCATCGCGAGGCCGAGCCCCGCGGACTGCGACGAGCCCTTGGTGGTGAAGAACGGCTCGAACGCGTGGGTGCTCGTCGCCTCGTCCATGCCGACGCCGGTGTCCGCGACGTCGATCGTCACGTACGGACCGGGGATGACGTCGAGCGCGGTGGCAGCGCCGACGTCGAGCGCGGTCGCCCCGGTGGTGATGGTGAGCGTGCCGCCACGCAGCATGGCGTCGCGCGAGTTGACGGCGAGGTTCACGAGCGCCTGCTCGAGCTGGCCCGCGTCGGCGACGACCGGCGCCGCCTCGACGTCGCGCCGGATCACGACGTGCACCGCACTGCCGAGGACGCGATGCAGCAGCCGCTCCACGCCGGCGACGACGTCGTTGACGTCGAGCAGGCCTGGCGTGCGTACTTCCTTGCGCCCGAAGATGAGGAGTTGGCGCGTGAGCGAGGCGCCGCGCGCGACCGCGTCGCGGATGTCGGTCACCTCTTCCTGGAGCGGGTCGTACGACGCGAGCGCCTTGCCGAGCGTCTCCGCCGCGCCGAGGACGACGCTGAGGAGGTTGTTGAAGTCGTGCGCCACGCCGCCGGCGAGCCGCCCCACGGCGTCCATCTTCTGCGCGAGGAGGATCTGCGCCTGGAGCTGTTCCTGCTGTTCGCGGATCCGGAGCTGATCGGTGACGTCGTTGATCACGGCGATCCGCACGCGGCGTCCGTCGAGCTCGAAGCCATGGGAGATCGTCTCCACGTCGACGAACGAGCCGTCCTTCCGGCGATGCCGCACGATGCCGACGCGGTCGATGTCGTGGCCGCTGCGCGCTTCGGCGCGCACGCGCTCGGCGTCGTCGGTCGCGCGAACGAGCAGGAGCGTCTCGTCGAGGAGCTCGTCCTCGGAATAGCCGTAGTGCTCGACCGCGACGCGGTTCACGGCGACGAAGCGGAGCGTCTCCGCGTCGTAGACCCAGGCGGGAAGCGGCGTGGCGTCGAAGAGCAGCCGCGGATCGCGCTGGTCGTCGGCAACGAGCGCGGCCCGCGGGCGCGCGCCGGAGACGCGCGGGCCGCTCCACTCGCCGCGCGGGCGGAGATCGCGGACCACGGAGAAGCTGCCGCCGTCGGCGAGGAGCGTGGAGGAGATCTCCACGTCGATCGGCTCGCCCTCCGGGCCGCGCACGCGGTGCTTGGAGACGACCGAGCCGAAGGTCGCGAGCTCCTGGATGGGTGTCGCGTGACCCGGCCGGTCCGCCTGCTCGGTGAGCTCTTCGAAGTGCCGGCCGGCCAGGGACTCGGCCGGCTGGCCGACGAGCGCGGCGAACGCCGCGTTGGCGGCGACGAGGCGGCGCGACGCGTCGAACACGAGCATCCCGTCGCACGCGGTCTCGAAGAAGTACCGGAAGTCGAGCGGGACCACGGGTACGGCGGGTACGGCGGGTACGGCGGGTACGGCGGCGGACGGTCCGGCGTCGGACACGGCGGAGTGGGACGGCATGGGAGGGAGTATCGGCGGCGCTCGCGCGAAACGTCACCGGCACGTTCTCCCGGATGACGCGCGAGCGCAATCGGCGGCACGCGAGCTCGGCCGCGTCCGGGAACAGGCCGCTCCGTCGCGGGCGTCGATGCGACGCGGGGCGCCGATCCGACTGGATCGGCGCCCCGCGCGAGTGGTGCGGAGAAACGAGTGCCGTCAGGGGGCGACGACGGCGTTCTTCGTCATCACGTTCACCTGGTTGATGTCGGCGCCGATGTTGCGGCCGTCGTAGCCCTTGTTGAGGTAGGCGCTCGTCGAGGAGAGCAGGTAGTTGCCGCCCGAGAGGCTCACGAAGCCGAGGTTCGAGAGCAGCGCGGGGAAGTAGTTGTTCGTCGGGTACGCGGAGGCGGTGCCGCCGTTGGCCATCGCGTTGTTGGTGTAGAGGTATCCCGGCGCGAAGCGCGTGAGCGACGCGGTGCCCTCGCCGGTGGCGTCGCCCTTCACGCCCGCGCGGCCGTGGTGGAGAATGTTCGAGTGCACGACGAGCCGTGCGATGCTGCCGCCGGCGAGGTAGATCGCGGCCGGGTTCCAGCCGCTCCCGCTCACGACCGTGTTGTGCATCAGGACGACGTCCGACACGCCGGGCAGGAGCTGGAAGGCGCGGCCGTCGCCGACGAAGGGGCTGACGCCGACGTTCTCCATCACGTTGTCCATGATGACGAAGCGCGCGCCCGGCACGACCGTCGCGCTCGACCCGCGCGCGGCGATGTTGAAGCCGTTGCCGACGTTCCGGATCTTGTTGTACCGGATCGTGACGTCCGTGGTCTGGGTCCACGGCGTGTCACCGTACTGGTTCTCGGACTTGAGCACGAAGGCGAAGCCCGCCTGCGCGTCCGCCCACACGTTCTCGACGACGTTCCCCTCGATGAGCATGCGGCGCGCGTGCTTGGACTCGACGAGGTTCTTCTCCTGCCACACGCCCTTCCACGACGCCGGGCGCATGATGTGGTTGCCGCGGATCGTGATGTCGGAGGGCGAGACGTTCGCGACCGTCACGCCGCCGCCGCCGAACATGATGACCTCGTGGCCGGCCTCGAGATGGTTGTTCTGGATGAGATACGGGCCCGGGCCGTTCCAGCCGACGATCGCCTGGGAGTCGGACACGTTGCTGTGGCAGTTGCCGAGCCACGAGTCGACCACGGCGGTCGTCGCGCTGTTCATCATGACGCAGCGCTTGAGCTGACCGGTGGGATTGCCGTGGATGTAGGTGCGGTCGAAGACGAGATAGCCGGCGGTCTTCGCGGCGCTGTTCTGCGCGGACGTGTTGTCGCCGAGCCGCACGAGCGCGTTCATGTCGACGACCGAGCTCGCGACGGCGAACTCGACGCCGGTGAAGCGGTAGTGGTTCGCGCCGAGCTCCGTGGTGATGGCGCTGTAGATGTTCGGCGTGACGATCTTCGCGAGGCGGACCGACGCGGCGCGGCTCGGCGTCATGCGGGTGCCGGCGTAGCCGATGGTGGCGTCGGGGAGATCGGTGCGGATGGTGATCCACCGGCTGAGGACGCCCTTGTTGCGCAGGTAGAAGTTGCCGCTGAAGACGGCGCCCGGCGCGAGGAGGATCTCGTCGCCCGGGAGGGCGGCGTCGATCGCCTTCTGCAGACTGCCGCCGGCCGGAACGCGAATCTGGCGGAGCGGCGTCGGGTAGGCGGTGTTCACGCTGACGCGCGGCAGCTCGGCCGGTGTGGCGCTTCCATATGAGGCGCCGGAGGCGCCCATCGGCACCTGGCCGGCGCTCGTGCTGTCGGCAGCCGTGTCGGCGACGGTGATCGTGATGCTGCGCGTGACGGTGTCCGCCTTGGCGTAGATCGTGGCGGTGCCCGCGCCGACCGCCGTCACGACGCCGGAGGTGGTCGTGCTGGCCGCGACGGTGGCGACGCTCGTCGGCGACGTGGACCAGGTGATCGGCACGTTGGCGATCGCCGTGCCGTTCACGTCGCGCACGACGCCGCTGACCTGGGTGACCTCACCGACGTTCAGCGAGCTCGCGTTGGCCGTGATGGAGATCATGTGGACCGGCGCGCCCGACGACGACGAGGACGTGGCCGTGACGGTGATGGTCATGCTGCGCGTCTGGCCGTCCGACGTCGCGGAGACCGTCGCGGTGCCGGAGCTGTCGCCGGCGGTGATGAGCCCCGCTTCGCTGATGGTCGCGACGCTCGTCGGTGCGATGCTCCAGGTGACGGGCGCGTCGGGGATCGGATTGCCGTAATAGTCGCGCGGGATGCCCGTCGCCTGCGTTTGCTGGCCCGTGGTGAGCGAGGAGTCGGTCGTCGTGATGGTCACGAAGTGGACGCCGTAGTGACTCTCGTAGCCGCTCGCGGCGTCGGAGGGCGCGAGCTTCGGCTGGAGTGGCTTGGTGGGCTCGCACGAGACGAGGGCGAGCGCATGCAGCCCGACGATCGCCGGGGCGAGCAGAGAGCGGAGCGAGCGGGGAGAGTGATGCATCGAGGGGCACAACCTTCGTCGGAGGGGTGGACGACGCGCGCGCGGACATCGCTCCGTGGACGGGAGTGACGCGACTGCGCTCTGTTGTCCGGCGATTGGGGATCGCGACTCGGCGTGGCGGGGCGTGAAGCGCGTCAGCGATCTCGCGCGCGGCCGGTCGGTTGCGGGCGGAGGTTAGTTGTCGCGCAAACAATGCGCTGTGGCGCGCATCACACTTGTGATGTTATTTTCGCTTCTCCCTCTGAAACGGCACAGTACGCCATGTACATAGACGAGGCCGTCAGCGGTGCATATTTGTGATGCGGGTCACACCCCGCATTTACGGGGGAGCCCCCGCGACGAGCCCGCCGCGGAAACGCGAACGGCCATCCGATGCCCGGATGGCCGTTCTTTCCGTTCCTCCGCACCGCGTCCCGGCGCGTGTGCGCTCCGCTGGCGCTTACCGCTCGCGCGCGCGCACGACGTGCACGCCCGCCGCGTCGCGGACGCCGAGATACACCGTGCCGTCCGGCCCGAAGCCGGCGATCGTCGTGCCCGGCGGGATGGTCACGCGCTCCACGAGCTTCCCCGTGCCGTCGATCACGTCGTACTCGGGTCCACCGGCGAGCGGCTTCGTGGGGATCGTGCGCACCCACAGATCGCCGCTCGCGTCCGCGCGCACGGACCCGTTGGCGAACGCCGGCCTGTAGTCGGGAAGCGTGCTCGGCGCGACGATCTCCACCTGCCGACCGCCGCCGGCGCCGCGGTTCGCACCCCCGGCAGCACGGCGTGGCGGCGGTGCGTCGCCACCACCTCCGCCCCGGTTGCCCCGCCCTCCACCGAAGCCGCCGCCCCCGCCGCCGAAGGCGCCGCGGAACCCGCCGCCGGGAAATCCCCCGGCGGCCGGCGCGGCGTCACCGCCACCATTGAGCAGCTGAAACAGACCACCGGGTCCCGCACGTTGCGCCAGCGCCCTCGCCGAATCGACGATCGCGCTCTTCGCCGAGTCGCTGAGGCGCTGCCAGTCGTACGGGATCTTCGGCCCCGGCGTGACGTGCCCGTCCGCGTCGACGTAGTCGACATGGTAGTCGTGCCGAAGGATCGCGATGCGTCCATCGGGGAGGACCGCCCAGTCGTCGACCTCGGGGAGCGGGTTGACGGTGATCGACAGCTGGCGCCGCCCCTCGTCGGTCTGCGACACGCTGATCTTCGGCGCGTTGACCTTGATGAACGCGGCGGTGTCGAGCCGGCGCGTCGCGAGATCGAAGCGCACGAGCGGCGCGCTGTCGGGGATCGCCGGTGGTTGGAAGCCGCCGCCGCCCCCGCCGCCGCGCCGGTTGAACGAGAAGCCGGTGGCGCGATAGACGAGCCGCCCCTTCGCGTCGAAGCCGGGGAAGCCGAGCGCCCCGCCGACGAGCGAGAGCACGTCCTCGGGTCGCGGCGCCGCCTTCACGCGCACGATCATCCCGTTCGGATCGAGCACGAGCATCGAGAGCGATGCCGGGTCGAGGAAGAGCGTGGAGTCGCCCGTCCACGCGAGCAGTCCTCCGCCCTGCACGCCGTACGCATGCTGCGTCGCCGCCGTCGTGTCGGCGACGACGGCGATCGTCTTCATCATCGAGTCGAGCAGGACGACTCGGCGGCGTACGGGATCGTTCACCAGCACGCGCCCGCCGGGAAGCTGGCGCACGGCGCTCACCGCGCCCATGGGCTCGGAGGTCGCGAGCGCGGGACCGAGCGGGCGCGCCGCCGGACGCTGGGAGCGCGACGCGTCGGGCGGCGAGGCATCCGCCTGCGGCACGCCGGTCTGTGGTGCACCCGTCTGTGGTGCGCCCGTCTGTGGGGCGCCCGTCTGTGGTGCGCCCGTCTGCTGCGCGCGGGCGGTGCCGGCCGCGAACGTCGCGAGCAGAAGGGGGATCGCGCCGAGCAGCGTCGTCGCGCGCGCGAGAGATGCGGTGGGTCCGCGCATGGAAGTCTCGAGGTGAATGCCAGTGATGGTGCGCATGCCGGTCACCCGCCGCGCCCTCGGCCGCCGCCGAACCCGCCTCCGCCGCCCCCGCCGAACCCGCCGAAGGCGCCGCCGCCGAACCCGCCCGTCGTGCCGCTGCGGATGCCCGAGAGGTAGCGGGTGTCGAGATAGCTCGCGACGAGCGGGGGCAGCTTGCGCCGCTGCTCCGCGGTGAGCAGGTGATCGATCGTCGGCGCGAGGGCGATGAG
>DATJGU010000023.1:0-26749 GCA_035494615.1 Gemmatimonadaceae bacterium
CCGAAGCCTGCGCCGAACGCGTAGGCCGCGACGGCGCCCAGCTCGCGGGCGCGGCGCGCGAGGTAGATCGTCTCGGGGACCTGGTTGGCGAGCGCCGTCGTCGCGAGCGACATCGACCGGTCGACGACCGATCCCAGCTTCTCGAAGTCGGCATCGCGCAGCGCGTCGCCGGCGGCGGGGACGATGACCTCGACCTCTTCACGGAACTGGGCGAAGCGTGGACCGAGGTAGCGCCCATCGAACTCCCCGGCGCCCAGCGCGGCGAGCCGTGCGAGGCGCTCGCCGGCGCCCGGGTCGCTCACGAGGGCGGCGCCGAGGGTGGCGTCGCTGCGGGCCGTCGCGGCGTTCCAACTGCGCAGCAGGGCGCGCGCGGAATCCGACACGCGGTTGTAGCGCGCACGGGCGTTGCCGGTCTTCGTCGCGCGCACGCCGCTCACGCCGATGGCGAGAACATGATCCGACGGCCAGGGGACGTAGCGCTCGAGCCGCGCCGGCACGTACGAGAACTGCCCGATCTCGCCATCACGCGCACAGACGATCGCGACGTGATCCTGCGCACCGCCGCGCGCACCGACACCATCGTCACCAGCGAAGGGACCGTACGGCGCGCCGGTCTCCATCGCGCCGAAGTACTCGGCGCGCGCGAGGTCGTCCGGAACGGCCGCGCGCCAGCGTGGATCGGTCTCCATGTCGTTGGCGGCGGCGAGTGCCGTCGCGACGGCGACGACGAGCGCGCTCGAGCTGCTGAGCCCCGCCGAGCGTGGGAGATCGCTCTCGAGCACGACGTCGGCGCCGCGCCGCGCGTGCGGGAAATCTCGCGCGAACCGCCGCGCCACGGCGACGACGTACGTCGCC
Organism: Gemmatimonadaceae bacterium; assembly: GCA_035494615.1. Taxonomy (GTDB): domain Bacteria; phylum Gemmatimonadota; class Gemmatimonadetes; order Gemmatimonadales; family Gemmatimonadaceae; genus AG11. The sequence continues at coordinate 856 of DATJGU010000023.1, forward strand.
CACCGCGCGCTCCCGTGCGCGCGACGCGCATCGGGGGCGAGCCCGACCTCCACGCCGCGGCTGCCCTCGTCGCGCACGCGCAGGACCGGCTGGTCGACCGGGTGCGCGCTCGCGGTGATCGCGCGGTCGACGGCGCAGGTGAGCGAGCGTCCGCCGGCGTAGTCGACGTGCTTCCCCACGAGCTCGACGCGGCCGGGCACGACGTAACGCCGCACGGCGGCGTTGCCGCTCACGGCCGCGGCACGACGCCGGCGAGACGCGCGGCGACGAGCGCCACGTCGCCGCGGCTCGAGAGATCGAGCACGCCGGCGCGCATCGGCAGCACGCGGAACCGCTCGCCGAGCTGGTGGATCGCGATCATGACGGCGCTCTGGATCTCGAGCTCGCCCCGCTCGGACGGCGACGTGCGCTCGCACGCCTCGAAGATGCGCGGCGTGAACGACCACAGGTTCATCGAGATCCAGCGTTCGGCGCGGAGCGCGAGCGGATCGTGCGCCGCCGGCTTCTCGCGGACCGCGCGGAGCCATCCGTCGTCGTCGACGTCGAGCAGCGCATACTTGAGCACGCGCTCGCGCTCGATCCCGCCGTCGCGCACGAGGGCATGCTCCTCGAACGCGACGAGCCCGGGCGCGCCGAGCGCGGCGAGCGCGCGGAATGCCTCGACGGGGTAGTAGTTGTCGGAATTGAGCGTGAGAAAGGGCGCGTCGTCGATGACCCCGCGCACCGCGAGCACCGCGTCGGCAGTTCCGCGCGGCTCGGCCTGCACGGCGAAGTGGACGCGGACGCGTTCGGGCACCGCGATCCGCGTGAAGTAGTCGCGCACGTGGTCGTGCTCCGGCGCGACGACGAGCGTGACGTCGGCGATCCCCGCATCGGCGAGGGCGGAGAGCACGTAGTCGAGAAACGGCCGCGCGCCGAGCGGCATCATCCCCTTGGCACCTTGCGCCGCGGCGGCGCGCTGCTCGGCGGTGAGCGTCTCGGCGCCGGCGTCGGTCTCGCGGCGCATCCGGGTACCGAGGCCGCGCGCGAGCACCACCGCCTGCGTGGTGCGCACCGGCGTGCGCGCGCTCACGACGCCCGCGACGTCGCCCAGAAGCCGCGCAGCACCTTCGCCATGCCGATGCCGCTTCCGATGAACACGACGAGCCACGCGGCGAAGTGCGCCATGCGCCCGTAGAGCAGGCTCCCCGTGCCGAAGAGCGCGGAGTAGACGAACATGCAGCCGAGCACCCAGCCGAGGAGGCCCTGGGCGAGCGAGTCGGGCGACGGATCGACGCCGGCACGCGCCGCGACGTGGCGCCATCCGGGACCGGCGGGGCGGACGAGCGCGTAGAAGCGGTCGAGCGTGGCGTCGTCGGTCGCCGGCGCGAGGAACGTCGTCGCGACCCACACGACCGTGGTCACGCCGACGGTCGCGAGCAGCGAGAGCTCCGCCGGCATGTCGAGCCCGTTCTTGCGCGCGATGAAGAAGCCAAGCGCGACGAGGAAGGAGCTCACCATCGCGGCGATCTCGCTCCACGCGCTCACCCGCCACCAGAACCAGCGCAGCAGGTAGAGGAGCCCGGTGCCCGCGCCGATCGAGAGGATCAGCTCGAACGCCTCCTTCGCCGTGGCGAGCGCGAAGGTCATGAACGCCGCGCAGACCATGAGCCCCGCCGTGACGACTCGGCCGGCGAAGACGTACTGCTTCTCGGTGAGGCCGGGCCGCAGGAAGCGGCGGTAGAAGTCGTGGACGAGATAGCTCGTCCCCCAGTTGAGGTGCGTCTCGATCGTCGAGCGGTAGGCGGCGAGCGTGCCGGCGACGACGAGCCCGAGGAAGCCGGCGGGGAGGAAGCGCATCATCGCCGGATACGCGATGTCGTTGCCGAGAAGCGCCTTGTCGAGCTGCGGGAAGGTGGCGGCGACGTCCGAGAGCTGCGGGTAGATGATCAACGACGCGAGCGCGACGATGATCCACGGCCAGGGCCGGAGCGCGTAGTGCATGACGTTGAACAGCAGCGTGCCGACGACGGCGTCCTTCTCCGTCTTGGACGCGAGCATGCGCTGCGCGATGTAGCTCCCGCCGCCGGGCTCCGCACCCGGATACCAGACCGACCACCACTGGATCGTGAGCGGGAGGATGAACACGGCGAGTGCGACGCTCCAGTTCCCGAAGTCGGGAAGGAGGGCGATCGTGCGCAGCGGCACCTTCTCGAAGAGGCCCGAGAGCCCGCCCACCGCCGGCTGCTTGACCGCGTAGTAGGCGACGGCGAAGGTGCCCGTCATCGTGATGCCGAACTGGATCGAATCGGTGACGAGCACGCCCCACAGCCCGCTCACCGAGGCGAAGAAGGTCGTCATCACGGCGCAGACGAGCAGCGTACGGCCCGGCGGCCAGCCGAGCACGATGTTGGCGATCTTCACGGCGGCGAGGTTCACCGTCGCCATGATGACGAGGTTGAAGAAGAAGCCGAGGTAGACCGCGCGGAATCCGCGCAGCACCTGCGCCGCCTTCCCCGAGTAGCGGAGCTCGTAGAACTCGAGATCGGTGAGCACCCCCGAGCGGCGCCAGAGCCGCGCGTAGAAGAACACCGTGGCCATCCCGGTGAGCAGGAAGCTCCACCAGAGCCAGTTCTCCGACACGCCGCGCTCGCGCACGAAGTTCGTGACGAGGTTGGGCGTGTCGGTGCTGAAGGTGGTGGCGACCATCGAGATGCCGATGAGCCACCAGGGCGCGGCGCGACCCGACGTGAAGAACTCGCTCGTGTTCTCGCTCGCGCGGCGCCAGAAGAACAGCGCGGGGAGGAAGCTGATCCCGATGCTCAGCGCGATGATGACCCAGTCGATCGTCGCGAAATGGAAGGGAGAGCTCATGCGCGTGGCGTCTTCCAGTCGCCGCGCGTGAAGTCGGGGAACTTCATCGGCGCGCTCCCCTTCGCGACGGACATCTCCGTGAGCGGGAAGGGGGCGCTCCACGCGGCCGAGTCGTACACGTCGTAGTCGGGGGCGAGCCCCTCGCGCATGCACTGGATGAGCCGCCACGCCATGACGTAGTCCATGCCGCCGTGACCGCCGCTCTGCGCCTTCGCGCCGAGCTGGGTCCAGAGCGGATGCTCGAACGTCTTCTTGAGGTCGTCGGAGAGGGGCTGGAACTGCTCGCCGCCCTCCTGCCCTTCGAGGTAGATGCGCGGTGGATAGTCCTCGAACGTCCCCTTCGTCCCCATCACGCGGTTGTGGCGCGAATACGGGCGCGGGTTGGAGACGTCGTGCTGCATCATCACGGTGCGGCCGTTCACCGTGCGGATGATCGACGTATTGAGGTCGCCGCACACGTAGTGCTCGCGCCAGCGCGGGTCGGACTTGTCGAGCTTCGCGTCGCGATAGAGCGAGAGCCCGCGCTCGGGGGACGACACGCTCACGAGATAGTCGAACCGGTCGCCGGCGTGGACGTCGAGGTACCAGCTCACGGGGCCGAGCCCGTGGGTGGGATAGAGGTTGCCGTTCACGCGTGTGTGCCAGGCGCGCCGCCACAGCCCCTCGTCCTTCGTCTCGAAGAGGATCTCGCGGAGGTCGTGCAGGTAGGCCGCCTCGGCGTGGAGCACGTCGCCGAACGCCCCCTCGTGCACCATGCGGTTCACGAGCATCTCGGTGTAGCCGTAGTTGCAGTTCTCCAGCTGGAGGCAGTGGCGACGCGAGCGCTCGCTCGCGTCGACGAGCGCCCAGAGGTCCTTGAGCGTCGTGCCGACCGGACACTCCGCGGCGGCGTGCTTGCCGTGCGCGAGCGCGGCGAGGAGCACGGGCACGTGCCATTCCCAGGGCGTGGCCGTGTAGACGAGATCGAGGTCGTCGCGCGCGACGAGCTGCTCGAACGCGTGGTCGGTGCCGGTGTGGAGCGCGGGCAGGGGCCGGCCCGCGTCGGTCACCATCTTCGCGGCGAGCTGGGCATGGTCGGGGACGAGATCGCACAGCGCGACGATGCGCACGCCGTCGACGCCGAGCAGCTCGCGCAGCACCGAGCGGCCGCGGAGCCCGGTGCCGACCATCCCGACGCGCACGACGTCGTGCTTCTCGAACGGGACGGCGCGCATCGACTTCCTGTTCGGCGGCGCAGGCGGCGCCAGATCCGGATGCGACACCGCCGAGACGTGCTCGGCGATCGCGTTCGAGAAGGGGCCCGGCAGCGCGAGGCCCGCCGAGGCGAGCGCGGCCGCCTTCAGCAGGTCGCGGCGAGAAAGATCGGACATGGTCGGTCCCGGTTGCAGACGGCAACAATATGAGCGCCGGTCGCGGCGCGGGCGACGTCCTCGCGCCCCTGCCGGCGCAGAGCGATTAGCGCCGTCATCCGGATGGCGCGACGAGGCGCGGCGGCACCGCTCTTTCCGGGGCGTCCGGGCCGCCGTAACTTCGCCCTCCCCACTGCTGCGGTCGACTGCCCCTCGCGCAGGGCGAAGGAGTCGCTCGGCTCATGACTGCACCGTCGGCCTCGCCGATTCAGGCTTCGCCGGGAGGCCCCGCTCCCGTCGATTCGGACGCGCGCCTCCATGCGCTCGACATCCTGCGCGGGCTCGCACTCGCCGGGATGATCCTCGTGCACTTCCACCAGCGGGTGGAACGCCCGGTGGGCGGGACGGAAGATCTGATCGGGTGGGGGATCTGGATCTTCGTCGAGCAGAAGGCGTGGGGCACCTTCGCCTTTCTCTTCGGCGTCGGCTTCGCGGTGCTCCTCAGGCGGCTCGACGCGCGCGGCGCGGACGTCACTCCGATCTATCTGCGGCGGCTCGGCGGCCTCGCGTTGATCGGCATCGTGGTGCAGGTCGGCTTCGGCTTTCGCATCCTGCTCGAGTACGCCTGCTGGGGGCTCGTGCTCTTCCTCGTGCGCGGGTGGTCCACGCGCGCGCTGCTCGTCCTGGCGGGACTCGCCGCGTGCGCCTGGCCGGTGATCGCCGAGCTCACCGCGCTGTATGCATGGAAGACCGCCGCCTCGATGCCCGCGGCCGGCGACCGCGCGCTGATCGACGCGGTGGCGGACGCCGCGCAACGTGGCACGTACGGCGCGCTCCTCTCCGCACGCTGGGCATTGTTCGTGGCCGGCCTGCCGCATCGCTGGCGCGACTTCGCTCCCGACTCGAATCTCACGCTGTTCGTGATCGGCGCGCTCGCGCTGCGGCATCGCGTGTTCGACGAGCCGCTCCGGCACGTGCGCCTGATCCGTGGCTGGATGATCGTCGGCGCCGCGTCGTGGGCGCTCTCGTGGACGGTGCTGCGCGCACTTCCGGCCGTGCCGTTCGAACCCGCCGATTGGCCGCTCAGATACGGCCTCGGGCTCGTGCAGGACCAATGGCTCTGTCTCACCTACGTCGGCGCCGTGGTGCTGCTGCTCGCCTACCGGCCGGCATGGGTGGGACGACTGCGCGGCGTCGGCCTCGCGGGACGGATGGCGTTGACGAACTATCTGGTGCAGGCGGCGTTCTTCGACGTGCTCGGATCGCACTACGGGCTCGGCCTCCGCGTGCGGCCGTACGTCTACGTGCTCGCGATGCCCACGTTCTTCGCGGCGCAGATCCTCCTGAGCCGCTGGTGGCTCGCGCGCTATCGCTTCGGCCCATTCGAATGGCTCTGGCGCACCATCACGTACGCGCGCGTCCAACCGCTGCGGCGTGCGCCCGCGGTCGCGCGCGCCTCGGTGGCCGCGGGGTGACCCACCAGTCGCGCCGCGCCGCGCGGCCGGCTCGCCTGCTCGCGACGGAGTGAGCTAGTCGGCGTTCCCCAACCACGCGCCGAGCACGAAGGTGATGACGCGCTGGATCCCCGATGGTACGCACATCGTCTCCAGCGGCGCCGCCCCGTCGAGCTCGGGGCGCGGCGTTCGCAGCCACGCGCGCACGCGCTTGTCGTCGCCCCCGAACACGTCGCGCACGATGCCGATCACCATCGCGAACGGCTCGAGCATCGTCTCGAGCTCCGGTGACGGCGGCGCGCTGCGCAGCGCGTCCTCGGGCAGCTCGAGACACTCCGCGAGCTGAGGCACCGTCATCCCGACGGCCGCGGCGACGCGCGCGGGATCGAGCCGGCCGGAGCGGGCGCGCAGGTCGGCGATGATCGGTGCGAGCGCACGCTGCGCGAACTCGCGCGCGAGCGCCGACTCGCCGGCGTGCGGATCGGCACTCCCGCTCACGAGACCGAGATCCGGTTTCCGCGCAGGCTCGCGGCCGCTCTCCTCGCCGCCCTTGTCCGAATCGTTGCGCATCCCAGGTCGATGGACGTTCGCGTTCGACGGTGGTGTCCACCACCGTGCGCGACAGGTCTGGAAGAAACGAGCCAGACGGGGCCGTGCGCCCGAAGGAGCCCGCGGCGCCGGCAGCGAGCCGGCGGCGAGCCGGCGGCTAGCCGAGCAGCTCGCGCACCAGCGCCACCGCGTCGCGTACGTCGCTCGACAGCGCCAGCCGCCATCCGCCACCCGCGGCGAGCGCGTCGCGCACCGCGGGCCAGCGCTCGGGAAACCGATCGAAGCCGGGCGCGAGCTGGGCGTCGAGCAGGCGCGAGAGCGTGGCCGCATCGAGCGGCGTCAGCCCCGCGGCGCCGCCCTCGCGCGCAAGGACGCAGACGGCGTACTCGTTGGCGACGAGCCGCGCCGCGCCGATACCCGCTCGCACGTCGATCGTGCGCTTCGCTCCCTCGCGGGTGCCCGTCTCGCGCAACCGCACGCGCAGCGGCCAGCCCCAGATGCGCACCCGCGGCGAGAGCTGCACGCGTATCTGATCCTCCGACATGAGCGCGAGGCCGTCGCGGTGACAGGCGTGCGCGAGCGTGCTCTTCCCGGTCCCGCTCGGCGCGGCGAGCACGAGCGCGCGGCCGTCGCGGGCGACGGCCGCCGCGTGCACCGGGTGCCGGTCGAAGTGCGAGAGCAGGGCGAGGGTGACGGCCTCGAGCACCTCGGCCCGGAAATGCGCCCGATCCGCGACGAGCGCCGGCGTCACACGTGCCACCACCTCGTGCTTCGACGGGTCGCTCACCGCGAGACTGCCCGGCGTCTGCACGACGACTCGTGTCTCGTCGGGACAGCTGTAGCGCACGGGGGCGTGCTCGCCGCCCCGAAGCCCGCCCTCGTCGCCAGGCACGACGCTGATGCGCACGTGCAGCGCCCGAGCCTCGCCCTCGCGGCGATCGCGGGCGAGCGCGCGCCACATCCCGAACGACTCCTCGGCCGCGGCGATGACTTCCGCGTCGTTCGACTCGAACGTCGTCGGCAACCCGAGTACGGGCAGCGTCAACGCATGTCGCATCGCGCTCACGGGCTCGTCTGGTCGCCCGTCTGTGCGGTCTGTAGCGTTGTCACCGGATGACGGATCTCTCTCCGCTCGACGAGCCGCCCGATGCACCGTTCGACGAGCTCCGGCGCCGCGAGCGCGCGTGGAGCTCGTCGCGCCGCGCGAGCGACCTCTGGCCCGGCCTCGACGCGACCCTGCTCCAGTCGGCGGCCGACGTCATCGGCGCGTGCGTCGCCGTCGTGCTGCGCGGCGAGCGTGCGTCGATCGATCTCTCGCATCTCGAGGGCGACGCCGAGCGGCGAACGCGCGCGCTCGGCGTCGCGGGTCTCCTCACCGGCGTGGGCCCGCTCCTCGGCGCGTGGGTGGAGCGCGGCCTCGTCGGCGCCGACGAGCGCGCGGGACGCGTCCTGGCGCGTCATCTCGCGCATGGACGTGCGCGCATCGCGCGGATGCGCAGCGGCGTCATGCCCCTGCTCGCGCGCCTCGAGCGCGATGGATTCGCGCCGGGCGTGATCAAGGGGTTCCACACGGCGCACGCATATTTCCCCGAGCCCGGCGTGCGGCCGATGACCGATGTCGACGTCGTGGTCGCGCCGGGCGCCCTGCCGCGCGTCGAGCCGATCCTCCGCGAGCTCGGGTTCACGCCCGGCGAGCGCGTGCTGCGCGGGCACGCGCACCAGTGGCTGCCGCCGCGCGCGGACGGCGGCGCCTGGTCGCACGAGCTCTGGCACGCGCGCAGCCAGTGGCACGTCGAGCCGCACGACGGCCTGAACTTCGCCGCCGTCGTCGCGAACACCGACGTTCCGCAAACGGCCCGGCTCGGCGACTGGCTCACCATCGGCGGCACGACGCTGCGCGTCGCGGATCCGGCCGAGCTGGTGGCCACGCTCGCGACCCACGGCTCGACCGAGCTGTACTCGAGCCGGCTCCTGCGTCTCGTCGAGCTCGTGCTGGTGATACGCACCGCGCGCGCGCGCGGCACGCTCGACTGGAGCGGCGTCGAGGAGCACCTCGCGCGGCGCGACACGCTGCGATTCGCGTTCCCGTCGTTGACGCTGGTCGAGCGTCTCGCGCCGGGCACGGTGGACGAACGACTCCTCTCCCGCGTGCGCGACACGACGTCGCCGCGCATTCGCGCCGTGACTGCGCACTTCACGCCGACCGCGCCGATCCTCGATCAGCCCTTCTCGCTCGGCGAGCGGCTGCTCTGGACGTCCGGCATCCGCGGCACCCTTCGCCGGCTCTGGCTCATGCTCGTGCCGCTCGAGGGTGCACCGGCCGGCACGCGGCTCCGCACCTACGGACATCGTGCCGCTCGCCTGCTCGCCATGACCGCGCGCGTGCTCCGCGGCCGCGCGCGGTCGTCGAACGGCGGCTCCTGATCGCCGATCCATCGCGCGACGCCATCGCGCCCCTCGATCCGCCCGAGCGCGGCGCTCGTGCCGAGTGCGCCGGCGAGCGCGGGGTCGAGCACGCGCAGCACGCCGCCCGCGACGACGGCGGCCACGTCGCGCTCCATCGCTTCGAGGAGCGGAGCGCGCAGCACGACGACGTCCGCCCTCGCACCGAGGGCGAGCGACGGCGGCTCGACCCCGATCCGGCGCGCCGCGACGGCGCCGACCGCGTCGCGCAACCGCTCGTCGCTCACGAGGCGCAGCGACCGCGCCAGTCGCAGCTCGTCGAGCAGCGTGCCGTCGGCGGTGAGCAGCGAGTCGCTCCCGAGCATCACGTCGACTCCCGGCGCGAGCAGCGCGGCCGGCGCGGTGCGGCCGAACAGGAAGTGGTTCGAGCTCGGGCACCAGACGATCGCCGCTCGGGCAGCGCGCAGCGCCGCGATGCCGGCGTCGTCGACGCCGACGGCGTGCACGGCGAGCAGATCGTGCGTGACGAGCCCGCGCGCGGCGAGCGCCTGCACCTCGGCGGCGGACGCCTCGTCGATCCCTTCCGCGAGATGGATCGCGAACGGCTCGCCGGTCGCCACGGAGGGAAGCTCGGCGCTGAAGCCGAGCGAGTGCGCCGACGCGACGCGCGCGACGCGGATCGGGAAGCCGGCCTCGACGTCGGCCTCCGGGGCGTCGTGGTGCACCACGGTGGTGACGCCCGCCCGGAGATTCTTCCACGCGCCGCGGAGCAGCGCTTCGCGCCGAGGCATCGCGCGACCCCGGACGATCGCGTCGGCGTGCGTGCGGTGGATGTCGCGGCCCCACTCGTACGCGTTCGCGTAGGGTGGCGTGCCGAGCCGTCCGTAATGATTGCGATGCAGATGGTCGTGCGCGTTGATCAGCCCCGGATGGAGCGTGCCGTCGGGGATGCGAAGCACGACGTCGAACGACCCGGTGGGTGCGACGATCCGCCCGTCGGCGACGCCGACCGCATCGTGCGCCGTCTCGAGCAGGAGTCGCAGCCCGGGCGTCACCGCTCGCGGGCGAGCACGAGCGCGAGCACGAGCGGGAGACCACGCTGCCGCTCGTACGCCTCGGTGCGTCCGGCGCCCATGTAGTACGGGCGCACGGATTCGTCGATCACGGCGTCGCGCTGTTCCAGGATGACGAGGCCGGCGCGCTCGGCCGCGATGCGGTGCGCCAGCCGCGAGTGCACGTGGTGCTCGATCTCGTGCAGCGCGCCGCGCTCGTCGCGGAAGGTACGGCGATGTCCCGCCGCGGCGGCGGCGGGGTGAAAGTCGGTGACGATCACCCGCCCCCCGGACGCGCAGACGCGGGCGAGCTCGGCGTACGCCGTCTCGAGCTCGGCGACGTGGCCGAGCACGAGCCGGCACCATACGACGTCGAAGGTGGCATCGGGCACGGGGAGCGAGCGCGCGTCCGCGGCGGCGAACAGTCCGGCGCGCGATGCCTCCGCCAGCATGCGCGGCACGAGGTCCACCCCCACGGCGACCATCGCGCCGGCGAGCAGCGCTTCCTCGAGGCGTCGGCCGATGCCACAGCCGACGTCGAGGAGCCGCATGCCGGCGACCGGCACGCCGAGCGTGTTCACGGCCGAGCGCTCGAGCGCGCTCACCGCCGTCTCCGCGGCGTACGTGGGCGCCCAGAGCGCATACGCGTCGCGCGGCGGGAGCGTGCTCACCGTGCGGCCGCCGAGGGAGCGCGCAGATGGCCGTACGCCTGCGCGTCGTCCGGTGCGCGCTGGGCGAGCCGGCGGATGGCGCGCAGCGCGCGCGGCGCCTCGAAGTCGCCGCGCTCCCAACGGCGCCGCGCGAGCACGCGGCCGAGCGCCTTCCCCCACGCTCGCGTGCGATGGTCGTGCACGGACGGAAAGCGGCTGCGCAGCACGAGCTCGAAATCCTGCACGCGCGCGCGGAGGCGGCCGTCCATCCACGGCACGCGCGGGTTCTCGTGCGTCATCCAGTCCACCCACTCCGGCTCGGTCCACTCCTCGAGCGACGCCGGTGTGCCGGCGAGGGCATCGACGTCGCCGTAGGTCGCGCGGCGCTGCGGCGTCGGCGTGTAGAAGTAGCTGATCAGCTCCATCGCCGGGTTCACCCGCTTGAGCCGGCGCACGAAGGCGAGGGTGTTCTCGATCTCGCCCTCCGGGTCGTGCGGGTCGCCGAACACGAACGACAGCTCGGGAACGATCCCATGTTCCCGCGAGCGCGCCGCGACCTCGAGGATCTGCGCGGTCGTCGTCCCCTTGTCCATGCGACGAAGCACGGCATCGGAGCCCGACTCGGCGCCGCAGAACACCATCGTGAGGCCGGCGCGAGCGAGCAGGCGCCACGTGTCGTCGGAGAGCCGCGTGAGCGTGTCGACGCGCGCCTCGCACCACCAGCGCAGCCCGAGCGGTGCGAGATGCTCGGCGAGCTCGCGCGCCTGCGGCTCGTTCACGAAGAAGTTGTTGTCGTAGAAGTGCACGGAGTCCATTCCGTGCTCGCGCGCGAGGAAGCGCAGATGCGCCGCCGTGCGAGCCGGTGCACCGAGCCGCTCCCTGCGTCCGAACACGGAGATCACGCCGCAGAAGCGGCAGCCATGCGGGCACCCGATGGACGCCTGGTACACGCCGGAGCGACGGCCGAGGAAGGTCGGATGCAGATACTCGGCGACGTCGATCCGGTGATACGGCGGCGCGGGAAGCTCGTCGGGTCCCACCCACGACCGCTCCGCTCCGACGTGGTGCGAGCCGTCGCGCTCGCGGAACGCGAGGCCGGCGACGTCGTGCGGATCGCGACCGCCGTCGAGCACGTCGAGCAGCTCGCGGAAGGTGTGCTCTCCCTGGCCGCGCACCACCCAGTCGACGTACGGCGCGTTCAGCACGGGCGCTGGGTAGAGGCTCGGAAAGTTGCCGCCCCACACGATCTGCACCTCGGGACAGCGCGCCTTCAGCGCGCGCGCGAGCGGTACCGCGCTCACGAGCTGCGGGCCCGGCATCACGGTGAAGGCCACGACGCGAACCGGGTCGGCCCCACCGCGGGCGCGCTCGACACGCTCGACGATCGCGGCGAGCGGATCGGCCGCGGGACGATTGCCGTCGACGATCTCCCACGACACGTCGTCGGGCAGCGCGGCGCCGATCGCCATCACCGAGAGTGGAAAGCGCCGGTTCTTCGGCCGCGTCGCGCGCGGATTCACGAGCAGGATCACGCGGCGGTCGCCTCCCAGAGGTCGAATCGCGACGGCACACGCTCGCCGCGCAGCAGCGCGCGCACGCCCCGCAGCTCGTACCAGAGGGGGTACCACACCCGATGCCGCCGCCACGGTCCGAGGCCGAGCCCGCGCGACGCCTCGACGAGCCGCGCGCGCGTGAGGTACTCGACGAATGCGATCGCGAGCAGCGCATCGGCCCGCGCGCCGAACCGGCGCACGGCGTCGAGGCGCTTCGCGCGCATCATCTCCTCGCCCGCCTCGGCCGTCGGGTAGAACGGCGAGTCGAGGACGACGATGCGCGCGCCGCGACGCGCGACGCGCCGCGCCTCGGCCAGCGCGCGGCCGAGCTGCTCGGCGTAGTGCAGCGACGCGTTGAACACGACGACGTCGAACGACGCGTCGCGGAGTGGAAGCGCTTCGAACGAGCCGGTCACGCGCGCGATCGGCGAATCGTCGGGCGCGGCGCCGAGCCCGTCGACCGCGTCGCACCGCAGATCGAGCGCGAGCGACTCGGCGCCGGCGCACGCGGCACGGTGCGCCAGCCAGCCGTTGCCGGCGCCGAGGTCGAGCAGCCGGAGCGGGCCGGCGGCACGCGCATCGGCTCGCGCCCGCGCCGGCCGCAGCACGCGCGCCTCGAACGCTTCCCAGCTCCGTGCGCGCACCGTCCACTGCCGCGCGAGCGGACCATCCGTCACGTAGGGCAGCGTTCGCGCGTCCACGACCGAGCGACCGCGCCCTTCGCTCGCGCGGTGCGCGGCGTACTCCGTCCGGAAGCGACGCCGGATCTCGTCGGCGTGGGCGCTCATCGCGGCGTCGGCTCCTCTCGGCGCTCCCCGCGTGATGCCCTGTCCGCCGCGTGCGACCGAGCGCCGGTGGCGGGTGATGGGTGAAGGCGAACACGCCCGGAAGGCAGCAGCGTTCCGAGGTCGTGAGCTCCCCACCCATCACCCACCGGATCCGCCCTCATCATGGTGACGCGGGCGCCGGCGCGCTCGTGCGCTCGAACCAGTAGAGCACGTGGTCGCCGAGCGGCGCGAGCGGGCGTGCGAGCACGCGGTCGGCGCGCTCGAGCGTGCGCACGAGCGCGGGATGCCGCGAGATCCACGGCTCGGCGGCGCTCGGCGGCACGAGTACGCCGACCCCCATGCGCCGCCGGAGCCGGAACCACGGCGCCATCGCGCGGACGAGATCGCGCGCCGTGTGATACCGCACGGTGAAGTCGCGACCGCCGAGGCGTGCCGGTACAGCGCCGCGGGCGCGCCGCCGGAGCGCGCTGCGCGCGTCGCCGAGCGCGAGCTGCACCACGAGCTCGCCCGGGCACAGCGTGCCGAAGAGGACGAGCAGCGCGGGCGCCCCCTCGCGCACCAGCGCCGCGAGGCCACGCGCGAATCGCGCGGGCTCGTCGACGCAGTTCAGCGCGGCGAAGTTCGAGAAGGCGCCGTCGAAGCGCGGCTCGCCCGCCGACTCGCGCTCCGTGGCCCAGCGCGCCAATTCTTCGGCACCGAGGACGCGCGGCTCCGGGCCGCGCTGCGAGCGGAGCGTCGTGCACGCGAGTCGGACCATGGAGGGCGCGGGATCGGTGAGCTGCACCTCGCGGCCGCGTGCGGCGAGCCAGCGTGCGTCGAGCCCCGTGCCGCCCCCGATTTCCAGCAGGCGTGCGCCGCGCGGGAACGCCCGCGCCAGCTCGGCGCGCACGGCGCGGCGCTGCGCCGCCACGCTGCGCCATTCGCCGAACCGCGCGTCGAACCGTGCCGCGACCGCGTCGAACGCCTCGACGGCAGGAGGGAGCATCGCCGGCTGCGTCACGTCAATCGCCCAGCTCGGCCACGCTCTCGATGCGCGACGTGCGGTGCGCGTCCGCGTCCTCGGCGAGCGCGAACCAGCGATCCTCGTCGGCGCCGTCGCGCGCTTCGGCGTGCAGCGCGTCGCGCAGCCGGCGGTAGAACGCCGTCGTGTACGTGCCGCGAAAGAGCATCGCGAGCTCGCCCGACTCCATCCAGTTGGTCCGCGCGCCGAGCTCCGCCTGCACCACGGCGTGGAACTTCGTCCCGGGGAGCGGATACGCGACCGAGACGCCGACGTCGTCGGGCCGCTCGCCGCGCACGAGATCGCGCGTCGCCAGCACGTCGTCCCACTGCTCCGACGGATAGCCGAGCTGGAGGAACCAGCACGCGCGGATGCCGTTGGCCCGGAGCGCGCGCGTCGCCGTCCGTACCTCGTTCACGGTGGTTCCCTTCTCCATCGCGTCGAGGATGCGCTGGGAGCCGGACTCCACGCCCATCCACACTTCCTCGCAGCCGGCGGCGGTGAGGGCGCGTGCGACGTCGTCGGAGACGAGATCGGCCCGGCACTGGATCATGAACGGGATCCGCACCTCGCGCGCGCGAACTTCCACGGCGAACTGCTCGATCCAGCGCCGGGTGAGCCCGAAGATGTCGTCGGCGAACCAGACGTGATCCGGCGCGACCTCCGCCGCGAGGCGGCGCAGCTCCTCCGCGACCGACGCGGGCGAGCGCTGCGCGTACCGGCGCCCGAACACCGGCTTCGCGCACCAGTTGCAGCCGTACGGACACCCACGCGAGGTCACCACGTTCCACGAGAGGCGGCCGTGCGCGCGCCGCCAGGCGAGCCGGTACGCCTCCGCGTCGACCAGATCCCAGGCGGGGAGCGGCAGCGCGTCGAGATCGCGCACGCCGCCGCGCGGCGCGGTCACGTGCACCGCCTCGGTGCGCGCGTCGCGCAGCGCGAGCCCGGCGACGTCGAGCAGCGAGCCGCCACGATCGCGCCGCCAGATCCCGGCCACCTCGGCCAGCGTCGCCTCCGGCTCGCCGAGCAGCACGGCATCGGCCCCCGCGTCGAGGTAGCGCGTCGGATGGTCGGTCGCGTCCGATCCGCCGACGAGCACCCGGCATCCGCGCTCGCGCGCCGCGGCGATCATCTCGATCGTCGCCTCGCGGAGCCGGACCGTGCACATCTTCGTGACGTAGTTGAAGCTGTCCTCGACGATCGCGACGACCTCCGGCTGGCTCGCCGCGAGGGCGGCCCGGAAGTCGTCCATGCCGTCGGCCAGCATCGCGTCGAACAGCGTCACGTCATGACCCTGCTCCCGCAGCACCGCGGCGCACAGCAGCGTCGCCAGCGGCGGGTACGGCTGCATCCGCGCGAGCTGCTTCGCGTCGTCGCGCAGGAAGTAGGGGTGAGCGAGGAGGAGCATGCGGGGGAAGAGGGGGGCGACATGCCGACGGGGTATGCGCGGCGAGTATTCCCTGCTCCGTGAGGCGGGTGGGCTCCTTGTCGAACGGCAACGCAAGTAGGGAGTAGGGGGTAGCGAGTACTCGGTAGCGCGAAGACGGCAACGGCCTCGGGAGGCAGGAGCTTCCCGAGGTCATCGCCCCTCGCGCTACCAGGTACCCGCTACTCCCTACTCCCTACTCTCCGTTGTAGTTGCTCCTCCCATTTTCCCCTACTATTAGAGTGTGCCCCCCTCCCCCACGATGCTGGTGATCGACGACGAGCCGCAGATCCGGCGCGTGGTCCGGCACGCGCTCGAGGCGGAAGAGGCGCGCGTGCTCGAGGCGGCGTCGGGGCGCGAGGGGCTCGATCTCGCCGCGGCCGAGCGGCCGGACCTCATCGTCCTCGACCTCGGCCTGCCCGACATGGCCGGCGCGGACGTCTGCCGCGACATCCGCGGCTGGTCCGCCGTCCCGATCGTCGTCCTGTCCGCCCGCCACTCCGACCGCGAGAAGGCGGAGCTCCTCGATCTCGGCGCCGACGACTACGTCACCAAGCCGTTCAGCACGATCGAGCTCCGCGCGCGGGTGCGCTCGCACCTCCGCCGCGCCGCGCTCGCCGCTGCCCCCGCCGGCGATGCGCGGCTCGACGTCGGCCACGGCGTCGCGATCGACCTCGCGCGGCGTTCCGTCACGCGCGACGGCCTCGCCGTGCACCTCACGCCGATCGAGTGGGAGCTCCTGCGCGTGCTCGCCACGAACGCCGGCCGCACGCTCACCCACGCACAGCTCTACGCGCGCGTGTGGGACCGTCCGCACGGCGACGCACAGCAGAACCTCCGCGTGCACGTCGCGAGCGTGCGCCGCAAGCTGGAACGCGATCCCGTGCGTCCGGCGATCATCATCACGGAGCCGGGCGTCGGCTACCGGCTCGACACGGAGCGCTGACGTGCGCCCGGTCGCGCCCCGGTCGCCCGACGGCGGCGACGAGCGCGCGCGGCGCGAGCCGTTCCTCCCCTGGATCGCCTGGCTCGGCGCGCTCGCCGCCGTGACGACGGCGATGCTCGCGGTGCGTGCGCGGCTCGACAAGGCACACGTCGCCCTGGCGTATCTCCTCGTCGTGCTCGGCGCCGGCGCGCGCGCGGGCCATCGCATCGGGATCGCGCTCTCCGTCGTCGCCTTCGTCTGCTTCAACTTCTTCTTCGTTCCCCCCTATCACACGCTCGCCGTCGCCGAGCCGCTCGACTGGCTCGTCCTCGGCGCCTTCCTCGTCACGGGGATCGTCGCGGCGCAACTCCTCGCCCGCGCCCGCGCCGATGCCGCCGAAGCGCGCGAGCGCACCGCCGAAGTCGACCGGCTCTCCGCCGTCGGCGCCGAAGCGCTCAACGCCCCGCGCGCCGAGGACGCGCTGCTCGCGATCGCCGAGGTGATGCGGTCGACGCTGCGCGTCGGGCGCTGCGAAGTGTTCGTGCGCGATCCGCCGGGCGGCACGACGCTCGTCGCGCAGGCGGGAACGGCGCGCGTCGAGACGGCCGGCGAGCGGTCCGACGACGCACGCGCCGGCGCCCCGCTCTTCCGCTTCTCGATGGGCGGCGCGGGACTCGTCGACTGGGTCGCGAGCAGCGGGCGCGCCGCGCTCGAGCGGATGGACGGCGCGGTGCGCGTCGGCGCGGAGGAAGGGTATACGAGCGCGCTGCTCGGCCTCGACGTCGCCGGCGCGCGCGCGCTCCTCCTCCCGTTGCGCGTGCGTGATCGCACCGTCGGCGTGCTGCGCATCGCGGGTGAGAGCGCGCTCGATCTCGACGTCGCGCAGCTCCGTTTCCTCGTCGCGCTCTCGTACTACGCCGCGCTCGGCGTCGAGCGGCTCCTGCTCGTCGCCGAGGCGGAGCACGCGCTCGCGCTGCGCGAGGCGGACGAGCTGAAGAACGCGCTGCTCGCTTCCGTCTCGCACGACCTGCGCACGCCGCTCACGACGATCAAGGCGCTCGCGCACGATCTGCGCGAGGCGGGACACGAGGAAGCGGCGACGATCGAGGACGAAGCGGACCGGCTCAATCGCTTCGTCGCCGACCTGCTCGACCTGTCGCGCCTGGAGGGGGGCGCGTTCACCGTCACGCCGGAGGTGAACGCGGTGGAGGACCTCGTCGGCGCGGCGCTCCAGCGCGTGTCCGGCCTCGTTCGCGAGCACGAGGTGCATGTGCATCTCGATACCACCGAGCCGCTCCTCGTCGGCCGGTTCGACCTCGTGCATTCCGTGCGCATCGTCGTGAACCTGCTCGAGAACGCGGCGAAGTACTCGCCCGCCGGCTCGGCGATCGAGCTCAGCGCGGAGCGCCGCGACGACGAAGTGTGCATCGCCATCTCCGATCGAGGCATCGGCGTGCCCGCCGGCGAGGAGGAGCGGATCTTCGAGCCGTTCTACCGGCCGGGACGCCCCGACGTCGGCAGCGCCGGACTCGGGTTGTCGATCGCGCGACGGATGGCCGAAGCGCAGGGCGGCACGGTGCGCTACGCGCCGCGCGCGGGAGGGGGGAGCACCTTCGTGCTCCATCTTCCCGCGGCGCGCGAGTCGCAGCTCGGAGCGGCCACGAGCCCGTCCGCATCTTTGTGAAATCTTTGTGAGCGCGACGGCCGCCTTTGTGCGGTCTTCACGACGGCCGAGGTAGCGTACGGGCATCCGCCTCGCATCCCGAGCGCCGCCGCGACAGATGTCCGCCCACCACGCACCCGCCTCCGTGCATCCGTCCGACGACGGCGATCCTCCCCCGAGCCGGCCGCCCGCCGAGCGGCGCCGTGCCGGGCAGCCGACGCCGCCGGCGGCCGATCCCGTCGCCGATCCGCTCCACGCCGCCACCGAGCACGCGACCGGACGACGTCTCGCCCTGCTCACGCTCACCGCGCTCGGCGTCGTCTACGGCGACATCGGCACGAGCCCGCTCTACACGCTCAAGGAAGCGTTCAGCGACGACCGGGGGATCGCGCCGTCGGTCGGCAACGTCTACGGCATCCTCTCGCTCGTGTTCTGGGCGATCATGCTCGTCGTCGTGCTCAAGTATCTCGTCTTCATCCTGCGCGCCGACAATCGGGGGGAGGGCGGCGTGCTCGCGCTCCTCGCGCTCGTGCTCCGCCGCCAGCATCGCGCCGACGACCGGCATCGCCGCGCGGCGTTCGTCATCCTCGGCGTGTTCGGCACCGCGCTGCTGTACGGCGACGGCTTCATCACGCCCGCGATCTCCGTGCTCGGCGCGATCGAGGGCCTCGAGATCGTCGCGCCCGCGCTCTCGCACGTCGTCGTCCCCGCGGCGATCGGCATCCTCCTGCTGCTGTTCATGGTCCAGCGATACGGGACGTCGAAGGTCGGCCGCGCGTTCGGGCCGATCACGCTCATCTGGTTCCTCGTCATCGGCCTGCTCGGCCTCGCCGAGATCGTGCGAGCGCCGCGCATCCTCGCGGCGATGAATCCCCTGTATGCCGCGCGCTTCTTCGTCGAGCATGGGTTCGTCGGCTTCGTCAGCCTCGGGGCCGTCTTTCTCGCCGTCACCGGCGCGGAAGCGCTGTACGCCGACATGGGCCACTTCGGCCGACGTCCGATCCGGCTCGCCTTCTTCACGCTCGTGCTGCCCGCGCTGCTGCTCAACTACTTCGGGCAGGGCGCGCTGCTGCTGCGCGAGCCGCGCGCCGTGGCGAACCCCTTCTACCTGCTCGCGCCGCGCTGGGCGCTCTATCCGCTCCTACTCATCGCGACCCTCGCGGCGATCGTCGCCTCGCAGGCGCTCATCTCCGGCGTCTTCTCGCTCTCGCAGCAGGCCGTGCAGCTCGGGTTCTCGCCGCGGATGACGATCGTGCACACGTCGGAGCGTGAGCACGGGCAGATCTACGTGCCGCAGATCAACACCGCGCTCATGATCGGCACGCTGCTCATCGTCGCCGGCTTCAAGTCGTCCGACGCGCTCGGGTCGGCGTACGGCATCGCCGTCACGGGCACGATGTCGATCACCACCTTCCTGTTCGCCGTCGTCGCGCGCACGCGCTGGGGCTGGCCGCTGTGGCGCGTCCTCGCGCTCGCCCTGTTCTTCTTCGTCTTCGACTTCGCCTTCCTCGGTGCCAACGCGCTGAAGCTGATGCAGGGCGGGTGGGTCCCGCTGCTCATCGCCGTCGTCGTGCTGACGCTCATGACCACCTGGAAGCGTGGGCGCGAGGTGCTCGCGGCGATCATGCGCCGCGGCAGCCTCCCGATCGATCTCCTCCTCGGCGAGATCGGCCGGCGACCGCCGCCGCGGGTGGGCGGCACGGCGGTGTTCCTCACGTCGGATGCGGAAGGCGCGTCCGTCGTGCTGCTGCATCACCTGAAGCACAACAAGGCGCTGCACGAGCAGGTCGTGCTGCTCTCCGTGCTGCCGACCGACGTGCCGTACATCGATGACGCGGAGCGCGTGGCCGTGAATCCGCTCGGCCAGGGGTTCTACCGCGTGCTCGTCCGCACCGGCTTCATGGAGACCCCCAACCTCCCCGAGCTCCTCGCCCTCTGCGCCGGCGAGGGCATCCGCACGAAGCCGATGGAGACGAGCTGGTATCTGGGGCGCGAGCGTCTGCTCCCGACCGGCTCGTCGGCGATGGCCGGATGGCGCAAGCGACTGTTCATCGTGATGTCCCGCAACGCACAGTCGGCGGCGCGCTTCTTCGGGCTGCCGTCCAATCGGGTCGTCGAGCTGGGGGCGCAGATCGAGTTCTGACTGCAACGGCGAGTAGCGGGTAGCTGGTAGCGGGAATGGCATACCGCTCACTGTGAGACGTGGACGGGGCTCGAGCGGGACGGCACGGCCGTACTCGGTACTGAGTACTCAGTACTCAGTACAGGTACCCGGTACGGCCGGCTCGTTCGGAGGAGCTCACGCGGAGCCGCGAAGCCCGCGGAAGACACGCCGTCAGGCTGCGCCCTTCTCGCACGCGGTGATCAGCGCGCGTGAGGCAGAGCGCCCTCCACGGCTCCCAGTGAGCGGTGTGCCATTCCCGCTACCACATACCCGCTACCCCCTACTCGCGGTTGCAGTCCACCGCCCCGCGCAGCGCCAGCACCGCGCGCTCCTTCGCCTTCGCTTCCACGTCCACCGTCACGCGCATCGCCCGCCACATCGCGGGCAGGTCCGCGGGGTCGACGTAGTCGGCGTGGGGCCGGCAGTCGCCTTCGCCCGGCGCGGCACGCGGCGACGACACGTGGAAGTAGGGCTCGCGCTCGCCCCACGTCGCGGCGGCGCGCCGAGTCGTCTCCGCGACGTCGAGCACGTCGGGGAGGCATCGATGATGATGCACGTCGTACACGAACGGAACGCCGAGCCGCTCGCACAGCGGCAGCAGCGCCGCCGGTGAGAAGGTGCGGTCGTCGTTCTCGAGCGCGAGCCGCGCGCGCGCACCCGCCGGCAGCCGATCGACACCGCGTTCGAGCCGCTCCAGCGCCGCGGCGAGGCCGCCCGCTCCACTGCCGCCGTGCAGCGTGAGCACGTCGGCGCCCACGAGCTCGGCCACGGTGCACTGCGCCGCCATCTCGCCCACCGACGAGGCGACGACCGCCTCCCGCTCGGAGTTCAGCACCACGAACTGGTCGGGATGGAACGAGAGTCGCACGCCGAGCGCACGCGCCCGGGCACCGGCGTCGGCGAACCTGTCGGTGATCGTGCCGTCGTCGTCGAGGTCGGCCAGCGCGTAGCCGCTCTCGGGGTGCGTCGCGAGCGGCAGGATCTGGCTCGTGATCCGGAACGCGCCGATCCCGAGCTCCGCGCATCGCGCGATCGCCGCACCGAGCGACGCGGCGTTGTCGCGCGCGATCGCGGCGAGGTAGCCGCGGCGTTCCGCCGGCGCGAGCGTCGACACGTACCGGTGCGTCGCCGCGCGGAACCGGATCGGCGCGTCGAGGAACTGACAGCAGAGGCCGAACCGGATCGACGCCACCGGCGCGTCGGCTGGTCCCACGCCCCGCCGGACGGCGGCATCGGTCCGCCCAGAGGTCCCGCGCCTGCTCCATCCTGCGCTCGATGTCTCCAACTGCACCTCGCTGTCACGAATGGCACGGCCCACCGTTGATTCCCGCTCTCGCTGATCGCAACCTTGAAGCCGGGCGGTGTGCGCGCCGATGCGCACCTCGCCTCACTCACAGCGCCACGGAGCCATGGACGTCACGCAGGAGCTCGCAGGCGCGGAGCCGAGCCGCGAGCCGAGGGTCGCTCGCCTCGCGCCCGGCGCACGCGAGCTCGCCGCGATCCTCGCCTTCTGGACGGCGTGGGCGCTGCTGTCGCTCGCGAACCGGTTCTTCGATCCGGACTCCGGCCCACCCGGCTCCTTCGCCGCGTACGCCACGGTCGCCGCGATCGAGTCGTTGTGCTGGTCGGTGCTTACCGTCCTCTTCTTCGCCCTCGCCGGCCGCATCGACCTCGAAGGCTCGTACGCCTCGCGCCGGCGCTGGGTCGGCGCGCTCGGCCTCCTCCTCGCCGGCATCGCCGCGGCCGCGCTCATGGGCTGGATCGGGCGCGACCTGCGCACGACGATCACGCCGATGCGCGTCCGCATCCGGCCGCACGCACCCTTCGGCGCCCCGTCGTTCGTCGGGCCGCGGCTCTGGTTCGGCTTTCTGATCAACCTCGTCATCTCGCTGGGCGTCGTCGCCACGAGCGTCGCGCGCGCCTACTCGCTGCGCCTTCGCGCGCGCAGCGTGCAGGCGGTCCAGCTCACGAGCCAGCTCGCCGAAGCGCGTCTCGACGCGCTCCGCCGCCAGCTCGATCCGCACTTTCTCTTCAACACGCTCAACGCGATCTCCTCGCTCGTCGAGCGCGACCCGCGCGGCGTCCGCCGCATGATCGCCCGGCTCGGGGATCTGCTGCGCCACAGCTTCGAGGGAGGCGACGCCCCCGAGGTGCCGCTGCACCGCGAGCTCGCCCTCCTCGCCCTCTACGTCGACATCGTGCGCGTGCGCTTCCAGGACCGTCTCACGGTCGACATCCGCGTCGACGACGCAGTGCTCGACGCGCTCGTTCCGACGTTCATCCTCCAGCCGGTCGTCGAGAACGCGGTGAAGCACGGCATCGAGCGGCGCACGGAGGGCGGCGCGGTCGTCGTCGAGGGCACGCGCGACGGCAACTCGCTCGTGCTCCGCGTGCGGAACGACGCACCGAGCGATCCCGACCTGCTCGCCACCGCGGCCTCGGGGCTCGGCGTCGGCGTCCGCAACACGCGCGCCCGGCTCCAGCAGCTCTACGGTGCCGCGCAACGATTCACCCTCGAGCGCGACGGCGAGCAGGTCGTCGCCGAGATCCGCCTCCCCTATCACGTGCGCGGCGTCGCCGACGCGGCCGAGGCGGCAGCCCGCGCCGTCACCGGCGAGCACCGCGCCGAGCTCGCGGCGGGAGCGACGCGTGCCGGCTGACCCGGTCCGCGTGCTCGTCGTCGACGACGAGCCCCTCGCCCGCATGCGCATCGAGGATCTGCTCTCCCACGTCGAGGGCGCCGAGCTCGCCG
Organism: Gemmatimonadaceae bacterium; assembly: GCA_035494615.1. Classification (GTDB taxonomy): domain Bacteria; phylum Gemmatimonadota; class Gemmatimonadetes; order Gemmatimonadales; family Gemmatimonadaceae; genus AG11. Next base: position 23,437 of record DATJGU010000023.1, read on the forward strand.
GCACCGCGGCCAACGGCGTCGAAGCCGTCGAGCGCATCCGCGCGTTGCGCCCCGACATCGTGTTCCTCGACGTGCAGATGCCCGGCAAGACCGGCATCGAAGTCGTGCGCGAGATCGGACCCGACGCGATGCCGGCCACGATCTTCGTCACCGCGTTCGACCAGTTCGCCGTCCAGGCGTTCGACGTCGCCGCCGTCGACTACCTCGTGAAGCCGTTCGACGACGAGCGCTTCGAGGCGGCCTTCGCGCGCGCGCGACAGCGGCTCGCGCTCGAAGGGCTCGGCGAGCTGCGCGAGAAGCTGCTCGCCGTGCTGCAGGACCCGGCCGCGGCACCCGCGCACGCGCCGACGCCCGGCAGCGCCCCTGCGGCGTACCTCGCCCGCATCGCCGTCGAGATGCGGGGGAAGGTCAAATCGGTGCCGGTCGACGAGATCGACTACATCGTCGCGAGCGGACCGTACGCCGAGCTGCACGTCGGCGAACGCCGCTACCTGATCCGCGAGGCGATGCAGACCCTCGAGGAGCGGCTCGACCCCAGCCGGTTCATGCGCGTGCACCGGTCGATGATCGTCCGGCTCGACCTGATCGAGACGCTCCACCGCGGCGCGGGGGGCGATTACGAGGTCCAGCTGAAGAACGGCGCGCGCGTGAAGGTCAGCCGCTCGCGCCGCGAAGTCCTCGAGCGCTGGCTCGGCGTCTCGGGCTGATTCCCCGCGGGACGGCCATGCCGCCCGCGCGACCGTTCGTGACACGCACGAGCCGTTCGTGACTTGGCACCGCTCCGCGGGCCAGGACGCGCGTACGATGAGGTGTGCGCGAGGCGAACGAGCGCCTCGCCGTCACTCTCCCCGCGCTCACACCCGGATCGAGCCATGTCCAACAGCTTGCGAATCGTCGCCGCCGCGCTGGCGCTGAGCACCCTCACCGGCGTCCTCTGGGTACGTCATCGCGCCGACGCCGGCACCACGCCGAGCTACCGGCTCGCCGCCCTGACGCGCGGCGACGTCCGCTCCACCGTGTCGGCCACCGGCACCCTCGGCGCCGTGCGGACGGTGGAGGTCGGCACCCAGGTGTCGGGCCAGATCGCCGCCCTCTACGTCGACTTCAACGATCACGTCAGGAAGGGCCAGCTCATCGCTCGCATCGATCCCGTGCTGCAGGAGCAGGCGGTGGCCGACGCGCAGGCCGGCCTCGCGCGCGCCGACGCCGTCGTCACGCAGACCCAGCTCGAGTACGAGCGCAGCAGGAAGCTCCACGACCAGCAGATCGCCACCGACGCCGAGTTCAACGTCGCGCAGTCCAACTACGCGCAGGCGAGAGCGAGCCTGTCGTCGGCGAAGATCAGCCTCCAGCGCGCGAAGCAGAACCTCGCCTACACGAACATCTACTCGCCGATCGACGGCGTCGTGCAGGAGCGCACGATGGACGTCGGCCAGACCGTCGCCGCGAGCTTCTCCGCGCCGAAGCTGTTCGTCATCGCCGAGGATCTCTCGCGCATGCAGATCCTCGCCTCCGTCGACGAGAGCGACATCGGCAAGATCGACGCGGGGCAGACGGCGACGTTCACCGTGCAGTCGCTGCCGGATCGCACCTTCGAGGGGAGCGTCGAGCAGGTGCGGCTCAACTCGACGAGCCTGAACAACGTCGTGAGCTACACCGTGGTCGTCGCCGTGCCGAACCCCGACGGCAAGCTGCTGCCCGGCATGACGGCGAGCGTCAAGTTCGTCACCGCGAACGCGCACGACGTGCTCACCGTTCCCGCCACCGCGCTCCGCTTCACGCCGCCCGAAGGCGTGAAGACGATTCGCCCCGTGCGTCCGGCGCGACCCGCCGACAGCACGGCGACCGTGGCCGCGACACCGGCCGTCACGCCGAACGCGGGCGCCGCTCCCGGCGGCCCCGGCGGATTCGGCGGCGCCGCGAATCGCCCGCGTCGTGCCGCCACGGGCACGCGCCCCGGCAGCTTCGCGCTCCTCTGGACCGTCGACGCCGAAGGCACGCTCACCGCGCATCCCGTGAAGATCGGCATCTCCGACGGCCAGCGCACGGAGATCACCTCGAAGGACCTGAAGCCCGGCGAGAACATCGTCATCGCCGCGACCGCGCCCGGCGCGGATGCCACCGCACCAGCCAGCGCGACGACGAACCCGCTCCAACCGGCACCGGCCCGGCGCGGTCCTCCCGGCCCGTTCTGATCGCGAACCGACCCGGCACGCCAGACCAGATCACAAAGTCACCAACTCACCAAGTCACCGAGTCACCGCCCCTATGCGTCCCGTCCTCGAGCTCCACGACATCACCCGCACCTACAGCATGGGCGACACCGCCGTCCACGCGCTCCGCGGTGTCGACCTCACCGTCGGCGCCGGCGAGATGGTCGCGATCATGGGGACGTCCGGCTCCGGCAAGTCGACGATGCTCAACATCCTCGGCTGCCTCGACGTGCCGACCTCGGGTCGCTACCTGCTCGACGGCGTCGCCGTCGAGACGATGAGCAAGCCGCGGCTCGCCGACCTGCGCAATGCGAAGCTCGGCTTCGTCTTCCAGGGATTCAACCTCCTCGCGCGCACCTCCGCGCTCGAGAACGTCGAGCTGCCGCTCCTCTATCGCCGAGGCGCCTCGGTTCGTGACGCGCGCGGGCGAGCCGCCGCCGCGCTCGCGCGCGTCGGACTCGGCGAACGGCTCGACCACCACCCGAGCATGCTCTCCGGCGGCCAGCAGCAGCGCGTCGCCATCGCCCGCGCCCTCGTCACCGAGCCGCTGTTGCTGCTCGCCGACGAGCCCACGGGCAACCTCGACAGCCACACCAGCGAAGAGATCATGGAGCTGCTCGCCAACCTCAACCGCGAACGCGGCCTCACCATCGTGCTCGTCACCCACGAGGCGGACATCGCGGCGTGGGCACGGCGGCGCGTCGTGTTCAAGGACGGCCTCATCGTCGCGCAGGAGACGTCCTGATGCGTCCCACCGCCGTTCCGCGGCCCGCCGATGCGCACGCCGGGCCTCACGCGCCGCTCCACGCCTACCAGGGTGGCAGCGTCATGCTCGGCGAGACGCTCCTCATGGCCCTGCGCGAGATCCGCCGCAACGCCCTGCGCTCGTTCCTCACCATGCTCGGCGTCGTCATCGGTGTCGGCGCGGTGATCGTGCTGGTGACCCTGGGCGATGGCGCCTCGGCGAAGGTCAAGTCCGACATCGCGCAATGGGCGGAGCGCCGCGTCGTCTTCCGCGACGGCCGCATCCTGCAGGAGGTGGCGTGATGGCCGCTCCACTTCGTCAGAGCGAGCATCCCCGCCCGGGCATCGCCAGCACG